>DATMTS010000039.1:0-84345 GCA_035564555.1 Humibacter sp.
CGAGGCGATCTCCCGCTGCCGCAGCCAGGCCCGGTGGCATTGGAGGGGTAGCCCTTGTCCGACAGGGCTCGGTCCGCCCGTAACCGGGGCCGCCCGACTGTGCGCGCCCGGATCTCGTCGTGGGTGCACCGGCCCCGCATCGTTCAGCCGCCCGAAAGCGCTCTTCGAGGATCGGCCCCGTGAAGCTTCAGGCGCTCCCATGCCTCGCTGAAGTGGTTGAGGGCACCGGCGCCGGCGCCGACGTCCAGTTCGTCGGCGGTGATGAGGCTCTGGGTGATCCAGGATTTCGTTGCTCGAATGGCATGCGCCCAGTCGCCGAGCCTGACCCGGTTCGTGGCGAGGCCCGCGGAGAGGCAGCAGCCGGTGCCATGCGTATTCGCCGTCGCGATCCGCGGCGCTGTCCATTCGAGAACGGCTTCACCGGTTCCAAGTGTGTCTTGCGCGTCCACCAGCGCGTCCGGCGACGTGCGTCCTCCGAGGTGGCCTCCTGTGATGAGCACGGCGGTCTGGAAGCGGTCGGAGAGCCGTTGCGCCTGTGCGATCGCAGCCGCCCAGGTCGAGGCACGTTCTTTCCCGGCGAGGGCCGCGAGCTCGTCGAGATTGGGGGTCACGACACTACACGCCGGCAGCAGGTCCCGAATCGCTTGCACTAGGTCGCCGGTGCCGAGCGGGCGACCGGTGCTGGCTTTGATGACCGGGTCGAGCACGACGACCGGTGGAGCTGTTCTGGCGAGCCAGTCGGCGACGATCACCGCGTTCTCGGCGGTTGCGAGCATTCCGATCTTCACAGCGTCGATGGTGACGTCGTCGCTGACGGCATCGAGTTGCTCGGCCAGAAACGCCGCCGGGGGAGTGTGGATCGCGCGCACTTCGGTGGTGTTCTGGGCCACGAGGGCGGTGATCACGGCCATGCCGTAGCCGCCGTTCGCGGCGATGCTCTTGAGATCGGCGTGGATGCCGGCGCCGCCGGTCGGGTCGGTGCCGGCGATGCTGAGCACGCGAGGGATCACGGCGCGACCTTAGCAGGTTCGGTTCGACGGACCGCGGATCGTGCGGTATCGTCGTCGCATCCACACGGGAGCCCTTGCAAGGGCTGAGATCGGGCTGATGCAGCCTGCGACCGTTCGAACCTGTCCGGGTAATGCCGGCGAAGGAAGTAGGAGACTCCTCCATGGAATCAGTCCGTTCATCGCGTTCGCTCGCCTATCGGCACGACGAGGAGCACGGCCTCGCCGTACCGGTCACGGAGATCGCGCTCGACGTCTCGCCGGACGGGACGCCGAACCCGCCGGTGGCCGTGTATCGCACAGAAGGTCCGGGCAGCGATCCGGTCGTCGGGCTCCCTCCGCTTCGCGAGAAGTGGATCGTGGAGCGCGGTGACACCGAGGGGTATCCGGGCCGTGAGCGCAGCCTCCACGATGATGGCCGCTCCGCGATCCGACGCGGCGCCGCGTCGGCCGAGTGGCGGGGCGCGAAGCCGCCGGTGCGTCGGGCGAAGCCGGGGCGCACGGTCACCCAGATGCGTTATGCCCGCGACGGTGTCATCACGCCGGAGATGCGTTTCGTCGCGTTGCGGGAGAACTGCGATGTGGAACTGGTCCGCTCCGAGGTGGCGGCGGGGCGGGCGATCATCCCGAACAACGTGAACCACCCGGAGTCCGAGCCGATGATCATCGGCAAGGCATTCCTGGTCAAGATCAACGCCAACATCGGCAACTCGGCGGTCACGAGCTCGATCGCCGAAGAGGTCGCCAAGCTGCAGTGGGCGACCACGTGGGGTGCCGACACGGTGATGGATCTCTCCACCGGGGACGACATCCACACCACCCGCGAGTGGATCGTGCGGAATTCCCCGGTGCCGATCGGTACCGTTCCCATCTATCAGGCTCTCGAGAAGGTGAACGGGGACGCGTCCGCGCTGACCTGGGAGGTCTATCGCGACACCGTCATCGAGCAGTGCGAGCAGGGCGTCGACTACATGACGGTGCACGCCGGAGTCCTCTTGCGGTACATCCCCCTCACCGCGGAGCGGATGACCGGAATCGTCTCCCGCGGGGGGTCGATCATGGCCGGCTGGTGCCTGGCCCATCACCAGGAGAACTTCCTCTACACGCACTTCGACGAGCTCTGCGAGATCTTCGCCCAGTACGACGTCGCCTTTTCGTTGGGTGACGGACTGCGGCCGGGGTCGATCGCGGACGCGAACGACGCCGCCCAGTTCGCCGAGCTGGACGCCCTCGCGGAGCTGACCAAGCGGGCCCGGGCTTACGAGGTGCAGGTGATGGTGGAAGGTCCGGGCCACGTGCCGTTCCACCTGGTGCGGGAGAACGTCGAACGACAGCAGGAGTTGTGCGACGGCGCCCCGTTCTACACACTGGGCCCGCTGGTCACCGATGTCGCGCCCGGCTACGACCACATCACCTCAGCGATCGGCGCGACCGAGATCGCCCGCTACGGCACGGCGATGCTCTGCTACGTGACGCCGAAGGAGCACCTCGGCCTCCCGGACAGAGACGACGTGAAGACCGGCGTCATCACCTACAAGATCGCCGCGCATGCCGCGGACCTGGCCAAGGGGCATCCGGGCGCGCGGTCGCGCGACGACGCTCTGTCGAAGGCGCGGTTCGAGTTCCGCTGGCGTGATCAGTTCGCGTTGTCGCTCGACCCTGTCACCGCGGAGCAGTTCCACGACGAGACGCTGCCCGCCGAACCGGCGAAGACCGCGCATTTCTGCTCGATGTGCGGCCCGAAGTTCTGCTCGATGCGTATCTCGCAGGACATCCGCGACCAGTTCGGCGGAGTCACGGAGCAGCAGCGCGTGGCCGGGATGGCGGCGAAGTCTGCAGAGTTCGCGGAATCCGGCGGGAAGGTCTACCTGCCCGCGCCGACGCTCGGCCGCGAGTAGGTGGCGGGGATGGTTCCCCCGGATGTCGGGGGGCCCGCCGTGCGAGCGACCGGGACGCTAGCTCGGACGAACAGTCGTGACGGCGGGGAGCGCGGCACGCAGGCGCCGGGCGCTCTCGGCGGGGTCGTCTGCTTCGGTGATCGCTCGTACGACGACCACGCGTTCAGCTCCGGCCGTGACCACCTCGTGGATGTTCGTCTGGTCAATGCCTCCGATGGCGAACCACGGGCGGGAGGAGCTTCGGCGCTCTACCTGCGCGGCGGTGTAGCGGACGAGCTCGGTCCCGACGCCGGGGCGACCGGGCTTGGTCGGGGTCGCCCAGACCGGCCCGACGCAGAAGTAGTCCAAGCCGTCCGCTCCGAGCGCGGCGTCGACCTGTTCCATGCTGTGGGTCGACAGACCGATCCTCATCTCCTGTCCGACGACCGTGCGTGCGATGCGCGCTGGAAGATCGTTCTGGCCGAGGTGGAGGACCGGAGCACCGGTGACCCGGGCGATGTCCGCTCGGTCGTTGACCGACCACAGCTTGCCGTGCCGGGAGGCGATCTCGGCGAGTACGTTCAGGATCTCGAGCTCCTGGCCGCCCTCGATGGTCTTGTCGCGCAACTGGATGATGTCGACACCGCCGGCGTAGGCGGCGTCGACGAAGTCGGCGAAGTCGCCGCGCCGGGTGCGCGCGTCGGTGCAGACGTAAAGCCGGGCGGCGGCGAGGGACATGAGGTCAGCGTATCGGCGGTTCCGGTTCGCTCCGGTCGACCTGTCGCGGACCTCGCCGTCATCGGGGGCGGCATCATCGGCTTGAGCATCGCCTGGAGGGCGGTACAGCGTGGACGGTCTGTGCGGCTGATCGATCCGGCGCCGGCCCGGGGTGCGACTTTCGCGGCGGCCGGGATGCTGGCCCCGGTCAGCGAGTACCACTATCAGGAAGACGATCTCCTGCCGCTGATGCTGGAGTCGGCATCCCGATATCCCGAGTTCGTGCGTCAGCTCACGCCGGAGCGCTCGACGGTGGGCGAGGCCACGGGATACCTCGCCACCGAGACGCTGCTGGTGGGGGTCGATCACGGGGATCGGCAGGCGCTGGCCGACCTGCACGCGGCACACCGCCGGTGGCGCCTGCCTGTCGAGCCGCTGACCACGCGCGAGGCGCGGTCCCGGGAACCACTGCTGAGCCCGCGTGTGAGCTCTGCGTACTGCATCGAAGGCGATCACCAGATCGATCCCCGAGTTCTCGCCGCACGCCTGCTCGAGGAACTCAGCTGCGCCGAGGACGCCGAGATCGTGCATGAGCGCGCGACCGCACTCGTCCACAGGGATGCGGTCGACCCGGACTCGCCCGTTGTCGGCGTCCGGCTGGAAAGCGGCGCGATCGTCGCGGCGGGGGAGGTGGTGCTCGCCAACGGTACCGGCGCGACCTCCATGGGTGAACTCCCGACGCGCCTCACCCTGCCCGTGCGACCGGTCTTCGGCGACATCCTTCGGCTGCGGGTGCCCAAGAGGCGTCGTCCACTGCTCACTGCGACCATTCGCGGACTGGTGCACGGTGAGAGCGTCTACCTGGTGCCCCGCGCTGACGGCACGCTGGTCGTCGGCGCGACGCAACGCGAGGACGGCCTGCGCGGCGTCTCGGCAGGCGGTGTCCATCGGCTCCTTCGCGATGCACAGGAGACGCTTCCCGCTGTCGCCGAGCTCGAGTTGATCGAGATCACTGCGCGGGCACGACCCGCCACTCCCGACAACGTGCCCCTGCTGGGCAGGGTGCGCGGGCCAGCAGGCGGGGATATCGCGGGGTTGATCGTGGCGACCGGCTTCTTCCGACACGGGGTGCTGCTGGCTCCTGCCGCGGCAGATCTCTGCCTCGACCTGATCGATGGACCGGTCGCCGGCGCGCGTTCGCACGCATTCCGGCCCGACAGATTCTCACGGCCCGGCGCCGCCTCGGCGGCAGGAAGGACATCCCGACGATGACGATCACCGTCAACGGGCAACCACGAAGCACTCGGGCGGGCCTCACCGTAGCCGACCTCGTCGAGGAACTCACCGGCGTCCGCGTCACCAGCGAGGGGGGTGTGCCGGACGGCACCACTTTCGGCATCGCCGTCGCGGTCAACTCAGTCGTGATCCACCGCGCAGGCTGGGCCCGGCAGGAACTCGCCGATCGGGACGTGGTCGAGATCGTCAGTGCGACCCAGGGAGGCTGAGCATGAACAGCGATATCTTGTGCATCGACGGCGTCGAATTCACGTCGCGACTGATCATGGGCACCGGTGGTGCGCCCAGCCATGCCGGCCTCGGGTCGGCGCTGACCGCCTCCGGCACACAACTCACGACCGTCGCCATGCGCCGTCACGATCCTTCTTCGGAGGGTTCGCTGTTCCAGCTGATCAGCGACAAAGGCATCCGGCTGCTTCCCAACACCGCGGGCTGTCTCACCGCACGAGAGGCGATACTGACCGCCGAGCTGGCGCGGGAGGCTTTGGCGACGAACTGGATCAAGCTCGAAGTGATCGCGGACGAAGACACCCTCCTCCCAGACGGTGCGGAACTCGTCGCTGCCACCGAACAACTCGTGGCGCGCGGATTCGTCGTCTTCGCCTACACCAACGACGACCCAGCCCTCGCCCTTCGTCTTGAGGAGCTGGGCGCCGCAGCCGTCATGCCGCTCGGCGCTCCGATCGGCACCGGGCTGGGCATCCTGAACCCGCACAATATCTCGCTGATCGTCGAACGGGCGCGCGTTCCGGTCGTCCTCGACGCCGGCATCGGCACAGCCTCGGATGCTGCGCTCGCGATGGAACTCGGCTGCGACGCGGTCCTCCTGGCGACGGCGGTCACCCGTGCCCAAGACCCTTCCGGGATGGCGACGGCGTTCCGGCATGCTGTGATCGCCGGCCGCCTCGCCGCCCTGTCGGGACGGATTCCGCGGCGAACAACCTCGCTGGCTTCCTCTGCAATGGAAGGGCGGCCCGACCTGTGACCACGGCGGAGCTCGGAGCAAAGCTCGCGCCCCTCGTCGATGCCGCGCTGGGCCTGGAAGCGGAAGAACTCGATCGGTATTCGCGTCACATCCTGCTTCCGGAGATCGGTCAGGCCGGGCAACGGCGACTCAAGAACGCCCGCGTGTTGGTCGTCGGCGCCGGCGGCCTCGGCTCACCGGTGCTCCTCTACCTCGCCGCAGCCGGCATCGGAACACTCGGGATCATCGACGACGACCGTGTGGAGGCAAGCAACCTCCAGCGCCAGATCATCCACGGCGTCGCCGACATCAGCCGGCTCAAAGTCGATTCGGCCCGCGATGCCCTGAACGCGGTCAATCCGTTGATCAGAGTCGTATGTCATCCGGAGCGGCTTTCCACCGGCAACGCCATCGAACTGTTCGAACAGTACGACCTCGTCGTCGATGGCGCCGACAACTTCGCCACTCGCTACCTGGTGTCCGACGCAGCGGCGCTTACCGGAAAACCGTGCGTCTGGGGCTCGATCCTCGGCTTCAGCGCCCAGGTCAGCGTCTTCTGGAACACGCACGGGCCCACCTATCGGGACCTTTACCCGGACCCGCCCCCGCCGGAGTCGGCCCCGTCGTGCGGCGAGGCCGGGGTTCTCGGCATGCTCTGCGGAGTCGCCGGGTCGATGATGGCGGCCGAGGTCGTCAAGCTCGTTACGGGAAGCGGTAGACCACTGCTCGGCCGACTCTCGATCTTCGACCTCGGGCAAGTGCGCTGGCAGGAACTTCAGCTTGGGACCGACCCGGCACGGCCGCCGGTCACTCGGCTCGCCTCGGACCCGGAAGTGTGCACAGTCGCGGACCCCGTCACCGGCCGCTTCGACCTCGTCCCGGTGACCGAGTTGAACGCATTGCTGGATGATCGCAGGTCGGGGCGCGTCGAGTTCGAACTCGTCGATGTCCGCGAGGAGGACGAGTCCGCGCGCCTGCAGATCCCAGGGTCGCGCTCTGCCCCGCTCAGCCGCCTCAGGCGACAGGGCACGCTCAACGGAATGCCGTTCGAGACGCCCGTGATCGTCTACTGCGAGGCCGGTCCGCGCTCGCGCTCGGCCGCGACAATCCTCCGCGACGCAGGCTACAGCGGTGTCCGCATCCTCGACGGGGGCATCGACCGATGGATGGAAGGGAGGAACCGCTGACGCGGCGCAAGGCGAAGGCCATCGCCGATCGCAGGACTCCTGCACATCATCGACGGGCCTGCCGGTAGCTCCCTTTGGTGGACCCACACGCATCGGCACACGGTCCCGAATTAACTTGACAGGGCTACGAGTGTGCGGCGTAACCTGAGATTTGCTCATTAACCACGTGTCGAGCGTGGTCGAAACATTGGATGCGAGGGAGTCATCATGCGCGAAGGATCAAAATTAACGAAGAAGAAGGGGATGTCCGTTCGCGGCCGCATCCTCTTCGCGATAGCAGCGACCGTATCGCTGGTGGGACTCGCGGCTGCGCCGGCTATGGCCGACTCCTGCGCGAACGTCAGCCGACCCGCGCCGCAGGGGTGGACGCCGGCGACGACCTACCAGGCACCGCTGTTGCAGGGAGGATGGGTATGGTTGCCGAGCCTCACGTCCGTTTTCGGACCCGCTACCTTCCCTCCTTTCTGGGGCAAGATCACTCCGGGAACCGAAGACTCGATTCTGCTCAACGCCCCGGGGAACAACGGCAATTTCACCAATGGAAAGACCGTTTCGCTCCTGGGTGTATCTGCTATCTGCGATGTGAGCAGCCAGGCATACGTGGTGCGCCAGACGGATCACGGCATCCAGACGGGGTGTGAGTAGTCGGGCCACGGCCTGACCGCCACGTAGCGCGAGGCGAACCCCTGCACGCGACGCGCTGCGATGGAGAAGGCCCCTCGATCTCAGTAACCGGGCGGCGTCGAGTGTGTAGCGTGTTTGAGCGGTCGGCGTAGGCGTCGAGCGTCATCGCCGCCGTCTTGTGCCCGGGAGATCGCTGCAGCGGTTTGACGTTAGCCCCGGCCCTCACGGCCAAGTTGGCTGCTGTGTGTTTGAGGGCGGGCGGAGCCAGGTGTTCGAAGACGCCGTCTCGTAGTGCCGGGCGGCACCGTGATTGCCGGTTCCTGGCTGTGTCTGGGCGGGCCGGGTAACCGCCCTACGAGCCGGCCGCTTGTCACGAGAATCATCGATCTGAGCGACCGCACGGGAATGCGGTGCTCTCGCGCAGATTCAAGCCGTCGACGGCCTCTCCCAGCTGGAACTCGCCGTCGAACTCGGCGTGGACCGCACCACCATGGCGCAACTCCTCGACACTCTCGAACAACGCGGCCTGGTCTCCCGTGTGCCGCTCCCCGCAGATCGGCGAAAGAATCGCGTCTCGCTCACCGAGGCCGGACAAGACATTCTCGCCCGCGACCACCTCGTTCGCGAGGAACTGGATGGTGAGTACTTATCCCCGGTGGATGCCGGAGGACGAGCAGCCTTTCGCGCGGCGCTGCACGCCATCATCGAGCACCACCAGAGTTCACCACCGACCACGTAGCAACATGAGTGCGCGTGACGCGGTCGCGTCGCCCGGCGACAACTGACCCGACACGTCGGCAGAAAAGGGGAATTGACCGTCATCAACGCAGTACCGGGGTCCAAGATGAGCACTAGCGTGATGGTCACGCGCGGGGAGCCAAGCCGTTGTGGCTCGACCACGAAGCATCTAGCAGTTTCCACCAACTTCTCAAAGGAGAACACGTGAGTGAGTCAATGCCCCCCGTGAAGAGCAGAGGCCTCGAAGTCCGTTCGATCGACTACGTGCCGAAGAACGAGCGGCATGGCAAGGCATGGCACATCGGTCCGCTGTGGTTCATGGCCAATGCGCAAATCGCGACCCTCGCGGTGGGAGTCGTCAGCTTCCTGAACGGCGGCAACTTCATCTGGTCGGTCATCGCCATCGTCGTCGGTCTGGTCATCGGCACGATCTTCATGGCTGCTCACTCCTCGCAGGGGCCGAAGCTGGGCCTGCCGCAGATGATCCAGTCGCGACCTCAGTTCGGTTACGTCGGCGCATTGCTCGTCTGGCTGTTCGCGTTCCTGCAGTACGCCGGGTTCAACATCTTCAACACTGTGCTCGCCGGCGACTCGATAATCGGGGCCATCCATGCGTCCGCCAGCAGCGGACCATTCTGGTTCTGGGCCGTGACGATCGTCGCGGCGGCGGTTGCGCTGTTCGGGTACGACCTGATCCACAAGATGGAGCGGTACCTCACCTACGTCACCGTGGTGGTCTTGGGCCTGCTCACCATCTCGGCGATGATTCACCTTCACCTCCCCGCGGGATCCTTCTCGCTCGGCCAGTTCAACGGGCTCGCCTTCTTCTCACAGATGGGCGTCGTCGCCGGATACCAGATCTCCTGGGCGATCTACGTCTCCGACTACTCTCGCTACCTCCCGGCGGACACGTCGACGCAGACGACCTTTCGCTGGACGTTCTGGGGCAGCGCCGTGGGCGGTGCGTGGATGATCATCCTGGGCGCGTATCTTGCGGCTGCGGTCAAGGGCTTCAATGCCTCGGCACCGGTGGCCGGCATCCAATCGGTGGCGGATCGTCTGTTTCCCGGCTTCGGCACCATCGCGCTGCTGGTGTTCGCATTCGGCCTCATCGCGGTCACGATCCTCAACATGTACGGCGGATCGCTGACCCTCATCTCGTCGATCGACAGCCTGAAGAAGGTGCGACCCACGTTGCGAACCCGCATCGTCACGGTCTCCATCACGGCCGCGATCTCGGGCGTGCTCTCGCTCTACGCATCGACCAACTTCGCCGCGGACTTCGAGAGCTTCCTGTTTCTCGTGCTCTACTTCTTCATCCCGTGGACCGCGATCAACCTCACCGACTACTTCATCGTGCGCAAGGGTCACTACGCGATCGCGGAGATCTTCAAGCCTTCGGGCATCTACCACCGCTGGGGCTGGGCGGGAATCACCGCCTACCTCGTCGCGTTCGTCTGCATGACGCCGTTCTTCGACCTGGGAGACTTCTATACCGGATTCGCATCGAAGGCGATGGGAGGCGTGGACATCTCGCTGTTCATCGGCCTGCCGATCGGTGCCGGACTGTATTGGCTCTTCACCCGCAACATCGACGTTGCCGCCGAGACGCGCCTCGCGGATCAGCAGAAGGCCGCGATCGAAAAGGCTGCGCCTGAGGAAGAGGACCTCGCCGGCCTCATCGTCGGCTGAGCCCGCTAATCGGCTGAAACCCGGCCCGCGCTGCAGCGCGCTTCACGCTGCGGTGCGGGCCAGGTGCAGCCGGTCGATGACCCGGACATCGATCCGTCATCTACCCGAGTCGGACCTGCTCGGGCCTCCACGGCTAGTACCGCGACTGCGGTACTAGCGCCCGGGTGCCGCCGTCGATTCCCGTACCACGAGCTTGGTCGCCAGATCCAGGCGGGGGTACTGGACGGACTTCTTGCCGGAGATGCCTGCGCGCAACTGCAGCAGGACGTTGACCGAGGCAGCGCCCATCTCGGCGAGAGGCTGGTGGACCGTCGTCATCTGCGGAGTCGCCCATTGCGCCTCAGGTACATCATCGAAGCCGACAACACTCAGGTCGGTCGGGATGCGAAGCCCCAGCTCGCGAGCCGCGTCGTAGACGCCGAGCGCCATGACGTCGGAGCACGCGAAGACCGCGGTCGGCCGCGAGTCTGCGTCGCTGAGCATTCGAAGCGCCTCTTCGCGAGCTCGAGTGCGATCCCAGTCAGCGAACGACAGTTGCTCGGGCCGCCGAACGCCGGCCGTCTCGAAAGCGGTGCGAAATCCGTCGATGCGCGCCTGGCTGTACTGGTGCAAGCGTCCTCCGCCGAGGATCCCGACGTCGGTATGACCCAGAGCGAGCAGATGCTCGGCGGCGCAGCGGCCTCCATCCCAATTCGTCACACCGACTGACGGCACATTCACCTGCGGATGACTCATCGGATCCACCATCACGATCGGAACGCCCGCGGTCTGCAGTGCAGCGAACTGCGCCCGTGATGGGTCGACCAATACGATGATCGCGCCCAAAGAAGGTCGTCGCAGCAGCCGGGGCACCCAGTCCGCTGCGCCTCGTGCCAGCGTGATCACGACGTCGACGTTCGCGGCAGATGCGGCGTCTTCAACGCCGGTCAGCACACTGTTCGGCCACGTGCCCGCAACATGATTGACGACGAGGTCGATGAGTTGAAGGGGCTCCGAGCGTGAAAAGTCCGTCGAGCGAACCGATGTGCCGCGCCTGACGTATCCGACGGCCTGCGCCGCCTCGAACACTCGGTCACGTGTTACTTGCGACACATCCGTGCCGCCGCGCAGAACCTTTGAAACCGTCGGAATGCTTGTTCCTGCCGCGGTAGCGACCGCGGACAAGGTCACGCGACGGGAGCTCCTCGGTTGCGGCATGCCATGACACTATTCTCCAGGGCAGAGTTTGCGCAAATTGAGCGGCCCGATTCGGCGCTTGTCTCCCCGAATTGTTTGATGTAAGAATATGCAGGAAGCGAAAACAAATGCATAAATTGCGCAAATAGGCATCCCCCGATCGAATCGAGCCCGGGCGGAACGACGACCCAGCGAAGCTGCTGGATGGAGGAGAACCATGGCTGAGCACTTCACCACGATCTCAAGGCGAGGACTTCTTGCCGGCGTTGGAGGGGCTGGTGTCCTGGCAGCCCTCGCCGCTTGTTCGTCCGGCGGATCGAGTCAGAAACCCATCAAATTCTGGAACATGCCATGGGGTGCGGTGCCGTTCGCCCCGTTGGACAAGAAGATCACGCTCGCGTACAAGGCGGCGGACGGGCTTCCGCCGGCGACCTATCAATCCGTTCAATGGGCCAACTTCACGTCAACGTTCGCCACTGCCGTCGCGTCCAACACCGGACCGGCGGTCAGCAGTGGCAGCGGCACGCAGGCATTCCAGTTCGCCAAGGAGAACCACATCGCGTACGCCGATTCGCTGTTCGACTCGTGGAAGAAGAACGGTCTCTATGACGACTTCCTCCCCGGGGTCATCGATACGATGCGTACGCCCGACGGTTATGCAGCCATTCCCTACAACCTCGACATGCGCGTGCTGTGGTACCGCAAGGCGCTTCTCCAGAAGGCCGGAGTCGAGCCGCCTACGGACTGGCAGTCATACCTGGACGCCTGCGAGGCGCTGAAGAAGGTAGGAGCATACGGGTTCGGAATCGCCTCGGGTCCGCAGGGCAACGGATTCCAGATCCTCGTCGGCCTCCTGATCAATAACGGAGGCGGCTTGTTCGACTCAGAGCAAAGACCGAATTGCGTCACGCAGGAGAACACCGACGCCCTGGACTTCGTGGTGGAGATGATCCACAAGGGGTACATGGACCCGGGAAGCGTCGGCTATTCGACGAACAACGCATATTCGCAGTGGAAGGCCGGCAAGTTCGCGATGGGCTTTGAAAGCCCGGGACTCGCGCAACAGGTCGGCGGCGAAGTGGGGCCCGACATGTTCGTCGGTGACCCGTTGACCTCAGCGAACGGCAAGAAGGGCGCGCTGTATTTTCCGAACAACATCATGATGTACAAGAACACACCGAGCCAGAAGGGTTCCGAGGCGTTCCTGACCTATTACTACAAGAACATGTCGCCGCTCTGGACCAAGAACACGGGAATCGGCCTCCCGGTGCTCAAATCGATCGCGGCCACGAAGGAATTCCAGGCCGACGCCAATGCGGCCAAGATGATCAAGGTGTGGCAGCCGATCTGTAAGACGTGGGCGGCGCCGGGCGGCGATGCATTGTTCGCGAACGTCTCCCTCGTCGACAGCACACCGGCGATGACCACGTTCGCTCAGAGTGTGCTGTCGCTGAAGGCAACGCCGAAAGAGGCGCTGACCACACTGCAGAACACGTTGGTCTCCGAGTTGAAGAAGTAAGCGGGGGCGGGCCGCGCCGGCGCTGTCGGGTCAGGCGGTGTGGTCGACCACGACTTCGCCGCCGACGATCGTGAGGAGCACGGGCGAACCGGCGAACGCATCCGGCTCAGTCGACAACGGATTGTGGGCGAACACCGCAAGGTCGGCGCGCGCCCCGCGGCAGATCGTGCCGCCGGTTTCGCCGACCGAAGCCCAGTATTGGCTCGTGTAGCCTTCGAGCGCTCTCGCGGCGGTGAGGCTCTGATCGGGATGCACCGGAAGGACATCGGTTCGTCGAGCCGGGCGTCGGAGTTGGGCGGCCGCGATGATCTCCCGCGGGTCGAACGGGGCGACCGGCCAGTCGGAGCCGAGCGCGACAATTGCGCCGCGGTCGCGCAGATCCCGGATACGCCAGGCACGATCAGCGCGTTCCCGACCGAGCCGTTGCGACCAGTTGTCGGTCTGGTCGGCGCGCGCGTAGAGGGCGCAGTGGGTGGGCTGCATGCTGGCCGCTGCGCCGGAGGAGATGATCTCCTCGAGCACGCTGTCGGGCAGCGTCTCGATGTGCTCGATGCGGTGCACGGTTCCGTTCGCGGGTTGGGCTCCGATCGTGCGCGCGACGAACGAGATGCCCTGATCGCCGATCGCGTGGGTGGCCGTCGGGATGCCGCGTGCATGGAAGAACGCGAGCGCCGACGCGTACTCGGCGGGGTCGAGCCACAGCGACTCCGTCGATTCGCCGTGGCTGTCCGGCTCGAACAGCCACGCTGTGCCGTTGTCGACCGTGCCGTCGATCATGAGTTTGATGCCGGCCACATGCCATCGGCGTCCGGAACGGCTTTGGAGCGCCGCACGCTGTTCGAGGTCGTCGGGTGTGTGCCCGGGCATGATCCAGGGCGATACTCGGAGGCGTATGGCGAGGTCGCCACGACGTTCGAGCTCCTCCAGGATCTCGAACGTGTCGCCGGCGCCGAGGTCCAGCATCTGACCGCCGGTCAGCCCGGTTTCCGCCATGCTGCGGAACAGTGCCGCCGTCGCATCGACTCGTTCGTCGAAGCCGAGCCGGGGGAGCAGGGTGTGCACGAGCTCCTGCGCCGACAGTTCGAAGAGCATCCCGTTCGGAGAGCCGGACTCATCGACCCCGACGTGAGACGAGTCCTGAAAGGTTTCTCGCCCGGTCACGCCGGCGGCTTCCAGCGCGCGACGCGAGACGAGCGCTGAGTGCGCGTCGAACAGGGTGAGGTAGACCAGTCGGTGATCGGCGATGCCGTCGAAGAGGGTGTTGTCGAATGCGGCGCCTTCGAAGACCGCAGGGTCGAGCCCCCAGCCCACGATCCAGTCGTCGTCGCTGTCGGGCCGCGCGGCGATGTAGTCGGCGAGCGCTCGGCGGGCGTCATCGCGACGGATGATCCCGGAAAGATCGAGCCCGCGGGCCATCTCGATGCCCAAGATCGGGTGGATGTGCGCGTCGACAAGGCCTGCCGTCAACGTCGCGTCGCCGACATCGATGAGGCGATCGGCCGACGCGCTCCACTCGGCCAGTTGCGACGCGGTGCCGACGTGCACGATGTCGCCGTGGCTGATCGCGACGAATGCGGCATCGTCGGGGTCCCCGGCGATCGCCCGGGGCGTCAGCACCGTGCCGGCGCGCACGATGAGATCGACCGGCTCAGGCATGTTCGCCCTCGGCGAGGTTCGCATCCGCATCCGCCGTGTCTGCCGGATCCTGCACGGCCGTTCCGCCGATGCGGGCGTAGATCCCGGGACGGGTGCGCTTCCAGATGGATGCGAGGACGACGCCGACGAGGAAGGTGATGGGGATGGCCACGAGCACGATGGTGTCGATGATGGGGCCCCCGGAGGTGAGCAGGTCGATGGATGAGCAGAGCACGTAGAGCACCACGATCTGGGCGACGCCGGCCACCGCCGCGCACGGGATCACGTACCACGCGCGGGGCAGGCCGCGGCGGCGCACGAAGAACACCACGACCGCGACGCACGTGATCACTTGCAGCAGGATGATGCCGATCAGACCCGGGCTGTTCACCCAGAGCAGCAGCTGCAGGTACGGGTCGCCGTTCGCCAGGGCGAAGATCGCGACCACGATCACGGCGAGCACGGTCTGCACGACTCCGGAGACGTACGGTGACCCGGTTTTCGGGTTCGTTCGGTGCAGGATGCGCGGAAGCACCCGGTCGCGGGCCAGCGAGTAGGTGTAGCGGTTGATCGCGTTGTGGAAGGCGAGCTGCGACGCGTAGACGCTGGTCAGGATGAGGAGGTACATCACCAGTTCTGCCCAGGCTCCCAGGTAGTGGTTCGCCTGCGCGAAAACGAGTCCCGCGGTGTCTTTGCCTGCGGCAGCCTGAGCGTTCGTCTCGCCGACGGCGATGATCACCGACCAGATCACGAAGCCGTAGAAGACGGCCATGAATGCGACCGAGATGTAGGTGGCGCGGGGGATGGTGCGGTTGGGGTTGCGCGCCTCCTCGCGATAGAGCGCGGTCGACTCGAAACCCATGAATGCGGCGAAGCCGAAGCCGATGATCACGAACATGCCAGGGCTGAACAGCGCGCTCGGGCTGAAGGAGCCCAAAGTGATGCCCCTGGCGCCGCCCTGGACGAGCACCGCGATCGCGAAGAGCACAAGGATCAACGACTCGCAGACGAGGAGCACGCCGAGCACTTTCGCTCCGATGTCGACGCCGCAATAGGCGACGAAGAAGACCGCGAAGATCCCCAGGAGTGCCATGGCCCACCAAGGGACCTCGATGCCGAACTCGTTCTTCAACAGGTCGTGGCCCTGCGCCCCGAGAAGGCCGTAGAGGCCGATCTGCAAGGCGTTGTACGACACGAGCGCGACGAACGACGAGCCCAGCCCGACCACTTTGCCGAGAGAGTGCGTGATGTAGGTGTAGAAGCCGCCGAGCGCTTTGACGTACCGGGTCATCGCCATGAACGCGATCGCGAAAATGCCCAGAATCACGCCGGCGAGGGTGTACACGATGGGCGCGCCCACTCCGCCGATCAGGATGGCGAGCGGGGCGACACCGGCCACGATGGTGAGGGGAGCCGCGGCCGAGATCACCATGAAGACGATGCCCCAGGTTCCCAGAGCGTTCTTGCGCAGGCCTTCGGAGCGGGGAGCCGGCGACGCTGCGGCCGTCGCGCTCCGACTCCGATCCGGTTCGATCGACAGTTCGGTGGGTTTCATGAGGCTCCTTGAGACGACGTTGTCAGCTACCTCGGGATAAGGTGAATCGATTATGCACCCGATCGCGCCTTGCGCAAAATCGATTAGCCAATGTCCCTGAGCGCGAGGCGCCTGAGCGCTAAGCGCCTGAAGGCCGAGCGCGCTGCGACGACTCGCGGACCGCTATCGAAATGGGCACTTCGATCCGTTCGCCCGGCTCTCCCGAGCCGTCGATCGCAGCGGCAAGAGCCTCGAGGCAACGACGCCCGAACTCTCGCGGATTCAGATCCAACGCGGTGACCGAGGGCTGCACGGTCGCGAGCGGGTCGCTGTCGACATAGCTGGCGAGAAGGATGTCGTCGCGTACCCGCAGGCCGGCGGCCCGGATCGAGTCGAGCGCGATGATCGCCGTGCCTTCGACACTCGTGATGATCGCATCCGTTCCGGCGCGGTTGAGCACGAGGTCGTCGCACAGCCGGCGCAGTTCATCTTGCGTGGTGTGGAAGGCGCTGAAGACCATCCGAGGTTCTATCTTCTTTTCCGCACACCAGGCCTCATAGCCCTCCCGCATCTCACGTCCCCAGGCGATGACGCCCTCCGGCAGCATGCACGCCGGTCGGCGGGCTCCTTCGCGCCACAGATGATCGAGCAGCAGGCGGATGCCGGCCCGGTGATCAGAGAACACCGTCGCTACCGGGTCGGGCATTCCCTTCGGCGCACCTTCGCCGCTCACGACGGGACGCCGACCGGAGAGGAGCCGTTCGGCGATCGGATCGCCGTCGAGCGGGTCGATCATGATGAAACCGTCGAGATGATCGAGGATGCCCGATTTCGGCATGTACACGGTGGGCATCAGGGTGACCAGCAAGTCCTCCTGCTGGGCGCGTTCGACAGCGCCGAACGCCACATCCATGTAGTAGCGGAAGCTCAGCGTGTGATCCGGGACGTAGAGGCCGACCGCGCCCGAACGAGCGGTGCGCAAGGCACGGGCCGTCGGGTTCGCCACGTAGCCGAGTTCGGCCGCCGCATCCCGAACGCGCTGCCGAGTCGCCTCCATCATCCGTCCCTTGCCCGCGAGCGCGAGGGACGCCGTTGCCCGTGAGACCCCGGCGCGGTCGGCGACGTGCTGGAGCGTGGGGACGGTCTGTTCTGGAAGCGCGGGGTGCGGCACTGGCTCAGTTTAGGTCGGGCACGAGCACGCACACGTTCTGCGCAATCGCCTCGGCACCGCCGGCCCGGGCGCCGCTCAGCCGCGCAGGCGGCCCTGTAGCCGCTCGGCATCCAGCGGCGGATGCCACCCGTCGCGGTTGGTGAAGTAGGCGAACACATCCCGCGGCCGTGCGTCGGGGCATCCCGAGCCGTCGGTCCAGCCGGCGATGCGCTCGGCCCATGCGTCCAACGCTTCGTCGTCGTAGCCGTCGGGGAAGTGCTCGGCCGACCCGTGCAGCCGCAGATAGACGAAGTCCGAGGTGCAGGGGTCGAGGTCGGGCCGTCCTGGTGCCGTGTTCAGCACTGCGGCGACCTCGTACCGCGTCAACAGCTCATGGAACGCCGAGGACCCGAAACTCGCATGCCGCGCCTCGACGGCGTATCGGATCAGCGCATCCTCCCGCACGTCGTCCGGCACGGCATTCTGCGCCGCCGCATCGCGCGACGCTGACGCGGAGCGCCTGCTCAGGAGGCTTCGGGTGTCGGCGACGGTGCGCGGAAGAGCCGTAAGGAACTCCTCGATGAACGCCGGATCGAACTCGTGGCTTTCGTCGAACTGCCACATGATGGCCGCGAGCTTGCCGCGAAGGTGCAGCACTCCCGACGCGAAGAAGGCGGCGAGGCGCTGCTCGCGGTTCCACTCCCGGCGATCGAAGGTCACCGCGCGATGTCCCTTGACGCTGAAGCTGAAGTCGCTCGGCGTCTTCTCGTGCCAGCCACGGAAGTCGGAGACCGACCGCAACCCGTGGAACGTTGCGTTCAGCTCGATCGTCGAGAGTCGCGCGGCGGTGAACTGCAGCGCCCGGGATGCCGTCAGGCCGACGGGATGGAAGTGCCCCTTCCATGCGGGCTTGCTCCAGCCCGCGGTACCGACGCGTGCTCGACCCGGCCGGGTGAAGGCATCCATTCAGTCATTCAATCGCAGGTTCCGGCCGATGGTGAGTAAATTCCTATGCAGCGATCCGCACCGATCCCAGATACTCCTCGTGGTGCGCACGACCGCGTGCGGCCTGCCGCGACGCGAGTGCAACCGCCAGGTATGCGCGCTTGTTCGCCTGTCGCAGACTGACGTGCCCGGCCAGTGCGCCGATCGTGCCGACCACAGCGATCGCGGCCGCGACGATCATCGCCCACGGCGTTGCGGTGAGCACGGCTGCCGCCGACAGGATCACGCCGATGCTCGCCAGTGTCCAGCCGGCGACGGCGCCCGCTCGCGCGGCCGCGGTGAAGCGCCGCGTCGCGTTGGACCAGGCGCCGGGGTTGTGCTCCCAGAAGACCCAGTTGTGCGGGGCGTGGGGCGCGCCGGCCACCGGTGTCCATTTGGATGGCGGCTGCCATCCTTGGTGCTCGGCCACCCAGGCGGGCGTCGGGTGCGGCCATCCCGGTGGGTTGCGAAACCTCAGCGGTGCGTCGGGTGCTGCGGTAGATGACATATGCTCAGTTTCCTCTGATGGCAAAGGGGGGAGAACTCCCCATTCAGGGGAGGCATCCCGCTCGCACTGGCGCGAGCGGGCATGCCGCTCCCCTTAAACTTGGGACCATGTCCAAGGTCCTTGCCTCCCTCCCCGTCGGCGAACGCGTCGGCATCGCCTTCTCCGGAGGCCTCGACACCTCCGTCGCCGTCGCCTGGATGCGCGAGAAGGGCGCGGTGCCGTGCACCTACACCGCAGACCTCGGGCAGCCGGACGAGCCGGACGTCGAAGCGGTGCCCGGTCGCGCCATCGAGTACGGCGCAGAGATCTCGCGGCTGGTCGATTGCAAGAGCGCCCTGGTCGAAGAGGGCCTGGTCGCCTTGCAATGCGGTGCGTTCCACATCCGCTCCGGCGGCAAGACCTACTTCAACACGACCCCGCTGGGCCGCGCGGTCACCGGCACGTTGCTGGTGCGCGCCATGATGGACGACGGGGTCGACATCTGGGGCGACGGCAGCACCTATAAGGGCAACGACATCGAACGCTTCTACCGCTACGGCCTGATGGCCAACCCGCGCCTGCGCATCTACAAGCCGTGGCTCGACCGCGATTTCGTCGGCGAGCTGGGCGGACGCACCGAGATGAGCCAGTGGCTGCAGGCACGCGATCTGCCCTATCGGGCATCGGTGGAGAAGGCGTACTCGACCGACGCGAACATCTGGGGCGCGACGCACGAGGCAAAGCTGCTCGAGCAACTCGACACCGGGGTGACCATCGTCGAACCGATCATGGGTGTGCCCTTCTGGCGAGACGACGTCCAGATCGCTGCAGAGGATGTCACGGTGCGATTCGCCGAAGGACGTCCCGTTGCGCTGAACGGCACGGAATTCCCGGATGCCGTCGCTCTCGTGCTGGAGGCGAACGCCATCGGCGGCCGGCACGGTCTGGGCATGAGCGATCAGATCGAGAACCGCATCATCGAGGCGAAGAGCCGTGGCATCTACGAGGCGCCCGGCATGGCGCTGCTGCACATCGCCTACGAGCGACTGCTGAACGCCATCCACAACGAAGACACCGTCGCCGGCTACCACAACGAGGGGCGCCGCCTCGGGCGACTGATGTACGAGGGCCGGTGGCTCGACCCGCAGTCACTCATGCTGCGCGAGTCGATTCAGAAGTGGGTCGGATCTGCGGTGAGCGGTGAGGTGACGCTGCGGCTGCGCCGCGGCGATGACTACACGATTCTCGACACGAGGGGGCCCGCCCTCAGTTACCACCCGGACAAGCTGTCGATGGAGCGCGTCGGCGACGCCGCGTTCGAGCCGGAAGACCGCATCGGCCAACTGACGATGCGCAACCTCGACATCGCCGATTCGCGCGCCCGGCTCGAGCAGTACGCCCGGCTCGGCATCGTCGGCGGCGCCACCGCCGCACTGGTCGGGGATCTGGTCTCGGGCGAGTCGGCCGAGATCACGGCCGGTGACGACAGCGGCCATGGCGGGCTCGGGGCCGCGACGGATGCCGCGAACGAGGCAGCCGCGTTCGACCTCGGCACCGACTGAGAAACGCCGCGGCAGGAGCGGCGGCCGTGCCCAGAAGCCCTATTCCGTGCGAAACTCGCCCGATTTCCCGGGGGAACCGCCTGCCCGCGCATAGGGTGTCGGTGTGTGGCGAGTGGACAGACGGCAGGCATCCGACGATGAGATGTCGCTCAGCGCGGAGGACGAGGCGATGAACCTCCGCAACACCACCTCCCCGCACACCCTGAGCCTGGGAGATCCGAACCTTAAGGCGGGCAACATCGCAGAACCGGTCTGGCAGCGGTGGCGCGCCGAGATCGCCGCCATCGGCGGCCGATCGCCACTGCTGCACTTCGTCGACAGCGCCCGCACACGCATCGAGCTCTCCACGACGCATCCGGGTGGCTTGCCGCAATTCATCATGGGGCGCACGACGCTGCTCTCCAGCCTGATCCGCGACGAGTTGGCCTTGCGCAACGCGAAGGTCGCCGCGAGCGCGATCAGCGCCAAGGGCATCGAACTGCGCTCGGTGCGCGGCATCGACGCGGTGCAACTGGCGATCGGACTTGCCCGGTGGCGCTTCGAAGGCGACGAGTTCTGCGCTCCCGTGTTGCTGCGCCCGGTCGCGATCCGGCGTTACGGCAGGGATTTCGAGCTCAAGCTGCGCGGCAAGGCGGTGCTCAACCCTGAACTGGCACGGGCGCTGCACGACCAGTTCCAGATCACGCTCGACGCCGAGGCGTTCGTCGCGCTCTCCGAGTCGAACGGCGTCTTCAAGCCGCAACCCGTGATCGACCGGCTACGCGGACTGACCAGCCACCTCACCTCGTTCACCGTGCAGCCTCGCCTGGTCGTCTCGTCGTTCGCGGATGTCGCCGGTGCGATGAGCGCCGAGGCGAAAGACCTCGATCACCCGGTGTTGAACGCATTGGCGGGGAACCCGAGTTCGCGGCGCATGGTCGAGGAGGCCTATCGCCCGGTCGAGATCGTTCCGCAGGACGAGCGGCCGCCGTCGACGGACACCTTGCTGCTGGATGCCGACGAAGAGCAAGACGGCGTGATCGCTCAGATCGCGGCGGGCAATTCGATCGTCGTGAAGACCCTGCCCGGCACCGGTGGCACGCAGACCATCGTCAACGCACTGGGTGCGCTCGTCGCCGCGCACAAGCGCGTGCTCGTCGTCAGCCCGCGCAGGTCGAGTCTGGACGGCATCGTTCACCGGCTCGAACAGATCGGCTTGGACGGGCTCGCGGTCACTCCCCGCACCCTGCGGCGCGACCTGATCCGGTCGATCACCCGTGACGAGAAGGCCACTCAACCGCACGTCGCCGAGGTCGACGACGCATTGGTGCGCCTGCGCAAAGTGCTGCACGATTACCGTGCCGCGCTCACGCGACGCGACCCCGCGCTCGGCGTGAGCGTTCTGGACGCACTCGAAGAACTTGCTCGGCTTGCACTGCTGCCGACGCCGCCGGCGACCACGGCGCGTCTCGACCGACGCTCGATAGAAGCGCTTGCGAAAGAGCGTGAGGCTGCGGCGCAGACCCTGATCAAGGCGGCAGCGCTCGGCGAGTTCCGCTACGGACCGGCGGATTCGCCGTGGTACGGTGCGTCGTTCGACAGCACGGCGGAGGCAACCGGCGCCCACCAACTGGCCAAGAAGCTCTCCAGCATCGAGCTTCCCCGGCTGCTCGATCGGGCCAACCGACTGATCGGCGGCACTCGGCTGCGCCCGTTCGAGACCATCGCCGAGCTCGGCGTCTACCTCCGCCTGCTCGCGGAACTGCGCGAGACGCTCGACAAGTTCCTTCCCGCGGTATTCGATCGGCCCATCACCGAACTGATCGCCGCGACCTCCGGCCGCAAGGATGCTCCGCAGATGTCCGGAGCCAACCGCAGGAGACTGCGCAAGCTGGCGCTGGAGTACGTGCGACCGGGCGTGCACGTGAGCGACCTCAACGAGGCGCTGCGGCGCATCCAGCAGCAGCGCACCCTGTGGCAGCGCTTCGCCGAGGCGGGCGCCCCGCCGCAGGTGCCGGTCGGTATCGCCGACGTGCAGGTGGCCTACCAGCGCGTCGCGTCCGACCTGGCCGGCCTCGACGCGCCGCTGGCGCGCGCCGGCAAGCAGTCGTCGCTGGCGCTACTGCCGGTCGCTCAGCTGACATACACCCTCTCCGGGCTCGCGGCCGAGTCGGAAGTGCTCGCCAACCTGCAGGAGCGCACCGCGCTGCTCGCCACCCTTCGCGAGCTGAACCTGGACCCGCTGCTCGCCGACTTGTCGGTGCGCCACGTGCCCGCGGAGCGAGTGGCCACCGAGCTCGAACTCGCGTGGTGGCAATCGGTGCTCGAGACCATGCTCGCCGACGACCGGGCACTGCTGGGTGCCAACACCAAAGTTCTCGACCGCCTGGAAGCAGACTTCCGCCTCGTCGACGAGGCGCACGCGTCATCGGCAGGGCAGCAACTGGCTTGGCGTCTGGCCGAAGAGTGGAAGATCGGCGTGGTCGACCGGCCGGAGGAGGCCGACGCTCTGCGTCGCCTGCTGCGCAGCGACCGCACGACGGCGGCAACGCTCGCCGTGGCCGCGCCGCACCTCGCCAGGGCGCTCGCACCGGTCTGGCTCGCCTCGCCGTACGATGTCGCCGCCATCCCGCGCGAACTGGGTTTCGACGCCGTGTTCATCGTCGACGCCGGCGCCTGCACCCTCGCGGAGAACATCGACGTGATCCGTCGCGCGCGCCAGGTCGTCGCCTTCGGCGATCCCGTCACCCAGACGCCGTCCCCGTTCGAGATCGCCGTGAGTGAGGCATCCGACGACGGGCCGGCGGGCGGCGAAGAACTCGATGTCGACGCTCTGCACGGCCAATCCGCACTCGCCCAGCTGAGCGGACTGTTGCCGGTCTTCACGCTCAGCCGCAGCTATCGGGCGGGAGGCGACGACCTCGCCGAGCTCATCAACCGGCGGTTCTACGGCGGCAAGATCGAGTCGCTGCCGTGGGCCGGCACGTTCCTCGGTCACGGCAGCCTCACCTTGAACTTCGTGCGCGGCGGGCACGGGATGCCCGACGTCGAGACGGGAGCCGTCGAGAGCGTCGACAGTGAGGTCGCGAAGGTCGTCGAACTCGTGCTCGACCATGCGACGCATCGCCCACGGGAGTCGCTCATGGTCGTCACCGCCAGCGCGCGACACGCGGTGCGGGTGCATCAGGCCGTGCTCAGCGCGTTCGCGAGCCGATCCGACCTCAGCGACTTCATCCTCAGCGACCGCGCAGAGCCGTTCACCGTCGTGACGCTGGACCAGTCGGTGGCGCAGAGTCGCGATCGCGTGATCTTCTCGATCGGCTACGGGCGCACCCCGCACGGTCGTCTGCTCTCGAATTTCGGTTCGCTCGCCGAGCCCGGGGGTGATCGTCTGCTCGCCGTCGGGCTCACCAGGGCGCGCCGTTCCATGGATATCGTCTCGTGCTTCCGCCCGGAGGACATCGACGAATCACGGATGCGGCACGGCATCATCGCCCTCGCCCGCGTTCTGGGCGAGGCCGCCGCCATCTCCTCCGGCGTGAACGACATCCCGGATGACAGCGAGCCCCTGCTGGTCGACCTGGCTTGTCGTCTTGAGCGGTTCGGTTTGACCGTGCAGCTGGGGCATCGCGGCAGACTGCCGCTCGTCGCTTCGTACCGGGGTAAAGCGGTCGTCGTCGAGACGGACGCCGTCGTCACCAAGGGCAGCCTGCGCGAATCGCTGCGGCTGCGTCCCGAAGTGCTGCGCCGGCTCGGCTGGCACTACCTGCGCGTGCACAGCTTCGAGCTTTTCAGCGACCCGGAGTCGGTGGCCGCAAAGGTCGCGAAGCTGATCGGCGTCGAACCGCAGGTCACCACCGAGACGGCCCCGATCGACATCCCCGTCGTCACCAGCTGACCCGCTCCGCTGCGACGGCGCGCGGCTTAAGCTGGACCGATGGCATCCGAGAACGAGCGACGGCACAGGCGCGTCCGGCGACCCGGCGCTGCGGGAGCAGACCCCGCGCCGCAGCGCGACTCGGCAGGTCGACCCGTGCGAGCGAAGGAAGACGCGGACGCTGCCTGGGGCGGCCGAAGCGAACCGGACTCCAACGATGAGCGCCTGAAACGCGACGTGCCGCCACACTGGTGACACGCTGATCCCGAGTCGACCCGGATGCCGTGATGCGCGCGGCGTCAGCCCTGGTGTTTGCCGGCGCCTTCGCCGGGCGCCCGCGCGAGCAGGTCTCGGATCTCGGTGAGCAGGTCGAGTTCGGTGGGCGGCGCATCCTCCGGCTCGGTCTCGCCCGACTTGCGGCGCTCGGCGACTCGCTTCAGCAGCGAGTTCACCGGAAGCACGACCGCGAAGTACACGACCGCCGCCACGATGAGGAAGTTGATCAACGCGGCGATGAAGGCGCCGAACACGATCTTCGCGCTGCCGCCCGACACCGTCGGTATCGTCAGGACGAGTGCCTTGCTGAGACTGTTGGCGTTGAACACCGCCCCGATCAGCGGGTTGATGATCGCGTTGACGAGCGCTGTGACGACCAGTCCGAACGCGGTGCCGATGACGACCGCGACAGCGAGATCCATCACGTTCCCCCGCATGATGAACTCTTTGAAACCCTTCATGACATCCCCCCTCGGATCCTGTGCTGTTATTGTCTTCCGCGATCAGGCGGCGGGTGCCGCCTTCGAGCCAGAAGAGCCCGACGTCTGCGAACCGGAGGACCCAGAGGAGCTCGAGGAGCTCGAGGACCCGGAGGAACTCGCGCCGGCCGAGGCGGCATCCTTCTTCGGTGCGCCGCCCTTCTTCGCGCCGTCCTTCTTCGCTCCTTCGGAACCGGAGCCCTTGGCGGCCGCGCGCGAGTCGGTTCGGTAGAAGCCCGAACCGTTGAATGTCACTCCGACCACCCCGAATACCTTCCGCAGCCTGCCGCCGCACGAGGGACACTCGCTGAGTGAGGCATCCGAGAAGGCCTGCTGGATGTCGAATGCGTTGCCGCACTCGGTGCATTTGTACGAATAGGTGGGCACTGTGTCTCTCGATCTGTCTGTTCGTCGCCGGCTAGGAGAACTGAACGATCCTGGTCGGGGTGACTGCTCCGTCGACGCTCTGGTCGTGTCGCTCCCGCGGCACCTCGTCCAGGAGTTCTCCGTCGAACACCACGGCATACACCGGAGGACATTTTTCCATGCTGCCCAGGGTTTTGTCGAAGTAGCCGCGACCCCATCCCATGCGCATGCCTGTTGCGTCGACCGCGGCGGCAGGAACGACGATCAGGTCTACGTCGTTGATCGCGATCGGCCCGAGCAGGTCGCCGACGGCTTCCGGCAGTCCGAGCAGGCTCTGGGTCTCGGTCTCGCCGTCGCCGACGGTCCAGTCGAGCAGGCCGTCTTCGCGTGAGATGGGCAGCAGCACGCGCACCCCGTTGTCGCGCGCCCAATTCAGATAGGGGCGGGTGTTGGGCTCATTGGGCCCGGAGAGGTAGCACGAGACGGAACGCGCGGACAGGTTGCCCGTCAAGTCGATGAGGTTGCGGGTGATGCCCGTGGCGGCAGCATCCCGCTCGGTCGAGGTCAGGTTGCGGCGGCGCTCGCGCAACTCGGCGCGTAGGGCTCGCTTCTGATTGCTCGCCTCGTCCGCCATGCGGCAATCCTATGGTCTGCCGGGCGATCGACTGCGGATGCCGATAGCCTTGCCACCATGCGCAACAAGATAACCAAGGCGGTCATCCCGGCCGCGGGACTCGGAACGCGATTCCTGCCCGCGACCAAGGCCATGCCGAAGGAGATGCTGCCCGTCGTCGACAAGCCGGCGATCCAATACGTGGTCGAAGAGGCGGTCGATGCGGGGCTCAGCGATGTGCTGATGGTGACCGGTCGTAACAAGACGGCGCTCGAGAATCACTTCGATCGAGCCACCGAGATCGAGACGACCTTGTTGAAGAAGGGCGACACCGACCGGTTGCAGCGGGTGAACTTCTCGACCGATCTCGCCGACATGCACTACGTGCGCCAGGGCGACCCGAAGGGTCTGGGCCACGCCGTGCTGCGTGCGAAGATGCACGTCGGCAACCAGTCGTTCGCGGTCTTGCTGGGCGACGACATCATCGACAGCCGCGATGTGCTGTTGAAACGGATGCTGGACGTCGCCGGTGAGCGTAATGCGACCGTCGTCGCGCTGCTCGAGGTCGAGCCCGACCAGATCGCCCTCTATGGCGCTGCCCAGGTCGATGCCACCGACGAGGACGACGTCGTGCGAGTGCGCGGTCTGGTGGAGAAGCCTTCGCCGCAGGACGCGCCGTCGAACCTGGCCATCATCGGACGCTATGTGCTGCGACCGGAGGTTTTCGATGTGCTCGAACACACGGCTCCGGGCAAAGGCGGCGAGATCCAGCTCACGGATGCGTTGCAGGAACTCGCAGCGGACGAGTCGATCGCCGGAGGCGTGTACGGGGTCGTGTTCCGCGGGCGCCGCTACGACACCGGCGACCGTCTCGATTATCTGAAGGCCATCGTGCAACTCGCCGCCGACCGGGACGACCTCGGGCCGGATTTCCGCCCCTGGCTGCGGTCGTTCGCGCTGGGCCTCGAGTCCGACTTTCCGGATCACGGCACGATCGATGAGCGCGGCGTGACCGCCGGTCGCTGACCGCCGCGGCTGAACCAGAACGGACGCCGGGCGTGTATGTTCCGACCCTGACCGATGGACCCGTCTCGCTGCGTCCGATCCGGTTGCGTGACACGCGTGCGCTCGAGCGAGAGTTGCTCGAGAACCGCTCCTGGTTGCGCAAATGGGAGGCGACGAGCCCGCACGCGCCGATGGGGTTCGACACGCGCGCGAGCATCAGGTCGTTGCAGTCCAACGCGCGCGCCGGGCACGGCCTGCCGTTCGTGCTGGAGTACGGCGGCGAACTAGCCGGCCAGTTGAACGTGTCGTCGATCACCTACGGATCTCTGGGGTCGGCATCAATCGGCTATTGGGTCGGCGAGCGCTTCGCAGGCAAGGGCATCACCCCCACATCCGTCGCGCTGGCCACGGACTACTGCTTCTTCCAGATCGGATTGCACCGGATGGAGATCTGCATCCGGCCGGAGAACGCTCCCAGCCTGCGGGTCGTTCAGAAGCTCGGATTCCGATACGAGGGACTTCGGCGCCGGTTCATTCACATCAACGGCGATTGGCGCGATCATTTCTGCTTCGCGCTCGTGGTCGAAGAGGTGCGTGAGGGCGTCCTGCGGCGCTGGCGGGAGGGTCGCGCGCCGGAGGAAGCAGCCCGAGTGCCCGAGGCCGACCTCGCCGCAGCGGCGCGGCCGCTGATCTGACGATCCGGCCACCACGGTCGGCTCGGGGCTGCGACGCGAGGCGAGGCCGTGAGTTGGACGCGGCGATCGGTGACACGCGCGTCGCGCATGGCGCCCGATCGGCCGCGCGCCCGTACCGTAGAGCCATGCGCGGGGACCTGTTGGGTGGGGGAGTGGTCGTCGCCGTCGCGGCCGCCCTCTGGTTGATCTATCTCGTGCCCACCTGGCTGCACCGTCGCGAGTACCTCGCGACCGAACGCAACGCGGTGCGGCTGCAGCAGACGTTGCGCATCCTGGCTGAGACGGCCGAGACCCCGCGCGAGGTGCACCTCGAGGCGACGGCACGTGAGGTCGCTCGTCAGCGCAAGGCTCTGAAGGCCGCGCAGCGCGTCGCCGAGGCGCAGGCGCGAGAGGCTGCCGAACAGCAGGCGAAGCTCATCGCCGAGCGCCAACTGCGCGAGAGCGCTGCCGCCTCGCGAATCGCCCGCCCCCGCGCCGTCGCGGCGCGACCCGAGGCGGGCACTGCCGATGCCGCGCGCATGACTGCCGCGACCGACACCCCTTCGGGCATCATCGGGGCATACGCGGACGTCGCGACCGCAGACGCTCGTCGCGCTGCCCGCCTGCGGCGACGCCTGCGCGCGCTGAGCTCGTTCGGGATGCTCGTTTCTCTTGCCGCCGCCGCGTGGGGCGGCGTCTGGATCGCGGTGGACGGCACCTGGCCTCTGCTGGCCGGGTCGGTCGCAACGCTCGCGTGCTTCGTCGTCGCCTTGAACCGGCTCGCTGCGCCGAGCGCCCGCACCGTCGCACCGGCTGCCGCGGCGCCGGAGTCGAGCGAACTCTTCGACCATGCCGACCACCCCGACCACGCCGAGCACGGCACACCCGAGGTGCCTCAGGAAGCGTCGACCTGGACCCCACGGCCGCTGCCCAAGCCGCTGCACTTGTCACGCGGAACGATCGCCGCGAGCGCGATGGCGTCCGTGGACGCGGCCGTCGAGCTGCGACGGGCCGCCGCGCGCGCGGAACTGGATCGCAAGGCGGCAGGGGTCGAGCCTGAACTGCCCCGCCTCCGACCCGCCGCGGAGCAGGCGATCGCGGCATCCGCGCAGTCGCTGCCGCGGGCATCCGCTCAGTCGTCTGCACATCGCGAACCGGAGCTCGTCAAGGCAACCGGCACCGATGGCCGATACGCGACGATGGGCGTCGTGGGCACCGTCGGCGGCTCGCGTCTCGACTTGGACGCCGTGCTGCGGCGCCGTCGCGGCTGACGGATTTCCGAGTCACCGCGGTGCCGTTGAAGGGCCGCCGGGCAGACTTCGCCGCACGCGGGATCGTGATAATGTTTCTAACGCACTTGGGGCTATGGCGCAGTTGGTAGCGCGTCTCGTTCGCAATGAGAAGGTCCGGGGTTCGAATCCCCGTAGCTCCACTTAAGAGGTTCACTGCAACCGACGTCCTCGTATGCCGGTTGATGGTTGCCAAGTCGTCGCAATTCCGCCAGGCCGTCCTTCGGGGCGGCCTTTGGCCTTTTCAGGCGCACGATCTCTGCCACTGGCGTGTTCTTGTCCGGCTCGTCGTCGCGATCACTATGCTGACAGCCTCAGCCTGGAAGGTGTGCCATGGACCCGCGCCAGCAACCACCATTCCCGCTTCAACGCGCCCCTCGAGCGAGAGGCTTGCGCCTTACCGTATGGGTCCTTGCGATTGCCCTCTTCCTGGCCCTCATGACCTTGGCGGGATCGATCCTCATCAATCGATACCTGTCGGCAAACCTCAGCAACGCGTACAAGAACCCATTGCACGTGGTGGAATCGCAATTGCAGCTCGATGACATCGGTCACGTCACCGTCACCTCCGAGTTCGACAACACAGGGTTCACACCACTCGGCGTCGGTGGCTGGACCATGCAGGCGAACATCACGCTGACCGGAACCGGGATTGAGAATCGGCTCACAGCGAGGCTCGAGGCGCTGGGCTATCGCCCTAAGGGCAACGAGTGGGTTCTGGGGAACTGCGCGGTGTATGTGACTCCAACCGATGGCAAGGCAGACCTTGTGCTCGTAGTCGATGCTCACTGAAACGTGAAGGGTCACGAGCGAGCGCGGGGCCGACTCCGGTGCGACCGCTTCCGAGATCGTATATGGTTGTGAGTGCGGTATCTGAATTCAGTGTTCTGATAACGAACAGAGGAAGACCGCCCGAGCGCCCACAGCGAAGTGAGGAGAACCCGTGCAGTTCCATCATCACGGCTATGTGTCCGGTGACCCGCGTCTCAAGCCGGCCGCCGGGGTCGGCATCGACCGGCCGGCAGAACTCCCCGCCGAGGTCGATGTGCTCATCGTCGGCACGGGCCCTGCGGGCATGATCACCGCGGCCCAACTGTCGCAGTTCCCCGACATCAACACACGCATCGTGGAGCGTCGCGGCGGCAGGCTCGCGATCGGCCAAGCCGACGGCATCCAGGCCCGTAGTGTCGAGACCTTCGACGCGTTCGGCTTCGCCGAGCGGATCATCGCGGAGGCCTATCGCATCACCGAGATGGCGTTCTGGAAGCCCGATGCCGCCGACCCCACGCGCATCGTCCGCGCGTCCCGCGCAGTCGACGACCCCACGGGCATCAGTGAATATCCCCACCTGATCGTCAACCAGGCTCGCGTGCTCGACTACTTCGCCGAGGTGATGGCGAACTCACCGACATGCATGACCCCGGATTACGGTCTGGAATTCGAGAGCCTTCAGATCGCCGAACACGCCGAAGACGCCGAATATCCGGTCACGGTCACGCTCGTGCACACCGTCGGCGAGCGGGAGGGTCAGGAGCGCACGGTGCGCGCCAAGTACGTCGTCGGAGCGGATGGCGCTCGCAGCAAGGTGCGCCAGTCGATCGGATGCACCATGGCCGGGGACAAGGCGAACCACGCCTGGGGCGTGATGGACGTTCTCGCCGTCACCGACTTCCCCGACATCCGCACGAAGTGCTCGATCCAGTCGGAGTTCGGCAACATCCTGCTCATTCCCCGGGAGGGCGGATTCCTGTTCCGCATGTACGTCGACCTCGGTGAGGTGCCGCCGGACGACAACGGAGCCGTCCGCGCGACGACGATCGAGCAGATCATCGCGAAGGCCAACGAGATTCTCCATCCATACACCCTCGACGTGCGCAATGTCGCCTGGCACAGCGTCTATGAGGTCGGACACCGGCTCACCGACCGGTTCGACGACGTGACAACGCAGGCGCGGGGCACACGCACGCCGCGGGTCTTCATCACCGGGGATGCCTGCCACACGCACAGCGCGAAGGCCGGCCAAGGCATGAACGTGTCCATGCAAGACGGGTTCAACCTGGGCTGGAAGCTCGCTCATGTTCTGGAAGGACGCAGCCCGGAGAGCCTGCTCGCCACGTATTCAGCTGAGCGACAGGTGGTGGCCAAGAACCTGATCGATTTCGACAAGCAATGGTCGACCTTGATGGCGACCAGACCCGAGGACCTGGACGACCCGTCCGAGCTCGAAGACTTCTATGTGCGCACGGCCGAGTTCCCCGCCGGATTCATGACCCAGTACGCGCCGTCCATGTTGATCGCAGAGCCCACCCACCAGCAACTCGCGACCGGGTTCCCGATCGGCAAGCGCTTCAAGTCACCTATCGTGCGACGAGTCTGCGACACGAATCCGGTGCACCTCGGCCACCACGCGAAGGCCGATGGCCGGTGGCGCATCTACGTGTTCGCCGACCCTGCCGGAGCCGGAGAGGACTCGCCGGTCGCCCGCTTCGCGGAGTGGATCGCCGGTAGTGCAGATTCGCCCGTCGTGGAGTACACCCCGCGCGGCTCTGACGTCGACGCCTGGTTCGACGTGAAGGTGATGTACCAGCAGGAGCACCCGGAGGTCGATCTGGGGGAGGTTCCGGATGCGTTCAAGCCGCGCGTGGGCCCGTTCGGACTCATCGACTACGAAAAGGTGTACGCAGTCGACCCGAAAGAAGACGTCTTCGACCTGTGCGGCATCGACCGCGCCGGAGCGATCGTCGTCGTGCGGCCCGACCAGTACGTGGCCGACGTGCTTCCGCTGACGGCGACCGACGAGCTTGCCGCGTTCTTCAGCCAGTTCATGCTGCGGCGCGAATCGAGTCGGCATTCGATGCCCGTAGCGACGTGACGCAGGCCGCTACGGCACGATGATCAGCTTGCCTCGCGTGCGACCGCTGCGGCTCTGCTCGAATGCCTCGGCGACCTGGTCGAGCCCGAACGTTGCCGCCACCTCAACGGTCAGCGCGCCTTCGTCGGCCAGTCGGGACAATCGGGCGGTCTCCGTTCCGTCGGGACGAACCCAGAGGTAGCGGCCGCCGTGCTCGGTCACGGTGGAATCGGCGACCGAGGCGTGCCTGCCCTCGGGTGCGAGAACCGCGAGGGTCGTCTCGAGCTGGCCTCCTACGAAGTCAGCCACAGCATCCAGCCCGCCGGGAACGAGTGCGAGCACGCGCTCGGCGAGCCCGTCTCCGTACACCACGGGCTCGGCGCCGAGCGATCGCAGAAAGTCGTGATTGCGTCGGCTTGCCGTGCCGATCACACGCGCCCCGCGTGCCCGGGCGATCTGAACGGCAAGGCCGCCCACCCCTCCGGCGGCCGCATGCACCAGTACGCTGTCGCCCTCGGTGACGCCCAGGGCGTCCAGGGTGCGCAACGCGGTTCCCCCCGCCAGCGGCAGACCCGCGGCCTGCTCCCAGCTCAGAGATGCCGGCTTGCGCGCGACCGCGCCGGCCGGAATCGCCATCTGCTCGGCGAACGATCCGGCATGCAGCACATCCTTTCGGGCGTACGCGATCACCTCGTCGCCGACTGCGAACTCCGGGGTGTCGAGGCCGAGCCCGACGACCACACCCGCGACATCCCAACCGGGGATCACGGGGAAGACGGCATCGAACAGGGGGTCGAGACCGCCGGCCATGGCCTTCCAATCCACCGGGTTGACCCCGGCCGCCCGCACCTGAATGAGCACGGAGCCGGGCGCCACCTTCGGAGTGGGCAGATCCCTGACCTCCAGTGCACCGAAGTCCGAACTGTACTGAGGGTAGACGGCTGCGCGCATGGCGATCCTTTCGGGGGAGACGTTCACGGGATGCAGCGGGAGCCGCGCCGCGAGTATTCCGGAATCGAGGTTTTCCGCACTCGAAGCATGCCACTTCCCGGGCGTCCGGCATACTGCCCTGCGGGCGTCGGGCATACGGCATTCGTCAAGCCCTTGTCGCCTCCTCGATGCCCCGCCTATCGTCGCCTCCGGGCCCAACCGAAGGAGGACGGCATGGCATCCGAGAGCCACACGACCACTGATCACGACGAGATCCGATCGTGGGTCGAACGACACGACGGCAAGCCGGTCAGCGTGCGCGGCACCGACAAGGGCGGCGACGCCGGAGTTCTGCGCATCGACTTTCCGGGCGGAGCGGGCAGCGACGAGTTGGAGGAGATCAGCTGGGACGAATGGTTCCAGAAGTTCGACGAGAGCAAGCTGGCGTTCCTCTATCAGGAGCACAAGTCCGACGGTGCCGACAGCACCTTCTTCAAGCTGGTGAGCCGTTAGCACCCAGCTCGAACGGACGGCGCGCAACAGCTTCGGCTGGACGAGCCTGCGACCCGGCCAACGAGAGGCCATCGAAGCGGCGGTCGGCGGCCGCGACGTTCTGGCGGTCATGCCGACCGGTTACGGGAAGTCGGCGATCTACCAGATCGCAGCGATGCAGTTGACAGGCCCGACGGTCGTCGTGTCGCCGCTGATCTCGTTGCAGGCCGACCAGGTCGCCGCAATCCAGCGCGCCCCGCATGCTCCGGAGGCCGTGGCGGTCAACTCGAGTCAGCCGGACGGCGAGAACGACGCGGCCTGGCAGACGGTGTCGAAGCGCGGCGCGGAATACCTGTTCCTCGCGCCGGAGCAATTGGGCAAGCCCGAGGTCGTGGAGCGTCTCCGCTCGCTGGAGGTATCGCTCTTCGTCGTCGACGAGGCGCATTGCGTCTCTGCATGGGGTCACGACTTCCGGCCCGACTACCTGCGGCTGGGCGACGTCGTGGAGCGGCTGGACCATCCCACGACGGTTGCGTTGACGGCGACGGGATCGCCGCCCGTGCGGCAAGAGATCGTGCAGCGATTGCGGCTGCGCGATCCTCTGATCCTGACGCGGGGTTTCGACCGTCCCAATCTGCGGCCGGAGGTCGTGCGGCACGGTTCCGACGAGGAGAAACGGGCCGCCGTCGTCGACCAGATCGTCGACCTGCCTGGTTCCGGCTTGGTCTATGTCGCAACGCGCAAGGACACGAACTGGTTCGCGCAGCGGGCGACGACGAAGGGGCGCAACGCCCTGGCCTATCACGGCGGCATGACCGGTGCCGAGCGTGAGCGGGTGCACGAGTGGTTCCTGGCAGACGATGGGTCGGTGGTGGTGGCGACCTCGGCGTTCGGCATGGGCATCGACAAGCCGAACGTACGCTTCGTCGTGCACGCCGCAGTGCCCGACTCCTTGGACAGTTACTACCAGGAGATCGGCCGCGCCGGTCGCGACGGCGAGCCGGCGATCGCGACCCTGCACTACCGGGCGGAGGACCTCGGGCTGCGCAGATTCTTCGCCGCGCGGCATCCGGACCCCCGGCGGCTCGAGGCGGTGTTCGCCGCGCTCGCCGAGGTGGAGACCCCGCAGCGCGTGTCGCAACTCGGACGGACGCTCGACCTGTCCCGGCGCACGGTGACAGGATTGCTGAACCTCCTGGTGCAGGCCGCGGCGGTGCGGTCGAGTCCGGCGGGCTATCGGGCGGATGCCGCGTTGTCGGCATCGGAGGCGGCCTCGGCTGCGGTGGAGGCATCCGAGGCGCGGCAGCGTATCGACCAGTCGCGAATCGAGATGATGCGCGGATATGCCGAGACCTTCGACTGCCGGCGGCGATTCCTGCTCGGTTACTTCGGGGAGCAGTTGGAGCAGCCGTGCGGCAACTGCGACACGTGTGCGGCGGGCACCGCGAACGGCGACGACGACGATGAGCGCGGTGCCGCCGGCTCGGGTGATCCGTTCTCGGTGCAGCGCAGGGTGCGGCACCGCGAATGGGGCGCCGGGGTGGTGATGCGGCGCGAAAGCGACCGCATCACCGTCTTCTTCGAGCAGGAGGGTTACAAGGTGTTGTCGCTGGAGGCGATCGAGGAAAGCGGCGTGCTGACGGCGGAGTGAGGCCGGCGGGTGCCCGTGGTGCGGGGTCTGTGCAGCGGGGTCGATGCGCTCATCATTTCAGCAGTCTCGAGAGCACCCGGTCGGCGAGCGGTTTGCCGCCGGTCTGACATGTCGGGCAGTACTGCAGGGTCGAGTCAGCGAAGATGACCTGTCGGACCGTGTCACCGCAGACCGGGCACGGCTCGCCGGTGCGCCCATGCACCTGCAGGCCGGATTTCTTCTCCCGTTTCAGTTCGGATGCCGCGAGGCCGTCCGCGCGGGCTATCGCCTCGCGAAGGGTGGATTGCAGCGCCTCGAACAACCGATGGGTCTCTTCGGGTGTCATCGATGCCGGTTTGAACGGCGACATCCGGGCTGTGTGCAGGATCTCGTCGGAATAGGCGTTGCCGATGCCCGCGATGACCGATTGGTTGCGCAGCACGCCCTTGATCTGGGCGCGCCCGGCAGAAGCGAGGATGTCGGCGAGCACCTGCTCGGTGAATGCGGCGTCGAGCGGGTCGGGCCCGAGTCGGGCGATTCCGGGCACCTCGTTCGCGCCGCGAACGAGGTAGATCGCGAGGCTCTTCTTGGTGCCGGCCTCGGTGACGTCGAGCCCTGACCCGTCGTCGAGCACCAGTCTGGCGCTGAGGGGATTTCTGCCCGTCGGTTTCGCCTGCCTCGGGGGCGGAGCGCTCTCTCGCCAGCGCAGCCATCCGGCGCGTGCGAGATGGATGATCAGGTGCACGTTCTCGTGGGCGATGGGCGCAGTGGCGGTGGGTGCAGTGGAGGAGGGTGCAGTGGAGGCGGTGGCAGTGGCGGTGGGTGCAGTGGAGGCGGTGAGGTCGAGGAACTTGCCGTGACGCGAGACGCCGTTCACGACGGCGTCGTGCAGCACGGCGAGCGGCGGGTCGAAGGTCTTCAATGCTGCGAAGGCGAGCACCTCGAGGCGGTCGATCCTGCGCCCCGTCAGACGCGCGCCGAGGTCGACGACGAGGGCGTGGACTTCGGGCAACTCGGGCACCGCTCCAGTCTCCGGCGGGCCGCCGACAACCGCAATGCTTCCGCTCGCGTCTTCCCGACGGCGAAGGGAGGCTCGGGACGAGGGTCCCGGGCGGCAGGAGTCAGGCGGGTTCGCGACCGTCGTCTTCGGCGACTCGGTGCTCGAGCCGCTCCGCCGCCGTGTGCATGTGACGTTGCATCGCCGCGGCCGCCGAGTCCGCGTCGTGGTCACGGATGGCTTCGAACACCTCGGCGTGCTCGGCGAGCGCCGTGGCCGCCTCCTCCTCGGTCTGCAGCCCGCGCTCCACCCACAACCGCAGCAGCGACCGCACACTGCGCAGCAGGTCGGCCAGCACCTGGTTCTGCGCAGCCGAAGCGACACCGAGGTGGAACTTCAGGTCCGCCTCGATGAAGCGTGAGCGGTCTGCGAGTGCCGCACGCATGGCATCCAAGTGCTCACCGAGATCGGCGAGGACCTCCGGGGTCGCACGCTCGGCCGCTCGCCGGGCGGCGAAAATCTCGAGGTCTCCGCGCATCTCGATCAGCTCGACCGTGCGGGATGCGTCGAGCATCAGGCCCCAGTTGAGTGTCTCCGGCAGCAGTTCCGACGCGCTGCCCCTCAGATAGGTACCGCTGCCCGGCCGCACGTCGACGATGCCGAGGATCTCCAGAGCGGCGAGGGCTTCGCGCACGGCCGAGCGCCCGATGCCCAGTGTCTGCGCGAGTTGTCGCTCGGGTGGCAGACGGCTGCCGACCGGGATGACGCCGCTGGTGAAGAGCTCGAGCAGTCGCTTCGCCACCGCGGAGACGGCCGTTCCCACCGGAACCTGGTCGAGCGCATCGGAGATGTGCGCGGTCGGCTGTTGAGGGTACGCGGGCACGAGGCAAGGCTACCCGCCGGACGCCGGTCGACCAAGAACCGGTTGACCAAATGTTGAATTGGTCAACCGGTTCGGTTATGGTTGCCCTGTCGGCCGCTTCAGCGCCGATCGATCAGGACCATGCGAGGGGAGCGATGCGGTGATCGGACTGGGCAGCTACGCCTATTTCTGGCGTGCGTCGTCCAGGGTGGCCGAGCCCATGTCGCTCATCGATCAGCTCGTCGACGCACGGCAACTCGGCATCGGGCTGTTTCAGATCTGCGACTACGCCCCGCTCAGCAGGTACAGGCCGGGCCAGATGCGGGATGTGCGCCGTGCGGCCGACGATCTCGGCATCCGGCTCCAGCTCGGCACCAAGGGGATCGCTCCCGGTCGCCTGCGGCAGTTCCTGACCTTCGCCGAGCTGCTGGAGGCCCGTCTCGTTCGCAGCATGATCTTGCTCGGCGAGGATCAGCCCGCCCTGGAGGAGAGCGAGTCGGTGCTCCGCGGCATCCTGCCCGCCTTCGAGCGTCAAGGGGTCACCCTGGCGCTGGAGACGTACGAACAAGTACCCACCGCGATGCTCGTCGAGCTCGTGGAGCGGGTCGCCAGCCCGAATCTCGGCATCTGCCTGGACCCGGCGAACATGGTCGCGGCGCTGGAGCATCCGAACGACGTGATCGAGGCATGCGCTCCGCACACGGTCAACGTGCACGTCAAGGACTTCGCGTTCACGAGACGCGGTGGCTGGGTCGGTTTCACCCTCGACGGTGCGCCGCTCGGAACCGGGTTGCTCGACTATCACCGGCTTGCGACCGTCGTGCGGCCCGACGAACGCGGGATCGACCAGATCATTGAGCATTGGCTGCCTTGGCTCGACGATGCAGCCGACGGCGCACACGAAGGAGCCGACACAACCGTTCGCACCGAACGGGAATGGACGCTGGCCGCACTGGCCGCGCTGCACGGAAGCACGGAGAAAACATGATCGACACCACACTCTCGATCGCCGTCATCGGCGCAGGCGGAAAGATGGGCACCCGGGTCTCGAACAACCTGGCCGGAACCGACTACGACGTGCGCTACAGCGAGACGTCGCAGGCCGGTCGCGATCGATTGATCGCTGCGGGCCGACTGGTGACCGACACGAGCGACGCGGTATGCGGCGCCGACGTGGTCGTGCTTGCCGTTCCCGACCTCGCGCTGCAGTCGGTGTCGGCGCAGGTGGTGCCCCTGCTGAAACCCGGCGCGATCCTGCTCACGCTCGACCCAGCGGCGGCATACGCCGGCCTGCTCAGCCGGCGTGACGACGTCATCCAGGCCGTCGCCCACCCATGTCATCCTTCGGTGTTCTTGCAACGCACGACGCCGGAGGAATACGCCGACACCTTCGGCGGCATCGCGGCTCCGCAAGACGCGATCGCCGCGGTCGAGTCCGACGATCCCGCCAAGCGCGAGATCGTGGAGCGGGTGGTGCGCGCCATCTACGCGCCGGTGGTCGATGTGCACTTCGTCACGGTGAAGCAGCTTGCCCAACTCGAACCGACGCTCGTGGAGACCATCGCGTGCATGATCGGCGCTCTGCTGAAAGAAGCCTTGGACGAGGCGGTCAATACCATGGGCGTTCCCGAAGCCGCCGCCCGCTCGATCCTGCTCGGTCACACCCAGGTGGCGCTCGCCAACGGACTGCGCGGCGACAACCCGTTCAGCGACGCGTGCCTCATCGCCATGGACTACGGCCGTGCCAGCATCGTCAAAGAGGACTGGAAGAAGGTGTTCCGCGACGACGAGCTCGACAAGAACCTCGCCGCGATGCTGCACCTGGACCGGATCGAACGCGCATGACCGCCGCCGACGACGATAGGATCCGGCTGGCCGGCGAAGGGGAAGCAGACGGCATGACACGGTCGAGGACGACCCGGTTGCGCGGCAAGACCGCCCTGGTCACGGGGGCGGCGTCCGGCATCGGCCGACAGGTCGCATTGCGCTTCCACGCCGAGGGCGCCCGCGTCGCCTTCGCCGACCGTGACGAGGCCGGGGTTCGAGCCGTCGTCGCCGATCTCGACGACCGGGCGCGGGCCGTGACGGTCGACATCTGCGACGAGGCGTCAGTCGCTGTCGCGTTCGGCGGACTGGTCGAGGCGGGGTGGCGTCCCGATGTCGTCGTCGCCAACGCGGGCGTGCAGCTCTTCGGACAGGACGCACCGATCGCCGACCTCGACCTCGACGTGTGGCGACGCACCATCGACGTGAACCTGACAGGTACCTTCCTCACCGTGAAGCACGCGGTGCGCGCCATGCTCGGCGGATCGGGCGGCTCGGTGATCCTCACCGGCAGCCCGACCGGCGTGCGAGGGGAGGGCGCCGACTTCACGGCGTACAGTGCATCGAAGGCAGGCATCCACGGTCTCGGACGCACCGTTGCTGCGGCATATGCACGATCCGGCATCCGGGTGAACACGGTGATCCCGGCCTACACCGAGACGCCGTTGGTCAGCGCATTGACGGGCGACCACGACGCGCGCGAGGCGATCGTGGGCCGAATTCCGATGGGTCGCGCGGGCTCGCCCGCCGATGTCGAAGGGATCATGGTCTTCTTGGCCGGCGACGACAGCGCCTTCGCAACCGGCGCCGTGTTCGCCGTCGACGGCGGGATGTCGACGTTGTGACCGACGACGAATGGTCGCTGCTGGATCGGGTCTGGGGCGAACGGGAACCGGAACCGGTAGAGCTGGCTTTCGGGCCATGGCGATTCCGCGTGCGGGGCGATGAGATCGCAGACCTGCGATTCGATGGCACGCCCATCGTGCGCAGCGTGCGAGCGGTGGTGCGCGACGGTGATTGGAACACCGTTCCGACCACCGTCGAAGGGGTTGCTGCCGCCGGCGACGGCTACGAGTTGCTGCTGCGAATGCGTGGTTTCGGCGCCGACGTGACAACACGACTGTCGGTTGCCGCCGAGGCCGAACGGATCACGATGCGCCTGCACGCGATCAGCGGCATCGACTTCACAAGCAACCGGCTCGGGCTCGTCGTGTTGCATCCGCCGGGGCTGGCGGGCAGCGCGCTGCAGATCCAGTCGCCGTGCGGCTCCAGACGCAGCACCGTGTTCCCGCGCGCCGTGGCTCCGGATCAACCCGCGATGGACATCCGCAGTCTCGGCTGGAGCCACGACGGTGTGCAGGTGACGGCGGACTTCGACGGCGACGTGTTCGAGATGGAAGACCAGCGGAACTGGACCGACGCCTCGTACAAGACCTACAGCACGCCGCTTGCCCGGCCGTTCCCGGTCACGGTGGTGGCCGGCGCCGTCATCCAACAGTCCGTCGGCTTCACCGCCCGGCGCACTCGGGAGCGGGCACCCAGGGTCCGTGCGGTCACACCGGTGATCGAGCTGGCCGATACCGGCTGCATCGTGCCCGCTGTCGCCCTCGGCGCCACCACCGCGCCGTCGGTCGAGATCGTGGACGCCCCGATTCCCGACGGCGTCGCTGCGTTGCTCGTCGAAGCCGACACCCGCAGCCGCACCTGGCGAGCAGCCCTGGAGCGCGCCGGGGCCGAAGCCGGTGGCCTTCCCCTCGATGTTCGGATCGTCTCCGACGAGCCCGAGGCAGTGCGGGACGTGGTCGAGGCTGCCGCCCTCTCGCCCGCCGCAGTGCTGCGGCTCGCGGTGTTCTCGTCCGGCTCGCACGTCACCGAGCCGGCGTGCTGGGCCGCCCTGCTGGATGCCGCCGGAAGGCTCGTGCCGGGTGCAGAGCTCGTCGGTGGTAGCCGTGCGCACTTCACCGAGCTGAATCGTCGGCACGACGACCTGCCCGTCGATGTGCCGCGCGTGACGTTCGCGATGACCCCGCAGATGCACGCGACCGAACGCGCGCAGCTGATGGAATCGATCGCCATGCAGGCAGTGGTCACGCGTGACGCGACCGCGATAGCGGCAGGCCGGCCGCTGCATGTGGGTCCAATCACGCTGCGCCCGCGGTTCAATGCCGTGGCGACGCGGCCGATGGAGGCCACCGGCGCCTCCACGGGCGACGCGGCCGTGGAGGACGGCTACGGGCCGGAGTTCTCCGCCGGGGCGACCGATGCCCGGCAGACGTCCGTAGCGCTGGAGGCCTGGACCGTCGCCTCCTTCGCTGCGATCTGTTCGGCAGGCGCCGGTCGGTCAGGCGGCGGGGTGGCCTCGGTGACCTACTTCGAGGCCAGCGGCCCGCGTGGCATCCGGAATCTCAGCGGTCCCTACCCGGCGCTTCGCGCGATCTCCGCGATCGCCGGGCTGGGCGGCGCAACCCTGCTGACGGCGTCGAACGACGCAGACGCCGAAGCCGGCCTCACCGCGGCCGAAGGGCTCTGGGCGGTCGGTGCGCAGTGGTCGAGCGGCGCCTGGCGCGTGCTCGTGGCGAGCCTCACCGGCGCCGCTGTCACCGCGACGGTCCGCTACGCCGGCGACGAGCATCCGGTCACAGTCGAGCCGTTCACCGTCTCGGTTCTCGGCTCGGAGCCGGCCCAGGCGCACTGAGCGCAGCCTCATCGTGACCGTGCGGACACAGCGACTACCGCTGCGCGAGGGTGAACGGCAGAACGGCCGCCGCGCCCGCATCACGCAGCGCGGAGCCGGCGATCGTGAGCGTCCATCGGCTGTCGGCGAGATCGTCGACGAGCAGCACCGTCGCCGAACCCGCGCCGAGCGACGTCGCCACGGCATCCGGCACCGCGAAGCGTTGCCACACGCCGGCCAATCGGTATGCGCTGTTGCCGCCCGGCCCGCCCTGGGGGCCGCCGTCCACGGGCTCGAGCGCACCCAGGTAGGGCAGCCGGCCGATGGATGCCAGCCCTCGCGCGAGCGTCGTGACCAACTGCGGCCTGCTGCGCGACGGGATCGAGACGACGGCATCGGGCCGTTGCTGCCAATCCCATTCGCTCAGAACCCGGGTGCAGGCGGCGAGCAGTGCGTCGTCGACGGGGTCGTCCGCTGCGTCGGCCGCGAACAGCCGTCGCATCCGATTGCCCCAACCCAGATCGGTCAGCCGTGCCAGTGACCGGCCCTGCTGAAGGCTCTGGCCTGCGGGGATCTTGCCGGAGACGGGCACGCCGAGCGCGAGCATCCCGGTCGGCCACAGGGTGCGCGGCGAAAGCTCGACTCCGACCCTGTCGAGGGAGCGGGATGCGGCCGCCGCGGCATCCTCGGGCACGTCGCCCGGAAACCACGCGCTCGCGCAACGGTCGCAGCGCCCGCAGTCGCGCGCGTCATCGTCGTCGAGCGCGTGCTGCAGGAATCGCATGCGGCAGCCCGGTGTCGTCTCGTACTCGAGCATCGCTTCTGCCTCGTTCCGACGCGCCTGGGCGATGCGTTCGTAGCGTTGCTCGTCGTAGCTCCAGGCCGCGCCGGTGGCCATCCAGCCGCCCTGCACACGGCGCACGACACCGTCGACGTCGAGCACCTTGAGCAGCAGTTCGAGCGTGCTGCGCTTCACGTTCGCACGGGCTTCCAGGGCCGGCGTCGACAGTGGACGGTCGGAATCGGCGAGCGCGTCGAGCACCTGGGCGACCCGTTGCCGGGTCGGCATCGACGCCGTGGCGAAGTACTCCCAGATGATCGGATCCTCTTCGCCGGGCAACAGCAGCACGTCGGCGCTCTCGGTCGCGCGACCGGCCCGACCCACCTGCTGGTAGTACGCGACGGGCGATGACGGTGCGCCGAGATGCACCACGAAACCGAGGTCGGGCTTGTCGAAGCCCATTCCGAGTGCACTGGTGGCGATCAGGGCCTTGACGGTGTTCGACTTCAGGGCGTTCTCGGCGTCTTCACGCTCGGCGGTCTCGGTGCGCCCGGTGTAGGCGCGCACGTCGTAACCGGCCGCCCGCAACGCGGCCGCGGTGTCTTCGGCCGCCGAAACGGTCAACGTGTAGATGATGCCACTGCCCGGCAGGTCTTTCAGGTGCGCCAGGAGCCAGCCGAGCCGAGCGCCGTCTGCCGGCAGCCGCAGCACACCGAGCCGCAGCGATCGTCTGGCCAGCGGGCCGCGGATGGTGACCACTTCGGCGCCGCCCAATTGTTCGGCGACGTCGGTGACCACTCGCGCGTTGGCGGTCGCGGTCGTCGCGAGCACCGGAACGCCCGGTCGAAGCGTCGTCGCCAGTTCGCGAAGGCGCCGGTAGTCGGGCCGGAAGTCGTGGCCCCAATCCGAGATGCAGTGCGCCTCGTCGATGACGAGCATCCCCATCCGGTTCACCAAGGCGGGTAACTGTTCGTCGCGGAAGACGGGGTTGTTCAGCCGCTCCGGCGACACCAGCAGCACGTCGACGTCATCGGCGTCGAGGGCCGCGCGGGCCCGGCCCCACTCGGTGGCGTTCGCGGAATTGATCGACACCGCGCGCACGCCCGCTCGGGAAGCGGCCTGCACCTGGTCGCGCATCAGCGCGAGCAACGGAGACACGATGACGGTCGGGCCTGCGCCGCGCCGGCGCAGCAGCAGGGTCGCGACGAAATACACCGCCGATTTGCCCCAGCCGGTGCGCTGCACGACGAGCGCCCGTCGCCGTCTACGCACCAGCGCGTCGATCGCCTCGAACTGGCCGTCGTGGAAATCGGCTTCCGGTGACCCCACGAGCGCGCGCAAGACCTCCAGCGCTTCGGAGCGCAACTCGTGCGCGCCCGCTTCGGGGGAGTCGGTCATCTGCCCAGGGTGTCATGCCGCACCGACACCGCGCTGCGCGTGGTCGAAGGGGTCTCGAGTCGCGAGCTAGGTCAAGTGGTCGAAGTCACCGCGCACCCAGGCGATGTAGCGGTCGGCCGAGCGTCGCACGATCGCTCGTGCGTCGGCGTCGATCGTGTTGCCGAAGTTGCCGTAGACGCGGTCGAACTCGTGCTCGGTCACCGCCGACGCGACCCGGTCGACGACCGCCGCCGACAGCGGGATGCGATTGGGATAACTGCGCAGGAACGACACGGAGCGACCGCTCGGACCGGGGAAGAGGGTGTCACCCACCAGGGCGACCGCCGTGCCATCCGGCGCCGTCCAGTAGGCGACGGCGCTGCCGGGGAAATGGCCGCCGACCCTGCGCAGGTGCACCCCGGGCAGCAACTCCCGCTCGCCATCCCAGAATTCCACCGCGTCGCCGGTGCGCTGCAGCCACTCGCGGTCCCTCGCCGACACCAGAACCCGGGCGCCGCCGAGGGCCTCGGACCAGGCCAGTTGCACGCCGAACATGTGCGGGTGACTGGCCGCGATGTATTCGGCACCGCCCAGTTGCCGCACCCGCTCCACACCACGGTCGTCGATGAACCCGGTCGGATCCCAGAGCAGGTTGCCGGCTGCCGTGCACATGAGCACCGCGTGTTGGCCGATGCCGACAACGGGTTCGGTGGTGATCGTGTACAGGTCGGGCTGGCGTTCGGCGATCACCAGCCGGTGACCGGATGCCGCAAGCTCCGCGTTCGTGGTCCACGCCTGACCGGTGCGGGGAACGTACTGCCGTTCGTCTTCGCAGATGGCGCAACGTTGCGGCGCGAATTCGCTGTCGGGGTATTCGACGGCGCAGGTGGCGCAGATCCAGAGGGTCATGCCGTCAGGCTAACGCCTTCGCCATGCAGGAGCGCCGGCTCACGGGCGTCGGCTCAGGGGCGCCGATGCCTCGTCAGTGCGAGGGAGTGGCCGCGCTGATCTGGTCGTGGCCGGGGGATTCCGGTGCGGTCGGTGCGGTGCGCTCCCGGGTGCGCGCGTCGAGCGCGGCGTCTACGATGCACCAGAGCAGGAAAAGTCCGAAGATCACCGCGCCAGCGGCAAAGACCAGGTACTCCACGTTTCATCCTCTCGAGACCGACGCGACGAACGGACGTCGATACCAACCTACCGTCTTCCGGTGCCGCGGCAGCATGCCCGCATTGCACGACGGCAGCCGTTTCCCTCCGCCTCAGGCGGAGTAGCCGGATGGGAGGGTCGCCACGAGCACCGAGATCGCGCCGGCCACCTTCACCACGGCGACGACGAACGAGGCGATGTACACCGCGATCATCACCCAGATCGGGGCAAGACCTCGACCCGAGCGGCGCTTGACCACGACGGTGCGGCCGATCACGTAGACGATGGCGCCCAGGAACGCCCACGCCCAGGGGAAGGGTCGCTGGTAGCCGAGACGCATCAGTGCGCGGTAGTCGCCGAACGCGAGAGCCGCAGTACCGAAATACGAGATCCAGCCGACCGCGGCAAACGCGAGATACCCCGGCGACGTCACCATGCGCAACGGGACCCGGGGAGAGTAGGCGGCCGAGGCCAGGTACCCCGAGAGGTCGAAGGAGGCGAAAGCGATCAGCGACAGCAGGGGCAGCAGCACGACCACCCAGATGAACCACGTGTAGACCGGGGTGCCCGCGGGAACCCCGGGAATCGCACCGGGTACGGGGTACTGCTGATCGTACGCGGTAGGCACGTACGCCGGTGCCTGCGCGGTCTGCATGTACGCCGGTGCCTGTGCGTACTGCCCTTGTGCGTGCTGCTGAACGTATTCGCTCCAGGCGCCGCCGTCCCACCAGCGTTGGCCGCCGCTACCCGAAGGGTCGGGGTACCAGCCGGGAGCCGGCGGGTTGTTCTGCTCGAACGACATCGTCCTCCTCGATCGACGCCGCTCGACCGGCATCGGGGCCAGTCTAGGCCGCTGCATCATCGGCGAACATAGGATGTCGGCATGCCGGCTTCTCACCCGACGGTCACGGCCGCACGAGTCGACGTCTGGATCTGGGCGACGCGGTTCTACAAGACACGTTCGCTCGCCACCGCCGCATGCCGCGCGGGGCATGTGCGTGTCAACGGCGACCGGGCGAAGCCCGCCCAGCCGGTACGGATCGGCGACGAGGTGCGCGTTGTCACCGACCGCGAGCACACCGTCGTGGTGCGCGGCATCCTGTTGAAACGGGTCGGAGCACCGGTGGCCGCGGCGGCCTATGACGACAAGACGCCGCCGTTGCCGCCGCGCGTCGAGGTGCCCGCCGCGGTACAGCGCGAACGCGGCGCCGGCCGGCCCACCAAACGCGAGCGACGTGACCTCGACCGGCTGCGCGGCCGCGGCTGAGCGGCTCGGTGGTTCGCGACTCAGCCGCCCACCGGCGCCGGGGCAGCGACGATGAAGTGCCAGCCCAGCCACCACCAGAACACCATGATCGTGAGCCGGATGGCCCGGGACACCATGATCTGGTCGAGCAACTCGTCGATCGGTGCGACCTTGTCAGGGTTGCGCCGCGAGAGATACCAGAGCAGCAGAGCCAGGCCTCCGCAGACGCAGAATCCGATGATCGTGAATGCGCGGCTCACTTCTCCACCCTTCCGCGTCGCAGCAGCGCCGCACCGAGCAGCAGCCACAGTGCGATGCCGGCGAATCTGCCGATCGGATTGTCCATGATCGGATCGACGAGGTCGGACAGCGGCGGATGATCGTATTCTGCCGTCGGCGACGGCATCGAGAGAAAGAACGAACCGAGCTCTCGCAGGCAGAACACGACGACCAGGCACAGCCAGAGCACGGCCGCGCGTCGCAGCGCCGGAAGCCACGGCGCCCGGGTGCCGTTCGGCTCGTCCGCCTCGTGCTTCATGCGCGCGGGCGGATCGGCCCAGACGAACGGCACGAGCGTGAGCCCGATCGCCACGAGGATGATGCCGTCTGCGACGCTGTAGCGGGGCAGGAAGGTCAGCAGCGCCGTGAGCACGACGCCGGCGACGACGGTCACGAGACGGCGTGGTCGTGGTGACAGGATCCGCACGAACGAGAGCAGCCCGAACACGTCGGCGACCAGCATCAGCCCGGCGACCCCGAACACCATGCCATCCATGGGGGCACCGCGGAAGAACTGAAAGCCGCTGGTCAGCCCGAGGATACCGATCCACGCACCGTTGGTGCGCAGCCGAGCGCCGATGCCGACGCCGTTCGAGCCGTTCACCGGCTCAGCACCAGGGTCGCCACGCTGAAGATCGCCAGGCCGGCGATCGATCCCACGACCGTGCCGTTGATGCGGATGAACTGCAGGTCGCGACCCACCATCAGTTCGATCTTCTGCGTCGTCTCCGCGGCATCCCAGCGTCGCACGGTGTCGGTGATCACCCCGGCGATGTCGTGCCGGTAGGTGGAGACGACATGGCTGGCGGCCTCGGTCAGCGCTCCGTTCAGTTTCGCGCCGAGCGCGGGGTCGGTCGCCAACCGCGCCCCGAGGTCGGCGACGATCGACTCGATGCCGGCCCGCAGCGGACCGGACGCGTCGGCCAGCGACTCCAGCAGGGTGCTGCGAAAAGCGTCCCACAGTCGTCCGCTCAGCTCGCGCATGCGCGGATCGTCGAACAGACGGGCCTTCGCGCTCTCGAGGCGTTCGATCGTGAGCGGGTCCTCGTGCAGTCTGAGCGCCAGCGAATCGAGGTAATCGTCGAGCGCGTGCCGCATCCGGTGCTGGGCGTCGTCTCGAACTTCGCGCACGAAGCGCAGTACCTCGCGGTACAGCGTGTCATCCACCAGCCGCCCGGCGAACGAAGGCATCCAGCGGGGCAACCGGCCCGATGCCACCCGCTCGAACGCATCCGGATTCTCAACGATCCACTGCTCGAGCCGGTCGATGACGAGGTCGACGGCATCGCGATGGCCGCCGGATGCCAGCACCCGCTGCAGCAGGTCGCCGAGCGGTGGTCCCCAGACCGGCTGGATCAGGTGCGTGCGTGCGAGCGTGTCGAGCAGCCGCCGCATGTCGTCGTCGTCGAGCAGTGCGATGACACCGCGCAGGGCATCGGATGCCTCGACCGCCACGCGGCGGGCGTTGGCGCGCTGTGCCAGCCAGCTGCCGATGACGGTGGCAATGTCGACGCCGGTCAGTTTGTCGCGCACGACCTGTTCGGAGAGGAAGTTCTGCTCGACGAATTCGCCGAGGCTCGCGCCGATCTCATCTTTGCGGCGCGGGATGATCGCGGTGTGCGGGATCGGCAGACCGAGCGGATGCCGGAAGAGCGCCGTCACGGCGAACCAGTCGGCGAGCGCGCCGACCATGCCGCCCTCGGCGGCCGCGCGCACGTAGCGCAGCCACGGCGCCTGCGGCTCGAACCCGAAGGCGACAGCGAAGATCGCGGCGAGCACGATCAGCAGAACGCCCGCGAGCGCCTTCATCCGCCGCAGCGCGCGGAGGCGGTCCTGATCGTTCGGGCTGAGGGCGTCCGAGTGCGGCGCGGTCTCGCCCCTCAACTCTGCAGCGGGCCGAGCCATGCCGTGGCCACTGTGCCGTGCGCGGATTCGTCGTCGGAGGGGTGGAACATGCCGGCAAGCACGTCGCGGTAGAGGCGTCCGAGCTCGCTCGAGGCGAAGTACGACGAACCGCCTGCCACCCGGATCGCCTTGTCCACAACCTCGCGTGCGGTCTCGGTGGCGCGCACCTTCAGGCCGACGAGTTTCGCGAACCAGTGCTGGCCATGGTCGACGAGCCCGTCGACGTCGCCCGCGAGCGCGTCGAGTTGCGGGCCGAGGGCATCCTGCGCGATCGCCGCGTCGGCGACCCGCCATCGGATGTCCGGATCCTGCGCGTAGGTCTTGCCTTCGTTCTTCATCGAAGTGCGCCGATGGGCGGCCTGCACGGCGAGTTCGAGGGCGCGCGCGCCGATTCCGGTGTACACCGCGGCGAGCAGGATCTCGAAGTTGGCGAAGATCGCGAAGATCAACGGGTCGGCGTTCGGGCCGGGATCGAGGCGACGCACGACGCGGTCGGCGGGGGCGTGCGCTCCGCTGAGCATCGTGGTGTTCGATTGGGTCGCGCGCATTCCCAGCGTGTCCCAGTCCTCTTTGACCTCGAATCCGCCGGCATCGCGATCGATGAAGCCGTAGACGATCTTCGGGGCGTCGGCGCTGACCGTGTCGAGCCCCATCGTGCCCAGTCGCGTCCAGCCGGGCGACAGGGAGGTGAAGATCTTCGCGCCGTGGAACGCATAGCCGCCGTCTTCGGTGGGCCGGGCCTCGGTGCGCGAACCGAACAGCACCAGGTCGTTGCCGCCTTCGCTGAGGCCGAAGCCGAAGACCTCGCCGGCACCCGCCTCGCGCAGCACGAAGTCGAGCGACGAATCGCCTCGGTCGTGCAGCACCTTGGCCACGCCGGTCCAGACCAGGTGCATGTTGACGGCGAGAGCAGTCGCCGGCGCTGCGGATGCCAGCCGCACCTGCTCGCGCGCGGCATCCTTCAGCCCGAGACCCAGGCCGCCGAACTCCTCCGGCACGAGAGCGCGCAGGTACCCGGCTGCGGTGAGGTCGGCGAAGTCCTCCGTGAAGAACACGTTGTCACGGTCGTAGCCCGGCGCGCGGGATCGGATCGTCTCGAGCAGGTCGTCGGTGAGGATGCGCGCGGTCACGGGGCCAGCCTATTCCCGGGTTCTCGGTATGGTAGGCGCATGCAAGAGCGCACTCTCGGCCGAACCGGGCGTACCGTCTCGGTCATCGGTCTCGGCACCTGGCAGCTCGGGGCGGACTGGGGATCGGTTTCCGAAGCCGATGCCCTCGCGGTACTCGATGCGGCGAGGCAGTCCGGTGTCACCTTCTTCGACACAGCCGACGTCTACGGCGATGGTCGCAGCGAGACGCTGATCGGCCGGTACCTCGCGGCGAACCCGGATGCCGGCATCACGGTCGCCACCAAGATGGGTCGTCGCGAGGCGCAGAACCCGGCGAATTTCACGCTCGCGAAGTTCCGCGAGTGGACCGATCGCTCCCGTGCCAACCTGCGCACCGACATGCTGGACCTGGTGCAACTGCACTGCCCTCCGACGCCGGTGTACTCCTCGGACGCGGTATACGACGCCTTGGACGCGCTGGTCGCCGACGGCGCGATCGCGTCGTACGGAGTCAGCGTCGAGACCTGCGATCAGGCACTCGCCGCGATCGCCCGTCCGAACCTCGCAACCGTGCAGATCATCCTGAACGCGTTCCGGCTGAAACCACTGGATCGCGTCCTGCCTGCCGCCGGCGCGGCCGGGGTGGGGATCATCGCGCGCGTGCCGCTGGCTTCCGGTCTGCTCAGCGGTCGGTACACCCGCGAGACCACCTTCGCGCCGAACGACCACCGGAACTTCAACCGGCACGGCGAGGCGTTCGATGTGGGGGAGACGTTCTCCGGAGTCGACTACCCGACCGGCGTCTCAGCCGCGCAGGAGTTCGCGGATGCCGTCGCCGCGCTGCGCGAGCGACAGGGCGTCGAATGCGCCGACAAACTCACACCGGCCAAGGCGGCGCTGGCCTGGGTGGCGCAGCAAGACGGAGTCAGCACCGTCATCCCTGGCGCGCGTTCCGTGGATCAGGCGCGCGCCAACGCCGCTGCGGGATCGGTGCCCGCCCTCGACGAGGAGTTCGAGGCATCCGTGCGTGAGATCTACGATCGCAACCTGCGCGGCGCCATCCACTCGCACTGGTGAGTTGCCGGTGTCGCCGGCGTCGCCGACGTTGTTTTGGCGGCGCTTTCTGTTGAAGGCTTGCAGGCAATCCTTGGATTCAACGGCAATCCGGGCGCCGGATTGCCGTTGAATCTCGTGTTTGCAGTGATTCGCTGCGGCGTGCCGCTGCTAGTCGACGTCGTCCGGATGAGAGCCGGTGCGATCGCCCGCATCGAGCCGGGCGATCGCGGCGCGGTCCTCGGCATCGAGCGCGAACCCGAACACGTCGGCGTTGTCTCGAATGCGCTGCGGCGTCACCGACTTCGGGATCACCACGTTGCCGAGTTCGATGTGCCAACGGATCACCACCTGTGCCGGCGAAACGTCGTGCTTGTGTGCGATCCGATCCAGCGCCCGGTCGTTGACGACGCGGCCGCGGGCCAACGGTGACCACGCTTCGGTCAGGATGCCGTGCTGCTTGTCGAACGCACGCAGCGGCGCCTGCTGGAACCACGGATGCAACTCCACCTGGTTCACCGCCGGCACGGTCTCGCTCGAGGCGAGCAGCCGGTTCAGATGCGCGTCGGTGAAGTTCGACACACCGATCGAGCGAACACGTCCATCCGCGCGCAGCTCCTCGAGAGCGTGCCACGTCTCGACGTATCGATTCTGACGCGGGGACGGCCAGTGGATCAGGTAGAGGTCCAGGTAGTCGAGTCCGAGCTTCTGCAGGCTCTCGTCGAACGCCGCGAGCGTCTCGTCGTGGCCGTGCCGGTCGTTCCACACCTTGGTGGTGACGAAGACCTCCTCGCGAGGAAGCCCGGATGCCGCGATCGCGCGCCCGACCTCCCGCTCGTTGCCGTACAACGCCGCCGTGTCGATGTGCCGGTAGCCGGCTTCGAATGCGGTGAACACGGCATGCTCGGTGTGCTCCTGCGGCACCTTGTACACGCCGAAGCCGAGTTGCGGAATGCTGCGACCGTCATTCATCCTCAAACGTGGAATCGTCATGGCTCCATTATCGAAGCGAGCCGACCCGATCGTGTCTATTCCGTGCGCCCGACCCGAGACGGCCGCATTCAGCTCGGCGGCAACGCCACGGGTTCGGTGTCGGGGATCGGGGATCCGTCCCGTCCGCGCAGATCGGGATGCCAGCGGCGGCCGAGCAACGGCACCAGGAAGCCGACCAGAGCGAAAGCACCGGCGACCCAGAACGCACCGGGTGCGTCGAATCGATCGATCAGGAAACCGGCTGCGGCGCTGCCCAGCGCCGCACCGATCAGTTGGCCGGTGCCGACCCAGCCGTAGGCCTCCGCCGTGTCGCTGAACTTCACGCTCGACGACACGATTCCGAACAGCACGGCCAAAGCGGGGGCGATTCCGGCTCCCGCGATGATCAGCGTCAGCGCCAGCCACCAGAAGTTCATCCATGCCGAGGCCAGCGCGACGCCGACCAGCACGATGAACATGCGGCGGGCCAGCGCCCACGGCCCGATCGGGATGTGTCCGAGTGCCAGGCCGCCTGCCAAGGACCCGAGCGACCAGATCGCGAGTACGATGCCCGCCTCGGAACCGCCCTCGGGAAAGTTCGCCACGACGCCGGCCTCGATCGCAGCGCACGAGCCCACCAGCAGGAACCCGACGACCGTCGACAGCAACACGGCAGGCCGGCTGAGCACGACCCCGAATCTGCGTTTGCTGCGCGGGATGCGCACGCGGCCGACCTCGGGAGACGCGATGAACCAGGTTCCGCCGAGCAGCATGACCACGGCGCAGACCAGCAGACCCACGACGGTGGAGACCTGGATCGAGATGAAGGTGATCGCCACCGGGCCCGCGATCCAGATGATCTCCTGAGCCGAGGCATCCAGAGAGAACAGCGGGGTCAACTGCCGCGAGTTCACCATCTTGGGGTAGATCGTGCGCACCGCGGGCTGGATCGGCGGCGTGCTCAGGCCGCCGACGAACGCGATCATCATCGTGAACAGGATCGGCAGCACAAGCAGTGCGATCGCGGTGATCGACAGCGCGCAGACCGCGAGGGTGGCGCTGAGCACGACGCGCATGCCCAGCATCCCCATCAAGCGGCTCGTCAGCGGCCCTGCGATGGCCTGCCCGACGCTCGCAGCGGCCAGAACCAACCCGGCGGCGCCGTACGAGTGCTGCACATGCTCGACGTGCAGCAGAAGAGCCAGCGAGAGCATCCCGGAGGGGAATCGGGCGGTGAGCTGCGCGGTGATGATCCGAGCCACGCCCGGGGTCCTCAGAAGGCTCGAATAGCTGCTCACCAGGGGGTAGTCTAGCGGCCGGCCGTCGCCGGAATCGGGGTGTCGGAGGCCCGCGGTACAGTGTGCATAACTCGGCGGACTTGTCCACAGTTGTGGACGACACGCCCACAACATCTAGGGTTAGCGAACGCACGAAGACCCGCTATATAGTGATCACACGCCGGACCACCTCGGGGGTGAACATCCGTGGCACAGTCGGCGATCTGAACAGGAACGCGCCCGATCTGAGGCGCCACAGGGGAGCCGGATCGGCAGACCGATCCGAGTTGTAGCACGCCGCCCTGCGCGGGTGGCAGGGAGTGAGTGGCAGTGGCTATTACCGTCGTCAAGCGCAACGGAGAGCGTGAGCCGTACGACGCGAACAAGATCAATCTCGCCATCGAGGCTGCGTCTGCCGGGCTCGACGAGAACATCACCTGGGTGACCCAGATCGCGAGCGAGCTCGAGCTCACCCTGTTCGACGGCATCACGACCCAGCAGCTCGACGAGGCCGTCATCCAGGTGGCGTTGCAGAACGTCAAAGACGATCCGGCGTTCGACACGGTGGCGGCCCGCCTGCTGCTCAAGACCATCTACAAGCGCGTGCTCGGCGACTACGAGAACGCCGACGAGCTCAAGCAGCTGCATCAGAGCCGGTTCCGGGACTACATCCATCGCGGAGTCGACGAGGAACTGCTCGACCCCCGCTTCCCCGACCTGTTCGACCTCGACCGGCTCGCCGCCGCAATCGACCCCGCCCACGACGAGTTGCTGAAGTACATCGGCGTCGTGACCCTGAACAACCGCTACGGCATCAAGGCGCGCAACGGCGAGCCCCTGGAGGTGCCGCAGTTCTTCTGGATGCGCATCGCCATGGGGCTCTCGCTCAACGAGGTGAACGCGACGGAGGTCGCGCTGCAGTTCTACGCGAAGATGTCGGTGCTCGACTACCTGGCCGCGGGCTCGACCCTGGTCAACGCGGGCACCAAGTTCCCGCAGCTCTCGAACTGCTTCGTGATGGAGATGCACGACGACATCGAACACATCGCCAAGAGCGTGCGCGATGTCATGTGGCTGACCAAGGGCACCGGCGGCATCGGCCTCGCGGTGACCAAACTGCGTGCCCAGGGCTCGCCGATCCGCTCCAACAACACGACGTCGACCGGTCCCATCCCGTTCATGCACACGATCGACTCGGTGCTGCGCGCGGTCAGCCGCGGCGGCAAGAAGTTCGGCGCACTGTGCTTCTACATGGAGAACTGGCACCTCGACTTCCCCGAGTTCATCGACCTGCGACAGAACTCCGGCGACCCGTACCGACGCACCCGCACGGCCAACACGGCCGTGTGGATCAGCGACGAGTTCATGAAGCGGGTACAGAACGACGAGCCGTGGTACCTGTTCGACCCGCTCGAGGTCGGCGACCTCAACGAGTTGTACGGCAAGGCGTTCAGCGAACGCTACGCGCACTACGCCGCTGAGGCGGAGGCCGGTCGGCTGCACATGTACAAGAAGACGACGGCGCGTGAGCAGTTCAAGGCCATCCTGATGAGCCTGCAGACCACCAGCCACCCGTGGCTGACCTGGAAGGACACGATCAACAACCGCGCCTTGAACAACAACACGGGCACCATCCACCTCTCCAACCTGTGCACCGAGGTGTGCCTGCCGCAGGACCGCGACAACGTCGCGGTGTGCAACCTGGCATCCATCAACCTCTCCCGGCACCTGGTCGACGGAAAGTTCGACTGGGCTCGCATCGAGCAGAGCGCGCGCCTCGCCGTGCGCCAGCTCGACAACCTGCTCGACATCACCCTCTCCAGCGTCGACGAGGCCGACTTCTCCAACCAGCAGAACCGCGCCATCGGGCTCGGCGTGATGGGCTTCACGGACGTCGTCGAACGGCTCGGCCTGAGCTACGAGTCGGAGGAGGCGTACGACCTGATCGACGAGATCATGGAGCACGTGTCGTACGCGGCCATCTCGGAGAGCGTGGACCTCGCCGCCGAGCGCGGTGCGTACCCCAACTTCGAGGGCTCCCGCTGGTCGCAGGGCCTGGTGCCGTTCGACACCATCGCGCTGACCGAGACCGACCGCGGTCTGCCGATCGCCGTCAACCGCAAGACGCGCCTGGATTGGGACGCCCTGCGTGAGCGCGTCAAGGGCGGCGTGCGCAACGCGACCCTGATGGCGATCGCGCCGACGGCATCCATCGGTCTGGTGGCCGGCACGACTCCGGGCTTCGACCCGCAGTTCTCGCAGATCTTCAGCCGTTCGACCTCCTCCGGAAAGTTCCTGGAGGTCAACCGCAACCTGGTTCGGGCGCTGCAGGAGCGCGGGCTGTGGCAGGGCGTTCGCGAGTCGATCCTGCGCAGCCAGGGCGACATCCAGAACATCGCCGAGATCCCGGACGAGATCAAGGCGACCTACAAGACGAGCTTCCAGCTCTCGCCGTACGCGTTCCTCGAGGTCGCGGCCCGCGCGCAGAAGTGGATCGACCAGGCGATCAGCCGCAACATGTACCTCGAGACGCGCGACCTCGGCGACATGATGGAGATCTACTACGGCGCGTGGGAGCGCGGCGTCAAGACCACCTATTACCTGCACATGAAGCCGCGGCACCAGGCCGAGCAGACCTCGGTGCGGGTCAACAAGGCCGAGGAGATCTCCGGCGGGGCTCGCAGGGGCTTCGGTACCACAGCGCCGGTCGGCGCTCCTGCTCAGGCGGGCGGCTCTTCGGATGCCGGTCAGTCGGCGCCCGCCGCGGCTCCCGCCCGGCGCGGGTTCGGTTTCGGCGGTTTGACGGGAGGCGACAAGTGATCGACGAGTTCGACTACGACGTGCCAGTCGATCCGATGGACGACCTGCAGTGCGACTCCTGCCAATAGCCCGGGCGCTGGTCGAGTAGGTCGCGCAGCGACCGTATCGAGACCGAGAGACTGAATAACCGAAAGAGGAGCAACATCATGGGAATTCTGGGTACAGGCATCAAGGAAGGCCTGCTGCTCAAGCCCGTCACCTACCAGTGGGCGATGGACCTGTACGACCAGGCCGTCGCGAACACCTGGTTTCCGAACGAGGTGCAGCTCGGCGAAGACATCGCCGACTTCAAGAAGATGACCGACGAGGAGCGTCACGCCGTGACGTTCCTGGTGAGCTACTTCAATCCGAACGAACTGCTGGTGAACAAGGCGCTCGCGTTCGGTGTCTATCCCTATCTGAACGCGGCCGAGGCGCACCTCTACCTCGCCAAGCAGATGTGGGAGGAAGCCAACCACTGCATGTCGTTCGAGTACGTGCTGGAGACCTTCCCCATCGATCGCAACGAGGCGTACAACTCGCACGTCGACGTTCCGTCGATGGCGCGCAAAGAGGAGTTCGAGGTCAAGTTCATCCGCCGGATGACCGAGGAGACCCTCGATATCACGACCACCGAGGGCAAGCAGGACTTCGTCCGCAACCTCGTTGCGTACAACATCATCCTCGAGGGCATCTGGTTCTACTCAGGATTCATGGTCGCTCTCTCGTTCCGTCAACGCAATCTGCTGCGCAACTTCGGATCACTGGTCGACTGGATCGTTCGCGACGAGTCGCTGCACCTGAAATTCGGCATGAACCTGATCCTCACCGTGCTGGAGGAGAACCCCGATCTTCAGACGCCGGAGTTCGCCGCGGAGATCAAGCAGATGATCCTCGACGCCGTCGAGATGGAGGAGGAGTACAACCGCGATCTGCTGCCCGGGGGAATCCTGGGGCTGAACGCCAACTACATCAACCAGTACGTGCGCTATCTGGCCGACCGACGTCTTGAGGAGCTCGGCTTCGAGCCCGAGTACAAGGTGTCGAACCCGGCGAAATGGATGGCGACAGCCAACGACACGCTCGAACTGGTCAACTTCTTCGAGTCGATCAACACCTCCTACGAGTCGAACGCCAAAGCGAGCAGCTGAGGCGCCTCATCGCGACGAGGATGCCTCGGTGCTCGAGCCGCCCGCGGCTCCTGCCCGCTCGCCGGCCGCCGGCGCGATCACGACCTCGACGCCCGCCTCTTCCAGGGCTGCGCGCTGCTCGGGGCTGACCTGGCCGAGCGGTTCGTGACCGACCACACGCTGGCCGCGCGAACGATGGCGTACCGGCTTCCCGCTCTCGGCGACGAGCTGCCGGTGGAATTCGACCGCGATCTGCTGGCCGCCGTCTCGCTCCAGCAGCACAGGCTGCCTGCGGTAGCGCCGCCTGGGGAACCCGCCCGCCGGGTGACGAGTGCGGGCGGGAGCGCACCGGCCTGAGGAAGGGCATCCCGGTGTTCATCGTCGGGCACGACCATGCGGTCGCGGCCTGGGTCGCGGGAGTGCGTTCGCATGGCGACGTCGCTGCGGTGGATCGACCGCGAGCAGGGTTGCAACTTCAAGGCGGGCAGGCCAACCGTGCCGACGAGATCGGCGCCGCATCCCCGCTCCGCGTGGTCGGCGGCCCGGCGACCGGCAACCACGCGTGGCTGCGGATCAAGTCCGCGGTGCTGGCGGGCCGCCGTGATCGTGCTGGCACAGGCATCCATGGCACAGGCATCCATGGCGCAGGCGGTCCCCGAGGCTTCCCGGTGCCCGTGCTGACGTCGCCGGCCGGTTGCGTGCGCGCGCTCGTCACCGCTGTGCAGGAGGCGGTCGAGGGGAATCGGCATGTGGCATCGTTGTCACACGGAGTTGAGCGAGACGCGACTCCGGGCGCCAAGTAGGGATAACGACTGAGCCGAAATCCGCGTAAGGCGGTCGTGCAACCCCTTGTGCAGGCGATGGGCTCTCAGCTAACTTCCGTGTGGAAAGGATTCCAGGTTCGTACCCTCGGATCCGACCTCGCCTCAACCGGCCACGACGCCGGACGTGTTTGTCTGGGAAGGAAAGCAGATGAGAAAACGGCAGAAGGCCATCGTCGCCATGGTGGCGCTGGCGTCGCTCGCCGCACTGACCGCATGCAGTTCCGGTGGCGGCAAGACCGGTACGGAGACCCCGTTCTCGAAGAGTGCAAAGGGCACGCTCAACGCGTGGGGCTTCGACAACGCCGACGATGTCGGCAAGGCGCGGCTCGTCTATGCGAAGGATCAGTTGAAGGGTGTCACGATCAAGATCGACCAGACCCCCTTCGATGCGCAGAAGTTCACCACGCGCGCCGCGAGCGGCAATGTGCCCGACGTGGTGCAGATGGACAGGGCATTCGTCGCGACCTACGCGGCACAAGGCCTGATTCAGCCGCTGGACAAGTGCTTCAGCGTGCACGGCGTCGACCCGAACAAGCAGTACTACCCGTTCGTGATGGACGACGTGACCTATAAAGGCAAGGTCTGGGCAGTGCCGCAGTTCTATCAGCCGCCGGCGATCATCCTGAACAAGCGAGTGATGGACAAGGCCGGCGTCACGGCCGACCAGATCAACACCTCCGACCAGAGCGGGCTGCTCGCGGCGGTGAAGAAGATGTACAAGGCAAGCGGAGGCAACCCGGTCACGCTCGGGTTCGACCCCGTCCCCACCGGCCAGCCGGAGCTCTGGCTGCTCGGTTTCGGCGGCGCGGTCTACGGCAAAGACGGCGCACCGGACCTGAACAACCCGAACAACGCGAAGGCGCTGACCTTCCTCAAGAAGTTGATCGATGCGCAGGGCGGGTACGCGAAGTACAAGAGCTTCACCGACTCGTTCGACGTGTTCGGAGACAACAACCAGTATGTGAAAGACCAGGTCGGCGCCCAGGTGAACGCCCAGTGGTACGTCAACGTGCTGACGCCGTACGTGAAGAAGGTCGACATCTCCGCTGTTCCGTTCCGCAGCCAAGACGGGCAACCGTTCGCCGAAGCGGGAGGCACCTCGTTCGTGATTCCCACCGGGGCCAAGAACAAGGATGCCGCGTGCGCGTGGGCGCTTGATTTGACCTCGCAAGGCGCCTGGATGGCGGCGGGCGCGGCGCGTTCGCAGACGCTGGCCAAAACGCCGGGAGCGATCAACACCGGTCTGTTCACCGGATCGCCTGCTGCCGACCAGGCATTGCGCAGCAAGTACATCAAGTCCAGCGGCAACAAGGGGTTCGACGAGACGATCAGCACGTTCTACGACGTGCTGAAGTCGGGCAAGTCGCTCGGCGCGTCGCCCGCCGGCCAGGCGATCAAGACCGAGGAGCAGAACGCCATCACCTCGGCGCTCCTCGGTGAGAAGTCGCCCAGCCAGGCCCTCGCCGATGCGCAGTCGAGTGCGATGTCGGCCTACAACAAGGTCGCCAAGAAGTAGCACAAGCGCATCCGCGGCACGTGGGCGGTCTCCGATCGGGGCCGCCCACCGCGTGCGCCTGCGTGAGCGGGACCCGCGGGCCCGGGGTGCCTCCGGACGAGCCCGCACACGCGCCGTGCGCGCCTCCGGACGAGCCCCGCACACGCGCCGTGCGCCACACTTCGTACCGTGCGCCAGAATTTCTGGCGCACGACGGGATATCTGGCGCATGGCGACGCGAAGATGCAAAGCGCGCACCAGCGGGCGGTCTCCCGCGGGAGGCCGCCCGCTTGTGCGGCGTTGCGGTCGTCGTGCTACCGGCGCGGCGCTGCGTCCGTCGTCGGGGTACCGGCCACGAACCGGGCCAAGGCGACCGTGTCGAGGTTCGGGCCGTACGCCGTGGCGTTACCCAGCGTGAGCGATCCCGAATCCGTCGTCAGGTGCAGTGAGATCGTCTTGTCCCAGTAGCTGTTCCACGCGTAGTCGTGCCGGAACGCCGCCCGCACACTCGTTCCGTCGGCCTCCGAGATGTCGAGGAACCGACTGATCACCTGCGGGTTGTAGTTGATCGCCGCCGACTTGTCGGCGTTGGCGGCACCCAGCACGAGCTGGTAGTCCCCGGCGCCGAACCCGGCCGGCCGCGGAACGGTGAGCGTGTTCGCAGCACCGTTGCCGAGGTATCCGACATCCCGCACCACGCCGGCGCTGTCCGCCGAACCGTTCGATCCCGCTGCGTCGGTCTGCACGCGGGCGGCTCCAGACACGGGCAGCGCCTCGGCCTGGGACCGGAACACGTTCGCATCGTCGGCATCGGCTGCCCGCTGGCTCGCTCCGCGCAGCGTCGTCAGGTCGCCGATGCGCGCGCCGTCAGGTGCCGTGACGACCACCTCGTTCACGCCCTGGGGCAGGAACACGCGAGCGGTGGATGCCCATGAACCGGCATCCGGCGCAGCGGGCAATGCGACGGCCTTGCCGTTCACCGAGAGGGTGAGCGCGGAGGCGTCTCGTGTCGCGAAGCGCACGGCCACGTCGTAGTAGCCGGTCTCGGCCGTCGTGGCGAAGAACGTCGCGCTGGCCGCCGCGTTCAGCGCGGCGAAGCCACGCGTCGACTGCTGGTCGTATACCAGTCGCGCTCCGCCGGCGAGACCCGCGTCCACCGCCGGATACACCGCGCGCTCGCCATCGGTGATGTCCGCCAGATCGAACCGGTCGAGCGTGATGTCGGCGCCGGGCAGCAGCGTGACGCCGTCTCGGCTGGCGCGCAACGACAGAGCGTGGGTGCCCGCCGTCAGGTGCAGCGTCACATCGGTCGTGCCCCGGTACGACCACGAAAGGTCGGCCGAATACTTCACGAGCTGATCGAACGCCCCGTCGACGAACAACGCGTGCTGCCCGGGATTCTGGTTCGCCCCCGCGAGCACCGACAGGCGGTAGTCGCCGGTGCTCGGCACCGTGACGTTCCAGGTCGCGCTCGAACTCGGTCGGTTGAACGATCCGACATCGCGGTTGCCGGATGCCATGAACGACCATTCGCGCGAGGGATCCTGGTTGTACACGGTCGCGGACGTCAACGTCGCGTCCTCGGCCTCGGTGCTGTTCACCAGGTCGGTGGCAACAGGTTGCGGATCGGCCAGTTCGGGTGTGATCTGCACGCGGTAGGCGGTGTGTGCGTCGCTGTTCGGCACTCGCACCGTGAGCCGGCCGTGCACGACCTTCGCGGTGGTCGATTCGATCACCGGGGGTTGCAGCGAGGCTCCTTCAGCGCCGTTCAGACGGTCGGCACTGACCTGCACGGAGACCGTGGTGCCGAACGTCGTCGGGTCGATGCCGCGGACGGCCACGTCCACATCCCGCGTGCCGCCACCGAGCAGCACCGTCGCCTTCTTCTTCGCGGTGTCGATCGCCGCGATGCCCTGCAGCGTGTCGGGAACGTTCGGCTGAGGCGAGGCCACCGCCGCGGTCTTGGAGCCGGCAAGGTCGCCGTACCAGTTGAACATCCACCAGCCGCCGTTGGCGCCGTTGTTGCGCGACGAGTTGTCGGAGAGGTTGCCGGCGTAGTTCCAGTACGCCGTCTGGGCGTCGACCTTCTCGTCTTCGAACATCGAGAGCCACTGCACGAGCTGCCCGGGAACGCCCATGTCGCGCAGCATTCCGTACTCGGTGATGTTCACCGGGATCGGCGCGATGCCGAGGCCGGCGACGACCTGCCGGTACTGCGTCACATGCCCGCGGAAGGTGGCGAGGTTGTTCGTGCCCAGTTCGTGCCAGATGAACACGTCGGGCAGTTGGTCGTGCGCCTTCGCGTAACGCAAGAAGTCGGTGCTGCGGTCGGCGTGCCAGGAGGAGTCTCCCGGGCCCCCGACCTTCGCGTGGCCGAGGCCGTGTTCGGCGTACACCGCCTGGATGGTGTCATACGTGGCCGACCAGTCGGCCAGGAACTGCGCCTTCTGCGTCGTCCAGTTCGGGTACCAGTTGCCGCCATCGGGTTCGTTGAACGGGATGAAGATGTAGTTCTGCGGATGCTGCGACTGCGTCGCGACCTTCTCCACCGCGGCTCGCAGGATCGGCAGATAATCCCAGACACCGTCGCCGTTGGCGTCGCCGGGGCGCTTGCCTGCGTTGTACGCCCAGTCGGCGTACTCGTCTTGCACGTAGACGTAGAGGTCCTTGCCGCCCGCAGCGAAGAAGCTGCGCTCGACGTCGAGCGCGTCGCCGTTGGGGTGCTGCGCCCCCTGCGGAGGCTTCTGCGAGGTGTTGGTGATGTGCGCGCCGTCGAGCACCGGCTGGCTCGGTACCCCGTCATCGCCCAGCCCGTAAAGGGTGCCGCTCGCGCCGCCGCGGAAGTCTCCGGTCAGGTGCCCGAGATCGACGGAGAGCGTGTCGGAGGTGGTGTCGGCGGTGGATGTCGCGGGCGCCGTCGCCGATGCCGGACCGGCGGTGAGCAGGCCGATCGTGGCACCGAGTGCCGTCACCGTCGCCATCGAGAGAACCGAGTAGGCGAGCCGTCGCCCGGCGCTCCGCCGGGTGCCCGGCTGGTCTTGGGTGTCGTGGTCGAGCAATCTGTACTCCTTCGTACGCGAATTCGCCTGGCAGGTCGCCAAGCTCTGATACCGCTATCACGGCTGCAATTTCAGAAGGTGGCGGAAGCCTCCTGAAGCGTTCCTCCATGCGGCCTTCGTCTGCACGAGAGTACTTCTGATAACGCTTTCAGGCAAGAGTTGCGGAAAAGTTTGAAAGCGTTATCATGAATCCGAGGCCGCATCACCCGAACGGCCTTCCGCGACGAAGAGGACCCGATGAGCGATCGTCTGCAGTGGGGCAACGCGATGTTGACGATCGAGGTGGAATGGTCCGCCGAGTTCGCGCCGCGGATCGCGGCCGTCGAACGGGCGAGCGGCCGGCTTCGGATGCCGCCGGGCCTGCCCCTGATCGACATCCTGACCGTCTGCCACGGCCACGCGCCCGCCAGCGACCGCCTCATCCACACCGCGATCGGGCACGACGCGCGCTATGTGCGGCACGAGGAGGCGGGCGACGGTGAGAACCGCACCCTGCGTCTCGTCGTCGCCCACGCCGGAAGCGGGCTGACCGCGTCGATCGACCTCAACGTGTTCGAGGGCCTGCCCGTGGTGCACTCCACGGTCACCGTCACCAATCACGCGGCCGAGTCGGTCGTGTTGCGCTCCGTGCCGTCGTTCGCCTCCTACCTGGGCGGGGACGGCGCAGGCGACATCCGGGAGTGGCGCGTGCAGCACGCCCTGAGCGACTGGCTCGGCGAAGGCCGGTGGATCGATGAGAGCCTCGACGGCGTGCGGTTCCCCCGACTCGAGCAGCAGTTGACCAGCCATGACCCGCGCGGCCAATTCGCCGTCGCATCCACCGGAACGTGGTCGACCGGTCGGCACCTGCCGATCGCCGCGGTGCGCTCCGAGCGGTTGAACGCGGCGTGGGCCTGGCAGATCGAGCACAACGGTCCATGGCGCTGGGAGATCGGCGAGGACACCGCGAGCGGTTACTTCGCGCTCTCCGGTCCGACCGACACCGACCACCAGTGGTCGAAGACCCTTGGCGCGGGGGAGACCTTCACGAGCGTTCCGGCGACCATCGCGCTGGCCGACGACTTCGAGGGTGCGATCGGCGCTCTCACCCGTTATCGACGAGCGGCACGCCGGGCGCACGACGACAACGCCTCGATGAGCGTGGTGTTCAACGACTATATGAACACGCTGAACGGCGATCCCAGCACGGCGAAGCTGCTGCCTCTGATCGATGCCGCGGCCGCGGTCGGCGCCGAGATCTTCTGCATCGATGCCGGTTGGTACGACGACAGCGGCGAATGGTGGGACACCGTCGGCCAATGGCTGCCGTCGACGACCCGGTTCCCCGGAGGCCTCGGCGAGGTCATCGACCGCATCCGCAGCGAAGGAATGGTGCCCGGCCTGTGGCTGGAACCGGAGGTCATCGGGGTCAACTCGCCGATGGCGCGGGAGCTTCCCGACGCGGCATTCCTGCAGCGCAACGGAAGGCGTCTGGTCGAGCACCACCGCTACCATCTCGACCTGCGGCATCCCACAGCCAGGCAGCACCTCGACGGGGTGGTGGACCGCCTGATCGAGGAGTTCGGCATCGGATTCTTCAAACTCGACTACAACATCAACCCCGGCGCCGGCACAGACCTGGACGCCGACAGCGTCGGGGACGGTCTGCTGGAGCACAACCGGGCCCACCTGGAGTGGATCGACGGCGTACTCGACCGGCATCCCGGCTTGGTGCTGGAGAATTGCGGGTCGGGCGCGATGCGCTCGGACTTCGCCATGCTCTCGCGCATGCAGATGCAGTCCACCTCCGACCAGCAGGACTTCCTCACCTACCCGCCGATCACCGCCGCGGCGCCGGCCGCGATGCTGCCCGAACAGGCCGCGAGCTGGGCGTACCCGCAGCCCGAGATGAGCACTGCCGAGGTCGCCTTCTGCCTGGCCACCGGCCTGCTCGGCAGGTTCTACGTCTCCGGCTACCTGAACCGGATGGACGAGCCGCGACTGGCCCTGGTGAGGGATGCCGTGGCCCTCGCCAAGCAACTCGCGCCCGAGATCCGCACCTCGACCCCGTTCTGGCCGCTCGGACTGCCCTCCTGGGAAGACCCGTGGACGGCGCTCGGCCTGCAGGTCGCGCACTCCCGCCTTGTCACGGTCTGGAACAGATCCGTCGAGTCGGACACGACCGGGCTGCGATTCCCCGCCCTCAGCGGATCCGAGGTTCGCATCCATACCCTCTTTCCCCGTACCGAGCCCGAGTGGCCGACGCGCTGGGATCCACAGACCGGAACCATGCACATCCGGAACCCGACCGGCGAGGTGGGAGCACGCGTGCTCCGCATCGAGGTCATCGAACCGTAAACCCAACCCCCAGCAACACAACCCGTGGCGGCACCCCCGCCGCACCCCACAGAAGGAGCACGTCAATGAAGATCGCTTGGAAAGGTGCCGTCGTCATCGCGGCCGCCGCAGCGCTCGTCCTCAGCGGATGCAGCGACCCCGGAGCAGGAGGCGGCGCGAGCAACACCTCGTCGTGGCCGGCACAGGATGCCAAACTCAAGGGCGTCAGCCTGACGATCTGGGCAGCCCAGAATTCCAACAAGACCGCGGACAGCGTGATCGCCGGATTCGAGAAGCTGACCGGAGCGAAGGTCGACGTCGTCACGATTCCCGACCCGTACGAACAGGGGGTGCAGACGAAGGTCGCTACCGGCGACAAGCCCGACCTCGCGTTCTGGCAGCCGACGGCATCCGAGCTCACCGCGCTCAACGCGAAGCAGAACCTGCAGTCGCTCGACGGCGCACCCTGGGTGAAGAACTACACCGGCAACCTCGGTGACATCACCGGCACACTCGGCAAGACGCGGTACGCCGCGCTCGTCACCACGCCGGCCGTGATCGGCGTCTACTACAACAAAGAGGTGTTCGCTGCCAACGGCGTCACCTCCACACCGAAGAACTGGGACGAATTCATCGCTCTGGCCAAGCAGCTGAAGGCGAAGAACGTGGTTCCGTTCTACGAGATGGGCGGCGACAAGTGGGCCACCCAGTGGTGGGTGCAGGCGCAGTTGGCCGACGCGGCCAAGAGCGGCCTGTGGACGCGGGTGAACGAGAACAAGGAGAAGTTCACCGATCCGACGATCCAGGGCGCGATCGACAACTATCAGGCGCTGATCAAGCAGGGACTGTTCAACTCCGACATCAAGACGGCGACCTTCGTCGACCAGGGCAACGCGCTTCTCGGCGGCAAGGCGGCGATGGCGATGCAGGTGAACTCTTTCTTCGGCGAGCTGCAGGCGACCTCGAACACCGCCGACCTCGACAAGAAGATCGGATTCTTCCCGATCTCCCCGAAGGGCAACGTCGGAACCTTCATTCCCGACCAGTCCAACGCGCTCGTCGCCTTCAAGACCGGCGACACCAAGAAGGAGGCGGCCGCCAAGCAGTTCCTCTCCTACTGGCTGGGCAAGGGCTACCCCGACTTCGTCAAGGCGCAGTCGACCGTCTCGCTGATCAAGGGCGTCGACACGCCGTCGAACGTTCCCCAGGCTCTGAAGGACGTCGCCGCCTCGATCGATGACTCGGTCGGCTCGATGCAGGCGCTCGCGGTCGCGAACCCCGACCTGTATCTGAACCTGGCCGATATGATCCAGGGCACCAAGACGCCCGTGCAGGTCGCTCAGACCACGCAGGCCCAGTTCGCCCAGCTCGCCAAGGCGCAAGGCGTCAAGGGCTTCTGAGCACGAACGTGACGGGCGGCGGCCGAGCGCCGCCGCCCATCACAGAAAGGCAGCACCCGATGACAGCGCAGCTCACCCGAGCGGCCGATACGAAGGCACCCGGCCTGCGGTCGGACCGTCGGGGTCGCACGCGACACAGACAGGACCACCCGGCCTGGTTCCTGATCCCCGCGCTGGTGATCCTCGTCGTGTTCTTCTTCGTCCCGACGATCTTCAACTTCATCTACGCGTTCACGAACTGGTCGAGCTTCCACGCCGACATCGGGTTCGTCGGGCTGGACAACTTCGTGTCGTTGTTCACCAACGGCAGCCTGCTGAACGATCTGCGCATCACGCTCGTGTACGCCGTGCTCGTCGCGGTCTTCCAGAACCTGTTCGGTCTGGTGCTCGCGCTGATCCTCGAGCGCGACACCCGGGTGAACCGCTTCGCGCGGGTCGCATTCTTCGTGCCGGTGGTCATGTCGGCGCTCGCGGTCGGCTACATCTTCCAGGCGCTGCTCAAGCCGGAGGGCGCCCTCAACCAGATCATCGGGTTCTTCACCGGGCAGCACGTGACGACCGCGTGGCTCGGCAGCACGACCTGGACCATCCTGGTCGTCGCGCTCATCCACTCCTGGAAATGGATGGGACTGTCGATGCTCATCTACCTCGCCGGCCTCAAGACGATCAACGAGGACATCCTCGAAGCAGCCCGGCTGGACGGCGCCGGATGGTGGACAGCTTTCCGCACCATCCGGTTCCCGCTGCTCGCGCCGGCCGTCACCTTCAACGTGGCGACCGCCCTGCTGGGGTCGATGAACGGATTCGACATCGTGCAGGCGACGACCGCCGGAGGGCCGGGCGGCACCACCGAGCTGCTGAACATCTTCATCTTCCGCACCTTCGGGCAGGGCCTGTTCGCGCAGGCGACGACGATGAGCCTCGCGCTGTTCCTGATGGTGACGATCCTCGCCTTCCCCGTCATCCGCGTCCTGCGTAAGAGAGAGGAAGTCCTGTGACCGCCGTAAGCGGCAGCACCCGCACCCGCCGCAAGCCCACTCGGTACATCCAGCCGATCCTCGCCGTGCTGCTCGTGGTGGTGCTGCTCGGTGTGCCGTTCTGGCTCGTCGTGGTCACGGCGGGCAAGGATCAGGCGCAGGCCTTGAACCCGTCGCTGGCCCTGCCGACGCACTGGCAGCTGTTCCAGAACTTCGGCTCGGTGCTCGACCAGGGCCGCATGATCCCGGCGTTCCTCGGCAGCCTCCTGATCATGGTGCCGTCGGTCGCGGGGGTGCTGATCCTCGGCTCGATGGCATCCTGGATTCTCGGCAGGCGGCGCAGCAAGCCGATCGCGTTCGTCTATGCGCTCGCGATCAGCGGCATCGTGCTGCCGCCCGCCGTGGTGACCATCGTGCTGCTGCTGCGGCAACTGGGACTGGCCGGCACGGCGATCGGGATGATCGGGGTCTACATGGGCATGTACATGTCGACTGTGGTCTTCTTCGTCACCGGTTTCGTGCGCACCATCCCGGTGGAGCTCGAGGAGGCGGCCCGGGTGGACGGCGCATCCCCGCTGAAGATCTTCTTCCGCGTCATCCTGCCGCTGCTGGGGCCGACCCTCGCGACGGCGACGATTCTGATCTGTCTGTACATCTGGAACGACGTGTTCTACGCGTTGTTCGTGGTGGGCGGCCGGCTCGACACCCTTCCGCTGAACCTGTACCAGGTGGCGAGTTCCGGGCTCTACCTGCAGAACTGGCACCTGATCTTCGCGTACATCATCCTGATGAGCCTTCCGCTGCTCATCACGTTCGCCGTGATGCAGCGCAAGATCATCTCCGGTATCACCAGCGGCGCGGTCAAATGAGCGACCCGGGGCGATGGCTATGCTGAGGACGATGTCGAAGCTGTCGCCGAAAGCCCCCGTGATCGGCGATGTCGCGCGCGAGGCCGGCGTCTCTGTGCCGACTGTCTCGCGGGTGCTCACCGGAGCGGCGAACGTGTCGGAGGACAAGCGCCGCCGGGTGCTCCACGCGATCGAGTACCTCGGTTACCGGCCCTCGGCCGCGGCCCGGGTGCTCGTCGCCGGACAGCCGCGCCTGATCGCGATCGTCGCCGGCAACACCTCGCGCTACGGGTACGCCGAGACGATCAGGGGCATCGAGGAGAGCGCGCGCGGCTCCGGCTATTCGGTGACGATCACGGTCGTGGAATCGGCGGATGACGTCGCCGTCGACCGCGCGGTCGCCCTCGTGCTCGGCCAACCCATCGCGGGGATCGTCGTGCTGAAGTTCGACCCGCCGGGAGTGGCCACCCTGCATCGGCTGCCGAAGGATATCCCCACCGTGTCGATCTCGGGCGTGCGCGAGACGGGCGTGCCGCAGGCGGTGCTGAACGAGTCCGCGGCATCCGAGCAGGTGGTCGAGTACCTGCTCGGGCTCGGTCACGCCACGGTGCACCACGTTCGGGTGCCGCCCTCGCGCAAGGAAGACGGCCGGACCACGGGCTGGCGCCGCGCCCTGATCAAGCACGGAGCACCGGTGCCCGCGATCTTCGACGCCACCTGGGATCCGCAGTCCGGGCGCCGGGTGGGTCGGGAGATCGCCCGCCGCGACGACGTGACGGCGGTGCTGTGCGGCAACGACGAGATCGCAATGGGCGTGATGCGGGGATTGCGCGAGTGCGGCAAGGCGGTTCCGCACGACGTCAGCGTCGTGGGATTCGACGACCATCCGCTCGCCGCGATGTGGTCGCCCGCGTTGACCACCGTGAACCAGGACTTCGCGGGCCTCGGCGCACGGGCCTACGGGCTGCTGGAGGGCCTGATCTCGGGCCAGAAGGTGCGCAAGTTCTCGTCGGAGATGCCGACCCTCGTGATCCGCGAGAGCACCGCGCCGCCGCCGTCTTCGTAGCCGCTGCAGTCACGCCTTGCGGCCCTGCGTCGCCACCCCCTCGATGAAATAGCGCTGCCCGAACGCGAAGATGATCAGCATCGGCAGAGTGACCAGGAAGGCCGCGACCATCACGAACTGGTAGTCGCCGTGGCCGCCGTTGGTCGGCGAGAACTTCGTCATCGCGTACGCCATTCCGAGCGGCACCGTGAACCCGTTCACGCTTCCCGAGTTCAGGTAGATCAGGGATGCCTGCAGGTTGTTCCAGCTCGCCTGGAACTCGAAGATGAACACGATGATGAATGACGGGATCGCCAGCGGCATCGCGATGCGGCGGAACAGTCCGAAGTAGCTCGCGCCGTCGATGCGCGCCGCCTCGAACAACTCGCGTGGCAGACCCAGGAAGAACTGGCGCTGCAAGAAGATGTAGAACGCGGAGCCGAACAGGTTCATGCCGAACAGCGGAACCCAGGTGCCGATCAGCCCGAGATCCTTCCAGATCAGGTACTGCGGAACCATCGTGACGGCGCCGGGCAGCATCATCGTGGCCAGCACCAGGCCGAACAAGAAGTTGCGGCCGGGGAACTTGAAATAGGCGAAGCCGAATGCGACCAGGGAACTGGAGATGGCGACGAATCCGGCGGCGAGCAGGGCGATCGAGACGCTGACGCCGATCCAGTTCAGCAGCGGCAGCTGATCCCAGACGTCGAGGTAGTTCTGGAACACGAACGTCGCCGGCCACAGGCGGTTGTCGAAGACCTCGCCGCGCGGCTTGACGCTCGCCGCGATCAGCCACGCGAACGGATACATGAACAGCATTGCGAAGCCGATCAACACGATCCACAGGATCACGCGGGCGATGATGGATCGGGGCCGGCGCGAACGCTCCTGCACGGGAGCCTTGCCGACGAGCTCGGTGCCGATCATCTCGGCGCGCACGCTGGTCGCAGCGGAGGACGAGTCTGTGACGGACATCAGTCGTTGTCTCCCTCGTAGTACACGAAGCGATTGCCGAACTTCATCTGGATGAAGGTGATCAGCAGGATGATGACGAACAGCAGCCACGCCATGGCTGCGGCGAAGCCGAAGTCGAACTGGCGGAAGGCCTGTTGGAACAAGTACACCCCGTAGAACAGCGACGACTCGGGCGAGGCGTTCGTCTGATCACGCCAGAACAGCAGATACGCCTGGTCGAAGACCTGCAGGGCCGCGATCGTCAGCACGATGACGTTGAAGAAGATCGCCCCGGAGATCATCGGCACGGTGATGGTGAAGAACTGCCGCACCGGTCCGGCCCCGTCGAGCGATGCGACCTCGTACAGGTCGCGGGGCACGTTCTTCAACGCGGCAAGGAAGATCACCATGGTCCCGCTGACGCCCCACAGGGTCATCATCACGATCGACGGCTTGACCCAGTTCGGGTCGATCAGCCATTGCGGGCCTTGGATGCCGAAGAGCGCGAGCCCCTTGTTGATGGCGCCGGTGTTGCCGTTCAGCAGCAGGAGGAACACGGACGCCGTGGCCACCGAGGGCGTCATCTTCGGCAGGTAGTAGACGGTGCGGAAGAATCCGGCGCCCCGACCCACTTTGTTCAGCAGCATGGCGAGGAAGAGCGCGAAGATGATCTCCAGCGGCACCGCCATGATCGCGTAGAACAGCGTATTGCCGAGTGAGAGCGCCACCTTGGGGTCTTGCACGAGGCCCACGTAGTTGTCGAAGCCGGCCGGGGTGGCCGAGTTCGTCGCGAGGTTGTAGTTGCTGAACGAGATCACCAGGCTGTACACCATGGCGCCCAGCGTGAACACCAGGAAGCCGATGATCCACGGGCTGATGAACAGGTATCCCGCTATCGCTTCCCTGCGGTTGTACCTGACGCGCTTGTTCGCCGGCCGGCGCTTCCTGCCCCGCTCCTGATCCGCTTGCGGGCGCTCGTCGAGCGCCGTCATCGTCGTGCCTCACCGGGCGTCGCGCCGAGCTTGTCGGTCGTCATCGTTGCCGCCTCTTCACTGTGTTCAGCCCACCAGGCTCGGTGCTGCGGCCCAGCAGGCTCGGCCCACCGATGTGGCATCGTTACCACACGCGTGGACTATAAGCCCGTCCACGGCGTGATCGCAAGGCGTTCCCGGCGCCGTCGGCGCGTGCTAGCGCCGGCGCCGGCACTAATCTGGAGCGTGCACCGCTCGCGCGCGTCGCGCAGTGCGAAGAGACGTCGGGCTGCGGAAAGGACGCGCGGATGGGCCAGGAGGCGACCTCGCGCGATCCGTTGCGTCGCGCGACTCTCAAAGACGTCGCCCGGCAGGCGGGCGTGTCGCAGTCCACGACCTCGCGCGCGCTCAGCGGAGAGGGCTACGTCGCGGCCGCGGTGCGCGAGCGCGTGGCCGCAGCCGCGGAGGAGCTCGGCTACGTTCCACACGCGATGGCGCGAAGCCTGCGCAAGCAGGTCAGCCGGGCGATCGGCGTTCTCGTCTCCGACCTGCGCAATCCGTTCTATGCCGACCTCGCAGCCGGCGTCGCGGCTCGCGCGCGTACGCACGGCTACACCATGATGCTCGTCGACGATCAGGGGTCGCCCGAAGACGAGCTCGCGGCAGCGCAGGCGTTCGTCGCCACCCGCTCGGCAGGGGTCATCGTCACCCCGCTCTCCGGCGAGGTCAGTGAGTACCTGGTGCGCCAGCACATCCCGGTCGTCGAGGTCGACCGCCAGTTCGGCGCCTGCGACGCGGTGGTCATCGACAACGCGAGCATCGCCCGGCGCGTCACCGATCACCTGATAGCACTCGGCCACCGGCGGATCGCGCTGGTGATCGACGAGACCAATTGGACCACGGGCAGCGACCGGGCCGCGGGCTACACGAAGGCGCTCGCCGAAGCGGGCATCGACGACGATGGGGCGCTGCTGGTCTCCACCGGTTGGGACGCCGACGACGCACGCAAGGCGACCATCGACATCCTGGCCAGGCGTGATCGCCCCACTGCGATCTTCGCCGCCAACAGCCTGCTCGCCGAGGGCGTCTGGCGGGCCGCCGCCGACCTCGGACTGCGGGTGCCCGACGATCTGAGCGTCGTCTCGTTCGACGATGCGCAGTGGATGACCATGGTCTCTCCGGGAATCACCGCCGTGGCGCAGGATGCCGTGGCTCTGGGCGAGGCCGCGGTGGAGCGTCTGCTTGCCAGGATCGAAAGCCCGGATGCCGAGCAGGCCATCGACGTCCTCGACGCTCGCATCCTGCCCCGCGGCTCCACTGCGGCGCCGCGCGGCGCCGCCTGAGCGCTACCCTCGACCTAGGCCACCCCGGATCCATCCCTGGCCTGCGCGGTCGCGCCGTACGTGGTGTCTGCTCGCAGTGTGAATGCACCCGGGTCGTGACGAAGCTCGCTTCGGCGACGCCGATCGCTCCCCACGGATAGGTGCTCCGAAGCGTGCGCCACTACGCGCGAAAATCACCATCACGGCGTCGCCGGGAACTCGTGCCCCGGCTCTGGCGCGCCGGCTTGATCGCTGTCGTCACGCGACCGGCGCTCGGGTCAGCTCGCGCAACTCGCGGAGCGTACCGGAGGCGATCTCGGTGAGCGACCGTTTCTCTCCCTCTCCGATCCACTGCGCGAATGCGACCGCGAACACGGTGGCGCCGGATTCCGCGGCCAGAGTCGCAGCGGGCTCGGTGACGCCGCGCGCGCGCAGGGCTTCGGCGATCGCCGTGGCGATGCCTGCGAACTTGTGCTTCTCGCGTTCCCGCAGTGAGGCGTTCTGCTCGATCACCGCTTGCCGGGCCCGCGAATGCGCACGTCGCTCGTCGGGGAAGAGTTCGGCGGCAGAGCGAAGCGCGCAGGCTATCAACTCGAATGCGGACGCACCGGAGGGCGCGTGTTCGACGCCGTCGAGGAAAGCCTGGACGAACCGCTCCTGCCCGTGGAACAGCACCTCGCGCTTGTCGGTGAAGTAGCGGAAGAAGGTACGCTCGGTCAGCCCCACCGAGCGGGCGATCTCCGCGGCGGTGGTCTGCTCGAATCCGCGGGCGGCGAAGAGTTCGAGTGCTGCGGCCTGCAGACGCTCACGCGCTCCCGGCTCCCAACGTCCCATGGTCGCCAGTCTAGTGATGACAGAGACTGTCGTCAGGAGTATTGTGATGTCTGCAGCTGACATCAGTCACTGACATCAAGGCCGCAGTCGCGGGAGAGGGGACCCACTCATGCGCATTTTCGTCACCGGAGCCTCCGGATGGATCGGGTCGGCAGCCGTCGACGAGTTGCTCGCCGCCGGTCATGACGTCACCGGACTCGCCAGATCCGATGCGTCGGCCGCGTCCCTCCAGGCCAAGGGCGTGCGGGTTCGTCGCGGCGATCTCGACGATCTCGACAGCATTCGCCGCGGCGCCGAGGCAGCCGAGGCCGTCATCCATCTGGCCAACAAGCACGACTTCGCTAATCCGGCAGACTCCGCCGCTGCCGAACGTTCCGCGGTTCAGGTCATCGGCGACGCGCTCGTCGGCAGCGACCGTCCCTTCCTGCTCGCATCCGGCATCGTCGGACTCGCGCAGGGCAGGCCTTCGACCGAGCGGGACGCCTCTGCCGCCCACGGCCCGCACTCGGCGCGTGGCGGAAGCGAGAACCTTGCGCTTGAGTTCGCCGAGCGCGGCGTGCGGGTGGTGAGCGTGCGGTTCGCTCCCACCGTGCACGGAGCGGGGGACCACGGATTCATCTCCGTCCTGGCCGCCGTCGCTCGCGAAAAGGGCGTCTCCGGTTATCCGGGCGAAGGGACGAACCGGTGGGGCGCGGTGCACCGTTCCGACGCGGCACGAGTCGTCGCGCTCGGGCTCGAGAAGGCTCCGACGGGCGCTCGCCTGCACGCCGTCGCAGAGGAAGGCGTGCCGACCCGTGACATCGCGCACGCCATCGGCCGCGCATACGGCCTGCCCGTCGCTCCGATTCCCCTCGACCACGCTCGCGACCACTTCGGCTGGATCGGCACCTTCTTCACGATGGACGGGCCCGCCGACAGTGCGATCACCCAGGACCTGCTGGGCTGGACACCCACGGGACCGACCCTCATCGAAGACATCGACGCCGGCGCGTACTCCGTGGTGCTGGGCACCGTGCGGGGTGAGTAGGCCGAGCGCGTCGGGCGATGCTCTCGATCCGTGTGGCAACGTTGCCAGATAGGATGCCGTGCATGACCTCAGCAGCGGCGCCCACCGCCAGGCTCACGCGAATCAGAAGCCGGCTCATCGTCACGGCGCCCGGCTACACGCTCGAGGTGGAGGACGCGGGCGAACGCTTCTCGTCGTCGCCGTACGCGGTGCTGTTCGACGAAGCGGGGCAGGTCTGGACCTGCCTGAATCTGCTCTGTTCGGTCGATACCGCGGACCGCGCCGACGAGACCTGGCTGGTCGAAGGAGTCGAGGCGGTTCAACGTGGCGACGATGTGGCGCTCACGGTCCGCACCCGCAGCACCGCATGGCGAGTGCGCGAGTTGACGGTGCTCTGCACGCCCCGATCCGTGGAACTGAGCGTCAGGGTCGAGGGATCCGGCCGCCTCACCGAGGTGACCTTGCTGGGCGGCCGGGCCGGCTTGCCCAGCGGCGCATGCGGTGAGTTCCGATCCGCGATCGGATTTCGCAGCGTGCTCGTACCGGCCCCGACCGAGCCCGTCGAAGCGGTGCGTCCGGCGCACGCGGCGGCGGTGCTCGGCGTCGTCGGCGACGCCGATCCCGGCAGATTGAACGGCATCTTCACGCCGCCTCCGCTCGTGCTCGGGCTCGGCAGAGCCGAGCCTCCGATGGCATCCACCCCAGGGAGCGATGGGCGATCCAGCGGCCGCAGCGCGGCGACCTTCGTGCCGGAGGGTGAGTGGCTCGGCCTCTCCGTGCGGGATGCCGTGCAGAACCTGACCTTCACGAGGATGCGGTACGAACCGCTCGACGGGGGGTTCCTGCTGCGCTTCGACTATGAGGGCCACACCGTTGCGGATGGCGGGTGGACCTCGCCGACACTGGTGCTGCGTCCTGCTTCGACCGGCTGGGGAGTGATCACCGACCATCGCGCCGACCTGGTCGAGCACGGATTGGCCGCGGCAGCCGGCCCCGGCGAGGAGCCGTGGTGGCGCGAGCCGATCTTCTGCGGCTGGGGCGCGCAGTGCGCGCGGGCCGTGCACCTGCTGCATGCGGCGACGCACGGCGACTGCGCCGATCCGACAAAAGACAGCCTGCCGCAGACGCGTGAGGAGGAGCATCGGGTTGCGCGCATGGCTCCCACCCTGGCCAGGCAGAGCGTCTACGACGAGTTCCTCGTGCGACTCGATGCCTACGGCCTGAAGCCGGGCACGATCGTGATCGATGACCGGTGGCAGGCGGATTACGGCACGGCCGCGCCCGACCTGGAGCACTGGCCCGACCTGCGATCCTGGATCGCCGGGCGGCACCGCGCCGGACAACGCGTGCTGCTGTGGTGGAAGGCATGGGACCCCGAGGGTCTGCCCACCCAGGAATGCATCGTGGATGCTGCGGGCCGGCCGGTGAGTGTGGATCCGGCCAGCCCCGCCTATCGACGGCGCCTCGAGGGGATCGTCGCGGCGCTGCTCGGCGCGGACGGCCTGGACGCCGACGGTTTCAAGGTCGATTTCACGCAGCGGGGTCCGAGCGGCAGCACTCTTCGCCGTGCCGATGGCGTCGTCGGCGTGGCGGAGGCCGAGTCGGTCGAGGGCTCGACGCCCCCGGAACTCAGCGGCCGGCTCGAGACCGCCTGGGGCATCGCGGGCTTGCACCTGCTGCTGAAGACGCTCCACACGGCCGCCAAGCGCGTCAAACCCGACTCGCTCGTGATCGCCCACGCCGTGCATCCCTCGTTCGGTGATGTCTGCGACATGGTGCGACTCAACGACGTGCTCAAATTCGACGGACGCGGTCGCCGGGTGCCGGTGGTCGATCAGTTGACCTTCCGACAGCAGGTGGTGCGGCGCACGCTGCCGCACCATGACATCGACACCGACCAATGGCCCATGCCGTCACGTGCCGAGTGGCTCGATTACTCCCTCGTGCAGCCGAGACTCGGGGTACCCGCGCTGTACTACCTGGAGTCGATCGATCGCTCCGGGGAGCACATCCGTCCCCGGGATCTGCAGAAAGTGGCGTCCGTCTGGGAGGCGTACCGGGGGTCGCTCGTCCGATGACCGAGTCGGCGCTGTCCGCCCCGGTGCGTGTCGCGCAAGGCGTCTATCGCATCCGCGACACCTGCGAGGTGTACCTGATCGTGGCCGACCGGCCCGTCGACGGCCGGCGCTCGGCCGTCGCGATCGATTTCGGGTCGGGTGCGGTGCTCGATCAGCTGCAGGCGCTCGGCGTCGACCGGATAACCGACGTGCTGATGACCCACCACCACCGTGACCAAGGGCAGGGCCTGCCTCGCGCGGTCGCCCACGGGGCCAGGATCCACGTTCCGCCGGTCGAGGTCGACCTGTTCGCCCGTGTCGACGAGATGTGGTCGACGCGCCAGCTGGACAACGACTACAACGTGCGCCAGGACCGGTTCTCGCTGCTCGAACCCGTACCCGTATCGGCGACGGCGCAGGAGTACCGCACAACCGAATACGGGGGAGTGCGACTCCTGGCGATCCCGACCCCTGGTCACACGATCGGCTCGGTCAGTTACCTGCTCGACCGTGACGGCGAACGCATCGCCTTCACCGGCGATCTCATCTACGCGCCGGGCAAGGTGTGGTCGATGGCCGCGAGCCAGTGGTCGTACACCGCGCACGAGGGGCCGGCGATGACCGTGTTGTCGTGCTACCTGTTGCAGGACCAACGGCTCGATCTGCTGCTGCCCTCGCATGGACATCCGATGCGCAGCCCGCACGCCGCGCTCGAGTTGCTCGCCGAACGGATGCAGTACTACGTGGATTCCCGCCGCTGGCATCCGTGGGACCTCTGGGACCGGCTGCGCAACCCGTTCATCCGGCTCACCGACCATCTGCTGCTGAATCGCTCGAGTCTTTCGTGCTGCTACCTGCTGCTCTCCGAGACGGGCGAGGCGCTGCAGATCGATTACGGGTACGACATGACGACCGGCCTTCCGACCGGCACGGATCGCGCCGCGCGCCGTCCGTGGCTGGCCTCGCTTCCCGCGTTGAAGCAGCAGTTCGGCGTGAGCCGGATCAGCGTCGCGGTACCGACGCACTATCACGACGATCACGTCGCGGGGTTGCCGCTGCTGCGCGCCGTGGAGGGTACGCAGCTGTGGACGCCCGCGAACGTGGCCGGCATCCTCGAGAACCCGTGGCGGTACGATCTGCCGTGCCAGTGGTACGAACCGATCCATTCCGATCGGGTGCTCGCGGTGGGTGAGTCGTTCGCCTGGAACGAGTACACCATCACGGTGCACGACCAGCCGGGGCACACGCTGTTCGCCGTCGCCTACGAGGTGCAGGTCGATGGGATCACCGTGATGTTCACCGGAGACCAGCAGGAGAACCTCGGCGAACCGGACGTGCGGCACGAGATCCTGAATTATCAGTACCGCAACCGGTTCCGTATCGCCGACTACAAGGCGAGTGGCGAACTGTACCGGCGGGTCGCACCCGGCTTGATGCTCAGCGGGCACTGGGAGCCGCGCTGGGTCGACGACGAGGACTATCTGGACTACCTCGTTCATGCGGGGGAGGACCTGATCGAGATGCACGAGGATCTTCTGCCGCTGGACGAACTCGATCTGGGCGCTGACGGCGTGATGGCGCGCATCGCGCCCTATCGTTCGCGGGTCGCGCCCGGTGCCGACCTCCGCCTGACCGTGACGGTGCGAAATCCGCATGAGGTTCCGGCGCGCGCCGTGCTGGTTCCGGTGCTGCCGGCGGGTTGGCGGGCGCAGCACGACCGCATCGAGGTCGAGCTCGGTGCGGGCGAGGAGCAGGAGGTCTCGCTCGAGCTGACGGCCGGAGGTGCGCCCCGACGCCGGGCGAGGGTCGCCGTGGATGTCACGATCGGCACTCTGATGCTCGGACAGCACGCGGAGGCATTGGTCGACGTGGATCCGGCTCCGGGCCGGCCGGCGTGACCTCGACCTGAACGAAGCGCAAGGTCACGCCGGCACCCACGCGGCAAGGAGCGGAGCCGCCGCGGGACGCTTGACCCTGTCGCGGCAGTGTCTAGGATGGTGTGGGAACGATTTCATACAGCTCCGGCGGAGCGGCTTCTACGCTGCGGCTTTTACGCTGCGCCACCCGCCACTGCGCCACCCGCCACCCGGACATTACGCACATGCAACACATGCAACGCACGCACACAACGCACAACGCACACAACGCACCACGCGCTCATCGCGAAGGGATCCCGATGACAGACCAGCGGCGACCGGTTCTCGCGCTCGACATCGGAGGCACCAAGCTCGCGGTGGCGGTCGTCACCGAAGACGGCGCGACCCACGGCCTCGTGGTCGAACCCACCCGCCGCGACGATGGCCCCGATAGCATCATCCGGCGCCTGTTCGCGATGGGCCGCGAGGCCATCGTCGCCGGCGGACTCGGCCCGGTCTCAGCCGTCGGGATCTCGTGCGGCGGTCCGCTCAACGCAGCCACCGGCGTGCTGGAGAGCCCGCTGCACCTGCCCGGGTGGGTCGATGTGCCGATCGTGGCACTCGCCGAGCAGGAGTTCGGCATTCCCGCCGTGCTCGAGAACGACGCGACGGCCGCCGCACTCGGCGAGTTCCGGTACGGGGCCGGGGTGGGCATCTCGACCCTGCTGTATCTCACCATCTCCACCGGTATCGGCGGCGGCGCCGTGATCGACGGCCGACTGCACCGCGGCGCGGCCGGAAACGGCGGCGAATACGGGCACATCATGGTTCGGCCGGGCGGGCGTGCCTGCCTCTGCGGCAGGCGGGGATGCCTCGAAGCGTACGCATCGGGCAGCTCGATCGCGGCGCGCGCCGCGGATGTCCTCGCATCCTCCGCCGCCCCGGCCTCCACGCTCCGCGCCCTGCGCGTCGTGCAGGCCCGGGACGTGGCGGCTGCCGCGGCCGCAGGAGACGCGCTGGCACGCGCTCTGTGGGACGAGACGACGCAGTTGCTCTCGGTCGCCATCACCGACCTGGTCAACATCGTCGAGCCCGACCTCGTCGTGCTCGGAGGCGGCGTCACGCGCGCGGGCGATGCCCTGCTGCAACCGATCAAGACCCGCGTGCTGAACGAGGCGATGCGGCCCGCGGCGAGCGTCGTGCGCATCGAACTGGCCGGCCTGGGCGACGTGGTGTGCGCGGTGGGTGCCGCCGCCCTGGCCTTCGACCTGATCGACGCGAGGTCAGCCCCGAAGAGCGCTCCGCACAGCGGCAGCAGTACGCAGACCGAGGAGAGCACCCATGTCTGACCCGGTCGCGCAGAACCTGCGTGACCATCTCAGCGCCGCGCATGCGATGGAGGGTCTGCTGCCGGGCATCCGAGCGGCCGCCGACGCGATCTGGGCCGCCTTCGCAAACGGTCACATCCTGTACACCTTCGGCAACGGCGGCAGCGCCGCCGACGCGCAGCACCTCACCGGAGAGCTGATCGGGCACTACCGCCGCGACCGGCGGCCGTTGCCCGCCGTCACACTGAGCACCGACCCGACAGTGATGACCTGTATCGCCAACGATTACTCCTACGACGACGTGTTCGCCCGTCAGGTGCTCGGGCTCGCCCGCCCCGGCGACGTCGTCGCGGCGTTCACCACCAGCGGCGCCTCTCCCAACGTCGTCGCCGCCTTGTCTGCCGCACAGCACTGCGGCGCGACCACGGTGCTGTTCGGCGGCGGAGACGGCGGTCCCGCGCTGCGCTTCGCCGACCACGCGCTGATCGCGCCCACCGATCAGACGCCCCGCATCCAAGAGATGCACACGTTCATGCTGCACGCCGTCTCGGAGCTCATCGACGCGTGGACGGCAGACGAAGGAGAACACGCATGAGGGACGCACCCGTCGCCAACGCCCCGGCCGGGGCCCAGCCGAACGGGCTCTCACGGGCCGATCAGCCCGTGGCCACTCCCGATCGGATGATCAGGATGGTCGGCAACGCCCACCTGGATCCCGTCTGGCTGTGGCCGTGGCAGGAGGGCTACCAGGAGGCGCGTGCCACCTTCTGGTCGGCTATCCACCGCATGGAGGAATACCCCGACTTCGTCTTCACCTGTGACCAGATGGTGCTGCTGGCGTGGGTGGAGGAGTCGGATCCGGAGCTGTTCGGGCGCATCAGGGCGCGGGTCGCCGACGGACGATGGGTCAACGCCGGCGGGTGGTGGGTCGAGCCCGACTGCAACATGCCGATGGGCGAGAGCTTCGTGCGACAGGGACTCTACGGTCAGCGCTTCCTGCGCTCCCGATTCGGAGTGACGGCGACGGTCGGCATGAACGTGGATCCGTTCGGGCACAACGTGATGCTGCCGCAGATCCTGCGCGGCCAGGGCATGGACAGCTACGTGTTCATGCGACCCGGGCCGCATGAGGGCGATCTGCCGGGCAGCCTGTTCTGGTGGCAGTCGCCCGACGGCAGCAGGGTGCTGGCCTATCGCATCCCGTTCGAGTACTCCAGCCCGCCGGGCTCCGTCGACGGCCAGATCGACAAGGCGCTCGGCACTCTCGGCGAGCCGCTGGACAGTCTGATGGTCTTCTACGGCGTCGGCAACCACGGCGGCGGACCGACCCGCGCCAATATCGAGTCGATCAAACGCTACGACCGAATGGGGTCGTTCGGCCGCATGGTGATGGCATCCCCGCGGGACTACTTCGACGAGGTCCTCGGCCGCGGCGAGGAATACCTGCACGACATCCCGGTGCGCGCCGACGACCTGCAGCACCACGCCCCCGGCTGTTATTCGGCGCACTCCGGCATCAAGGCATGGCAGAAGCGTGCTCAGGCGGCCGTGCTCTCCGCGGAACGCTGGGCGGCTGTCGTGGCGATGCGCGACGACGTGCCGTACCCGCGCGCCCGGCTCGAGCGCGCATGGAAGCAGGCGCTCTTCAACCAGTTCCACGACGTGCTGCCCGGCTCGGCTATCGAACCCGCGTACGAGGATGCGCGGGACCAGCTGGGCGAGGCGATCGCCGTCTCCAAGCGCATCATCGTGCGCGCCCACAACGTGCTCGCCCGGCAGATCGCCATCGACTTCGAAGACCGGACGCAGCCCGTGCTGGTGTTCAACCCGCACGCGTGGCCGGTCTCGACCGATGTGCAACTGCAGTACGGCGCGCAACGCACCGGCGTGCACGTGGTCGACGAAGAGGGCAGGCGTGTCGTCTTCCAGCTGACGCAATCGGTGGCCACGACCAGTGACGTGAGCCGCGGTGCGCTGGTGTTCCGAGCAGAGCTTCCGCCGCTCGGATACCGGCTGTACCGGCTGCGACCGGGCGAGGACGCGGAGGGCGCGTGGAGCGCGGGCGAACCGGCCGGGTTGCGCGTCTCGGCAAGCATCATCGAGAACGACCTGGTGCGCATCGAACTCGACGCGAACACCGGCTGGATCGGCTCCTACCTCGACAAACGCACCGGCCTCGACCTGATGCGCGGCGTCGACGGAACCACCCACACCCAGCTCTGCGACGACCCGACCGACACCTGGGGTCACCGGGTCGTCTCGTACGCGTGGCCGGGAGCGACGATGAAGCTGGATCGCGTCGTGGTGCGCGAAACCGGCCCGCTGCGCTCGCGGGTGCGCATCGAACGGAGCTGGGATTCGTCGACGCTCGTGGAGGAGTTGCTCCTTGATCACGACTCGAGCGTGCTGCGGGTGGATGTGACGCTCGACTGGCGTGAGAAGGCGCACCTGCTGAAGCTGCGGTTCCCGACCGCGCTGGCCGCTCCGCGTGCGCGATACGAGGTGCCCTTCGGCCAGATCGAGCGGCCGGTCGACGGCGCCGAGGAACCCGCGCAGGCCTGGGTGGACCTCTCCGGCGACATCGACGGCCGACCGGCGGGCCTGACCGTGATCACGACGAACAAGCACGGTTACGACGTCTCGCCGGGCGACCAGCCGAGCATCGGCATCACCGCGGTGCGCAGCCCCGTCTACTCCTGGCACGATCCGCGGCTGCTCGACGATGACGGCATCTACGTGTACCAAGACCAGGGCGTGCAGCACTTCAGCTACGAGCTGGTGCCGCACGGCGGCGACCTGCGGGAGGCCGATCCGGTGCGACGCGGCCTGCTGCTCGGGGCGCCCGTGCGCGCGATGCTCGAGTCGTCACATGGCGGCCTGCTGCCGGCGAAGCACTCGTTCGTCTCCGACGGGGGCGGCGCCGTGATGGTCACGGCGGTGAAAGGCAGCGAGGATGCCGTCGAGGTGCCGGGATCAGGTTCGGCCGACCTGATCGTGCGCGCCGTCGAGACGCGTGGCGAGCGTTCGCGCTGCCGCATCGATCTGCCGATCGCCGGGCGCGTCATCGAGGAGGACTTCGGCCCGTACCAGTTGCGCACCTTCCGGATCCCTCGGGATGCGGATTCCGCGGTGTCGGAGGTGGATCTGATCGAGTGGCCGCTCGACAGGCCGCCGCTTCGCGCCGAGCGCAGCACGGGACCGGAGACCGGCAGCATCCACCCGGTGCCACCCGAGCCGCAACTCGGCGTCGAGGAACGCACCAGCGCACGCGACCGCACTGCTGGTCAGAACTCGGAGCCCTGAGCCGCTTGGGGCTGCGTGCGCCTAGAGGTGCGGGCGCCGGCTGCCGAGCGGCGGCGTGGGTGGCGCGTGTGGATTCTCCGGCGGAACCGGGGAGACGGACGGGCGGATGTTCGGATAGGTTCCGCGCGGCGTCACGCCGAGCGGGACCGAACGGTTAGCCGAACTGCCGGACGCCCGCGCGCTCGGCGATGAATCGGCGGCGGATGCCCGGACCACGGGGCGCGTCGCATCGTGCTCGGGCGCACGCCGCTCGAGCGAAAGGGCGTCGGTCCACCTGAGCACGGCGCGAATGGTGACCGCGGCGAGCACGATCGCGGCGCAGACCAGCAACAACACGGCGACGGCGATCGCCCACCCCAGGGGGCCCAGCGACTGCACGATGTTCTGCGATGCGCCCACGTCATCACCTCCTGCCGGGTGCGCTGCTCGTTTTTCACCGTACGTCGGCCCGGAGCCGGCGGAAAAGGACTTGACTTCCCAGCCAACCGATCGAACGCGTGCGGGCGCGTCACGTCACGGCATCCGCGCCTTACCCGTGCATGCGGAAGTCGTATCGTTCCGGCGGCGGGAACTCGGATGCCACCCGCGCGCGGATCTGCTCGCCGATCTCGGTTGCGTCGGCTCCGGCCTCGGCGGCGAGGCGTCGTTCGTGGAAGTCCGTCCACAGTCCGTCGAGCGAGACCTCGCCCTCCTTCAGGTCGGCGATTTCGATGCCCGCCTCCAGCAGGGCTGCGCACCTCTGGAGATCGCCGGTCTCCAGGGCGGCCCGCGCCTCGGCGAATCGGATGCGGCCGTGCCTGCGCTGGTCGTGCGGCAGCGCGTCGATGAACGCGAGGGCCCGGGCGAAGAAGCCGGTTGCCACGAGGAATCCGGCGTGCTCCACAGAGAGTTGCACCACACCGGGCAGCATGCGGCTTGCGCGTTCGTACTCGGCGATGGCCGCATCGGGCTCGTGTGCGCCGGGCTGGTGCGCGCTGGGCGCGCGTGCGCTGGGCGCGCGTGCGCCGGCGTCGCTGGCGTCGTTGGCGTGCAGTCGGGCGTCCCGCGCGTGCAGCCGGGCGTCCCGCGCGTGCAGCCGGGCGAGATTTCGCCACGCCCACCCGTTCTCGGCCCGTTCCAGCGACACCCGCCATTCCCGCTCGGCCGCCTTCACGTCACCGCGACCGGCGTGGATCACGCCGGCGTACAGGTGCGAGTCCCAGGTGTCCCTGCCTTCCAGCAGCGGCAGCCAGGCCGCATCCGCTTGATACGACGGCGGAGCCACGCCGACCTCGGGCGCCCGCTCCGCAGCGCGCTTCGGCGACCGCGCCGATCGGCCGGCTGCGGTCATCGTGGGCAGGTCCAGCCAGCGCTCTTGCTGCGTTCCCAGGTCGCTCGCGAAGAACGGCGCGGCCTCGCTCGAAAGCGGGGGCTCGCCGGCGACCGATCGACGGGCATCCTCGAGGGCACCCCAACCGGATGCCCGTGCCAGCGATTCGACGACGCGGTCCTGTGCGGTGTCGCGGGCCGTCTCCCGCGCGATCACCTCGGCGGCTCCTGTCGCGTGAACGGCGCGGCCGGCGGCATCCACCGCTTGCGGCCAGCGCTCGCCGTGCACCGCGCGGGGATCCGCCTCGGCCGGCCCGTACGTCTCCACCCACGACCACGACTCGCCGGCGGGCAGCGGCAGATGCTCCAGCTGGGTGCGCGCGAGCCCGGCCTGGATCTCCAGATAACGGGTGTCCGAGTCGCCCAGCCAGCGCTGCCAATGCCGGCTGCCCGCGCCGGTGCCCCACAGGAACAGCTTGCGCCCCCGCAATCGAGGGCTCGACGCCTGCACGAGGCCCCGGCCGTCACCGTCGAGGGCGGCGATCCACGGCGGTTCGGCGTTCTCCAGGTCGAAGAAGTAATCGGCGGCATCCAGCCCGCGCGCGGTGTAGCTGCGGTCGAGGCCATCGTGATACGGAAACGTCACTTTCGACAGGATGCCCTCGTAACCGAAGTGCCACGCGCTGGTCGCCGGCGCGATCACGCGCACGTCTTCGCGCTCTGCTACGGCGATGTTCGACCACCAGTACACGGGCGTCTCGACCGGATTCGGGTTCTCGATCGTGATGCGCACGACCAGCAGTGCGGCATCGCTCGCAAGGCTCGCGTCGATGCGCACGACGAGGCCGCGAAGCCGCTCGTACTCGTACATCCGCAGCGCGGGCTCGCCGTCCGATCGTTCGACTCGGGCGACGTGCAGGGCAGCGCAGGTCAACGGCCAGTGTCCGGTCGTGCCGAGATTCCATTCGACGCCGCCCGCGAACCAGGCGTTTCGCAGTGCGAGGTTGGCGGGCTGGAACACCGGATTCACGTGCAGCAGCTCGCGCCCGCTGCGCTTGTCGATCAGCGACCAGAGCCGGCCGCCGAGTGCGATCAGGAAGGTCGCCCGCAGGTGTTCGTTCTCGAGCACGGCGACGGGATGCTCCGCCTCGGTCCGTTCTCGCCCGTAACCGTCCTGCATCAGGTAGGGCAGCACCGACGGCACACGCCCGTAGGCGAGACCGCGGCGCAGTTCGTCGTCGATGCCCTCGCCCGTGACCGCGTCGTGCATGTCGCCCGGGCCGAACAACGGCGGCAACGGGTTCTGCGGGCCGAGGTCCGCCGACGGCATCCGCAGAGTATCGAGGCGCAGTCCGCTCACGCTCATATGCTTGCACGTCCCCGTCGCGCCCATTCGAACCG
>DATMTS010000040.1:0-2137 GCA_035564555.1 Humibacter sp.
CCGCTGGTGGGTGGTGCTCGCGCCGATGCTGTACCGGCACGGGGGCTGGTGGTGCTCCACGCTCGCCGAGGCGATGCGGAAGGCCACGCGGGAAGCGAGGCGGCTCTGATGCACGTCTGCACGGTCTGCGGCACCCCGCACGCGTTCGCGTGGCTCGCGGCGAACTGCTGCGACCCGATCAGCAACGACCTGGACGAGGAGACGTGATGGACTGGCTCACCACCGACACCGTCGACGCGTGGCCGCAGGCGCCCACCGCAGCGAAGGTGCAGCAGGTCCTCGACGCCGCGAAGGCGGCCATTCTCGCGTTCGATGCCGGCTACTGCTGGGGCATCACCACGGCGCTGAACACGGACGCCGACGGCAACGCGGTGGCGTGGCCGGGCGACTACCCGGCCGGCCAGGTGCCGTCGGCTCTCGTCATGGCGGAGCGAATGCACGCCCGGCGCGTATGGGCGGCATCCCGTGTCGACCCGAGCAACACGGGCAAGAAGAAGTTCACGCCGGTCGACATCCCGCTCGACTGGGTGGCGAAGCAGGTCGCCCGACCGAAGAGGACATCCTGATGCCGGTCACGATCAACGGGCCGATGCCCAGGGACGTGCTGAAAGAGCTGCTCGAGGCCGAGTTCCCGGACTGGAAGGTCGTCACGTCGCAGCGCGCGCTGGATGTGATCGACCGTCCCACGATCCTGCTGAAGCAGGACATCATCGTGCCGCTCCCAGCGGCGCCGCAGTCGCACTTCAACGTCAGCTTCTACGTGACCATCGCCGACCCGCACCAGGATATGGACCTCGCGGAGGCGGCCCTCGATCAGAACGTGCTGGCCCTGTGGGCGGTGCTCCTCGGGGCGCCGCAGACCATGCCGAAGCAGGCCAAGAAGGTGCTCTTCGAAGGCCGGTACATGGCCTATGACATCGAAACGGACCTGACGGTCCAGAAGGGGCAGTGAGCAATGGCTGCTATCGCGGTTGAACCGCTCTACATGTCGAACTGCACCTTCTCGGTGGCAGCCGACTCTTACGAGGCAGCCCTGTCGGGTGTCGTCCTCACACCGTCGACGCCGTCGTCGTCGTGGACGGGTCTCGCCGCCGGCGCGGTGTTCACGAAGAACGGCAAGGCGACGTGGATGTGTGCGCTCACGTACGTGCAGGACTGGTCGACGGCGGCATCGCTGGCGAACTACCTGCATGCGAACGAGGGCAACTCGATCGTGGTCGACTTCATCCCGGATGTGAACGACACCGGCTCGCCGACGATCTCGGCGACGCTCATCGTCGCGCCGGGTGCGATCGGCGGCAAGGTGAATGCGTTCGCTGAGACGACGGTGAACCTGGCATGCCAGGGCAAGCCGACGATCTCGCTCGACACGGTCGCGCCGACACCGGGCACGATCGCATCGTCGGCGATCACCACGACCGGATTCACGCTTACGCTGTCCGGTGCGTCGGACGAGACCGCACTGGCCGCGCAGCCGTACGCGTTCTCGACGGACAACGGCGTGACGTGGTCGGCCTTCCAGTCGTCGAACGTGTTCGTCGCCACCGGGAAGACCACCGGCACCGGCTACACCTGCCTCGGTCGCGTGCGCGACGCCGCGGGCAACACCGCCGACACTCCATCGCTGCTCGTCACCACGAGCTGATCCTGAGGGGGCGCCGTGCCTTCGTCTGCTCTCATCTCGGTCTCGGCGAAGACGGTCGAGTCGCTCAACGCGACGGTGGTCGGTCTTCAGAATCTCGACCGGAGCATGCAGGCGCAGGTGCGGCGCGCGACGAAGGAGCTCGGTCAGGGCGAGTGGCAGGGCCTCGTCAGCGAGCACCTGCAGGGGAACAACCTGCAGTCGCGCGTGCTCGGCGAGACATCGAAGCTGCAAGCGTCGAACCAGAACGTCATGCTCCGTTCGGGTGCGTCCAGCAAGCGCATGTCGGGCGGCGCGACGCCGGCGATGCTGGCGAAGCAGGAGGAGTTCGGCGCGAACCATAATCGTCTGACCGCGTACCGGCGACGCAACCGCAACGGGAAGGTCTCGGACGTGCTGCGGCACACCACCCGGCAGCTGATGCCGATTCGTCGTGGCGGCTGGACGGTCTACCCGGCGGCGGCGGAGTTCATCCCGCGGATCGCGTCCCTGTGG
>DATMTS010000041.1:0-7925 GCA_035564555.1 Humibacter sp.
GTCGCGGCGGGCGCGGCGGATGCCGGCGTGAGCGGGCGGCGCATCGGCGGCCGCACGGGCTCGCCGCGGCGATCCTGACCCGGCAACGGCCGTGACCGGCGTCCGTAGATCAATTCGCTGGAATCGAGCAGCCAGGGCACCAGCGCGATCGTCACACCGTGCACGAGCATCAACTGACGGCTGATCCGGCTCGCCCGGTGGTTGTGCAGCAGCGACTCCCACCAGTGGCCGACGATGTACTGCGGCAGGTACACGGTGACCACCTCGGAACCGTGCTCCTCGCGGCGGTGCTTGATGTACTTGATCATCGGCACGCCGAAGTCGCGGTACGGCGATTCGATCACCGTCAGCGGCACATGGATGTTCATCTCCTGCCACTGCTCCTGCAGCCTGCGCGTGGCCTCCTCGTCGATCGACACATGCACGGCCTCGATCGAATCGTGCCGGGCGGCGATCGCGTAGTCCAGCGCCTTCAGCGCCGGCTTCTGCATCTTGCCGACGAGCACGACAGCGTGGTCGCCCTTGCTGCCGAACTGGGTCAGAGGGTCGACCTCGACCTCCTTCTCGACATCACGGTAGTAGCGGTTAACACCCAGCATGAGCGTGAACAGGATCGGCATCATGATGAACACCAGCCAGGCTCCGTGCGTGAACTTCGTGATCGTCACCACCACGAGCACGCTGAAGGTGAGCAGCGCGCCGAAAGCGTTGATGCAGAGGCTGCGCACGATGCCGACGCGATCGTGCGCGCCCTCGGCGAGCAGTCTGATCCAGTGTTTGACCATTCCCGATTGGCCGAGCGTGAACGAGACGAAGACGCCGATGATGTACAGCTGGATCAGACTCGTCAGACTCGCCTGATAGATCAGCAGCAGGAGGATCGCGGCCAGTGCCAACGCGATGACGCCGTTGGAGTACACCAGCCGGTCCCCGCGTGTCGAGAGCGCTTTGGGGGCGTAGGAATCCTTGGCCAGCACTGAGCCGAGCAGCGGGAAGCCGTTGAACGCGGTGTTGGCGGCCAGCAGCAGCACCACCGCCGTCGCCGCCTGCACGATGAAGAACAGCACCGAGTAGTTGCCGAACGTGGCCGACGCCAGTTGGGCGATCAGGCTGCGCTGAGGCTGCGTCGCGCACTGCTGCCAGCCGATCAGGTCGCAGCCGTTCTCTGCGTAATGCACTTGGGCGATGAGCGAGGTGGCCATCAAGCCGCCGAACAGCGTGATGGCGATGCCGCCCATCCAGAGCAACGTGCGCCTGGCGTTCTTGACCTTCGGCGTGCGGAAAGCGGGCACGCCGTTGGCCACGGCCTCCACGCCGGTCAGTGCGGAGCATCCGGTCGAGAACGAGCGCAGCAGCAGCAGAACCAGGGCGGCCTGCGAAAGGCTCTCTGCTTTGATCCCGAACTGCGCCGACTCGGCCACCGGTGCGTCGCCCAAAGCGGTGCGCACCAGGGCCGTGACGATCATCACGAGGATGCTGCCGATGAAGACGTAGGTCGGAATAGCGAACGCTTTGCTGGCCTCCCGCACCCCGCGCAGGTTCGCTGCGGCGATCACGATGACGAAGCCGACGGCGAGCTCGACTCGCACCGTGCTGAGCACCGGGAGTGCGGAGATGATGTTGTCGACACCGCTGGCGACCGACACGGCAACGGTCATCACGTAGTCGACGAGCAGGGCGGATGCCACGACCAGGCCCGCCTTTTCACCGAGGTTCTTGTGGGCGACCTCGTAGTCGCCGCCGCCGGAGGGATACGCCTTGACCAATTGCCGGTAGGAGGTGACCACGGTCAGCAGCAGCACGATCACCGCGAGTGCGATCCACGGAGAGAAGGAGAGGAAGGCGACACCGCCGAGCAGCAGCACCATCATGAGCTCCTGCGGAGCGTAGGCCACGGAGGACAACGCGTCGCTGGCGAAGATGGGGAGCGCAAGCACCTTGGGGAGCAGTTGGCCCTCGAGTTTCTCACTCGGGAGCGGCTCGCCGATCAACCAGCGTTTGGCCGATCGTCCTTCAATTGCGGGGGCTTTCCCCTCGAATGCCACGAGAGTCGAGAATACGCCCTGGCAACGGCGTGTCAAGTTGCGTGTCCTATGGCATCCGGGCAACTCGTCGATCCTTGGCGAACGGTTCGGCGTAGCCTGGAGACATGGCGCACAAAACCGGCCATGAAGGTCCCATGCACACCGCGGTACACGCGGTCGCCTGGCTGGATGACAAGCTGGTGCCGTTGCTCGGCTCGGCCCCGCTCGGGCCGTACGATCAGGAGCCCGCGCACCTCAGCACCTGTCCGCTCTGCGGCTCGCCGATGGCACAGCACCGCACCGAGCGCGACGGGGAGCACACCTACCTGCACTGCCCAGGGGACACCGTGACGATCGTGGTCGAAACGGGACGCCGAACGGCCTAGCTCATACCCTCACCGTCGCAAGGCGCCGCGGATCTCCGCGCGAACCGCTTCTAGACGCTCGCGCAACTCACCCACGACCGATTGCGGCACCCCGCCGCGGGCGGAATGTGCGCGTAGGTCGGCTCGCACCTGCTGCCGGAACTCGTTCAGCACCAGTTCGGCCTCGCGCAACGTCGCGCGTGCCTCGGCGCGGTCGTCGGGCGCGACGAACCCGCCGAGACCGGCCTCTTTCGCTTCCCGCCTGGCTTCGCGGGCGGCCGAGGCGAGGTCGGCACGCAGACTCTTCATCGCCGACTCGACGCCGGCGCGAACCTCGTCGGCGAGCCGCCGCACCGAGTCGGTCACCTCATTCTCGATCGCATCGAGCTCACCGACCCGATCGGCGAGCTCGGCCCGACCTGCGTCTGTTATCGCATAAACGGTCTTGCGGCCGTCGGTCGTCTTGCTGACCAGGCCCTCTTCTTCGAGCTTGGCCAGTCGGGGATAGATCGTGCCCGCGCTGGGACTGTAGGTTCCTCCGAAGCGCTCGCTCAGGGCCTGAATCAGTTCGTAGCCGTGCTTGGGCGATTCCTCGAGCAAGCTCAGCAGGTACAGTCGCAGACTTCCGTGGGCGAAGACGGCCGGTGTCATGCCGACTCCTGGTCGGCCTGCGCTGCGGAGCCGGACGAGCGTCGCACGACCGATACGTTGCCCGACACCGAATTGGCGGATACCTCGACCCATCTGCCCTCGAGAGGACCCGACTCGTGGGTGAAGCTCTTGCCCATCGCTCCCCGGATGATCGCGTCGTCGAGATGCAGCGTGCCCGACACCGTGTTCATGCGGTACCGGGCCGCGACCGTCTCATCCAATCTGATCGTCAGGTCGCCCGAGACGGTGCTGGAGTTGATCGCATCGGGGATTCCGTCGACATCGAGGAAGACATTGCCGCTGACGCTGTCGACGCGGAACTTGTGCAGCCTGCCCGTGGCCATCACGCCGCCGGAGACCGTATGCGCGGAGATCGCGCCGCGATGCCCGCGAATCGAGAGGTCGCCTCCCACGGAGTTCAGTTCGAGGTCGCCCACCAGCCCGTCCACCGTGATGTCGCCGGACACGGCGCTGAGCTTGGCGTCGGTGGTGAGCCCGGAGACCAGCGCGCTGGCCGACACGACGCCGAGCTTGAGTGCCACATCGCGAGGCACCAGGATGCTGACATCCGCTCGGGCCTTGCCGTTCCAGGAGCGGAAGACGTCGATGAAGTTGTCCCACCGCAGTTGCGGGTGGTCCACCTCCAGTTCGTCGCCTTCGATCGAGACCTTCAACTCCTTGCCCGACACCGAGTGCACCTCGACGCGCGCCCCCGGCTCGTCATGCCCGATCACGTCCACCTGGCCCGCGATGAGCGCGACCTTGAGTTTGCGCACGACCTCGAGATCGATCGTTTTCGACTCACCCGGATTGATGAGCCACTTCTCCTGCGCCATGGCGCTTCTCCTCCCGCTGACGGATGCCGCTCGCATCCACGTCGTCTAGTCGCGATATATCGCGTCCGCTGAGAAACACGATATATCGCGACCAGCGGTAGCGCAAGGGCGAATCGTTGCACGGTCCCCGAACGCGAGGCGATGAGCCACGGATGCTTGACGTTGACGCTGCGTCAACCTCTAACGTGGTGATCACTTACCGGGGAGGAGCGGACGATGCGCGATGACTGGTCGATCCACGAGATCGCACGCTTGGCGGGGACGACGAGCCGCACCCTGCGTCACTACGACGGCATCGGGCTGCTTTCGCCGAGCCGGATCGGCTCGAACGGCTACCGGCACTACGACCGGCCCGCCCTCGTTCGGCTGCAGCGCATCCTGCTGCTCAGAGAGCTCGGACTCGGGCTGCCCGCGATCGGCGAGGTGCTCAGGCAGCAGACGGATGAGCGGCTCGAGTTGCGCAAGCACCTCGAGTGGCTGCAACAGGAACAGCAACGGCTCGCGCGCCAGGCGCGGGCCGTCGAGACGACCATCCTGGCGCTGGAAGGAGGTGAACAACCCATGGCAGAAGACATGCTCGACGGATTCGACCACACCCGCTACAAGGAGGAGGTCGAACGGCGCTGGGGCGCCGACGCATACGCGAACTCCGACGCCTGGTGGCGATCGAAGACCGACGCCGAGAAGAAGGAGTTCACGCGGTCCCATAAGGACATCGCCCGCGATTACGCGCAAGCGCAGCGTGACGGCTCGGCCGCCGACAGCGACCGCGTGCAGGCGATCGTCGCGCGCCACGTCGACTGGCTGAACCTGTCGGCCGAAGTGACCGGCGGCCGCATCACGAGAACGCGACTGCTCGGGTACGGCGACATGTACGTCGCAGACCCGCGCTTCGCAGCCAATTACGGCGGCCAGGCGGGCGCGGAATTCGTGCGCGACGCGTTCCGCGTCTACGCCGACACGAGCCTGTAGCCGACACGTGCCTGTAGCCGCGGTGACCGCTTCCCCATTGCGACGCGGTCACCGCGGCGCGCGGTCCCACCGGGCGCGCGTCGCACTGTCGGGCTCGATCAGGATCTCGTCGACGACCTCATGGTCGGCGGATGCCGGCATCCGCACCGCGAAGATCGGCAGGGTCAGATTGCACAGCGGGCCGACGAGCAGTGCGAAGGCCAAGGTGCCCAAGCCGACGTTTCCGCCGAGCAGCCAGCCGATAGCCAGCACCGTGACCTCGATCGCGGTGCGGACCGCCCAGATCGGCTTGCCCGTCTTCGCGTGCAGCCCGGTCATCAGGCCGTCGCGCGGTCCCGGCCCCAGATGTGCTCCGATGTAGAGGCCGGTTGCCGCCGCGAGCAGCAGCAGGCCGCCGGTGAACAGCAGCACCTGCTGCCAGAGCAACGCCGGGTGCGCAATGACCGAGAGGCCGAGCTGCGCGCTCGGTCCGATCAGCAGCACGTTCAGGATCGTGCCGAGCCCCGGGCGCTGACGGATCGGAATCCACAGCAGCAGCACGGCGGCGCCGACGAGGTTGGTCACCCAGCCGAACGGGATTCCGGTGCGGATCGAGATGCCCTGAGCGAGCACGTCCCACGGCGACAGCCCAACGGCTGCCTGCACCATGGCGCTGATCGCGATGCCGTACAGGAACAGTCCGAGCAGCAGTTGCGCCAGGCGGCGGCCGAATTTCACTCTCACCCGATACATCCAATTGCCTGATTGGCCTTCGCTCAAGAGGCCAATCCCAATAGAGTGGCCTCATGGCATCCGCTCACCTCACCACTCGCGGGCTGGACGCGCTACTCAGCGACTGGCGCGGAGAAGCGTCGGCGTACGAGTCGCTCGCCGACCGCATCCGGCTCCTGATCCTCGACGGCCGCATCGGAATCGATGTTCGGCTGCCCGCAGAGCGTGACCTCGCCGAGCACCTCGAACTGAGCCGTACGACGGTCGCTTCCGCGTACCGGCGACTTCGCGAACTGGGTTTTGCGTCGAGCGTGCGCGGTTCCGGGACCCTCACGCGACTGCCCGCTCTCGCGCCCGTGCTGCACCTGCCCGCGGGCCCGGACGTGCTCGACTTCACGAAGGCGGCGCTGCCGGCGACCGTGCTGCTGCCGGATGCCGTGCGGGCGGCATCCGAGAACCTCCCCGGCTACCTCGGAGACACGGGGTACGACCCGGTCGGGCTGCCGGTGCTGCGCGAGGCGATCGCCCGGCGCTACACCGAGCGCGGCCTGCCCACCGAACCCGATGAGGTGCTCGTCACGGTCGGCGCACAGCAGGCGATCGCGCTCGTCGCGCGTGCGCTGATCGCCCGCGGCGATCGCGCCCTGATCGAGGCCCCCACCTACCCGCATGCGCACGAGACGCTCGCCGCCGCGGGGGCGCGGCTGGTCGCCGTGCCGGTGTCGACGCAGACGCACGACGGCTGGGACGCCGACGAACTGCTGAACGCGTTACGCCGCACCTCGCCGGCGCTCGCCTATGTGATGCCCGAGTTCCAGAACCCGACGGGCCGCACGATGTCGGCGGAGATCCGCGGGCTGCTGCTGGCGGCGGCGGCGGCGCAAGGCACGATCGTCGTGGCCGATGAGACACCCGGCGAGCTCGACATCGACCGGCCGGGGGAGTTCAAGCCGCTCGCGGCGTACAACGACGACGCGGGCGCCCAGGTGCTGATGATCGGCTCGGCCTCCAAGACCATGTGGGGCGGCCTGCGCATCGGCTGGCTCCGCGCCGAGCGCGGGCTGATCCGCAAGCTCGCCGCTGTGCGCGCCGGGATCGATCTCGGCTCGCCGATCCTGGAGCAGCTCGTCGTCGCGCAGCTCTTGCCGCAGTCGCCGCAGATCGTGGAGGAGCGGCGGTCGCAACTGCGGGCCGGGCGCGACAGCATCCAGGCCGCCGTGTCGCAGCGCTTCCCAGAATGGACGATTCCCGTGGTGCAGGGGGGTCTCGCCGTGTGGCTCAACATCGGCGTTCCGCTCAGCTCGCATCTCGCGCTGGCCGCTCGCGGGCACGGCCTGATGATCACGGCCGGGCCTCGCTTCGGCATCGACGGCGCGTTCGAACGGTTCCTGAGGATGCCACTGACCTACAGCCCCGAGGCGGTCGATCGGGCGGTCGTCGCTCTCACCCGGTCGTGGCCGGCTCTCGCACGCACCCCGTATCCCGACCTCGGTGAGCTCGGTGCCGTGGTGTGACGATTAGTCGACGAATGAACCCTCCGGTCAGGAACTTTGCAGAGACTGCAATGCGATAATCGGTCGTGCACTTTCTCGCTGTTCTGAGCATGAAGAACCGCGCGCTCATCGCGTTGGTCACCATCGTCGTCGCGGTCTTCGGCGCTATCGCGCTGACCAGTCTCAAGCAGGAACTCGCGCCATCGATCCAGTTCCCGCAGCTCGCGATCGTCAGCAACTACCCGGGCGCGTCGCCGGAGGTCGTGAACAACGACGTCTCGACGCCCGTCGAGTCCGCCATCCAGGGCGTTCCCGACCTCGACTCCACCTCCGCGGTGAGCAGCACGAACCAGTCGCTCATCACGGCGAAGTTCACCTATGGAACCAACCTCGCCACCGCCGAACAGAAGCTCGATCAAGCGATCAACCGCATCAAGTCGAACCTGCCTGACGGCGTCGAGCCGCAGGTGCTCTCCGGCAGCATCGACGACCTGCCGGTGATCCAGCTCGCCGTCACCAGCAGCGAGGGCACGAAGGCGCTCGGCAACGACATCACGAGACTGGCCCTGCCTGATATCAAAGACCTCACCGGCGTGAACGATGCGCAACTGATCGGTCGGGTCGGGCAACGCGTCAGCATAACTCCGGATGCCGCCGAGCTTGCCGCGTCCGGAGTGTCGCAGCAGTCGATCAAGGACGCCCTGAGTCAAAGCGGGGTGCTGCAGGCCGCGGGGTCGATCACTCAGGGAGACAAGACCCTTTCGGTGCAGGCGGGCTCGACCATCACGACGGTCGAGTCGATCGCGAAGCTGCCGCTCGTCAGATCGGCGTCCGCCCAGGCGAGCACCGGCGGCGCTGCCGCCGGTGCCGCAG
>DATMTS010000042.1:0-45747 GCA_035564555.1 Humibacter sp.
AACGCTTGCACCCTACGTATTACCGCGGCTGCTGGCACGTAGTTAGCCGGTGCTTTTTCTGCAGGTACCGTCACTTTCGCTTCTTCCCTACTAAAAGAGGTTTACAACCCGAAGGCCGTCGTCCCTCACGCGGCGTTGCTGCATCAGGCTTTCGCCCATTGTGCAATATTCCCAACTGCTGCCTCCCGTAGGAGTCTGGGCCGTGTCTCAGTCCCAGTGTGGCCGGTCACCCTCTCAGGCCGGCTACCCGTCGTCGCCTTGGTGAGCCATTACCTCACCAACAAGCTGATAGGCCGCGAGTCCATCCCTCACCGAAATTCTTTCCACCCACAGAGGATGCCCTCGTGGGTCGTATCCGGTATTAGACGCCGTTTCCAGCGCTTATCCCAGAGTGAGGGGCAGGTTACTCACGTGTTACTCACCCGTTCGCCACTGATCCAGAGGAGCAAGCTCCTCTTTCACCGTTCGACTTGCATGTTTTAAGCACGCCGCCAGCGTTCGTCCTGAGCCAGGATCAAACTCTCCGTAAATGTTTAGCTCCGCGGACCGAAGTCCGGGAAACATTGTGCGAGAAGCGGACCGGAATTTGGTCTGTTCTTCTCGCGAGTTTGTCTGACTAGTTTCGAATATCTACTGACATTCTGTTATCTAATCCAAAGGAATCTCTTACCCGACCGAGGTCGGGTGTCGAGGTTTTTGGCATTTGACATTGTGCACGCTGTTGAGTTCTCAAGGATCGGACGCTCTCGGTTTTCGCTCTCTCGAGCTGCTCTCCGAGGCAACTTCTCTACCTTACCACTCTCGTTTAGCTTGTCAAATCGGCCGTTTCGCGCTTCGGCGTTCCAGTTTTGGACATGGCCGTGCCGCACGATTCGAGCCGGTTGAACCAGCCGTTGGAGTGGGTTTTTAATCCTATGCGCTCAGCACTGCTCCTACAAGAGAAGGTGCCTTTCGGCTTTAGGATTTCGGTCCCGCTTGAGGCCGGGAAGCTCTTCCGCTTCCCGCACCTTTGGGGTGACGAATAGATACTTTACGGATGCCGCCGGTGCGGTGCAAATTGCGGCTGCAACCCGGGCGTGTCGTGCTCCAGAAGCCCGGAATCACGCGGTTTTGCGTTGCCCGCGGGGTGCGCAGACGGCCGACTCGTGGTGACGGACGGCACGATGACACCGGCGGTCGGGATCTGGAACATGACCGCTATTCGACGAACACGCCGGCGAGGGTGCGCTTGCCTCTGCGCAGCACGAGCATGCCCCCGGGTAGCACGGCGGCCGAGACATCCATCGCGTCGTCGGTGACGACGTCGTTGTTGACGTACACCCCACCCTGCGCGACCGCGCGCCTCGCCTCACTCAGACTCGAGGTGAGTCCGGTGTCGACCAACAGTTGCGTGATGAGCGCTTTGGGTCCCGTCGTCGTATTCGGCAGTTCGCGCAGCGCAGCTTCGAGGGTCGCGTCGTCGAGATCGCTCAGATCACCTTGGCCGAAAAGGGCCCTGGACGCCGCGATCGCTGCGTCTGCCGCTTCGGCGCCATGCACCAGGCTGGTCACCTCGTAGGCGAGCACGCGCTGCGCCTCGCGCTTGAATGGCTCGGTCGCCACAGCCTGGGCGAGTTCGGCGATGCGGTCACGGGAGAGGAAGGTGAATACCTTCAGCCTCGCGATGACGTCGTCGTCGAGCGTGTTGATCCAGAACTGGTAGAAGGCGTATGGACTGGTCATCCCGGGATCGAGCCAGACGGCGTTGCCTTCGCTCTTGCCGAACTTCGTGCCGTCGGAGTTCGTGATCAATGGCGTACCGATGGCGTGCACGGATGCCCGTTCCACGCGGTGGATGAGGTCGGTACCGCTCGTCAGATTCCCCCACTGGTCGCTGCCGCCGGTCTGTAGAACGCAGTCGTAGCTGCGGTAGAGCTCGAGGTAGTCGAGTCCTTGCAGGATCTGGTAGCTGAACTCCGTGTAGCTGATGCCGGCTTCCGAGTTCAGCCGGGCGCTGACGGCATCCTTCTTGAGCATCGTGCCGACGCGGTAATGCTTGCCGATATCACGTAGGAAGTCGATGGCGGACAGCGGCGCCGTCCAGTCGAGGTTGTTCACCAGGAGCGCAGCATTGTCGCCCTCGAAGCTCAGGTACCGAGCCACCTGCGCCTGAAGATCGTCGACCCATCCGGCGACGGTCTCCTTGGTGTTCAGGGCTCGCTCGGCCGTGGGCCGTGGATCCCCGATCAGGCCGGTCGAACCTCCGACCAGCCCCAGGGGGCGATGGCCCGCCAACTGCAAGCGACGCATCAACAGCAGTTGTACGAGATGGCCGAGGTGCAGGCTCGGGGCCGTCGGATCGAATCCGCAGTAATAGGTGATGGGAGCCGCGTTCAACGCCGATGCGATCGCGTCGGGATCGGTCGACACATGCACAAGGCCGCGCCAGACGATTTCATCCCAGACACTGTCGAATGACGGGTCGTTGGACTGACGCGCAAGCGGTTCGGGGTCTGCCACCGTCCAACAGTATCAGCGGGTCGCGCATGACTCCTGGAGGAAATGAGCCCCGGCGGCCTTATTCGTGGAATGTTAGACGTGCGGGCCTAAGGTTTCATATAGTAGGGCTACAGACCTAATGATCGGAGTCGAATTGTTCGTCATCACCGCCGACCAGATCGGTAGCCGATCCCGGGAAGACCTCGCCGGTCTCGCCCGGGACGAGATCAACCACAGGCACGGCGCCGAGCTCGTTCTGCCAGCCGACCGCAACGCAGGCGACGAGATCCAGGCGATCACGGAGAACGCCGCAACGGCCCTCGCCATCGTTCTCGAGCTCGCCCGCGGACGGGAATGGAGCGTGGGACTGGGATGCGGCACCGTGCGCACTCCGTTGCCGGAGGCCACCAGGGAGGCGAGCGGACCGGCGTTCTTCGCCGCCAGAGACGCAGTCGACCAGGCGAAGAAGAGCCCCACCAGGTTCGCAGCTCGAGTGCAGGGCGACGCCGACGCCGGAAGCAGTGCCGCCGACACGGTCGAACCGCTCGTCGACCTGCTGCTCATTCTGCGCGAACGACGCTCCGCGGCGGGTTGGGAGGTCTACGACTTGCTTCAGGCCGGAATCTCCCAGCGCGAGGCGGCAGCCCGGCTCGGCATTTCTGCCCCGTCTGCCAACGCCCGAGTGCGGGTCGCCGGAATCCGGGCCGAGCAGGCCGCCGTTCCAGCGCTGACTAAGCTGTTGCACGAACTCGACCGCAGCCGATCGACAGGGGATGCAACGGCATGATCTTCCCGAACTTCACGCCCGAGGCGGCGCCGCTCTCGTTCTGGGGCACGGTTCTCGTGCTGACGGTGATCAGCCTGGCGGCGATCGTCGTGACCATGCGATATCCGCAACGATGGCTCGTGATGCTGGCCGGCGGCACGCTGTTGATCGCCGTGCTGATGGTGGCCGTTCCACACCCCGCGCCGAGCACGCCGATCGTCGCCATGGTCGGGGTGGCGGCCCTGGGGCTCTCGACGATCGGCGGCGGCCCGGCCGTGATGTTCGTGCTCGCCCTCGCCTCGCGCGGCAGTGTCATCGAGGGAAGCCACGGCGGCATCGTGGTGGACGAGGCGAAACGGCACGAGGTGCTTCGAGGCGGGACGACCATCGGCGTGTTCGAACGCTTCGCGACGACGGCCGCGATCATGGTGAGCCTGCCCGAGGCGGTCGCCGTCGTCGTCGCCATCAAGGGCGTCGGCCGGTTCACCGAACTCGACGCTCCCGAGGCGCGCGAACGCTTCATCATCGGCACCCTCGTGAGCCTGGTCTGGGCCTGCGCGTGCGGGGCCCTGTTCCGACTCACCGCGGGAGTTTAGCCAGCCCCGACTTCGGCGCGCTCCGGTCAGTGCGGCGTCACTCGTGGGAGGCGCTGTGCCGTTTGTACGGCGAGACCGTCGGCTCTGATGGAATCCAGAACCTCCAGGAGAACCGAGTCGACCCGCCCGCACCGCTCACCCCGGTGCGCGGCCCGGAGGCGACGGTGCTCGGCGGTGTCCCCGGCGACAATCGGAACGGTCGCTCCAGCAGGTCCGCTCCGTTGTCTGCGAGCCGGATGCCTGCCGCCAGTGCGAGCCGTGCCGGACCCCGGGCCAGGTCCACATCCCGTTTCGCCGTCGGCCGCCGGGACCGCGCCAACTCGAGGCCCTCGACGACCTCACCTCCGCGCATCAGCACTCCGGACGCTTCACCCGGAGGTGAGCACGCCACGTTGCCGCACACATGCATCCCGTAGGTGAAATAGGCGTACAAGTGCGCCGGCTCGCCGAACATCACGGCGTTTCGCTTGGTGCGTCCGCGGAAGGCGTGGGATCCCGGGTCTGTCCCGTCTCCGAGGTATGCCTCGACTTCGGTCAGCCGGATCGTCACCGAACCCTCCGGAGTCTCGTGCGTGAGCAGCGCACCGAGCAACAGCGGAGCGACGACGGTCGCCGGTGCCATGAAGAAGTCGCGGTCGAATTCCCTCCCGACCGGAGGCAGATCAGACACGTGGGTCGGCGCCGCCCAACGCTGCGTTCAGCCGCCTGACCTGCTCCGCGAGCGTGGCGCGCTGCTCGGCGACACGCACGGGTGCCGTGCCGCCCACGCCGTCCCTGCTGGCCACCGAGCCGACGACGCTCAGAACCTCGCGCACCTCGGGAGTGAGCTGAGGCGAGATCGCGGCAAGCGCGTCATCGCCGACCTCGTCGAGTTCGAGCCCGTTCTGCTCCGCGTATTTCACCAGCGCGCCCGTGATCTCGTGAGCGTCACGGAACGGCACTCGCCGTTTCACCAACCATTCGGCGACATCGGTCGCCAGAGCGAAACCCTGCGGGGCGAGCTGAGCCATGCGATCGGTGTTGAACCGCAGTGTTGCGATCATGCCCGTGAAGGCGGGCAACAGGACCTCGAGCGTCGTGATCGCGTCGAAGACCGGCTCCTTGTCTTCTTGCAGGTCTCGGTTGTATGCCAACGGCATGCCCTTCATCGTCGCCAGCAGACCGGCCAGGTCGCCGATCAGACGACCTGCCTTGCCGCGCGCCAACTCAGCGATGTCGGGGTTCTTCTTCTGGGGCATGATCGACGAACCCGTCGAGTACGCGTCGTCGAGGGCGACGAAGCCGAACTCGTGCGTGTTCCAGAGGATGATCTCCTCCGCGAAGCGAGAGAGATCGACACCGAGTTGCGCCGCGATGTACGCGAATTCCGCGACGACGTCGCGGGACGCGGTGCCGTCGATCGAATTGGCCGTGCTGCGCGCGAAACCCAGTTCACGGGCGACCGCACCGGCATCCAGGCCGAGACTTGAACCGGCGAGCGCGCCGGAACCATACGGTGATTCGTTCGCCCGGGCATCCCAGTCGACGATCCGGCCGAGGTCGCGGGTGAGCGGCCATGCGTGCGCGAGCAGGTGATGGGCGAGAAGCACCGGTTGGGCGTGCTGCAGGTGGGTTCTCCCAGGCATCACGGCGTCTGGATGCTGCGACGCCTGCGCGACGATCGCATCGATCAAGTCGGTGACCAGTCGAGCGATCGTGCGCGCGTGCTCCCTGAGCAGGATGCGGATGAGGGTCGCGATCTGATCGTTGCGACTGCGCCCGGCCCTCAGTTTGCCGCCCAGCTCGGTTCCGATGAGCTCGATCAATCCGCGCTCCAGGGCGGAGTGAACGTCTTCGTCCGTTTCTGCCGGCGTGAATCGTCCGTCGACGACCGCGCGTTCCAACTCGTCGAGGGCCGAGATCATCCGGGCGCACTCCTCGTCGCCGAGGTATCCAGCGGCGGCCAGTGCACGGGCGTGAGCGCGGGAGCCGGCGATGTCGTACGACGCGAGTTGCCAGTCGAAGTGCGTGGACCGGCTCAACCGGGTCAGTTCGGGCGACGGCCCGCTGGCGAAGCGGCCGCCCCACAGGGCGCCGGCCTCGCCGGCCCGGTTCACAGCGCCGGCCGCGGCCCGGGGATCGATTTCGTTGCCGGTCATGCCGCGGCCTCCCGGTCGGCGTCGTTCTGCTCCAGCAGCCACACGAGCAGAGCCTTCTGCGCGTGCAACCGGTTCTCTGACTCGTCCCAGATCACGCTCTGCGTGCCGTCGATCACCGCCGAATCCACTTCGTAGCCGCGATCCGCCGGCAGGCAGTGCAAGAAGATCGCCTCCGGATTGGCGAGGCTCATCAGCTCCGGAGTCACCTGGTATGCGCCGAACACCGCGACGCGATGCGCCTTCTCGTCTTCCTTGCCCATCGAGACCCAGGTGTCGGTGACGACGACGTCGGCACCGGCGACGGCCTCGAGGGGGTCGGTGTACAGCGTGATCGACCCGCCGGTTTCCGCGGCGATCTCGTCGGCATCCGCGACGACGGAACCGGCCGGGCTGTATTCCTGAGGACAGGCGACCCGCACGTGCATGCCGGCGGTCGCCCCCGCGAGCAGATAACTGTGCGCCATGTTGTCGGCGCCGTCGCCGACGAAGGTGACCGTGAGACCGGCGAGCGTTCCCTTGTGCTCACGGATCGTGAGCAGATCGGCGAGCAGCTGACACGGGTGGAAATCATCGCTGAGCGCGTTGACGACCGGAACGGTCGTGCCGAGCGCCATCTCCTCCAGGCCGGCCTGGCCGTAGGTGCGCCACACGATAGCGGCGACCATCCGCTCGAGGACCCGTGCGGTGTCAGACGGCGTCTCCTTGCCTCCGAGCTGGCTGTTCGCGGTGGAGATGATCAATGGACTGCCGCCCAGATCGGCGACACCCACGGCGAACGACACGCGTGTTCTGGTCGAGGACTTGTCGAAGATCACCGCGACCGTCTGCGGGCCGGCGAGCGGCTTGCGGCCGAACCGGTCGGCCTTGATCTGCTCGGCGAGTTCGAGGATCTGCCGCTGCTCGGCCGGTGTCACATCGTCATCGCGCAGGAAGTGCCTGGTCATTTGCCGCCTTCATGGTGGGATCGGGTCACGGCCGCCTCGACGTCGGCCAGAGCCGCGCCGAATCGGGTTCGGAAGTCGTCGAGTTCCACATCGCCGACGATCAACGGCGGTGCGATGCGGATGCTGGAGTCGTTGGGAGCGTTGATGATCAGGCCCTCGGCGAGAGCTGCGTCGGTCAGTCGATCTGCGACCGGCGCGGTCAGCCCGATGCCGATCAGCAGGCCACTCCCCCGCAGTTCGCCGATCAACGGCGAATCGAAGCCGGCGATGATCTCACGCAGTTGTTGTCCGCGGACGCGGGCGTTCTCGATCAGACCCGCGCGCTCGATCTCGCCCAGCACGGCGCAGGCCGCCGCTGTGGCGAGCGGGTTGCCTCCGAAGGTGCTGCCATGTTGTCCGCGTTCGAACAGGTCGGAGGCTGCTCCGTAAGTGATCAGCGCACCGATCGGCACTCCGCCCGCGATGCCCTTGGCGACCGTGATGGCGTCCGGGGTGATGCCCGCATGCTGGTATGCGAACCAGGCGCCCGTCCTGCCGACCCCGGTCTGGATCTCATCGAGGATGAGCAGCACGCCGTGCCGCGCGGTGACCTCGCGGGCGTGCCGGAGGTATCCGTCGGGCAGGTCGAGCACACCTGCTTCACCCTTGATCGGTTCGACGAAGAGTGCCGCGACCGTGTCGTCGACCGCGGCGTCGAGCGCCTCGATCGTCGTGTCGATGTGCTCGACCCCGGGCGGCATCGGCTCGAACGGCTCACGCATATGCGGTTTGCCGGTGAGCGCGAGCGAGCCCATCGTGCGCCCATGGAAGGAGTTGTGCAGCGCCAGGATGCGGCGCCTGGTTCCGCCGTCGTTGTTCAGCCGCGCGAGCTTGAACGCGGCTTCGTTCGCTTCGGCGCCGGAGTTTCCGAAGTACACCCGGCCGCGCTCCCCCGCGCCGGTGATCCGACGCAGCAGCTCCGCCAACTCGAGTTGCGGCGGAGTGGCGAAGTAGTTGGAGACGTGCGCAAGAGTCGCGACCTGCCGGGAGACAGCATCCACCAGCACAGGATGCCCGTGGCCGAGCGCATTGACGGCGATGCCGGCGAGGAAGTCGAGGTACTCGCGGCCGTCGGCGTCCCACACCCGGCAACCGGCACCATGGGTCAACATGAGCTTCGGGGTGGCCAACGATCGCATCATCGCCGCGTTGAAGCGATCGGTCCATTCGGTCTGTGTCGTCACGCGGTCACCTGGGTTCCCATTCCGGCTTGTGTGAAGAGTTCGAGCAGAAGCGAGTGCGGCACCCTGCCGTCGATGATCGCGGCCGCCTCGACACCGCCGGTGACGGCGTCGAGGCATGCGGTCATCTTCGGGATCATTCCCGACTGCAGCGATGGCAGCAGGGTGCGCAACTCGTCCGCGGCGATCGACGCCACGAGCGAGTCCCGATTCGGCCAGTCGCGGTACAGCCCGGCGACGTCAGTCAGGATCAGCAGGCGTTCAGCACCGAGGGCCACAGCCAGCGCTGCTGCCGCGGCGTCGGCATTCACGTTCAGTGAACGGCCGGGAACGTCGCAGTCCGGCGCGATCGAGGATACGACGGGAATGCGCCCCGCCGACAATTGCGCCTTCACACCCTCCGGGTCGACCCCGATGACGTCGCCGACCAGTCCGAGATCGACGTCTTCTCCGTCGATGACGGTGGTGCGCTTACGCCCCCGGAACAACCCGGCGTCCTCGCCGGAGAGCCCCGCCGCGATCGGTCCGTGCTGGTTGATGTGCGCGACGATCTCGCGGTTGATCTGACCGGTCAGCACCATGCGCACGACATCCATCGCCTGCGGCGTCGTCACCCGGTAGCCGCCGCGGAACTCGCTCGGGATGCCGAGACGCTCGAGCATCGAGGTGATCTGCGGTCCCCCGCCATGAACCACCACGGGGCGGATGCCGACGAGCCGTAAGTAGACGATGTCTTGGGCGAAAGCCCGTTGCAGCTCGTCGGAGACCATAGCGTTTCCGCCGAACTTGATCACCATCGTGCTGCCGTGGAACCGCTGCAGTAGCGGCAGTGATTCGATCAGCGTCGCCGCCTTGGCGGCCGCCTCGTGGTGCGCGCCGTCGTCGAGTTCCGGTGGGATGGATTCGGTAGCCATGCTCAACTCGAATACGCGCTGTTCTCATGCACGTAGTCGTGCGTGAGGTCGTTGGTGAGGATCGTGGCCTCCGTGTCGCCCGCGTGCAGATCGATCACGATCGAAACGGCGCGGGGGGTGAGATCGACGAGCTCGCGGGGCTCGTCGGGCTCGCCGGCGCGGCACACCTGCACTCCGTTGAATGACACGTCGATGCCGTACGGGTCGAATTGCGCGTCCGTGGTGCCCACCGCGGCCAGCACCCGGCCCCAGTTCGGATCGTTGCCGAAGATCGCCGCCTTGAACAGGTTGCTGCGCGACACCGCGCGACCGACTGCGACGGCCTCGTCTTCGGTGGCCGCCCCGCGCACCCGGATGGCGATGTCGTGAGCCGCTCCTTCTGCGTCGGCCTGCAACTGAAGGGCGAGGTCGGCGCAGACGGCGGTGAGGGCCTCGGTGAACGCTGCCGATTGCGGCTGCACGCCGCTCGCCCCCGAGCAGAGCAGAGCCACCGTGTCGTTCGTGGACATGCATCCGTCGGAGTCGAGACGATCGAACGTCACGCGGGTCGCTGCACGCAGTGCCGCGTCGAGTTCGGCCGAGGTGCAGACTGCATCGGTGGTGATCACCACGAGCATGGTGGCAAGCCCGGGCGCCAGCATACCGGCCCCCTTCGCCATTCCGCCGACGGTCCAGCCGTCGGCAATCACGGACGCCTGTTTCGGATGACTGTCGGTGGTCATGATGGCCTGCGCGGCGGCCAGACCGCCTTCATCGTCGGCGCTGAGTCCTGCTGCCGCACCGCGCACTCCGGCGCGAAGCAGGTCGACGTCGAGCTGGTCGCCGATCAGGCCGGTCGAGCACACCAGCACGTCGCCCGCGGAGGCGTCCAGAGCCGCGGCGACCGCCTCGGCCGTGGCGTGCGTCACTTGGAAGCCGACCGCTCCGGTGTAGCAGTTGGCGCCGCCGGAGTTGAGCACGATCGCCTCGACCGTGCCGTCGGCGACGGCCTGCTCGCTCCAGAGAACGGGATTGGCTTTGCACCTGTTGCTGGTGAACACGGCGGCCGCCGTGTGCACGGGGCCGAGGTTGTGCACCAGGGCGAGGTCGCGGTCACCGCTCGACTTCAAACCGGCGACGGCGCCCGCCGCCCTGAAACCCCGCGCCGCTGTCACGCTCACGGTGCTACTCCGTTCGTGGTCAGCCCGGTGGTTTCCTCGAACCCGAGCGCGATGTTGGCGGACTGCACTGCCGCCCCGGCGGTGCCCTTCACGAGGTTGTCCATCGCGATCACCGCGACAACCCGGCCGGCATCGTGGTCAACCGTCACACCGATCAGCGCCGTGTTCGCACCGACGACGTCGGCGGTTCGCGGGAAGGCGCCCGGCGGCAGCAGTTGCACGAACGGCTCGCCGTCGTAGGCCTGCTGCCACGCGTCTCGCACGGCCGCGGGAGTCGCACCCGGTGCGAGCCGGGCGGTGACGGTGGCCAGGATTCCGCGTGACATCGGCACGAGCACGGGAGTGAATGAGATCGTTGGATCCGTTGCGCCCGCCAGGCGCAGGTTCTGCGCGATCTCCGGTATGTGCCGATGTGTTCCGCCGACCGCATACGGCGTGGCGGAGCCGAGGATCTCGCTGGCCAGATACATGGTCTTCAGATTCTTGCCGGCTCCGGAGGGGCCGACGGCGAGCATCGCAACGATATCGCGCTGGTCGATGACGCCCGCATGGATGCCCGGCGCGATGGCTAGAGAGACGGCGCTTGCGTTGCATCCCGGTGCGGCGATGTGTGTGGCGTGAGCGAGCTCGTCGCGCAGCTTGCCGGATGCCGTGGGCAGTTCGGGCACGCCGTACGTCCAGGCGCCGTGGTACTCACCGCCGTAGAACCGCGCCCAGTCTGCTGGGTCGCTCAACCGGTGGTCGGCGCCGCAGTCGATCACCAGCGTGCCGCTGGGGAGCTTGTCGGTGACGGCACCGGAAGCACCGTGCGGTAGCGCGAGGAACACCACGTCGTGGTCCGCGAGGATCTGCGCAGTGGTCTCTTGCAGCGTCAGATGGTTCAGCGAACGCAGATGCGGCTGGTGCTCGACGAGCGGATGACCAGCGTTGGCGCCGGCGGTGACGGTGGTGACCTCGAATTCGGGGTGGCCTGCGAGAAGTCGCAGCACTTCACCGCCGGCGTAGCCTGATGCGCCGGCGACGGCGACCTTCAGCGACATGTTCCTACCTTATTGAGATGGACGACGGGTCGGATGACGGCGACGCCCAAGCGCGGCTACACGGCCGTGCGAGGGAGCGTCGCCTAGATTCGGCGCGCGCCCATGCGTCGGCGCAGCAGGCTGGTCGCGCGGACCAGTGCCAGATCGGTGCGCCGGGTGCAGAACATGCGCATGAGCCTACCGTGATATCGCCCGCCTGTGCCAATCGGTCACTCGCGCACGCTCGCGCCGAACAGCTCTTTCGCGTGTGCGGCGCCGGCGAGCTTGGCCTCGCTGGCCTCGGCGGCGGTCAGTGTGCGGTCGGGGGCGCGGAAGCGCAAAGCGAAGGTCAGGCTTTTGGATCCCGCTGCGATGCCGCTGCCGCGGTAGTCATCGACGAGGCGCGTGTGTTCGAGCAGCGAACCCGCGGCCGACACCACAGCAGCCTGCACATCGGCGGCCGGAACTGCGACCGGCACCACGAGCGACAGGTCCTGCGTCGCAGCGGGGAAGGTGTCGATCGGCCGCACCGTCGGCTCGTGCGGCGCCAGGGCGATCACGGCGTCGAGGTCGAGCTCGAATACCCCGACGACCCGGGGCAGGTCGGCCTGCTCGGCCAAGGCGGGCAGCAGTTCGCCGGCGTGGCCGACGACGCTCTCGCCACCAGCGCTGACAGCGACGACCTCGGCTGCACGACCGGGATGCAGCGCCTGGTGCGAGCCCTTCCTGACTCGCAGTTCGATGCCGACGGCCAGAGCGATCTGCTGCACGGCGTCGAGGGAGTCGACGATCCCGGCGGGCACCGCGGGTCGGCCCGGTTGCTTGGCGATCGCATCGCCCAGGTAGAGCCCGCCGACATGGCGCGGCTGCGGCGGGATGCCGCGATTCAATTCCGCGAGCACCTCGGCGTTCGGGAGCGCCCCACCGACCGGCAGCGATTCGCTGCCGTAGGCGCGGCCTCGCTCGGGGGTGAAGACGGCGCCGATCTCGAACAGGGCGAGATCGGTGAGCCCGCGTGAGAGGTTGCGCTGTGCGATCTCGATGAGTCCGGGAAGCAACGAGGTGCGCAGGTACGGCCTGTTGGCGTCCATCGGGTTCGCGACGCGCACGGCTGAAACCGCCTGCTCCTGCGCCGAGCCGAAGACGTCGTTCTGACGCTGGTTCACGAACGGGTCGGCGAGCACCTCGGTCGAGCCTGCGACGGCCAGCGCCTGTGCGACCGCGCTGCGCAGTCGCTGGAGTCGAGTCAGGCCGCGACCGGGTGGGGCGACCGGCAACACCGACGGGATCCGGTCATACCCGACGATGCGCGCGACCTCTTCGGCCAACGCGGACTTGTCGGTCAGGTCGGGTCGCCAGCTCGGCGGCGTCACCAGCCAGCCCTCGTCGGTCTGCTGGATGTCTCCGCCGATCTCGGCGAGCGAGGTGACGACCTCGTGCGGGGTGAACTCGACGCCGATCAGATCGGAGACGTACTGGGCGGGCAGCGCAACGGCATCCGGATCGGCCGCCGTGTGATGCGCGGATCCGAGCCGGTCGGCCGTGCCGCCGGCAAGCTGCTCGAGCAGTTGCACGACGCGCGCAGCAGCGACCCGCGCGACGCGTGGGTCGACGCCGCGTTCGAACCGCTTGGCCGCCTCGGAGGGCAGCTTGTGCCTGCGGGCGGAGCGCGCGACCGTGACCGGGTCGAAGTTGGCCGCCTCGACCAGCACGTTCCTGGTGTCGGGCCCGATCTCGGTCGCTGCGCCGCCCATCACGCCGGCGATGCCGATCGCGGCGCCGTCGTCCGCGATCACGAGGTCTTGCGGGTCGAGTTCGCGCGTGACGTCGTCGAGTGTGACGATCGTCTCGCCCGGCTTCGCACGCCTCACCGTGATGCCGCCGGTCAACTTGTCGAGATCGTAGCCGTGCGTCGGCTGACCGAGCTCGAGCATCACGTAGTTGGTGATGTCGACGACGACCGAGATGGCTCGGATTCCGGCGAGCTTGAGTCGCGCGATCATCCACGGCGGGGTCGGCGCACTCGGATCGACCCCGCGCACGACGCGGGTCACGAACACGGTCGAGCCGATGCGGCCGCGGATCGGCTCCCGATCGTCGATGACGACCGGGAATCCGGCCGCGTCGTCGCCGACCGGCACGGCAGCGGCAGGGTCGCGGAAGGCGGCTCCGGTGGAATGCGCGTATTCGCGCGCGATGCCGCGGATCGAGAACGCGTAGCCGCGATCCGGGGTGACGTTGACCTCGACGGCCGAATCGTCCAGCCCGAGCAGGGAGACGGCATCCGTGCCGACCTCGGGGTCGATACCGAGTGTCGCCAGGCGCAGGATGCCGTCGTGCTCCTCGCCGAGTCCGAGTTCACGCACCGAGGCGATCATGCCGTCGGACACATGACCGTACGTCTTGCGCGCTGCGATGGGGAACGGGCCCGGAAGCACCGCACCGGGCAGGGTCACCACGACCTTGTCGCCCGCGATGAAGTTGTGAGCACCGCACACGATGCCGCGCACGTCGTCGCCCCCGTCTGCGGCGCGTTCGCCCTCGGGAGCGACGCGGACCCGGCACCAGCGAATGGTCTTGCCGTTCGACTGCGGCTCATCGACGAACTCGAGCACCTGCCCGACGACGATCGGACCGGACAGCTCGAAGCGATGGACGTCTTCCTCTTCGAGACCGACCTTCACGAGCGCCGCGTGCACATCTTCCGGTGTCGAACCGGGCTCGACGTCGACGAACTCGGCGAGCCAGCTCAGCGGGACGCGCATCAGACCACCATTCCGAACTGCTGGGAGAACCGGATATCGCCTTCGAGGAAATCGCGCATGTCGCTCAGGTCGTAGCGGAACTGCAGCGTGCGCTCGATCCCCATGCCGAACGCGAATCCGGAGTACTCATCGGGATCGACGCCGGCCGAGCGGAGCACGTTCGGATTGACCATGCCGCAGCCGCCCCACTCCACCCAACGCGCGCCGCCCTTGGCGTTCGGCTGCCAGACATCCATCTCGGCGCTCGGCTCGGTGAACGGGAAGTAGTTCGGACGCAGCCGGATCTTCGCCTCGTCGCCGAACATGGCACGCGCGAAGTGCTCGAGCGTGCCGCGCAGGTGCGCCATCGTCAGGCCCTTGTCGACGGCGATGCCCTCGACCTGGCTGAACACCGGCAAGTGCGTGGCGTCGAGTTCGTCGGTGCGGTAGGTGCGGCCCGGCGCGATCACGTAGACGGGCAGGTCGCGCTCGAGAAGTGAGCGGATCTGCACGGGAGAGGTATGCGTGCGCAGCACCAGGTGCGACGACGTCGGCGCGACGAAGAAGGTGTCTTGCATGGCGCGCGCCGGGTGGTCTTCATCGAAGTTCAGCGCGTCGAAGTTGAACCACTCGTTCTCGAGTTCGGGGCCTTCGGCGACCTCCCATCCCATGCCGACGAAGATGTCGGCGATCCGCTCCTGCAAGAGCGACAGCGGATGCCGCGCCCCGGCACGCCGACGGGTCGGCACGGCCGTGACGTCGAGCGTCTCGTCGGCGAGTCGCCGGTCGGCTTCGGCAGCCTCGATGTCTGCTTCGCGAGCTGCGAACGCCTGAGCGACGCGAGCCCGGGCCTGCCCGACGAGTTTGCCGAGCGCCGCTTTGCGCTCGACCGGCACCGACCGCAGGGATGCGTTGAGGCGCGCCAGCGTGGAGTGCTCCCCGGTGTGCTCCGCCCGCACGGTCTTGAGTGCGCCGGAGTCCGCGGCGGCGGAGATCGCGGCGAGCGCGGCGTCGACGGCGGCCTGCACGACAGGTTCGGAGATCGCGGTTTCCGCGGATACGGTGGGTTCAGGCATAGGTCACAAGTCTATCCGGGGTGCGGATAGGCGTTAACGAACGGACCGCTGCTGGCGTTCGCACGAGGTGCGGACGTTTCGGCTGCGTCCCCGGACCGGATCAGGAACGGTGCGCGAACGCGGACTCATACAGGCACACCGAGGCCGCCGTGGCGAGGTTCATCGATTCCGCCTTGCCGTAGATCGGCACCGTGATGGATCGGTCGGCGACAGCCAGGTCATCGTCGGTGAGGCCGTGCGCCTCGTTGCCGAACAACCAGGCGGTCGGTTGCGAGAGCACGCCGTCGACTCGTGCGCTCAGCAGGTCGTCTCCCTTCACATCTGCTGCGAGCAACTGGATGCCGTTGCCTCGGCAGCGCTCCGCGACGTCCGACAAGGTCGCTCCGATGGCGACCGGCAGGTGGAACAACGATCCCGTCGTCGAGCGCACCACCTTGGGATTGTAGAGATCGACGGTGCGCCCTGAGAAGATCACCGCATCCGCCCCGGCCGAGTCCGCCGCGCGCACGATCGTGCCGGCATTGCCCGGGTCGCGCACCTCTTCGAGCACCGCGATGAGCCGGGGCCGTGCGGCGAAGATGTCTTTGACAGCGGTCGGGAACTGTCGGCAGACGGCGACGAAACCTTGCGGGGTCACGGTGTCGGCCATCGTCTCGAGCACCTGCTCGGTGACGAATTCGACGTCGATGCCGGCCGTCGTCGCCCTTCGAGCCAGGTCGGGACGCCTCTCCAGTGCGGTCGGGGTGGCGAAGACGTCGACCAGCAACTCGGGCCGGTTCTCGAGCGCTTCGCCGACCGCTTGGGGTCCCTCCAGCAGGAAGAATCCGGTCTCGGCGCGGGCGGGTTTCTTGGCGAGTTTGGCCACGGCGCGCACGCGCGGCGAACGGGGGTTGTCGAGCACGCGCCCAGACTAACCCGATCAGCGGAACAGACGACGAACGGGACCCGGCGCGTGATGCGCCGGGTCCCGTTTCGGTGTCGTCTGTGCCTATGCCGCGGCGTCGCCCTTGGGCGCCGACGTGTCGGCGGGCAGCGCGGCCTTCGCCGACTCGACGAGAGCCGAGAAGGTGGCCGGCTCGTTCACTGCCAACTCGGCCAGGATACGACGGTCGACCTCGATGCCGGCCAGGTTCAGGCCCTGGATGAGCCGGTTGTAGGTCAGGCCGTTCTGGCGGCTCGCCGCATTGATGCGCTGAATCCACAGGCGACGGAAGTCGCCCTTGCGGGCACGGCGGTCACGGTAGCTGTAAACCAGCGAGTGGGTGACCTGCTCCTTGGCCTTGCGGTAGAGGCGCGACCGCTGGCCGCGATAGCCCTCGGCACGCTCCAGGATGACGCGACGCTTCTTGTGGGCGTTGACCGCCCTCTTGACTCTTGCCATTTCAGTGTTCCTTAAACGTCGGTCGGCTACTTGCCGAGAAGCTTCTTGGCGACCTTGGCGTCCACCGCGGGAAGCACCTGGTCCTGGTTCAGTCGACGGGTGCGACGGCTGGACTTGAGCTCCAGGTGGTGACGCATTCCGGCCTGCTGCTTCATGACCTTGCCGCTGCCGGTGATCGTGAAGCGCTTCTTGGCCCCGGAGTGGGTCTTCTGCTTGGGCATTATTTCTCCTCTTCGGTGGCGGGGATCTCCCCTGCCGCTTCGGCCGCCGCCTCGGCCGGCGCCTGAGCGCGTGCCTTGGTAGCTGCACGTTGTGCGTTGGCCTCGGCCTTCGCCTCCGCCTTGTTCTTCAGCGGGCCGATGACCATGACCATGTTGCGACCGTCGATGGTCGGATTCGACTCGACCGAGCCGAAGTCCGCCACATCTTCGGCGAATCTCTGAAGCAGTCGCACGCCCTGCTCTGGACGGGATTGCTCACGACCTCGGAACAGGATCATGGCTTTCACCTTGTCGCCTGCCTTCAGGAAGCCCTCGGCGCGCTTGCGCTTGGTCTCGTAGTCGTGCTTGTCGATCTTGAGGCGGAACCGAACCTCTTTCAGGATCGTGTTCGCCTGGTTGCGCCGGGCCTCTTTGGCCTTCTGCGCTGCTTCGTACTTGAACTTGCCGTAGTCCATGATCTTCGCCACCGGAGGCTTGGAATTCGGCGCGACCTCGACCAGGTCGAGGTCGGCTTCCTGCGCAAGGCGCAGGGCGACCTCGATCTTGACGACGCCGACCTGCTCTCCGCTGGGTCCAACGAGGCGCACCTCGGGGACACGGATACGGTCATTGGTACGGGGATCGCTGATGCGTTTCTCCTCTGATCGAGCGATTGTTCTGCCGGCCGTTCGCGCGACCGGTGCCGTGCAAGCGACGAGAGAGGATTTTCCACGCACCACGCCCCGACGAGATCGCTCTCGTCGGGCGGTACAGCACCCTGTCTACCGATGCGACGAGCGCGCCGGCGGAGTGCAATGACCCGGTAACCTAGTGAAGCGGTCGACGGGTGGGAGAATCTCCTCTTTCGTACCGAGACGGATGTCTCGGAGCCCGAAGAAGTCTAGCAGATCCATTCACCCGAATCACAAAGGCATCAGATGAGCGACTCCCCCACGTTCCGGTTCGACGAGCAGCAGTCGGCATCCTCGGCTTTCGAAAGCGTCGAGGGTGCCGCGCGAGACATCGCCGAGGTGCCTGCGGTCGAGGTGATCACGACGACTGCGGTGCACCTGATGAGCGCCGCTGCTGTCAAATGCGGGCTCGCAGACGATCCCGCGACGCAGACCGATCTCGACGAGGCACGCAAGCTCATCGACGCCCTGGCCGGACTGGTCACCGCGAGCGCCGCGCACATCGGCGATCAGCATGCGCGAAGCCTGCGAGACGGTCTGCGCAGCCTGCAGCTCGCATTTCGGGAGGCATCCGTCATTCCGGACCCGATCGGCAAAGGCCCCGGCGAGAAGTACACCGGTCCGGTGAACTGAGGCGCGTGCGGTCCGGCGCGTTCAGGCGGCGCCGGAGGTCAGCAGTCGGACGGTCAGCGAGTCGACCCGGGTGGCGACGACGTCATCCGCGGCCCAACGGGCGGCCAACCGGGCGAGCACGGCATCGAGTTCGGTCTGCGTGAGCCCGACGGCGAGTTCGAGCAGCACCACGAGTTCCGGCCCCGCAAGACGTGCTTGCGGATCGCCGGGCTCCAGCCGCACCGCAAGCACGGCGAGTTCGCGTGCGATCGAGCGCTCGAAGGCGACGGCGACCTCCGGATCTTCGAAGCTCGGCCGCCACGGCTCCTGCTGGCCGATCGCCCAAACGGCCGGACGGCGCAGCACGAACTCCGTGTCACTCGTGGGGTCGAGCACCACGAGTTCGGTCTGTTCGGATGCCGCGGCGAGCGCGACGCGAGCGCCGTCGGCCGGAACCGGACGGGCAAGCGGGTTCCAGGCACTCATCGTCGCGACCGAGGTGAAGGCCGGCAGCACCGATCGCCCGTCCGGCGCGGCGACCGTCACGATGGAGAGCTCCTGCGTCTTGTCGAGAAGCCTGCCGTGATCATCGAGCCCGATCTCGCCGGCGTGGGCGACGAGCGGGATGAGCAGTCGGGACGTGCGGACGGCGTCCGCGACGGCTTCCTGGCCGACCACGCCTCGTCGGAATGCTGTCAGTGCGGCTGCCAGGGCCGGGTCGGCGGAGCCGTCGTCGGATGCCGACGGGGCGGCGTCGAAGTGCCGGCCCGCCCATGGCCGGCCGGCCGAGTCGGCGTGGTCGCTCGATCCGGAGCCGGGGTGTTCAGGATCCCGCGACATCCAGCGCTTCGGTCAGGGTGAATGCGCCGGCGTAGAGCGCCTTGCCGACGATGGCGCCCTCGAGCCCTGCCGCCACCAGCTCGCGCAGCGCCGCGATGTCGTCGAGGCTGGAGATGCCCCCGGATGCGACGACCGGCCGAGAGGTGTGCTCCATCACCTGTCGCAGCAGGTCGACGTTCGGGCCCTGCAGGGTGCCGTCCTTGGTCACGTCGGTCACGACGTAACGGGCGCAGCCGGCATCCTCCAGGCGAGCAAGCACCTGCCACAGATCGCCGCCGTCCTGCGTCCAGCCGCGTGCGGCGAGGGTCGTGCCGCGCACGTCGAGGCCGACGGCCACCGCCTCTCCGAACCGACCGATCACGTGGGCCGCCCACTCCGGGTTCTCCAGGGCGGCCGTGCCGAGGTTGATGCGCGTTGCGCCGATCGCGAGCGCCGACTCGAGCGACTCGTCGTCGCGGATGCCCCCGGACAGCTCGACCTTGACCCCTTTGACCTGCTTGATCACCCGCTTGAGCACGTCCCGGTTGTCGCCGCGACCGAACGCCGCGTCGAGATCCACCAGGTGGATCCATTCCGCGCCCTGGTCGGCCCAGTCGGCGGCCGCATCGACCGGGTCGCCGTAGCTGGTCTCACTGCCGGCTTCGCCGCGGGTCAGGCGCACGGCCTTGCCGTCGGCGACATCCACAGCGGGCAGCAGGGTGAGTCTGGGAGTGGTGGTGAACTCGCTCATCGTGGTCGATCGTCCTTGCAGTGAGGCACCCTGGCTGGGCACAAGCAACAATCTAGCGCAGGCCCCGAACCCAGTTGCCGAGCACCTTGAGCCCGGCTTCGCCGGACTTCTCTGGATGGAACTGAGTCGCACACAGCGGCCCGTTCTCGACCGCTGCGACGAACGGCACGCCGTGCGTCGACCAGGTGACCCGTGGCGCGGGCAGCGGCGGGTGCGGCTGGAGAGCCCACTTCTGCGCGGCGTACGAATGCACGAAGTAGAACCGTTCGTCGTGCACCCCCGCGAAAAGGTCGGAGTCCGCCGGCGCGTCGACGCGGCTCCAGCCGATGTGCGGCACGACGTCCGCCTCGAGTTCGGTCACCACCCCGGGCCATTGTCCGAGCCCGGTGGAGAAGACACCGCGCTCGATGCCCTCGTCGAACAACACCTGCATGCCGACGCAGATGCCCAGCACCGGTCGGCCGCCCGCCAGCCGGCGGTCGATGATCTCGTCACCGCGAACCGAGCGCAATGCATCCATCACGGCCTGGAAGGCACCGACTCCGGGAACCAGGAGGCCGGCGGCATCCTGTGCCCGGTGGCGATCGGCCGTGACCTCGACTCGCGCACCCACCGCCTCCAACGCCTTGGCAGCGGAGTGCACGTTGCCGGAACCGTAGTCGAAGACCACGACCGACGGTTCGTTCACAGCGCGCCCTTCGTCGACGGGATGCCCGTCACGAGCGGGTCGAGCGACTTGGCCGCGCGGAACGCCCGGGCGAACGCCTTGAATTCGGCTTCGGCGATGTGATGCGGGTCGCGGCCGCCGAGCACGGTCACGTGCACGGTGAGGCCGGCGTTGAAGGCGATCGCCTCGAACACGTGGCGCACCATCGAACCGGTGAAGTGGCCGCCGATGAGGTGGTACTCGAAGCCGGCCGGTTCGCCGGAGTGCACCAGGTAGGGACGGCCGGAAACGTCGACGACCGCCTGCACGAGTGCCTCGTCGAGCGGCACCAGGGCGTCGCCGTAACGAGAGATACCGCGCTTGTCGCCGAGCGCCTGCTTGATGGCCTGTCCGAGCACGATGCCGACGTCTTCGGCCGTGTGGTGCACATCGATCTCGATGTCGCCGCGGGCCTCGACACGCAGATCGGTCAGGGAGTGCTTTGCGAATGCCGTCAACAGGTGGTCGAAGAACGGAACCGACGTGTGCACGTCGGCTCGTCCGGTGCCGTCGAGGTCGAGCGCGAGATCGATGCTCGATTCACTCGTCTCGCGCGCGATCGATGCTGTGCGGGTCACGGCGTCCATGACGTATCAGCCTACCGGCGCGGCGTCGGCCTCGCTGCCGCTGCGACGCGCGTGATCGGCCATCGCGTCGAGGAAGGCCGTGGTCTCGGCTTCGGTGCCGGCACTCACCCGTAAATGGTTCGGGATGCCGACCACGCGGATCAGGATGTCCCGCTTCAGGAGGTCGCCGAAGAGGGCATCCGGGTCGTCGACCCCACCGAAGAGCACGAAATTGCCGCCGGTGCGATAAGGCCGGTAGCCGAGCGCGGCCAGCCCGTCGACCATGCGGTCGCGTTGCACCCTGATCTCGTCGACCATCCCGAGCATTTCGGCCGAGTGGCCGAGCGCCGCGACCGCGGCCGCCTGGGTCAAGCCCGACAGGTGGTAGGGCAGGCGCACCAGTCGTAATGCGTCGGTGACGGCCGGATCGGCCGCGAGATAGCCGAGCCGGACGCCGGCGAATGCGAATGCCTTGCTCATCGTGCGGGAGACGACGAGGCGTTCCCGTCCGGCCAGCAGCGTGAGGGCGCTCGGCACCTCGGGCGGCATGAACTCGGCGTAGGCCTCGTCGACGACGACGATTCCCTCGCACGCGTCGTACACCGCCTGCACCACGGCCAGGTCGAGCGGCGTACCCGTCGGGTTGTTCGGAGCGCACAGCAGCACGACGTCCGGTCGCGCCTCACGAACCCGCGCGGCGGCCGTCGCGGGACTCAGCTCGAAATCGGCGTCGCGTGCCGCAGGGATCCAGCGCGTTCCGGTGCCGGAAGCCAGCAGCGGGTACATCGAGTAGGTCGGTTCGAAACCGAGCACGGAACGCCCGGGACCACCGAACGCCTGAAGGAGCTGCTGCAGCACTTCATTGGAACCGTTGGCCGCCCAGATGTTCTGCCGGTTCAGGTCATGGCCGAGATAGTGCGCCAAGGCGTCGCGAAGAGCGACGAACTCCCGGTCGGGATACCGGTTCGCCGACCGAAGCGCCACCGCCAACGCGGATTCGATGTCACGCGCGACGTCATCCGGAATCGGATGCGTGTTCTCGTTGACGTTCAGCGCCACGCGCACGCTCTTCTGAGGGGCCCCATAAGGCGTGCGTCCGCGCAGGTCGGCTCGGATCGGAAGGTCGGATAGGGAGGTCACGCCTCAATGCTAGGGCGTGGAGCTGGGCCGACGTTCGGCCCCCGAAGTCCGGTGCAGGCGGCATCGGTTGTCTGCTGTCTCGCTGCCGGAACATCAGTGGCCGGCGGCGTACTGCTGCGGGATCGCGAGCCGCTCCCCCGGCACCACGACTGAATCGGTGAGCCCGTTCAGATCGACGATCGCAGCGACGACGTCTCTCGGATCGCTGCTCGGCGCGAGCTTCTCGGCGATCTGCCAGAGCGACTGACCGGACGTGACCGTGATGTGCTCGAAGTCGTTGTGGGAACCGGCCGCGCCGGCGGCTGCTCCGAGTGCGGCGGGCCCGAACAGCGCGGCGAGGACGATGAGCGGCACCGTCACCAGCGTTGCGACGACCACCCGGCCGCGACGCGTGATGCGCAGTCGGGTGCGGCCCGACTCTCTCGCGACCGTCGCCTCGCGGGAGCGAACCGGGAATGCGGTGCTCATGATTGCGGTCATTGCGTGCCTCCGTCGAACTCTTGTTCCGAACCTATCTTCGATTTCTCGAAACCGCAAGGTTATGTTCGCCCCTGGGGCCACATGCATACCCGACACGCTCGAACGCATGTTTGTCTTCGACCAGGTCAGGAGATACAGTTTCGATTACCTGGTGACAGGCAACCAGTAACCACCGACATTCGGGTTCGCGCCGTAAGGATGAAGGCCCCGACAGACGGGAAGGACCCTCGTGACCACGGAGACAGAGGGCGCTGCAAAGGCGCCGGGCGCAAAGCCGCGCACCCGCCGGCGCAAGAACCTCAGCGACAAGCAGTTGTCCATCCTGGACGTCATCCAGCGATCGGTGAGTCAACGGGGCTATCCGCCGAGCATGCGCGAGATCGGCGATGCGGTCGGGCTCGCCTCGCTGTCCAGCGTGACGCATCAGCTCAACCAATTGGAGTTGAGCGGCTATCTGCGCCGCGATCCGAACCGGCCTCGGGCGCTCGAGGTGTTGATCGACCTGCCGTCCCCGTCGAACGTCGGTACCACCGACTTCGATTCCGTCACTCCGATCGGCGATGCCGCAATGGTGCCTCTGGTCGGCCGCATCGCCGCCGGGGTCCCGATCACTGCCGAGCAGCAGGTCGAGGAGATCTTCCCGCTGCCTAAGCAGCTCGTCGGCAAGGGCGACCTGTTCATGCTCAAGGTCTCAGGCGAGTCGATGATCGATGCCGCCATCTGCGACGGGGACTGGGTCGTGGTGCGTCAACAGAACACCGCGGAGAACGGCGACATCGTCGCGGCGATGCTCGACGGCGAGGCGACCGTCAAGGTGTTCCGGCAGCGCGACGGCCACACCTGGCTGCTGCCGCGAAACAGCGCATACGAGCCGATCCTCGGCGACCAGTCGGAAGTGCTCGGCAAGATCGTAGCCGTATTGCGCTCCATCTGAGCACAGCGACCGTTCCGTCTGTCGCGCCCGGCAATCAGGCACGACGGACGGAACGGCCGCTATGACATCAAGCGTGGCCGTGCGAGACGGCCGCGCGTCGCGACGTTACGCGACGCGTGCCGTCCTCACGCGGGTACACCGACCTCTGCGCGCACCGCCTTGGTCGCCTCGATGATGTTCTTCAACGACGCGACGGTCTCGTCGTAACCGCGCGTCTTCAGCCCGCAGTCCGGATTGATCCAGAGCTGACGTTGCGGAATCGACGCGACCGCGAGTTCGATCAGTTCGGTCACCTCGGCGACCGACGGCACTCTCGGCGAGTGGATGTCGTAGACGCCCGGGCCGATGCCGGTGTCGAATCCGCTCGTCTTGATGTCGCTGACAACCTCCATGCGACTGCGGGCCGCCTCGATGCTCGTGACGTCGGCGTTCAGCCCACGGATGGCGTCGATCACGACACCGAATTCCGAGTAGCAGAGATGGGTGTGGATCTGCGTCTGGTCGGCGACTCCGCTGGTGGCCAGTCGGAACGAGCCGACCGACCAGTCCAGATAGTCGGCCTGTTGCTTCTTCTTCAGCGGTAGCAATTCGCGCAGCGCGGGCTCATCGACCTGCACGATGCGGATGCCTGCGGACTCGAGGTCGGAGATCTCGTCGCGCAGCGCCAGGGCCACCTGGCGGGCCGTCTCGCCCAGCGGCTGGTCGTCACGCACGAACGACCAGGCGAGGATGGTCACCGGCCCGGTGAGCATGCCCTTCACGGGCTTGTCGGTGAGCGACTGCGCGTAGGTGGACCAGTCGACCGTGATGGGCTTCGGCCGCGACACGTCGCCCCACAGGATCGAGGGGCGGGTGCATCGGCTGCCGTACGACTGCACCCAGCCGTTGCGGGTCACCGCGAAGCCGTCCAGGTTCTCGGCGAAGTACTGCACCATGTCGTTGCGCTCCGGCTCACCGTGCACGATCACGTCGATGCCGATCTCCTCCTGCAGGTCGACGACGCGCTTGATCTCGGCCTGCATGAGGGCCAGGTACTCCGCCTCGCTGAGGATGCCGGCGGCGAATTGCGCACGCGAGCGACGGATGTCCGCGGTCTGCGGGAACGAGCCGATCGTGGTGGTCGGCAGCAGCGGAAGTCCGAGAGCGGCATCCTGCGCGGCGAGCCGGATGGAGTAGGCGGCGCGCTCGAAGTCGGCAGCGGTGAGGCGGCCCGCACGATCACGCACAGCGCCGTCGGCGACACCGGGCGCGCCGTGCCGATCGGCGAGTGCTGCGGATGCCGCGCTCAGCTCGGACTGAATGGCCTCGTGTCCGTCGAGCAGCCCAGTCGCCAGCGTGGCCACCTGCGCCACTTTCTGATCCGCGAACGCGAGCCAGCTCTTGAGGCGATCGTCGAGGTCCGGCTCGTCGTCCACGTCGTGCGGCACGTGCAGCAACGACGTCGAGGTGGAGACCGCGAGGTTCGGGGAGAGGCCGAGCAGGCCCTCGACGGCGCCGAAGGCGGCCTCGAGGTCGCCGCGCCAGATGTTGTGGCCGTCGATCACCCCGGCGACCAGCGTCTTGGATGAGAGCGCGTCGCGCGTCGCCTTGTCGAGTGCGGTCGGGGCCTCACCGCGCACCAGGTCGAGCGAGATCGCCTCGACTCGCGTGGCGGCCAGCACCGGCAGGGCGTCGTCGAGCGCGCCGTACGGTGCAGCGACGAAGATCGCGGGCCGGGCCGCGGCCTCCCCCAGGCGCGCGTAGGCGACTCGGGCCGCCTCGAGCACGTCGGCGCGCGAATCCTGGATGCTCTCGCTGACCAGGGCGGGTTCATCGAGTTGCACCCACGGCGCGCCGACAGCGGCGAGCCGCGCCAGAAGCTCGATGTAGACCGGCAGTACGTCGGCGAGCCGCTCGAGCGGGCGGAAGCCCTCGGGGGCGCCGTCGGCCGGTTTGCTCAACGCGAGGAAGGTGACCGGTCCGACGATCACCGGACGGGTCAGGAAACCCGCGGCCTTGGCCTCTTCGAACTCACGGACGATGCGATCGGATGCCAGCCGGAAGGCGGTGTCCGGCGCAATCTCCGGCACCAGGTAGTGGTAGTTCGAATCGAACCACTTCGTCATCTCCAGGGGCGGCTTCTCGCCTTCGCCGCGCGCGATGGTGAAATACCCGGCGAGGTCGACCGTTCCGCCGGCGTCCGCGAGGTCGGCGAATCGCGTCGGAAGCGCTCCGAGGGTCACCGCGGCGTCGAGCACCTGATCGTAGTAGCTGAAGCTCTCGGGGATCGAGGCGTCGTCACGGCCCAGGCCGAGCGAAGCGAGCCGCTCACGGGTCGTCGAGCGCAGCCGAGCCGCGATCTGCTCGAGTTCGTCGGCCGTGATGGTGCCGGCCCAGAACGACTCGACGGCCTTCTTCAGTTCACGTCGACGGCCGATGCGCGGATAGCCGATGATGGTGCCGGCCGGAAACGGCGTCGTCGAGATCGTGGTGGAGGTCATTGCTTTCCCTTGCGTCTGTTTCATCAGGTGGGTCATGGTGAGTCGGTTGGAGTCAGGCGGAGGTCGCCGGTTGCACGAGGCCGCAGCGCTCGAGCACGGCGAGCACCGTCTCATGCTGGTTGTAGGTGTAGAGGTGCAGACCGGGTGCGCCGCCCTGGATCAGTTCCGCGGCGAACCGGGCGGCATGGTCGACGCCGATCTCGCGACGCCCTTCGTCGGTCGGTTCGATCTCCAGGCGGATCGCGAGGTCGCTGGGCAGGTCTTCGCCGCTGAGTTCGAGCATTCGGCGCAGTCTGGCCGGCGAGGTGACCGGCATGACGCCCGGCAGGATCGGGAACAGCACGCCGGCGGCCTTCGCCCGCGCTGCGAACGACAGGTAGTCCTCCGCGTGGAAGAAAAGTTGTGTGATCGCCAGATTCGCTCCTGCGGCCTGCTTGGCCAACAGTGTGTCGATGTCCTGGCTCACAGAGCGGGAACGGGGATGCCCGTTCGGGAACGCCGCTACCGCGATAATCACCCGATCCCGTCGGGTCGCCACGGATCGTGCCCCGGGCAGGCCGGGAACCGGGAGCTCGCGGTACGGCACGCGTTCCGCCTGAACCCGGTGGATGAGCTGCACGAGTTCGGCGGCGCTGCCCAGATCGCCGAGGTCGGCGGGATCGCCGTCGACCGGCGGATCGCCTCGCAGCGCGAGGAACTGTCGCACCCCAGCTTCGAGGAATTCGCGGATCAGTCGGCCCGCCTCGGCGTGCGAGGAGCCGATACAGGTCAGGTGCGCCATCGGCGGGATGTCGGTGTTGCGCAGGATGTAGGTGACGACATCCAGAGATGACGCGTGCGAGGAACCGCCGGCACCGTAGGTCACGGAGATGAATTCAGGCCCGGCCGCTGCGAGCCGGTCGATGGTGTGCGGAAGCGCGGCAGCGGTTCTGTCGCTGCGCGGCGGGTAGAGCTCGAAGGAGAACGGGGTGGCCGCGGGACATCGCGGGGTCGAGACGCCTGATTCGGTCATCGCACCTGCTCCCGTCGTCCGTGTCGTCTCGTCTGTTCGAGGCGGTGCACGGCCGGACGGCCGCGCACGTCGTGGTCCGAGCCCGAGGGCTCGTCGCGGGCGGGTGCCGGGCTCGGCTGTCGCTCCACGCCGGCGAGGCCGGCGCTCATTGGATTGCCACAGTAGCAACCGGCGGGCGCCGGGTCACCGGCCGTTGCGTTGTGTTACGACGCAGCCGACCGGAAAGGCGTTCAGGCGGCGAACGGATCGAACACGGGCGCGTACTCGGGCGCCACCAGCGCACCGATCCGGGTGCCGCCTTCCAGATACTCGGTGCTGAGCACGCGCCCGCGCTCGTGCAGCGCCGAGACGAGATCGCCGCGGTCATACGGGATCAACACGTCGATGTGCACCGAGCGATCCGGGAGCTGCCGTGCGATCCTCGCCAACACCTCGTCGACACCGGCGCCGGTTCGTGCGGAGGCGAACACGGCGTTCGGCTCGAGGCCGCGCAGCACGAGACGTGCTTCATCGTCGATCAGGTCGGCCTTGTTGAACACGACGAGCTCGGGAATGTCGCGGGCGCCCACCTCGCCGATCACGTCGCGCACCGTGGCGAGCTGACCGGCAGGGTCGGGATGCGACGCGTCGACGACGTGCACGATGAGATCGGAGTCGGCGACCTCCTCCAGTGTCGAGCGGAACGCTTCGACGAGCTGATGCGGCAGGTTGCGCACGAATCCGACTGTGTCGGCGAGGGTGTACAGGCGACCGTCCGCGGTAATCGACCGCCGTACCGTGGCATCCAGGGTCGCGAACAACGAGTTCTCCACCAGCACACCCGCCTTGGTGATGCGGTTGAGCAGGCTCGATTTGCCGGCGTTGGTGTAGCCGGCGATGGCCACGGATGGCACCGAGTTGCGTTTGCGATTGGCCCGCTTCGCTTCGCGCGCCGGCTTCATCGCGGTGATCTGCTTACGCAGTTTCGCCATCCGGGTGTGGATGCGTCGGCGATCGAGTTCGATCTTGGTCTCGCCGGGGCCGCGGCTACCCATGCCCGCACCGGCGCCGCCGACCTGGCCGCCGGCCTGGCGGCTCATCGACTCACCCCAGCCGCGCAATCGGGGCAGCAGGTATTCGAGCTGTGCGAGCTCGACCTGGGCCTTGCCTTCGCGGCTCTTCGCATGCTGGCTGAAGATGTCGAGGATGACCGCGGTGCGGTCGATGACCTTTACCTTCACCGCGTCCTCGAGGGCACGCCGCTGGCTGGGCGCCAGTTCGGTGTCGGCGATGACGGTATCGGCCCCGAGCGCTGTGACGATCGCCGCGAGCTCCTGCACCTTGCCGCTGCCGAGGTAGGTGCTCGGATCCGGGTTGGGCCGGCGCTGCAGCAGGCCGTCGAGCACGACTGCGCCGGCGGTCTCGGCCAGCGCAGCAAGCTCTCGCAGCGAGTTCTCCGCGTCATCGAGCGAGCCCTGCGCGTAGATGCCGATGAGAACCACGTTCTCGAGTCGCAGCTGACGGTACTCGACCTCGGTTACATCCTCGAGCTCGGTGGAGAGGCCGCCGACGCGACGCAAAGCGGCACGCTCCTCGCGGTCGAACTGCTCGCCATCGGCCGACTCGCTCTCGAGCTCCGTAAGCTGTGCGGAATCGTGCAGCGCTTGGGCGCGAGCGCCGAACAAGGTGTAGCCGGCAGACCTCGTGCCCGCGTTGGCGAGCACGCGCTCCACGACGTCGTCGCTCGCGTTCCGGCCGCCGTCTCCGCTTGCCGGGATCTCCTCGCCGGGGAACTCATCGGGCGTCACGTCGTCGTGCACCGTCAGGTCTTCGTGTCTGTTCGTTGTCATGTGGTCCTTAACCCTAGTTCGATCTTCGCGGTACGTTGTCATCTATGGCCAGCGGAGATCACTACTTCACGTCTGCGCCCGGAAGCAACCCCAGGCTCCGCACGATCACCGTGACCTTGGCGGGCCGGTCGTACGAGTTGACGACCGCGTCGGGCATCTTCAGCCCGGAGCGCATCGACACCGGTACCCAGGTGCTTCTGGCGAACACCCCGGCTCCACCGCCCAGCGGCCATCTGCTCGACCTGGGTTGCGGTTGGGGCCCGGTCGCGTTGACCCTTGCGCTCGAATCGCCGCATGCGACCGTCTGGGCGGTGGATGTGAACGAGCGGGCGCTGGAGGTGGTGCGCCGCAACGCGCAAACGCTGGGGCTCGGAAACGTCAACGCGGTACTGCCCGAGGATGTTCCCGACGACGTGCGTTTCACCACGATCTGGTCGAATCCGCCGATCCGGGTGGGCAAGAACGAGTTGCACGGCCTGCTCGAGTCCTGGCTTCCGCGGCTCTCCGAGGAGTCGGATGCCTGGCTCGTCGTTCAGCGCAATCTCGGTTCGGACTCATTGCAGCGCTGGTTGCAGGGCACGCTGCCCGAGCACTTCACCGTCTCGCGAGCCGCGACCAGCAAGGGGTATCGCGTGCTTCACGTCAAGCGCCGAGCCTGAGGCTGCTGCGGCCGGATGCCGCGGCTCAGGGCAACGGCATGACCGCGTCGAACACCAACTCGGCCGGTCCGCTCAGCGCGACGTGCTCGCCGTCCTCCGCCGCGAACATCCGCACCGCGAGGCTGCCGCCAGGCACCTCGACCCGCCAATCGTCCGGCGCTCCCGTGCCGGCCCAGTACCGGGTGGCCAGAGCCGCGGCGACCGTTCCCGTGCCGCACGACAGCGTCTCACCGCTCCCGCGTTCGTGCACCCGCATCCGAATGCGGCCGATGCCGTCGGTGACCAGCGGCTCGGCCGGCACGACGAATTCGACGTTGACCCCACCGGCCGCCTCCGGCTCGAGCTGCGGGATGAAGGCGAGGTCGAGTCCGTCCAGCTCGTCGTCGTCGGCCAACGCGACCACCACATGCGGGTTCCCCACGTCGATGCCGAGCCCCGGTCGTGCCACCGGAAGGTTCTTCGCCCTCACCAGAGGCTCGCCACCGGCAAGTTGCCAGCGCCCCAGATCGACCTGGAATCCGGTTCCGCTGCGCTGCAGGTCGCGCACGCCCGACCGGGTGCCGATCGGCAGGGTGTCTCCGGCGGCGAGCGAAACCAACCCGCTGTCGATCAGGTAGCGCGCATAGACGCGGATGCCGTTACCGCACATCTCCGCGACGGAACCGTCTGCGTTGTGGTAGTCCATGAACCATTCCGCCGCCGGGTCTTCGGCCAACGCGGCGTCGCCGTCCGCGAGATTCTGCGACCGCACCGCCCTGATCACACCGTCGGCGCCGACGCCGAAATGCCTATCGCAGATCGCGGCGATCTGCTCCGCGGAGAGATCGATGGCGCCCTCGGGGTCGCTGAACAGCACGAAGTCGTTGCCGGTCCCGTGACCCTTGCTGAAGCGCAGCGTACTCATTCGATCAGCCTATCGACCAACCGGCCGACCTCCGTGATCGGCACCGCAGCGGACGCGTCGACGCGCTCGACCGAGGGGTAACGAGAGAACCAGGAGACCTGACGGCGCGCGTAGCGCCGGGTCAGTCGCTGCGTCTCCGCGATCGCGGTCGCGGAGTCGCTCTCGCCGCTCAGTTGCGCGAGTGCCTGGGCGTAGCCGATCGCGCGGCGCGCCGTCACCCCGTCGGCGATGCCGCGACCGAGGAGACCGGCGACCTCATCGAGCAGTCCGTCGGCCCACATCCGCTCGACCCGGGCGTCCAGCCGCGCTGTGAGCTGGGCTCGGGGCACGACGAGGTCGGCGATCAGAACCGGGCGCCACGCGGTGGGCCGTTCGGGGAGCATCGCGCCGTGCCCGGACTCGGCCATCTCGTGGATCTCCAGCGCGCGCACCACCCGCCGAGCGTTCGCAGGATCGACGCGACGGGCGGTGTCCGGGTCCTCGCGCATCAACCGCGCATAGAGAGCAGCCACACCCGTGGCCGCCAATTCCTCCTCGAGCCGGGCACGTGCCGCCTGATCACGGCCCGGAAATCGGAAGTCGTGCACCACCGAGGAGACATAGAGGCCGGAACCGCCCACCAGGATCGGGATCCCTCCCTGCTCGGCGATGCGATCGATGGTCTCGCGAGCCTCCGATTGATACCGTGCGACGCTCGCTTCGTCGGTCACTTCCAGGACGTCGAGAAGGTGGTGGCGGACGCCCCGCCGCTCGTCGGGCGGAAGTTTCGCCGTGCCGATGTCCATGCCCCGGTAAAGCTGCATGGCGTCGGCGTTCACGATTTCGGCAGCGAAGCCGCGTCTTTCGAGTTCGCAGGCCAGGTCGAGCGCGAAGGCGCTCTTGCCTGTGCCGGTCGCGCCGACGATCGCCAGGAATCGCCGCTCGGGGCAGGAGCGGCTCCGCGTCGCCAACGCTACCGTTCGCCGTCGGCGGGATCGTAGATGGGCGTCGTCGCCACGTTCGCCGCGCCCCTGGGGCGAAGCACGGGGAACCCGAGCGAGACCGGACGCGGCCCGGTCGAACTCTGACCGCCGGCGGGGACCGCGCAGGATTCGGCTTCCCGGGCATCCCAAGCGTCTCCTGCACGGGTGCGTCGCACCGGCAACGGCAACCCGTCGGCCGAATCGGCGAGCAGGTGGAACGGCGCGGCGTGTGTGACGGTGACCGTGACCATATCTCCCGGTCGGGGCAGTTCGCTGCCTTCCGGCACCTGAAAATGCACGAGTCTGCTGTCGGGTGCCCGACCGCTCATCCGGTGGGTCGCGCCGTCTTTCTTGCCCTCGCCGTTGGCCACCAGAAGCTCGACCGTGCGCCCGACGATCTTTTCGTTCTCCTCCAGCGAGATGCGCTCCTGCAGCGCCAGCAGACGTTCGTAGCGCTCTTGGACGACGGCCTTCGGAATCTGGTCGGCCATCGTGCCCGCCGGGGTGCCGGGTCGGATCGAATACTGGAACGTGAAGGCCGATGCGAACCGCGCCTGCTCGACCACACGGAGCGTGTCGTCGAAGTCCTGTTCCGTCTCGCCCGGGAACCCGACGATGATGTCGGTCGAGATAGCCGCCTGCGGGATACGGGCGCGCACCCGGTCGAGAATGCCGAGGAACTTGTCGGAGCGGTACGAGCGCCGCATCGAGCGCAGGATGCGATCGGAACCCGACTGCAGGGGCATGTGCAGTTGCGGCATCACCGCCGGCGTCTCCGCCATCGCCTCGATCACATCATCGGTGAAGGCCGCCGGATGCGGGCTGGTGAAGCGGATGCGTTCCAGGCCGTCGATCGTGCCGGCGGCTCGCAGCAGTTTGCCGAACGCCTGGCGGTCGCCGAACTCGACTCCGTAGGAGTTCACGTTCTGCCCGAGAAGCGTGACCTCGATGGCGCCGTCATCGACGAGCGCCTGAATCTCGGCGAGCACATCGCCGGGTCGCCGGTCTTTCTCCTTGCCCCGCAAGGAGGGAACGATGCAGAACGTGCACGTGTTGTTGCAGCCGACCGAGATGGACACCCAGCCGCTGTACGCCGAGTCGCGCTTGGTGGGGAGCGTGGAGGGAAACGTCTCCAGCGCCTCGAGGATCTCGATCTGCGCTTCGTCGTTGTGCCGTGCCCGTTCGAGCAGGCTGGGCAGCGAGCCCATGTTATGGGTGCCGAAGACGACATCGACCCACGGCGCCTTATCGAGGATGACGTTCTTGTCCTTCTGCGCAAGACACCCGCCCACCGCGATCTGCATGCCCGCATGGCGGCGCTTCACGGATGCCAGATGACCGAGGTTCCCATACAGCTTGTTGTCGGCGTTCTCTCGCACAGCGCAGGTGTTGATGACGACGACGTCGGCCTCTTCGCCGTTGGCGGGACGGTAGCCGGCGGCTTCGAGGGATCCGCTCAGGCGCTCGGAGTCGTGCACGTTCATCTGGCAGCCGAAGGTGCGGACCTCGTAGGTGCGCACCCGGCCGGAGGACTCGTGTGCGGCCTCCGAGACCGAGATGGCCGTCGGGGTCTCTATTCTGCGCGTCGTGCCGGTGATGCTCATGGTGGGTCCAGTCTACGTTCGCATCGCGGCGCGTCAGCTTCGTCTACTCCACCACGTTCGCCCGCTACTCCACCTCGAATGGCGCGCCAGGATCGTCGTCGCTCGACGGGTCGTCGCTCTGCTCGCGGTCGCGCAAGGGGTCGTCGCTCAATGCGGACTCCATGGCGCGACGGATGATGTCGGAAGCGTAGCCCTTGCGCGCGAGGTAGCCCGAGAGCCTGCGTCGGGCGGTCTGCCCGTCGAGACTGCTCAGTTGGGAAGCGCGTTTATGCGCGAGTTCGAGCGCACGCTCGAGTTCGTCGTCGTCTTCGATCTCGCTCAGCGCGTCGTCGATGATCGCCTGTTCGATGTGTCTGCGTCGCAACTCCTGTGCGATCGCGGTGCGCCCCAACCCCTTGCGCGTGTGCTGCGTGTAGACGAGGGTGAGGGCGAGGGCGGCATCATCGAGCAGGCCGACGCTCTGCAACCGGTCGAGTTCGGCACGGGCCGTCGTCTCGTCGACACCGCGCTTGTCGAGAACTTGCTGCAGTTCCCACCGCGACATGCCACGACGGGCGAGTTGGTGCATCGAGACGTTCGACGCCCGGGACGCACCCCGGGTGGATTCGCGTGCCGGCTCCGCGTCTCCGCCGCGCATCGATTCGACGCGACGCAGCGCGGCGGATGCGGCCTCGGATGGCCGCGCGCCGGGAAGGTAACTGACCGGTGCCAGATGATGTTCGCCTGCGGGGGTCTCAGGACCGCTTCCCAGCCACGTAACGCGGCCGTTGCGCGGCCGAGCCGACTCGCCGTCAGGCGTGGGCGTGAATCTCACCACCATGTCGCTCTCCGTGCCGAATCGTCAGCCTCGTCGTCACGCGCCCTTGCGCTGGGCGAGCTTGCCCTGAAGGGACTCGACGTTGCCGGGTGCCTCGACCGCAGCATCTGCGCTACCGGCTGCGCCGGCTCCGACGCCCAGCTTGCTCAAGATCTTGCGTTCGATCTCGGCCGCAAGGTCGGGGTTCGCGATCAGGAAGTTGCGGGCGTTCTCTTTGCCCTGGCCCAGTTGGTCGCCTTCGTAGGTGTACCAGGCGCCGGACTTCTTGACGATGGCGTGCTCGACGCCGAAGTCGATCAGGCTGCCTTCGCGCGAGATGCCCACCCCGTACAGGATGTCGAATTCCGCCTGCTTGAACGGCGGAGCCATCTTGTTCTTCACAACCTTGACCCTGGTGCGGTTGCCCACCGCGTCGGTGCCGTCTTTCAGCGTCTCAATGCGACGGATGTCAAGACGAACCGACGCATAGAATTTGAGCGCTTTGCCGCCGGCAGTGGTCTCCGGACTGCCGAAGAACACCCCGATCTTCTCGCGCAACTGGTTGATGAAGATCATGGTCGTGTTGGTCTGGCTCAGTCCGCCGGTGAGCTTGCGCAACGCCTGGGACATCAAACGAGCCTGCAACCCGACGTGCGAGTCGCCCATCTCACCCTCGATCTCAGCACGCGGCACCAGTGCCGCGACGGAGTCAATGACGATCAGATCGATCGACCCGCTGCGCACGAGCATGTCGGCGATTTCGAGCGCCTGCTCGCCCGTGTCGGGCTGCGAGACGAGCAGGGAGTCGATGTCGACGCCGAGCTTCTTGGCGTACTCCGGGTCGAGCGCATGCTCGGCATCGATGAACGCGGCGATGCCGCCGGCGCGCTGGGCGTTCGCGATCGCATGCAGCGTGAGCGTGGTCTTACCCGACGACTCCGGACCGTAGATCTCAACGATGCGCCCGCGCGGCAGACCGCCGATGCCGAGCGCCACGTCCAGTGCGATGGAACCAGTGGGAATCACCTCGACGGGCGCGCGCTCGTCGCTGCCCAGACGCATGACGGAACCTTTGCCGAATTGGCGGTCGATCTGGGCGAGAGCGGTCTCGAGCGCCTTCTCGCGATCGTTTGCTGATGGCATTTCGAATCTTCCCTTCGCAGGACTCTTGGACGTCTCGCACAGTACGCCGAGGGTCCGACATCCACCCTCGGATTGGTCCGGAATGTGGATAACTCGATTCGAGCGGCGCTGTGCGTCCAGAGTACCAAGAACCGAACATGTCTTCGGAGAAGATCCGGCGTGTCGCGAGGGTTCCGTCAGTCGTTCGGGGCGCGAGCGGGACGGCCGGCGCCGTGACGGCGCGACCGGGGAACGCCCTTGGCATCGCACAACGCGAACCACACTTCTCGAGCCGGCACCCCTTCGGCGAGCGCCTGCTCCGCGGTGCGGCCGCCCAACTCACCGAGGATCAGGTCGTGCACCAGCACGGCACCGTAGCCCGGTCCGAACTCGTCATCGACCGCCCTGCGGAACTCACTCAATCGCATCCGACCAGCCTATGGAGAAAAAGTGAGGCGCCCCGGTGCTGTCCGGGGCGCCTCGTGTATCGAATCGGGCACGCTAGCGTGCGACGAGATCCGCGTCCATCGCCGCGACGAACTCGTCGGGCACGGTGTCGGGGATCAGCGGGTCGATGCCTTCGAGCACGGCGAGCCTGTCGCCGACCTCGCGCATGATCACCGAGATAGGAGTGTCGAGGGCGTCCGCCACCGACGCGAGAATCTCGGATGATGCTTCTTTCTGGCCGCGCTCCACCTCGCTCAGGTAGCCGAGGGCGACACTCGCCTTGCTCGCGACCTGACGGAGGGTGCGCCCCTTCTGCAGGCGGAAGTCCCTGAGCACGTCGCCGATTTCCTGACGTACAAGAATCATTGGAGCCTCCTTCTTCTTCCTGCCACACCATCGAGTGTTCGGGTTTGGATGCCCAACTTTACACGCATCCTCTATCTGGAACGGTAACGAAAGTGACTGGAGTTTCGATGTGAGTACATCCACTCCAACACGGGTACGCGAGGCACTATTCCCGGGGCGCCCGCGGCGTATCGCGGGCGTCAGTCTGCGGCTCCGCCACGGCCTTCGCGATGGCGTCGACGGCCAGCCGCACCGTCTCCGCGCGGATCTGCGCGCGGTCCCCGTGCAGTCCGGGTGCCACGACGACCGTGCCGGCGTCGGTCGACACTGCGATGAAGACCGTGCCGGGCTCGCGACCGCCCTGCGGATCCGGTCCGGCGACCCCGGTGGTCGCGACGCCGATATCGGCTCGACGACCTCCGACGGCGAGCCGTTGCCGCACACCGCGCGCGAGCTGCTCCGCGACCATCGGATGCACGGGCCCCTCTTCGGCGAGCAGCCGCGCATCCACCCCGATCATCGTGTGCTTGAGTTCGGTCGCATAGACGACGACGCCGCCGAGGACCACCGCCGATGCCCCGGCGGGTCGGGTCAGCTCCGCCGCCAGGGCGCCGCCCGTGAGCGATTCCGCGACCGCTACCGTGAGCGCACGGGCCGCGAGTTCCGCGATCAACCGCCCGGTGGCATCCGCGCCGCCCACGGCTTCTCCCTGCCCGTTCACGCGCCGCTCCCCTGCGCCCGGCCGGCCCGCCAGGCGTTCCAGAGGTACTCCAGGCCGGTCGCCACAGTGAGCACCACCGCGACGGTCATCAGGATGCCGTCGAACCACGGTATCCATGCGCCGAAGATCGCGTGCAGCGGCGCCAAGGCGGCCGAGATGGCGACGGCCTGCACGACGGTCTTGAGCTTGCCACCCCGCGAAGCGGCGACGACGCCGTGCGAGATGACCACGAAGCGGTACACGGTGATGCCGACCTCCCGCACCATGATCACCACCGTCACCCACCAGGGCAGTTCGCCGAGCACGGACAACGAGATCAGCGCGCCACCGATGAGAACCTTGTCTGCGATCGGATCGAGCAGCTTGCCGAGTTCGGTCACGAGCCCTCGGCGCCTGGCGATGGCGCCGTCGACGCCGTCGGTCGCGATGGCCAGCACGAACAACACGGTCGCCCACCAGCGCAGCGGCCCATCTGCACCCGCGTCGTAGAGCATCATCCAGACGAACACGGGTGCGAGCAGAATGCGGACGACCGTGATGACGTTGGGCAGGTTCCAATTGCTCGGCCCCCGTGCCGTGCCCGGCACGGCGGGGTCGGTGCTCATGCGCTACTCCCTGCCGGTCAGCTGCCAGGCATCCTCGTCCGAGGGGCCGTCCTCCTCAGGATATCCGGCGGTCTGCGCGGCAACGGGGTCGGCACCATAGCGGTCGTCCGCCGGAAGCTGCGGCGCCTGGCGAGCCGCTGCGGGCCCAGCGGCAGCGACCTCGGCGTCCTCGCCGCGCAGCGTCGCCAGCACCGACGGCAGCTGTTCGGCCGTGACGAGCACGTCTCGCGCCTTGGATCCCTCGCTCGGCCCCACGATCTCGCGCGACTCGAGCAGATCCATCAGCCGGCCGGCCTTCGCGAAGCCGACCCGGAGCTTGCGCTGCAGCATCGACGTCGACCCGAACTGAGTCGAGACGACGAGCTCTGCCGCTGCCAACAGCAGTTCGAGGTCGTCGCCGATGTCGGAGTCGATCTGCTTGCGCTCCGGTGCCGCGGCCACGTCCGGCCGGTATTCGGGGCGGGCCTGCGCCGTGACGTGATCGACCACGCGTTGGATCTCGGTCTCCGACACCCAGGCGCCCTGCACTCGGATCGACTTCGACGCCCCCATCGGCAGGAAGAGTGCGTCGCCCTGCCCGATCAGCTTGTCGGCACCCGGCTGGTCGAGGATGACGCGCGAGTCGGTCACGCTGGTCACGGCGAACGCGAGCCGCGAGGGCACGTTCGCCTTGATCAGGCCGGTCACCACGTCGACCGAGGGTCGCTGCGTCGCCAGCACGAGGTGGATGCCGGACGCGCGCGCCAGCTGGGTGATGCGCACGATCGAGTCCTCGACGTCGCGCGGGGCGACCATCATCAGGTCGGCGAGTTCGTCGACGACGACCAGGAGGTACGGATACGGCTTGAGCCTGCGTTCGCTGCCTGCCGGCAGCACGATCTCGTCGTTCACGACGGCTTTGTTGAAGTCATCGATGTGCCGGAAACCGAAGCTGGCCAGGTCGTCGTAGCGCATGTCCATCTCTTTCACGACCCACTGCAGCGCCTCCGCCGCCTTCTTTGGGCTCGTGATGATGGGCGTGATGAGGTGCGGCACCCCGGAGTAGATCGTGAGTTCCACGCGCTTCGGGTCGATCAGCACCATGCGCACGTCAGTGGGCTTCGCCCGCATCAGCAGGCTGGTGATCATGGAGTTGACGAAGCTGGACTTGCCCGAGCCGGTGGATCCCGCCACCAGCAGGTGCGGCATCTTGGCGAGGTTCGCGACGACGTAGCCGCCGCCCACGTCCTTGCCGACGCCGATGGTCATCGGATGGTGGCTGTTGGTGGCCGCGGCGGAGCGAAGCACGTCGCCCAGGGAGACGATCTCACGGTCGCTGTTCGGGATCTCGATGCCGATCGCGCTCTTGCCCGGAATCGGCGAGAGGATGCGGACCTCGTTCGAGGCAACCGCGTACGAGAGGTTCTTGCTCAGCGCGGTGACGCGCTCGACCTTCACGCCGGGGCCGAGTTCGATTTCGTACTGGGTAACGGTCGGACCGCGCGAATACCCGGTCACGCGTGCATCGACCTGGAACTGCTCGAGCACGTTCGTGATCGCCGCGACGACCTCGTCGTTCGCCGACGACCGGGTCTTGGCCGGCGTGCCGGCCGAGAGCGTTGCCGCCGACGGCAACTGATACGGCTGATCGGGCGGCGGCACGATGGGCGCGGAACCCTGCTGGCTGAAGCCCGTCTCGTCTTCGAAGTCGCCCGTTGCGCTCTGCCCGAAGCCCGGCAGCACCTCGGTCAGCCCGGTGGCCCCGTCGCCGACCAGCCCGGTCGACCCTCCTGGCCGCACCTCGCCGGTGAATCGCTTGACGGCATCCTCCGCCACGCGCAATTCGCCGAGCACCTCGGTGCCGTAGTGCGCGGATGCCGGATCGGGCTCGAGAGCGGTGTCGAACTCGCCGCCCAGCACGGGAACGTCCCCGAGTAGCTCGGTGATGCCGGCGACCATCGGGGTGTCGTATGCCGGATCGTCTTCCCGCTGATTCTTGTTGCGGCGCCACCAGGGCAGGTTCGCTTCGTCGTCGTCACCGTCGTCGTCGATGCCGTCGAGTTCGACCTGGGCGGTCTTCGCCCGCTCTTCGGCCTTCTGCGCCTTCGCCGCCGCCCGCTCCTCCTCGGTGGCAAGTTGCGCACCGAACAGGTACGCGTAGAGTTCGCGCAGCCGCGAGCCGATCTTCGTCGGCGGCGTCTTGGTGATGATCAGGATGCTGAACAGCGCGAGCACGATCACTACGGCGGTTGCGCCGGCCGGCGTGATCAGTGCGACCAGCGGGGCGGTGACCATCCAGCCGAGCACGCCGCCCGCGCGAGCGAGCACGAGCATCCCGTCGCTGGGCTGCGGCTGAGAACTGAAGATGTGGCACAGCCCTGACACCGTGACCAGCAGGATGCCGAGCCCGATGCCGATCCGCGTGTTGTCGTGCACGGAACTGGGATGCCGGAACAGCCAGATCGCGAACAGCAGCATGATCACCGGTAGCGCGAACGCGACGCGCCCGAACAGCCCCCCGAACGTCCAAACGTCGAGTTGCTGAGCGATGGGATCGTCGATCAGGAACCATTCCACGACGGCGCCGGCGACCGCCAGCAGCACGACGAAGAACGGTAAACCGTCTCGGCGCTCCTCCTTTGCGAGCTTCTCCGGCCCGAGTGCTCGCGCTGCGCCGCCGGCCACGTGCGCGACACCCATCCAGGCGCGGACGAACAAGCTGGGGCGCGCCTCGGCGGCCGGGTAGCGAACCGTCTTCTGGGCGGCGGTCTTACCGGAGGTCTTGCCCGCCGCCGCGCGCGCTGAACCGCCGCGCGCGCTCGAGCGCCCCGCGGACGATTTGGTGCTGGTGGCCATGGATTCCACGGTACTTCGCCCCGCGCCGGTTCGGACGCAGGCGGCCGCGAGTGTCTGCGGCCGGCGCCAACCGCACGGGACAAGTGCCTCAGTGCAGCGCGTTTCAGTGCAGCGCGCGCACCATCACGTCGGCCCGGTCGCCCGAAGCGACCGTCTGATATCCCTCGCTCGTGTAAAGGCGGTACGCGAAATTGCGGCGGTCGACGCTCAGGCTCAACCTGGTGTGTCCGGCTTCACGTGCCAGGGAAGCAATGGCATGCAGCAGGTCGCGGCCGATCCCCTGCGCGCGCCATTGCCGGTTCACGCCCAGGGTTACCTCGGGCACGCCCGTCGCGACGAAACCGCTGCCGGCGGCATCCGGGGCGAAGACACGCGCCCACACTCCGCCGATCGGGCCGCCCAGTTCATCGACGGCGACGGCGCCGATGTCGCCGGGGCGGCGCCATCCCGAGATGTACCGGGCGATCTCCACGTCTTCCAGCACGGCCACACGCGGACGCGGCGCTGCCTCGTTCCAATTCGCCGCCTCGACGAGCATGTCGGCAAGGAAGCGTGCGTCCGCTGCTGTGGCGCGGCGGATGGTGTAACCGGCCATACGCCGAGGGTACGCGCACCGCGGTAGCCGGCGCCGGGTGCGTTACGTCGTGCTACGCCGACGGATCGCCGGCCCGGCGGGCGCACCGACTCGCGCCTACGCCTCGATGACGAGCGGAACGATCATCGGGCGACGACGATAGCTCGTGTTCACCCACCGACCGACTGTGCGACGCACCACCTGGCTGAGCGCGTGCGAGTCGCGCACCCCGTTGTGCGCCGCCTCGCTGAGCGCGGCAGCGATCTTCGGCTTGACGGCGTCGAAGACCGCGTCGTCCTCGGCGAAGCCACGGGCGTGGATCTCCGGTCCGGTCACGATGCGTCCGCTCGCGGCCTCGACGACGACGATGATCGAGATGAAGCCCTCCTCGCCGAGGATCCTGCGGTCTTTGAGGTCGGCATCCGTGATCTCGCCGACGCTCGAGCCGTCGACATAGACGTAGCCGAGGTCGAGTTGGCCGGTCACACGGGCGACCCCGTCGCGCAGGTCGATGACGCTGCCGTCTTCGGCGATGATCGTGTTCTGCTCGGGGATGCCGGTGTCTTGCGCCAGCCGCGCGTTGGCCACCAGATGCCGATACTCACCGTGCACCGGCATCACGTTCTTCGGCTTCAGAATGTTGTAGCAATACAGCAGCTCGCCGGCCGCTGCATGACCGGAGACGTGCACTTTGGCGTTGCCCTTGTGCACGACGGTCGCCCCCAGCTTGGTGAGGCCGTCGATGACGCGATAGACGGCGTTCTCGTTGCCCGGGATGAGGCTGGACGCCAGGATGACCGTGTCGCCGTGGCCGACCTCGATCTGATGCTCCAGATTCGCCATTCGGGCCAGCACCGCCATCGGTTCGCCCTGCGATCCCGTCGACATGTAGACGATCTTGTCGTCGGGGAGGTCGCCGACCTTGCGGTAGTCGATCAAGACACCCTCGGGAACCTTGAGATAACCGAGCTCGGCGGCGATGGTCATGTTGCGCACCATCGATCTGCCGAGCAGCGCAACCCGCCGACCGTTCGCGTGCGCGGCGTCGAGCACCTGCTGAACCCGGTGCACGTGGCTGGAGAAGCTGGCGACGATCACCCGGCGCGGTGCCCTGGCGATCACATTGTCGAGCACAGGCCCGATCGACCGCTCGAGCGGGGTGAACCCCGGCACGTCCGCGTTGGTCGAGTCGCACAGGAACAGGTCGACGCCCGCCTCGCCGAGGCGCGCGAACGCGCGCAGATCGGTGAGGCGTCCATCCAGCGGCAACTGGTCCATCTTGAAATCGCCGGTGTGCAGCACGACGCCGGCCGATGTCGTGATCGCCACGGCGAGGGCATCCGGAATCGAGTGGTTGACCGCGATGAACTCGAGGTCGAACGGCCCGAGCTTCTCGTGCTGGCCCTCCTTGACGGTCAGCGCGTACGGCTGAATGCGATGCTCCTTGAGCTTCGCCTCCACGAGCGCGAGGGTGAGGCTGGACCCGATCAGCGGAATGTCCGCCCGCAGCCGGAGCAGATAGGGCACCGCCCCGATGTGGTCTTCATGGCCGTGCGTGAGCACGACTCCGACGATGTCGTCGAGCCGGTCGCGGACCGGCTGGAAGTCGGGAAGGATCAGGTCGACACCCGGCTGGTTCTCCTCGGGGAAGAGGACTCCGCAGTCGACGATGAGCAGCTTGCCGTCGATCTCGAAGACGGTCATGTTGCGGCCGATCTCACCAAGACCGCCGGTCGGGATGACGCGTAGGGTGCCGGGTGCGAGCTCCGGCGGGTTGTAAACGGTATTGGGCATGTGCGCTCCTATTGGTGATGCAAAGACTGGGGATGCGAACGCTGCGGAGGCTCGCGGACGGCGCGCGCCCGGTCAGGGTCAGCGAGTGGTGCCGGCGACCTTGGGCAGGGCGCCGCCGGCCGCGGCGTTGCGGTCGGGACGGAAATTCGCGAAGTCCGCACCGGGGATGCCGGTCACCAGATCGAGTTCGGCCTCGATCTGAGCCGCCTCGAAGTCTTCGGGGCCGACCAGCGGCAGACGCACCCTCGGAGAACCGATGCGGCCCAGTCCGTGCAGGATGTATTTCGTCGCGACGGTTCCGGGCACATGCGTCATGATCGCCCGCACCAGCGGTTCCAGACGCTGGTGAGCGGCGGTGGCCGTACGCAGATCGCCCGCATTGACGGCGTCGACCATCTGCCGGTACGGGCGGGCCGCGATGTTCGCCGTGACTCCGATGAGCCCGACGGCGCCGATCGCCAGATGCGGGAGCACGTTCGAGTCGTCGCCGGAGAAGTACAGCAGGTCGGTGTTGTTCAGCACCCTGCTGACCTGCGCGAAGTCGCCCTTGGCATCCTTCACGGCGACGATGTTGGGATGCTTGGCGGCGCGCAGCAGCGTCTCATAGGCGATCGGGATGCCGGTGCGACCCGGGATGTCGTAGAGGATCACCGGAAGGTCGGTGGCGTCTGCGATCACCCGGAAGTGGGTGAGCACGCCCGCCTGGGTCGGCTTGTTGTAGTAGGGCGTCACGATCATGACCCCGTCGGCGCCGGCCTTTTCACTCGCTCTGTACAGCTGCATGGCGTGCGCGGTCTCGTTCGCACCACCGGCCTGGATGATCTTCGCCCTGCCGCCGGCCACCGATTTGGCGACCTCGACGAGCCTGAGCTTCTCGGCATCCGTGAGCGTCGAGGTCTCGCCCGTCGTGCCGGAGATGACGATGCCGTCGCATCCGTCGCCGATGACGTCATCGATCAGCTTCTCCACGTCGGGCCAATCGACCTCTCCCTCGGCGGTGAACGGCGTCACGAGGGCGACAAGAACCTGGCCGAAAGGGTTCGCGGGAGTCATCCCCCCAGGCTAGCGGGTCGGTCCGAACCGGCGCACCCGAGGCGGCGCACTGCGTCCAGGCTCCGGATGAGCCGCTTCGGCCCCGCCGGGCGGCGTAACCGAGGGTCACACTGCCGCGCTACGGCCACCGTCCGCGTAGCGTGACGTCATGCAACCAGCCGCGGCCGTTCTCGTGGTGATCGCGCTCGTCGCGATCGCCGCGGTCGCCGGTGTCGTCTGGCGGGCACGCACCGGACGGGCGCGCGCGGCTCACGAGGGCGCGATCGCCCCGGCCGATCTCGGCGTCGAACGCTTCGGCAAGCGAGCCACGTTCGTGCAGTTCTCCACCGAATACTGCTCGCCGTGCCGCGCGGCTCATTCGATGCTGCACGCCCTCGCCGCGGAACGCGACGGGGTCGAGCATCTCGACGTCGACCTCACCGCCCGTCCCGAGCTGGCCGGCCGGTTTCGCATCCTGCAGACGCCGACCGTGCTGCTCATCGACGGTGCCGGCACGGTTCGCACCCGCATCGGCGGTGCACCCCGACGTCACGAGGTCATCGCCGTCGTCGATGAGCTACTGAGGGAGAACAGTGTCGGTGTCTGAGAACTCGGCGGGAATCGATCCGCGCGGCCCCCGCTTCGGTGCATCCATCACCGCGGTGCTGGTGCTGATCACGCTCTTCCTCGCGTTGATCGGGGCGGACGTCGCCGCAGTGGTCGTCGGGGCGGTCGTCGTGGCATCCTTCGCCTGGGGAACGATCGCCGGAGTGCAACGCCACCCGTACGGCCGGTTCTTCCGCGTCGTGGTGCGACCGCGTCTCGCCCCTCCCGAAGAACTCGAGGACCCGGCCCCGCCACGGTTCGCCCAGGGCGTCGGACTGCTGATCACAGGTGTCGGACTGGTGCTGCAATTGGTCGGTGTGCCGTATGCGCTGGCGGTGGCGGCGGCCCTCGCGTTCGTCGCCGCGTTCCTCAACGCCGCGTTCGCCTACTGCCTGGGATGCCAGATCTATCTCTTGCTGATCCGCGCGGGGCTGCTGGGCAAGCGCGCGAACGTCTGACGTGATCGCGTCGACCTCGGTCAGAAGCTGTTGATCCTGCGGCGACCTGCACGCGCGACCTAGGCTGGCAGTTGCGCCGAGCGGCGCAACTGAAACGGGAGGCAGACAATGGCGATCACAAGCGAGGCGACCACCGTCTGGAACGGCGATCTGACCAGCGGCACGGGCACACTGAGCCTCGACTCGTCGAAGGCGGCGACATTCCCGGTGAACTGGCGGGCGCGCAGCGAAGGCGAAGAAGGCGTCACGAACCCCGAGGAATTGCTCGGAGCCGCGCACGCGGCCTGCTACTCGATGGCGTTCTCGAACATCCTCAGCTCGTTCGGCACCAAGCCGGAAAGCATCCAGACCACGGCGGCGGTGACCTTCGATCCCGCCCAGGGCATCACCGGCAGTCATCTGCTGGTGAATGCCACGGTGCCGGGGATCAGCGAGGAGGACTTCCAGCGACTGGCCGACGAGGCCAAGCGCACCTGCCCCGTCTCCCGTGCGCTCGCGGGCATCCCGATCACCATCGAGGCGGACCTCGCCTGAGATGCCGGCACCCCTCACGGTGCTGGTCGCAGGCGCGTCGGGCATGATCGGCCGACCCCTGCTGGCTTCGTTGGCGGATGCCGGGCACACCGTTCTGCGGTTGGTTCGGGGTCGACCGGGCTCGGCCCAGGAGTTCGCCTGGCGGCCGGGCAACCATGCGATCGACCCGGAACTGATGGAGCGGGCGGACGCCGTCGTGAATCTCTCCGGCGCGTCGCTGTCCCGGCTGCCCTGGACCCCGGCATACCGACGTGAGCTCGTCTCATCCCGGCTTTCGGCAACGCGCACCCTGACCGACGCCATGGCGGCGGCGACCGACCCGCCCCGGGTCTTCGTCAGCGCATCCGCCGTGGGGTATTACGGGGACCGGCAGGGTGAGACGTTGCAGGAGGATTCTGGCGCCGGCAGCGGATTCCTCGCCGACCTCGTCGTGTCGTGGGAGGCCGCCGCGCGCGAGGCGCCCGCCGGTGTGCGCGTCGTGCAACCGCGCACCGGGCTGGTGATCGGCGCGGGAGGGGCATTGGCTCCGTTGCTGCCGATCACGCGGCTCGGCCTGGCGGGGCCGCTCGGCAATGGCAGGCAGCACTGGCCGTGGATCTCGCTGCACGACGAGGTCGCCGCCATCGTGCACCTGCTGCACTCGTCGCTGAGCGGACCGGTGAACCTGGTCGGGCCCACTCCGGCGATCCAGCGGCAGGTGGCCGCGACACTTGCCGCAGCGTTGCACCGCCCGGCCGTGTTGCGGGTGCCGTCGTGGGCGATCACGTCGGCACTCGGCGATGCAGGACGCGAACTGCTGCTCGCCGATCAGCTCGTCGCGTCGACCCGGCTCGAGCAGGATGGCTTCGCGTTCGCCCACCGCACGATCGCCGACGCGGTCGGCGCGCTGGCGCTGGTGCGGGCGCGCCCCGCCTGACACGAGCGGCGCTGCCACCCCGACACGCCTGTTTCAACGGAACCGCTTTTGTCCATCGGAACCGGATATGTATCCGGTTCCGATGAACGAAAGCGGTTCGGTTGACGGGCGCGGGGTCTGCGGAGGTACGGGCGTAGGCGGGCGCGGACGCGTCCGTGCGCGGGCGCGAGCGCGCG
>DATMTS010000043.1:0-5452 GCA_035564555.1 Humibacter sp.
GGGAGCCCGAGGCCTCCCCGCACCCGCCTGGTCTGTTACGGGGTGGGACGGAATCCGTAACTGGTGGAGTTCGCCAGCAATTGTGCCTCGGTTCCGCTGTCGAAGACGTGCGAATTGGTCGTTCCGGCATCGAGGACGACCGTGTGGACGGAGAGGTTGGAGATGACGTGGTTGGTGCCGATGAGGTTCTGATCCCCGTTCTTGATGCGGAAGATCGCCGCGGTTCCTCCGGTGGGCTTGACCTGATCGGGCGGGATGATCAGGGTGACATGGTTGGCGGTGATCGTGTTGCCGTCACCATTGACCTGCACCACGCCGAAATCGTCGTCGAGACCATTCCCAATGCCGATGAACGGCCCGTAGGTCTCGACCTGTCGCTCGAACATGTTCGAGCTGATCAGGTTCTCCTTGCAATCGCCTTCCAGAGTGATGCTGCCCGGGTAGAAGGACTGCAGCCGGTTGGAGGAGATATTGGATCGGAAGGAGTTCTTGATATGAACCGAGTCGATGCCGCGGGGGAAGATGTTGTTTCCCGTGATGAGCAAGCCGTTGCTGTTCTCCGCGAAAATACTGAAGCCGACCGGCCCGGCACCGAGGTGGTTGTCCGAGATCTTGGATGCCTGACTTCCGCCCACGATCATGATGCACGTTCCGCATTCTGCGAGGAGGTTCCCCGAGACATCGAGCGCGTCCGGTCCCTGGATCAGCAATGCGTGCTCCAGGTAGACCATTCCCATTCCGCGTACCCGTACGGAGTCGTTGTCGGTCGCGAATCGGATTCCGACCTTGCCGTTTCGGTACGAGTTCTGGTCGCTGCCGAACGAGACGCCGTCGAGGCAGAAGTTCTCGAACGCGACAGCGCTCAGACGGGGGTTTCCGCTGCGCGAGACGATGAAGGCCTCAGCGTTGCCGTCGGTGTTCTCCACCTTGACGTGGCTGCCGCCCGGGTTGATCTCATGCCACCCCGTCGTGTCCGAGTTGTAGCGGATCGAAAGCGAGGTGAAACCATGTCCGGATCCGCGGATGGTCAGGAAGCTCACGTCGACGACGACGCGGGTCTTCAGTGAATACGTGCCCGGCGGGATGTAGATGACAGCGCCGGGCTTGTCCGCCTGGCTCGTCTGCCGCAGCTTGATGTCGGCGATGATGCTGTTGATCACAGCCCCGAGGTCGTATTGCGGGTCGATCGGCTTCCCCGGCGTCTTCCAATCGGTGACGTCGTACACATTGGATTCCATCTGTTTCCTCTCGCTGGTTTGCAGCTTCGTTTTCAAAGAAGGCCGACAGGGAGTCGGCGCTTGGGTGCAGACTGGTTCGCCTCCTGCGGTGACGTTGCGTCTGCCGCCGCAGGTCCGGCGCTCATGAAGCTGAGCGTGGCGAGCGCTGCGCCGGTCGCCACGCTTTGAATGACTACCCGGCGGGTGGGCTGGAATTTCTCAGTCATGGGTTTGCCCTTTCTGCATGAATCGTTCGGCACATTTCGGGCGGCTGAGCGTAGGAATTCAGGCCCTCGGATCGGAAGAGACCCGGCTGGGTCCCTCGCGGCCACGCTCACGACGGCACTCGGAATTCCAGCGCTTCTGACTGGCTCTTCGCCTTGATCGCCAGCCGGCCATCGACCCAGCCGACGGGCTGAGGGTCGCTGATCTCGCCGACCCAGCCGCCGTTCTCGTCGTCGTTGTGGAATGCCAGGATCTGCCACTGTCCGAGCCGATCCTGAACGAGCCGACCGACGTAGAGTCTCTCGTCGGTGATCCGGTAGGCGTCCGCGGTCTTGAACGGCCCTGTCAAGGCATCCGTGGGAAACGCCCAAACGCCGCCGACGGGATCTTGCGCGGTGCGCTCGTGCGCCAGCTCGGAGGCGAGGCACGAGAACATGCCGACCGGCTTCCCGTCGACGATGACCGTCTGGACGACCTCAAGGTGTCCGAATCCTGCGCCCGGCTCGGAAAGTGGGGGCTGAACGCTCCAGCGGGTCAGATCGGTTGAAGTCGCGTGCCCGACGACCCCTCGGTTATCGGGATCGCCGTGATTGGCGCGCGCTGTGATCAGCATGTGCCAGAGGTCGTCGGCGCGGAACACCCACGGGTCGCGCCACGCCTGATCCGGCCATTTCCTGGTTTCGGCCGTTTCATACCAGCGAGCATCCGGTTCCAGAACCTGCCGGTCTGGTTCTCGGCTCCACCTGAAGAGATCATCGGAGACGACGGAACTGATGCGCTGGTTGAGTCCGCCTTCGGACCGGCTGACGGCCGTGTAGAACATCCGCCACGTCCCGTTGTCGTCACGAACAACCGACCCGGTCCACGTTGCGAGATCATCGAACGCCGGCGAGTCGTCGGGGATGACCGCGTCGGCATGCTCGGTCCAGGTTCTGAGATCCGTGGAGGTCGCGTGTCCGATGGTGGCGCGCCAGTGTCGGCGGTCGGGGTCGAGGAGGGCTCTGGACGCCTTCAGGAAGAACAGGTGGAATCGATCGCCATCGTCGGCGACCCAGAAGTCCCATACCCAAGACGCGGCAAGTCGGAGCATCTCATGTGCCTTTCAGTTGGCTCGTGGTGTGGTCACCGAGCCGCGGACGACCAGGGGGCAGTCGAGAAGCGTGGGTCTGTCGGCGAGGAGTTCGTGCTGCGCTTCGCCATTGAGGAGCTGCACGAGGGTTTCCACGGCCCACGCACCCATCTCGTAGTGAGGAAGCGCGACGGTGGTCAGACCGGGGAACAGGTTCGCGGCGATGAGTTCCTGATTGTCGAACCCGACGATCGAGAGGTCGTTCGGAATGCTCAGGCCCAATTCCATTGCGGCCCGATAAGCACCCATTGCCATCCGGTCGTTGTAACAGAACAAGGCCGTCGGGCGGTCGCTCCTACCCAGTACCTCTCGAGCCAATTCGTAGCCCGGAAGGGTCTCAGATGGCGCGGACGCGACCAGCGTTTCGTCGAATGGAATGTGATGCTCTTCCAGCACCTGCTTGTACCCGGCGAGACGTCCGTGTGTGGCCGGCACGTCATCGTCGTTGTTGAGAAAGCCGATGCGCGTGTGACCGGCCTCGACGAGGTGGGTGACAGCGGCGATCGCGCCACCCACCTCATCCGGGACCACGGCCGGGACGATGCCGGCACGATCGGTCGAGTCGATCAGGACGGCAGGCAAGCCGCGCAGGTTCGGAGGGAGGGAGACTCGGCGGTGATACATCGTCGCGTACAGAACCGCGTCCACTTGCCGGTCGATCAGCGCTTGAACATCGTCTCGGTGCGAGTTGCCGATGGATTCCCGTTCGGTGTTGATGATGACCAGGGTGAGATCGTGTTCGCGTGCCGCGTTCTGGGCACCGAGAATGATCCTGCCTGCGTGAGGAGTGGTTGCGATCTCTTCGCTCAGCAGGCCGATGAGCCCTGACCGGTTGGTGCGTAGCGCTTGTGCCATTCGGTTCGGCCCATAGCCGAGTGTTTTGGCCGCCTGTCGCACACGCGCGCGCGTCTCCTCCGAGACCCGCGTGTGCGGCGTGTTGTTCAGCACGTGCGACACCGTGGTGACCGACACCCCGGCGAGCTCCGCGACATCCCGGATCCCGGCACTCTTGACAGCCATTTCTCTGTCCCCTTCCCCGCTCAGCACTGCAGTACTAGTAAGACCTACGCTCGGACTCTTGTGATGGTCGAGCGCGTCACCCTTTGACCGCGCCGAGAGTCAGCCCCGCGACGATGTGTCGCTGGAGAACGATGGCCAGCACGATCACCGGTACCGAGTACAGCACTGCGAGCGAAGTCATAGTGCCCCAATCGAGGCCGAACTGGCTCTGGAAGTTCGCGATCTGCAGCGGCGTCGTGACCGCCCTCACCGACGTCAGCAGCAGAGCGAAGATGAAGTCGTTCCAGGAGGCGAGGAACGCGAAGATCGCCGCGACGGCCACGCCTCCTCGTGTGATCGGGATCACGATCCGCCACAGCGAACCGAGGCGGGAACAGCCGTCCACGCGGGCCGACTCCTCGAGCTCGTCGGGCACCGCCTCGAAGAAGCTCGCCATCAGCCAGATCGACAGGGGAAGCGAAATCGTCGTCTGTGCGATAGCCAGGGCAAGGGAGGTGTCGGACAGACCGAGATTGTGGAAAATAGCGATGAGCGGGGCGCCCACCACGATCGCCGGCACCATTCTCATGATCAGTGCAAGCAGGATGAAGACACGTCCGAAACGTGTCCGGTAACGCGTCACGGCGTAGGCAGCCGGGACGGCAAGGATCAGGGAGATGAGGGTGCTCATCACAGCCGTCTGGATGCTGTTGACGAACGACTGCGGAACACCTTGCGTGCTCAGCGCTGTGATGTAGTTCTGGACCGTCCAGACGGAGGGCAGGATCGTCGGCGGAATCGCGTTCGTCTCGATCGGCGTCTTGAAGGACGTGAAAAGCATGTACACGAAGGGGAAGGCGTAGAGGATGACCAGAACGGCAAGCGCCGCCCAGAGAATGGCGCGCGTGCTGCCCCGTCTCGATTCGAGTCCGTTCATCAGTGATCACTCCCTGGCCGCCAGATGGTGAGTACTGCCACGATCGCGACGACCATCATCGCGACCAGGTAGATCGTTCCCATCGCGCTGGCGAGCCCCGGGTTGCCGTTGGCGATCTGGGTGTTGTAGACGAGCAGCGAAAGGACGTTGGTCGAGTTCTGAGGGCCGCCGTTGGTCTGTACGACGATGACGTCGAATGCTCGTGCCGCGTCAACACCCCGCACGATGAGGGCGACTGCGATCACCGGCCGCAGCAGAGGAAGGATGATCCGGAAGAGCAGCGTCGGATAGCGGGCGCCGTCGATTCTCGCGGCCTCGATGATCTCTCCTGGTACGTTCTGCAGCCCCGCGAACAGCACGAGCGAAATGAACGATGTCGTGAGCCAGATGTCGGGCAGGGCGACGGAGAACAGGGCGATGTTCGGGTCGCTCAACCACTGGATCTGATTGGGCGACGAGGTGAGGTGCGCTTCGAACAACAGTTGGTTGACTATGCCGGAATTGTCGATGAGGAGGAAACGCCAGAGCAGGCCGGCGACGATGGGCGCGATCATCAAGGGGTACAGGAAGATCGTGCGGAAGATGCGGGATCGGTCTCCCAGTCCGCTGAAGAGCAGCGCCACGATCAGTCCGAGGACGAATTCCAGCGTGACCACGATGGCCGTGTACGCGATCGTACGAATCGCCGAGTTTCCGAAGTCTGCGGACGTCAGGGCGTGCACGTAGTTGTCGAAGCCCACGAAGATGTGCGGGCTGCCGGCGATGGGGTTGTAGTGGAAGAAGCTGTTGCCGACGAACTGAAGCAGCGGCCAAGCGACGAAGACGGCGAGGAAGAGAGCGGCCGGCACCATCAGGAGCGTGGCGAATCGGCTGTCGGTGAGGCGGAAACGCCGGCCGGTGCGCACCCGGGTGGTGCGCGGGCCGCGAGCGGCCGGCCGGGTGGCC
>DATMTS010000044.1:0-12493 GCA_035564555.1 Humibacter sp.
GGCCGTAGAACGTGGTCCGGCAATACGGACACGTAATCGTGGGAACTGATGCCATTTCTGGCACCTCCTTTAGTGAGCGAACGTCCCTGTTGACAGATGCCCGCTCTGCCTTGCTAAGCTCAAGGTCTTCCGCATGAAGACAACGACCCCGCTTGGCAGATCGACCGCCAACGGGGTCGTTCTGTAGTTCCCGTGAACCGGGTGATTCACGAGTGTGAACACTATATATCCGTCCTCTGGCACCGTGTGAACCCTAGATGTTGTGGGCGTGTCGTCCACAGTTGTGGATAACTTCGCCGACTTATACACAGATGTTTCGTACGCTTATTCGAGGGGCAAACCGCGTGCCTGAGCACATATTTCGACTCATGGAGCTATACGCGAGCCATCCGGACACGCGCGTGATCGTGTGCGATCGGTGCGGCTGGGCCTCAGATCCCGCGCTGACGCTCGAAGATCAGGACGTGCCGGGGGAGTGCATCGAACCGCAAGGACTTTTCATGCCCTATTGACATTCTCTGCAACCAGAACATCCTCGTCGCCGGCGCCACGCAGAGCGGCAAGACGACGATGCTCAATGCGCTGCTGTCGACGGCCCGGCCGACCGAACGCATCGTGACCGTCGAGGAGACCTTCGAACTCGACCTGACCGCACGAGACGTGGTGGCGATGCAGTGCAGGCAACCGAGCCTCGAAGGATCAGGGGAGATCACTCTGCGTCGGCTCATCAAAGAGGCCATGAGGATGCGTCCTGACCGGCTGGTGGTCGGCGAAGTGCGTGAGGCCGAGAGCCTCGATCTGCTCCTGGCGCTGAACTCGGGGTTGCCGGCCGCCTGTTCCATCCACGCGAACAGCGCGCGTGACGCGCTCTCGAAACTGTGCACACTGCCGCTGCTCGCCGGCCGCAACATCGGCAGCGACTTCGTCGTTCCGACTGTCGCGAATTGCATCGACGTCGTGGTCTTCTGCTCCCTCGAACGGTCGGGAGCGCGCCGAATCACCGAGATCATCGCGCCCAGTGGGCAGGTAACGGGCGCAGTGATCGAGGCCAGTCCGATCTTCGCGTTGCGCGGACGCGAGCTTGTTCCCACCGGCGGATACCCGGTGAAGCGGGCGAAATTCGATGCGGCCGGTCTCGACCCGGCAGTGGTGCTGGCCGGAGGCGTGTCGTGACCATCGTGCTGGGCTGCGTGCTCGGGGCAGGCCTCGTGCTCGTAGCCTCGCCGCTGCTCTGGCCGAACAAGCCGTCGGGCGAGCCGCGGCAGCGCCGAAACACACCGGCCGCGAGGATGCGCTCCCGATTGACGCAGGCGGGACTCGGTCGGGTTCCGGTGCCGGCGTTCCTCGTCAGCAGTGCGCTGACTGCTCTCGTCGTCGCGGCGCTCGCTCAAGCCGTCATCGGTGTCGGCGCGCTCACGATCGGAGCCGGCGTCGCCGGCCTTCTGCTGCCCTGGCTGGCTGTCGGCTGGCGTGCCGACGCCCGCGCGAAGGCGAACCGCGCGGTGTGGCCGGATGCCGTGGACCAATTGATCTCGGCGGTGCGCAGCGGCCTCGCCCTGCCGGACGGCCTCGGCGCACTCGCAGCGCTCGGCCCGCAAGCGACGCGGCCGGCGTTCGCCGCCTTCGAACGGGACTATCGGGCGACCGGTGCATTCGCTCCGTCCGCCGATCGTTTGAAGCTGAGGCTCGCCGATCCGGTCGCAGACCGCATCCTCGAGACAGTGAAGATGGCCCGGGAGGTGGGCGGAACGGAACTGACCACCGTGCTCAAGGCGCTGGCATCCGGCCTTCGCGAGGATGCGGCGATTCGGGCGGAGGTCGAGGCGCGCCAGTCGTGGGTGGTGAACGCGGCACGGCTGGGCGTGGCCGCCCCCTGGGTCGTGCTGGTTCTGCTGTCGACACGCCACGAGGCCGCGCTCGCCTACAACACGCCCACCGGCACAGCGGTGATCGCGTGCGGGCTCGTCGTTTCGGTGATCGCGTACCGGCTGATGATCGCTCTCGGACGCCTGCCACGGGAGAAGAGGTGGTTCGCGTGACTGCGGGCGACTCGTGGGCGCTCGTGTGCGGCGTTGGGCTGGGTCTAGGCCTGTGGTCGCTGGTGTCGATGGTGCCGCGCCTGAGCCGTCCGCGCCTCGCCGACCGTGTCGCCCCGTATGTCGTCGACGTCTCGACGCAGGCGCGGGAGGTGGTCGAACGTGCCCGGGAACGACGGTTGCCGATCGTCGGAACGCTGTTGGGGCCTCTGGTCGACGCTGTGCGGTCCTCGGTCGGCCATCTCACGGGCGGGAACGAGTCGATCGCTCTGCGCCTGCGGCAGTCGGGCGCTGCCGACACGGTCGAACGGTTTCGTTCGCGCCAACTGATCATCAGTGCGATGGCCTTCGCCGGCGGCGTCGCGCTCGTCGTCGCAGTCGCGGCGTTGCGACCGGTGCCGTTGCTCGCCCAGCTTGCGTTGCCCGTCGTCGTCACGGTGGGCGGGTTCACCGCCCAGGACTGGCTGTTGACCAGGCGGGCGCGTGTGCGACTGAACCGCATCGCGGAGGAGTTCCCGACCGTCATCGAACTGCTGACCCTGAGCTTGTCGGCAGGGGAGGGCATCCTGGATGCGCTGCGTCGCGTCTCGATCGCCGGTACCGGTGAGCTGGCGCACGAGTTCGGCCGGGTGGTGGCCGACGCGCGGATCGGCATCCCGTTGGCCGACGCGCTCGGGGATGCCGCACACGGAGTCCGGCTGCCGATGCTGACCCGATGCGTCGATGCCGTGACGTCCGCCTTGGAACGCGGCACGCCCTTGGCGGAGGTGCTGCGTGCCCAGGCGGCGGATGCTCGCGAGGAGGCGAAGCGCGGGCTGTTGGAGACCGCAGGGAAGAAGGAGGTCGCGATGCTCGTTCCGCTGGTCTTCCTGATTCTTCCCGTGACCGTGCTGTTCGCGATCTATCCGGGGCTGTTCGTGCTGCAATCCGGTTTTTGAAGTGGATGCAAGAGAAGAGGATGCTGTGATCTCACGTTTGAGCGGAGTGTGGAGGCGCCGGGTCGCCGACGAACGAGGAGATGTGCCCGGCTGGGTGCTGATCACGCTGATGACGGCGGGTCTGGTCATCATCATCTGGGGCCTTGCCGGACCTGCCCTGAGCGGCGTGTTCGAGCAGGCGATCCAGCGGGTGACGTCGTTCTGACCGTGCGGTGCGTTGCTGTGACCATGCGTGACCCGTTGCGCGACCGACTGCGCCGGGGGGACGAACGCGGTTCGGCCCCGGCCGAATTCGTCATGGTCGGCGCGCTGCTGACCGTCCTGACGCTAGCCGTGATCCAACTCGCGCTCGCGCTGTTCGTGCGCAACACGCTTCTCGACTCCGCAGCCGAGGGCGCACGCATCGCCGCTCTCGCCGACAACGGGCTCTCAGACGGCCGAGCACGTACCCGCGATCTGATCGCATCGACAGTCGGTTCGCAATACGCATCGCAGATCGAGCTGGAGTACGGGAGCTACCTGGGGGCGCCTGCCGTGACGGTGACGGTGCGGGCGACTCTGCCCTTGATCGGCCTTTTCGGCCTCGAACGCGGATTGGAGGTGCAGGGCCATGCGGCGGTGGAGACGCTTGACCGAAGTGCTTCGCCGCGATGACGGATCGGCGCCACTGGAGTTCATCACGGCCGGGCTGATCCTTCTGGTGCCGCTGGTCTATCTGGTCATCGCGATGGCGAACATCCAGGGCGCGTCGCTCGCGGCGGCCGGAGCCGCGCGTCAGGCGGCGCGTGTGTACGTCACCGCTCCGAACGCCGCCGCTGCCGGGGAGCGGATGCGACGCGCCGTGACCGTGGCCCTCACCGATTACGGTGTCGATGCGACAACTGCCAGCATCACGGTGCGCTGCTCGCCGAAACCTTCCGTCTGCTTGACGCGAAGCGGATCGGTCACGGTGACGATCGGTGCGCGAGCGGGGCTCCCGCTGATGCCCAGCGCGCTCGACCTCGACTCGGCGGCAAGCGTGGCGGTGCGCGCCGTCGCCACGCAGACGGTGTCGCGGTTCTGGGTCGGCCAGGAGTGAGGATGCCCCGCCGCCGCGAGAACGGGCTGCGTTCGGAAGACGGGTCGATTCTTCCGCTCGCGATGTTCTTCGGGATGCTCGCGCTCGCAGCAGTGCTGCTCGTGGTCGCCGCCACCTCCCTCTACCTCGAGCGGGAACGCCTCTATGTCGTCGCAGACGGGGCGGCACTGGCCGGTGCGGAGGCGTTCGATCTCGGCGAGGTGACGCTGCGCGGCGATGCACCGCACCCGATGTTGCGTGCGGCCGACGTGCGTGCTGCCGCCGGTGGTTATCTGTCGTCCGAAGCGGCTTCGGGATTCCACGACCTCGTACTCGAGTCCGCGAGCAGTCGCGACGGGCAGAGCGCGACGGTGCGCCTGGCCGCCACGTGGCATCCGCCGATGCTCTCGCTGTTCGTGCCGGACGGCATCCGTCTGAGAGCAACGAGCACCGCTCGCAGCGTCCTGGCGCGCTGAGAGCGCGGATCGGCTGGGCCTAGGCCCGCGTTACCCGGGCCCGCCGCGGAGCGTATCGCGGAATGTACCGAGCCAGCAGGCCCGCCCCGATCAGGCCGAGCACCCCCATGGTGGCGCTCGCGACGGCGAGCGAGAAGAGCGCGGTGACCCCGGAGACCCAGAGCGGCGCTGCCGCTTGACCGAAGTCACCGGTGAATCGCCAGGCGCCGAGGAACGGCGCGGGATTCGCCGGCGGCGCAAGGTCGGCGCCGAGGGTCATGATGATGCCGCTTCCCACGCCGTTGGCGACCGACATGAAGAGCGCGACAGCGATGAACCACGGCTCCGCGGTGACGAATGCGAGCGCGAGATGCGCGACGCCGAGCCCGATCATGGACGGCACCGCGGCCCAACTGCGCCCGAAGCGGTCCATGATCTGACCCGACACGTAGAACAATCCGAAATCCACCGCTCCAGCGAGGCCGATCACGAGCGCCGTGTTCGTGTCGCTCATGCCGATGGCCACGGCGTACAACGGCAGGATCACGGTGCGCGAGGAGCGCAGCGCGCCGATCAGGCCGACGCCCACGCCCATGCGCGCCAGCACACCGCGGAACTGCCAGATCGTACGGAAAAGACCTTCAGTGCGTTCCTTGGCCTCGGTCCGGCCGGGATCGGCCACCGCGGTAGCGCCCGCGGCGGCCGGAGCGGACTGCACGATCGCGCTGGGATCGGGGACGATCAGCAGCACGACGGCGGCAGCGACGCATGCCGCGATGTGCACCCAGAACACGAGGTGCGTGTCGCCGAACAGTTGGATCACTCCCGCGCTGATGAACGGGCCGACGAACCACCCGGCGCGGAACACGCCGCCCAGGGTGGACAGGGCCCTGGCGCGATAGCGGATCGGAACGTAGCTCGTCATGAACGCATGCCGGGCCAGAGCGAACACCGCCGTTGCCAGGCCGATCAGCAGCACCCCGATCGTCAGCGCGAGCGGGGTGGGTGAGAGCAGGCTGATCGTGAGTCCGATGATGCACAGCAGCGCCGCCCAGATCATCGAGTTGCGTTCCCCGAACCGGGAGACGACCCAGCCGCTGGGGATGTCGCCGAGCAATTCGCCGACCATGATCATGCCGCCGATGAAGCCCGCCAGAGCCAGGCCCGCGCCCAGATTGTGAGCGAGCACAGGGATGATCGGGATGATCGCACCTTCCCCGATGGAGAACAGCAGGGTGGGAAGGAAGGCGGCGAGGGCGACTGCTCGGATGCTGAATGGCTGTTCGGCGGGACGGGACATGGCTGCCTCCACCCTATTCCGCGCGCCGGTAGTCTTGAGTCGACATGATTGATCTTGACCTGACGGCGCAGATCGCCGACCTGCGTTCGACGTTCTCCGACATCCGCGCCGTCGTCGACGTCGATCGGTTGACCGCCGACATCGAACGACTCAGCGCAGCGGCGGGGGTGCCCGACCTGTGGGACGACACAGAGATGGCGCAACGGGTGACGAGCGAGCTCAGTCACCGGCAGAGCGAGCTGGCCAGGATCGTCGCCATCGAGCAGCGCCTCGATGACCTCGAGGTTCTCGTCGAACTGGCCAACTCCGAGGGCGACGACGAGACCGCCGAGGAGGCGCGTAACGAGCTGATCGAACTGCAGAAGTGGATCGGCGACCTCGAGGTGCAGACGTTGCTGAACGGTGAGTACGACCAGCGTTCGGCGGTGGTGACGATCCGGGCGGGCGCAGGTGGCGTGGATGCCGCCGACTTCGCGGAGATGCTGCTGCGGATGTATCTGCGCTGGGCCGAGCAGCACAACTACAGTGCGCAGGTGATGGACACCAGCTACGCCGAAGAGGCCGGAATCAAGTCCGCCACCTTCGAGGTCGACGCCCCGTATGCCTTCGGAACGCTCTCGGTGGAAGCCGGCACGCACCGGTTGGTGCGGATGAGCCCGTTCAACTCCGCGGGAAAGCGCCAGACCAGCTTCGCCGCGGTCGAGGTCATCCCGTTGATGGAGGAGACCGAGTCGATCGACGTGCCCGAGTCCGACATCCGCGTCGATGTGTTTCGGTCCTCCGGTCCGGGTGGCCAGTCGGTGAACACCACCGACTCGGCGGTGCGCATCACGCACCTCCCGACCGGCATCGTGGTCTCCATGCAGAACGAGAAGAGCCAGATCCAGAACCGGGCGGCCGCGATGCGCGTGCTGCAGTCCCGGCTGCTGCTGAAGAAGCACGAGGAGGAGAGCGCCAAGAAGAAGGAGCTCGCCGGAACGATCACTGCCAGCTGGGGCGACCAGATCCGCAGCTACGTGCTGGCGCCGTACCAGATGGTGAAAGATCTGCGCAGCGAGCACGAGGTGAACAACCCGCAGACCGTCTTCGACGGCGACCTCGACGGATTCATCGCCGCAGGCATCCGCTGGCGCAAGCGCGCTCCGCAGGATTGAAGCGACGGTCCCTGAGCTTGTCGAAGGGGCGAGTCGCTCCGCATTTCCCAAGGATCGCTGCTTAGGCTGGCTGGGTCATGATCCGGTTCGACAGCGTATCCAAACAGTATCCCGGCACCGCACGCCCCGCATTGAACGCGGTGAGCTTCGAGGTGCTCAGGGGTGAATTCGTCTTCCTCGTCGGCGCATCCGGGTCGGGCAAGACCAGTTGCCTTCGGATGATCCTCAAGGAGGAGAAACCGACACGCGGCAAGATCCATGTGCTGGGACAGGATCTCGGCACGATCTCCAGCCGCAAAGCTCCGTACTTCCGGCGCAACATCGGCGTGGTGTTCCAGGATTTTCGCCTGCTGAACAACAAGAACGTCTTCGCCAATGTCGCCTTTTCACTGCAGGTGATCGGCAAGTCGAAGGGATTCATCCAGGAGGCCGTTCCCGATGTGCTGGCCACGGTCGGCCTCGAGGGTAAGGGCCAGCGGATGCCGCATGAGCTCTCCGGTGGCGAGCAGCAGCGGGTGGCGATCGCGCGCGCGGTCGTGAACAAGCCGCAGGTCCTGCTCGCCGACGAACCGACCGGCAACCTCGACCCTGCCACGAGCGCCGGCATCATGGCAGTGTTGGAGCGCATCAACGCGGGTGGCACGACCGTGCTGATGGCGACGCACGAAGCGGGCATCGTCGACCAGATGCAACGACGCGTGATCGAGTTGGTCAACGGGGAGATCGTGCGTGATGAACGGCACGGCGGCTACGGCCACACGGCGGCCGTCCCCGTGGTGAAGCCGGAACAACGGCGTCCAGCGGTCATCGAAACCGAACCCGAAGCAGCGCCGGCGCCCGCAGCCGTCATCGCAGCGCGCACGGCGTCGATGCCGCGCCAGGCGCCGAGTCATACGGCCTCGGTGCCCGTGGTCTCGCAGGGAGCGCAACGGGATGCGTCGCGAGCTGCGCCGCCGCAATCCCCGCCGGCGGACGGGGGGCCCGCTGCCGCGTCTCCGGAGCGGCAGACGCCGTCGGCCGCGCCGAACGACGACCTGCCGGATCAGCTGTCGCTCGCCGAGAAACTCGGCCTGCGCGCGCCCGGATCCACGGATGACCTGATCGGCGAGCAGAACGTTGGACCGGTGAAATGAGATTCGCACTCGTCTGGTCGGAGGCCGGAAGCGGCCTGCGCCGCAACATCTCCATGGTGATCTCGGTGATCCTCGTCACCTTCATCTCCCTCACGTTCGTCGGCTGCGCCATGCTCATGCAGATGCAGATCGGCCAGATGAAGGGGTACTGGTATGACCGGGCGCAGGTCGCGGTCTACATGTGCACGGCGACCGACGTGAGCAAGACGTGCTCGAGCACGGATGCCACCGGCCAGCAGATCGCCGCGGTCAAGGCGCAGTTGTCGTCTCCCGAGTTGTCCAAGTTCATCAAGCATTACGACTTCGTCGACCACCAGGAGGCTCTGAAGGAGTTCAAGCAGCAGTTCAAGGGCAACCCGGTCTCTGAGATCGTGACGGCGGAGCTGCTCCCGCAGACCTTCTGGGTGAACCTCAAAGACCCGACGCAGTCCGATGTCGTCATCGAAGCGCTCTCGGGCAAGACGGGGGTGCAGAGCGTGGTCGATCAGCGTAGCTACCTCGACCAGATCTTCTCGATCCTGAATGCGGCGAGTTACACCGCGATCGGGATCGCGGTGCTGATGCTCGTCGCTGCCGTGCTGCTGATCGCGACGACGATCCGGCTTTCCGCGTTCTCACGCAGGCGAGAACTGGCGATCATGCGGCTGGTAGGGGCCTCCAACGGATTCATCCAGACCCCGTTCATTCTCGAGGGCGTGATCGCCGCGCTGATCGGGTCGCTGCTTGCCGGCGGCGCGGTGTTCGCTATCGTGCAGTTCTTCGTACGTGGATTCCTCGCTCCGAACATGCAGGTGACCTCGTTCGTCGGGTTGGGCGACGCCGCGATCGTTGCGCCCGTGCTCGTCGTTCTCGGGGTGGTGCTGGCCGCGATCTCGGCGAACTTCGCGATCTCGCGTTACCTCAAGGTCTAGCCGCGCTAGACTGATGGGCTGCTCGCGTCGGCGGGCAGGCATCCATCGCTATCAACAGGAGTATCGCCGTGCCCAGGGAACGTGGACAGAAGGTCGTGGCTACCAATCGCCGCGCGCGCCACGACTACCTGATCGAGGACACGTACGAGGCGGGTCTGGTGCTCACCGGAACCGAGGTGAAGTCGCTGCGGGCCGGGCGGGCCTCGCTCGTCGACGGCTATGCGTTCATCGACGGGGGAGAGGCGTGGCTGGATGCCGTGCACATCCCCGAGTACGCCGACGGCACCTGGAACAACCATGCTCCGCGACGCAAGCGCAAGCTGCTGCTGCACAAACAGCAGATCGAGAAGCTGCAGGGGAAGGTCGCGCAGGGCGGGTACACCCTGATTCCGCTTTCGCTTTATTTCGCGGATGGGCGTGCGAAGGTCGAGATCGCACTGGCAAAGGGTAAGCGCGAATACGACAAACGGCAGGCGCTGCGCGAACGCCAGGACAAGCGCGAAGCCGACCGGGCCATCTCCGGTAGGCAGCACCTCGGCGAATGATCGAGCGGGAGGCAAAGCAATGACGTCAGTGAGCGTGCGCTACATCGTCGATGACGTCGACGCGGCCATCGACTTCTACTGCACCAACTTCGGCTTCAGTACGGCGATGCATCCGGCTGCCACGTTCGCGATGCTGACGCGGGGCGAACTGCGTCTGGTGTTGAGCGCCCCGGGCGGTGGCCCGGGAGGAGGAGCGGTCACCTCCGACGGCCGCACGCCGGAGCCGGGGGGATGGAATCGGTTCTGCATCGAGACCGACCGGCTTGCCGAACTCGTCGACCGGTTGCGTGATCGCGGTGTGCGCTTTCGCGGCGAGATCGTGCACGGCGTCGGCGGAGACCAGATCATTGCGGATGATCCGTCGGGTAACCCCGTCGAACTCTTCCAGCCGACGATCGATGAGGCGAGACTCGGCGCCTGACCGTCGTTCCAGTCGCCGGGCCGGCTCGGCCTCGCCGAGATCGCGCTCAGCGCATGAGCGAGGCCACCAGGTCCTCCTGAAGCGCGCCGAGCAGCCAATACAACTGCTGCGCGAACGCGCTGTCGGAGTCACTGCGGCCCTCGTCCCCGTCTTCATGGATGTCGAGTCGCTCCGCAAGCACGAGCCGTAGATCGGTGAATCCGCGCAACACCGACTCGGCCGTTGCAGTGTCGAGCACGAGGGGATCGGCGTCGGCGGTGAAGGTGTCGCGGATAGCCGTTGCATGCGCGCGTTTGGCTTCGAGCACATCGGTCTGGGTGAGCCGACGGAATTCGTCCGACGCCTCGGGGTCGTGCGGATAGGCATCCGGAATCAGACGTTGCACGGCGGGGTCGAGTGCGGCAGCCGTCTCCACGTCAGCGGTCCCGTCGAGAAGCTCGAGCATCTCCTCGGCCAGGCGCACCAGAGCGATACGCGGCGCCGGGTCGAGGTGCACCCTGATCCCTGACTTGGTCGAGCGGAACACCCTCATCTCGGCGCCGGCTCCAATGTCGCCCACAGCCCGTAGTCATGCATCGCGGCCACGTGCCGCTCCATGGCTTCCCGCGAGCCTGCTGCCACGATCGCTTTGCCTTCGTTGTGCACCTGCAGCATCAGTCGCTCCGCCTCGGCTTGCGCGTATCCGAAGTAGCTGCGGAACACGTAGACCACATACGACATCAGGTTCACCGGATCGTTCCACACGACGGTCTGCCATGGCGTGCCGAGAGCCGGTCTGTCGTTCGGGTCGGTTTCGCGCTCGGTGCGCGAATCCGTCAACGATGCTGCCACCCGTCAAGAGTCGCACATCGTCGGGCCTCGCGTTTCGGGGCGCCAGGATGCCTTCGGCCGTTTGCGGTGTTACGCTCGCGCCATGAACGACTCGGTCTACGTGCAGGACGACCTCGCGCGTGACGAGCGGCGCATCCGGCTTCAACGTCAAGGCGCGATGATCGTGTTCGGCGGCATGGCGCTCGGTCTGGCGTGCTGGACCGCGGCCGCGAACGGCGTGCTGGTCGCAGTCGCCGGAGACGCGTTGCTCGCCGCGGTGCTGATCGTCGCAGGCGTGCTGCTCGGACTCGCGTCGGTCGTGGTCATTTTGGCGGGTATACGTCGTCGGCGCCGTGCCTATGCCCCCGGCGATGAACCCGGATCGGCCCTGGGCAAGGCTGATCCCGCGTTCGACCATGACGCGCGACTGAACCCCACGGGCCCGCCTTACCTGAACTGGACGGCGGCTGGCGGCATGATGGGCGGCAACTGAGCGCTTCGGTCACCCCGGTCGGCAGACCGCCGGACGGGAATGCAATGCTGTCTGATTGTGTTGTAAGCTGGTGTGCTCGCCCGCGGATACCGCAGGTCGAGTCGAAACTGCAGAACTCAACAGCGCGTGACAGCGACCTACTCTTCAGGAGTGACGCATGGGGATGATCGGTTTCGACATCGCCTGCGTGATTATGAGAAGCGGGTCGAGGATGCAGGGTTATCTCGTAAACGCCCCTTGCAAAATATAAGTGCCAATTCAAACAGCACTGTCTCCGCCAAGGCGGACTTCGCCCTCGCGGCGTAGTCGTTCCTAGCGACTAAAGAGACCGTCAGACCGGGAATGCTCTCTACCCGGATCCTGGCGCCAGCTAGAGAGATTGCTTCTATGTTCTGTCTTGGGGCATAGAGGGACTTAAACCAAGGCTGGGCTCGTTGGATTAGACGCCGGTGGCAAAGTCCAGAGCCGAGTAGAACGCTTTCGCCGGATACACCCGTAGAAGGCACATGACCACAGCAGTGGACGGGGGTTCAATTCCCCCCATCTCCACCATCGGTCGCTGTCACGCGTTGTTCACTCTCGTCCCGTGCCCTGCCATGCTAAGAACATGCTAAGAATGGGTCGGTGCAGGTTGCACTGAACCAGCACCGCGGGGGAGGCCACGTGAGAAACGTGTTTGCGATGAAGCGAACCAAAGTGACGGTAGTGGCCGCAGGGGCGTTGCTCGTTTTGTCTGGCTGTTCCCCCGAGGGGGCCGGTAGCGCGACGACGTCGCTGACCACCCCGGTGACGGTGCCGAAGTACGCGGCCACGTTGCAGGAGAAGATTCCCGCGATGATGAAGTCCACCGCAATGCCGGGGGCGGTGGTGTTGATCAAGTCCCCCAAGCAAGGGGATTGGTCCGGTACGTTCGGTACCGCGAAGCTCGGCAAGAAGGTGCCGATGTCGTTGAAGGATTACTTCCGGATCGGCAGCAATACCAAGACGATGACGTCTACGGTGATCCTGCAGTTGGTGCAGGAGGGCAAGGTGAGCTTGAATGATCCGATCTCCAAGTTCCGCCCGGACATACCCAATGGTCAGAACATCACCATCACGCAGCTGTCCGAAATGCGCAGCGGCTTGTACAGTTACACGTTCGATCCCGGCTTCAACGCGACGCTGGACAGTGATCCTGGCAAGGCGTGGACGCCTGATGAGCTTTTGACCATCGCGTTCGCACATCCTGCGGATTTCGCCC
>DATMTS010000045.1:0-4552 GCA_035564555.1 Humibacter sp.
CCGTTCCCCGTAGAGTCGACCCATGAAGATTTCGGTGATCGGTTGCGGCTATCTCGGCGCCGTGCACGCCGCCGCGATGGCCGAGCTGGGCCACGACGTGATCGGCATCGACGTTGACGCAGCGAAGATCGACCGGCTCGCGGCGGGCAACCCGCCGGTCTACGAGCCCGGCCTGCCCGAGATCCTCGCCTCCGCGATCGGCTCCGGACGGCTGCGGTTCTCCACCGACATGGCGGATGCCCGTGGTGCGCAGGTGCACTTCGTGGCCGTCGGCACACCGCAGCGGCTGGGAAGCGAGGCTGCCGACTTGCGTTACATCGACGCCGCCTTCGAGTCATTGCTGCCGCAGTTGAGTCGAGGCGACCTTGTCGTCGGCAAGAGCACCGTGCCCGTCGGTACGGCGGCCCGATTGGCAGACGGAGTCGAGGCGACCGGGGCGAGCCTGGCGTGGAATCCGGAGTTCCTGCGCGAGGGGTTCGCCGTGCACGACACGTTGACGCCCGACCGGCTGGTGTACGGGGTGCGCGACGATGAGGCGCCGCGAACGCTGAACCAGGTCTACCGGGCCGCGGTGGAGGCGGGCACGCCGGTGATCGTGACGGACTACGCGACAGCCGAGTTGGTGAAGGTCGCCGCGAACGCCTTCTTGGCGACCAAGATCAGCTTCATCAACGCGATGGCCGAGATCGCGGAGGTCACCGGTGCAGACGTGACGCAGCTCGCGGATGCCATCGGCCACGACGAGCGTATCGGCCGCAAGTTCCTGAACGCCGGGGTCGGCTTCGGGGGTGGATGCTTGCCCAAAGACATCCGCGCGTTCACCGCCCGCGCCGAAGAGCTGGGGCGGGGCGCCTCCCTGGGCTTCCTCAAAGAGGTCGACCAGATCAACCTGCGTCGACGCCAGCGCGTGGTCGACCTCGTGCTGGAGGAGCTCGACGGCGACATCGTGGGCAAGAAGGTAGCGGTGCTCGGCCTGGCGTTCAAGCCGCAGTCCGACGACGTGCGCGATTCGCCCGCGCTGGATGTGGCGGTGCAGCTGTACGGGCGGGGTGTGAAGGTCGTCGCGACCGACCCGGAGGCGATCGAGACCGCCCGCCGCCGGCATCCTCAGTTGGCATACACGACGAGCCTGGAGACGGCGCTGCGCGGCGCGGATGCCGTGGTGCTCGTCACCGAATGGTCCGAGTTCCGGGCCCTCGACCCGGTGCGAGCCGGCGAGCTGGTCGGCTCGCGCGTGATCATCGACGCCCGCAACTGCTTGGATGCCGGCGCATGGCGCGCCGAAGGCTGGACCTACCGCGGTCTGGGCCGCCCGTAGCCGCACCAACCGGGCGCGGCGGTCAGTCGAGCGGTTTCACGGCGGCGGCCCGGCGCGCGCCGGGGAAAACCACCCAGTGGTAGAGCGCGAAGCGCACCAGCACGACGATGCCGATGCTGAACAGGTTGATCAGGTTCAGCACGAGGGGCCCGCTGCGCGGGAACATCGCGGCACCCACTCCGACGATGCCGGCGCCGAGCAGGGTGCAGGCCCCGTTGACGACGAGGAACAGTACGATCTCGACCCGGCGCGCATGGCTGCCACGGTTCTTGAACGCCCACTCCCGGTTGCCGAAATACGCGTTCACGAGCGCAACGAGCGATGCGATGATCTTCGCCAACACGATCGGCACCCCGAATGCGTAGTGCATCAGGTTGAATACGCCGATCTCGATCAGCGTGCTGAGCGCGCCGATGATCAGAAAACGGCTGCTCAAGACGGCCGCGCTGCGCCAGCGTGCTGAAACCTTCATGACTGGATTACGCTACTACGGAACGGGGCACTCGAAGTTCCGTCGCCGACCCCGCCGGAGAGTCCCATGCAGCTGCGCACGCTCGCGGTTGTCATGCCCGCCTACAACGAAGGCGAAGGCCTGCCCTCGTTCGCCCGGGAGGTGCTCGAGGCGGTGCGACCGCTGGCTTCCACCGTGCATCTCGTGGTCGTCAACGACCGGTCGACCGACGACACGTCGGCCGTTCTCGCGGCGCTGCACGACGAACTGCCCGAAATCTCGGTCGTCGACTCGGCCGTCAATCGCGGTCACGGACCCACGGCGCTCGCCGCCTACCGCGCCGGCCTCGAGCTGAATCCGGATGCCGTGCTGCACCTCGACGGAGACGGTCAGTTCATCGGGGAGGATCTGCCGCGCGTGATCCGGGCGCTCGAGCACGCTGACGTGATCCACGGCGTGCGTGGCGGACGAACCGACCCCTGGTTCCGTCGCGCGCTCACCGCCTGCGTCGGGGCAGCCGTGGCGCTGGTCGTGCACGAGCGCATCCCCGACGTCAACACGCCGTTGCGCGCCTATCGCACCGATGCGCTCCGGCGGCTGGTGGATGCCGTTGCCCCGGACTCGCTCGTTCCGCACGTTCAGTTCTCCATCGCGGAGACCCGGCTGGGCATCCGGCGCGAGTACGTGCGGGTGCGCAGCATTCCGCGGCGCGGTTCGGCGGAGACGGGCACGATGTGGGGCGCCGCGCAGCGCAAGCCGAAACTTCCGCCCAAGCGCCTCATCGTCTTCAGTGCACGCGCCGCGCGCGAGGTCTGGACGCACAGCATCCGCAGGCACCCTTCGAACGAGCGCCTCGAGAAACCACAAGACGCCGATACCGGGCCACGGGCATCCGCGTCGTGACTCGTCTGCGCACCGCGTCGTTCGTCGTTCTGCTCGTGGCGGTGATCGCCGCGCAGCTCGCCGTCGTCGCTCCGGAGCTCTGGCTCACCCGGGTGTGGGAGGACGAGGCGTACAACCTCACCGTGCCCCTGAACCTGCTCTCCGGCCACGGTTACACCAGCGACGGCATCCTGACCCGGTTCGGCGGCATGACTCCCTTCGATGTGCGCATCTCCACCGGGCCGACGGTGCTGCTGCCGATCGCCGCCATGCTGGCCACCGGGGTGGACGCGGTCGTGGGCTCACGCCTGGTGATGCTGCTCTTCTACGCGGGACTGCTGGTGGTGCTCTGGGTGCTCGGTCGCCGCGTCGCCGGTCGCTGGGGTGGGTTGGTAGCCATCGCGGTTCCCCTGGCGCTGAACACGAACCAGTTGCCCTCGCCGTCGCAGGGTCCGATCGACGTGCTCGGCGAGTTCCCGTCCGCGATGTTCCTCGGGCTGGCGTTGCTGTTCGTGCAGCGGCGGCCTTGGCTCGGCGGCCTGATGCTCGGGTTGGCGATCCAGACGAAGTTCATCACCGCGCTGGCACTTCCGGTGCTCGTGCTGATGGTCTGGTTCGCGTTCGCCGAAGTGCCGACCCGCCAGAGGATTCGACGCTCGCTGGCCGTGATCGTGCTCGCCGTCGTGCCGAGCGTCCTGTATCAGCTCGTCGCTCTCGTTTGTCTCGGCTGGAACGCCTACGTCGACAACGTGCACTCCTTTCTGTACTTCTTGAAGACCGGCGGCCAGTACAACGTCCATACCTCCGCATTGGCGAAGCTGTCGTCATTGTTCGGGTCGTGGTTCGTTCCCGCCTGGCTCGTGCTCGTCGTGATCGTGCTCGCGTTGGCCGTGGGAGCGGCGGTGTGGGCACTCGCGCGCCGGATGCCGGCACGCGCCCGTGCGCGTCTTCTCGCAGCCGCAGGAGCCTGCCTCCCGGGGCGGCGCCTTCTTGTGCTGCTCGCCGGCGCATCCCTGCTTCTCGTGGTCTGGATCGGCTGGTGGGCAGCGTCGAAGGGAACGCCCGACTGGGTGCGCTACCCGGCGCCCGGAGTGCTGATCTGCGTTCCGATGCTCGCCGCGGCCGTCGTTCTCGGCTGCCGGATGCTGTGGCTCGCCTCGGCCGACGGAACGCAGGCCCGGTCGGTGGAGCGTGGTGCGGTGGCCGGGTCGGTCGGGCGTGGTGCGATGGCCGGATCGGCGGAGCGTGGTGAGGTGGCAGGGTCGGCGGAGCGTGGTGCGGTGGCCGGGTCGGCGGAGCGTGGTGAGGTGCGGCGAAGCGGTCAGGTAGCGAATCGCGCGCTCAGCATCGCTTGCGCGGCGGTTCTGGCGCTGACGCTCGTTCTGCAGATGGGCATCCACGTTCCCAGCGCATACGTGCCGAACCTGGGAGAGACCCTCGCGCAGCAGCGCGCTGCAGCGGCCGGCATCGCGCAACTGAACCGGTCGCGCCTCGCCTCGCCGTGGGGCGGCCAGATCGGGGCCATCGTGCTCGCCGGATCGCATGTCGTCTCGCTGTACGACCCGCATCGCGGCGACACACCCGTCGTGTATGCGGCATTCCGCGGCAACCCCGTGGCGCAGCTGGATCGCGCGCAAGCCCGGTCATGCGGCACGACGCTGTTGCGGCTCACGCACTACCTGGTCTGCGACCCGAAATAGGCTTCGCGCCGCGCCGCGCCGTGCTGGCTGCGCTGTGCCGTGCCGTGCCGCGCCGCGCCGCGGCGGCTGGCGTTTTGCCGGGCACAAGAACCTGCACGGGCACCAGCCCCCGCGCGTGGGCATTGCGGCACCTAGGGCCTTCCTGTGCTGAGCTCCCTCCGGCCCTGCGCCACTTCTCACGCGCTGCGCCAGAATTACTGG
>DATMTS010000046.1:0-3185 GCA_035564555.1 Humibacter sp.
CTTGATCCGACCGTCGACCTCCGCCTGCATCCGTTCCCACAAGCCGTACGCATACGGCCGGATCACCATCGTGCCGCGGACCGGCCCATTGTCGGCCAGCTCCGCCTTCTCGAGGACGTCCTGGTACCACCGCGGGAAATCATCGTGCTGGGATGTGAGCACGCTCGGCCGTTTCGCTGCCATCAAGCCACGCTACCGGCCGCCACACCCACTCGACAAAGTGAAGGGGCACCGATAGCCGACCGGTTCACAGGCGCTGTCTTGGCCGGTGACCCTCGATATCGTGAGCGTAAGGATTGGAGCGAGCGAATGCTCATGAGACACCGCGACCGCGAACCCTCGATTCATGCGACCGCTTACATTGCGCCCTCTGCGGTGATCGTCGGTGATGTCCGGATCGAGGCGGGTGCACGAATCCTGCATGGGGCGGTGCTCACCGCCGAGGACGGCGTCGTCACGATCGGCGAGAACACTGTCGTCATGGAACACGCCCTGATCCGAGGCCGATCGGGTCATCCTGCCCATGTCGGATCGTCAGTCATGATCGGACCGCACGCCCACGTGAACGGCAGCATCGTGGCAGATGAGTCGTTCATCGCCACCGGCGCTTCGTTGTTCCCCGGCAGCCGCATCGGGCACGGGTCCGAGGTCCGGATCAATGGAGTCGTCCAGGTCAATTCCACCCTCGAGCCCGGAGTTGTGGTCCCAATCGGATGGGTTGCGGTCGGATCACCGGCATCGATCCTCCCGCCGGAACGCCATGAGGAGATCTGGGCGATCCAGAAGGAGCTCCACTTCGGCGAAACGGTCTACGGGGTGGGGCCCGACGTGTCGATGGCTGAGCTCATGCGGCGGCAGTCCGAGTACTACGGCGCGCACGGGAGTGACGAACCGGTCGAACGCTAGCTTCGTGTGCCCGGCGATGTCACTCGTTATTGCCGGCGTGGGCGGCACCGCTATCAGGATGAGTGGATGCGCTGCACGTTCCGTCGTGGAGCGGGGCCGCCTCCCGGATGGAAGGCGGCCCCGCTCTTCGCCGCTGCTCAGCCCTGCTGCAGCGACAGGTAGAACACGTCCTCGTTCTCGGTCTGGTTGAGGTCGTGCACCGTGGGGTCGGCGTCGATGATCGGCACCTGCACCTGGATGGCGTCCTCGCCCACGCTCTTCCACGTGAGCGGGGTGCGGTTGCCGAACAGGTCGACTCGATCGAGGGACTTCACGTTCTTCACGTCGCGCAGTGTGACGGTGATCGTCGGGTTCCCGAAGTTCAGGTGGATGGTGTCACCCGTCTGCTGATCCTCGAAGATGTCGGCCTGGTTCTGGCGCTTGAGGTCGATCGCGAGCACCACGTGCTTGTCGTCGAGCCGGAAGCCGTTCGCCGTCGAGAGCGCTTCGTTCAGTTCGGGCTTCAGACCCGGGGAGGTCGAGAAGTCCGTGTAAGTCTCCGCCTTCGTGCCGCGCAGGAGGCCGGCGAGTGCGACGAGCGTCTTGCCCTTGGTGCTCAGGCCGCTGCCGCTGCGGATCGTGCGGTTGTACCCGAACGCGGCGGGGTCGTTGGGTGACCAGTCGGCGAAGTAGATCAGCTTGGTCTGATCGAGGTTCTTCGTGCCCTTGGACAGCGCCCACTCGAACACCCGCGGGTAGATGTCCGCGATGAACTTGTCCTCGGTGGTGAAACCGATCTCGGTCTGCCATACGGAGGGGTTCTTGATGCCGCGCTTCTGCGCCGCCGCGTAGATGGTCTGCATGGTGCCGATCGGCATGTAGTGCATGTCGTAGACGTCGATGGTCTTCCATGCGTGCCACTTGTCGAGCAGCGCGATGTACTCGCTGAGCGGGGCGCCGCAGATCCAGCCGCCGTAGACCAGCTTGACGCCGGCGTCGTGGATGACCTTGGCGGCGGGGAGCTGGATGTCCTGCATGTACTGGTCCATGCCGCCTTCCCAGAAGCCGGATCCCGGGTACGCCTCGTTCCAGACCTGGAAGTAGGTGATGCCGAGGGGCTTGAGGGTGTCGACCGCGAGCTTCACGAAGTTCGCGAAGTCGGCCGGGTCCTGCGGAGGAGTGCGGCCGATGCTGGTCTGGACGGTGCTCGTGGAGAGCACGGTGCCGTTGGCGTCCTTGGTGACCAGCTGGCGGGTGAAGTTGCCGTTCTGCTCCGAGATCACAGGGCCGTAGACGTAGGTCGTGCCGTGGAAGTCGTAGCTGTAGCCGGTCCGGTTCGCTGCCCAGCCGGCTGTGTAGTCGAGCACGGGCAGGATGGTCTCGCCATGCGCCTTCGCCTGGGTGAACTGCCGCACGTACTCGGCCAGCGCCGCGTGGTCGATCTGGCCCTTGGCGGGTTCGACGTGCCCCCAGTCGAAGTCCTGCCGCGACCATTGCATGCCAGCGGTCAGGCCCGTGGAGCCGGCCTGGTTGACGCCGGCGAACGCGCGGAACGGCTCGTCGAGCACGTACGGGAGGTCGGCGACCGCGCTCGGTGCGCCCGTCGATGAGATGGCCACCGCCTTGAGGTCCGTGTCGGCCGTGATCGGGATCGGTCCGGCGTAGGTCTTCGCGGTCGCGGAGGTCGTCGGATCGGTGCCGTCCGTCGTGTACGCGATGCACGCGCCCGCAGTGGCGCTCGACAGCGTCACGCTGTCCCCGACGGTGATGGCGCCCGGTCCAGGGGTCGCGGTGACGACGGCGGGCGGTGTCGAGAGCTGGGTGGTGACCGTCGCCTTCAGCTTGCCGGGCACCCACCAGGCCGAGACACCGTCGTCGACGAACAGGATGTCGTCGCCCTTCGCGGCGGCGAGGTTCAGGTCGAAGGAGGTCGCAGTGCCCGTGTAGGTGAAGAGCTGCGCGAACGCGCCCGGGTTGCCGATCGCGTTCGGGTCGCCGTCGTGTGAGACGAGCACGCGGAAGCGGCCTCCCGGCGACGTGAACGAGCCGGCGATATGGACGTTCTTGCCGTCCGCCGCATCCGGGACCGTGTACGTCTGGGCGATCTGGCGCCAGTCGGTTCCGATCGAGCCGTCGGCCTTCACGAACCAGGCGTGCTCCGGCTTGCTGGTGTCGGCGGCCCACTCGTCGCTCGCGAAGACGCCGGAGCCGCCCTTCTTGAGCATGCCGACCGTGCTGCCGTCGATGGACTCGTACGACCAGCGGCCGGCCGCCACGACGTTCGTGTCGAGGCGGTAGTC
>DATMTS010000047.1:0-3024 GCA_035564555.1 Humibacter sp.
TATCGTGGATGCTCCCACGCGTGCGCATACTGCTTCGCCCGACCCACGCATCGGTACCTCGAACTGAACATGGGCACCGACTTCGACAGCCAGATCGTCGTGAAGATCAATGTCGCCGAGGTGCTGCAGAAAGAGCTCGCCAAGCCGAGCTGGGGCAGGCATCCGGTCGCTCTCGGCACGAACACCGATCCGTACCAGCGCGCCGAGGGGCGCTACGCGCTGATGCCCGGCATCATCGACGCGCTGACCGCCGCGCGCACGCCGTTCAGCATCCTGACGAAGGGAACGCTGCTGCGCCGCGACCTCGACCGCCTGGCGGATGCCGCGAAACGCGTGCCCGTCGACCTGGCGATGTCGATCGCGATCTACGACGACGAACTGCAGCAGAGCGTCGAGCCCGGCACACCCACGACCTCGGCGCGCCTGGCCACCGTGCGAGCTGTGCGAGAGCACGGGCTCGAGTGCGCCGTCTTCATGATGCCGATCCTGCCCTACCTGACCGACACGCGAGAGCATCTCGATGAGGCGCTGCGGCGCATCAAGGATGCCGGCGGCAGTTCCGTCTTGTACACCGCAATGCACCTGCGCCCCGGCGTGAAGGAGTGGTTCATGCTGTGGCTCGAGCGTGAGCATCCGGAGCTCGTGGCCGCCTATCGCAAGCTGTACGGAGCGAAGGCCTACGCGCCCGCGGAGTATCGCACCTGGCTTGCCGCCCGCATCAAGCCGCTCATCGCCGCGCACGGGCTGCAACGCGGCTATGAGGATCCCGCCACGGGCGGCGTCCGTTCGACCGCGCTCGGCACGATGCGCGACGCCGAGGGGGAGCGCCGCATCGGCCCGGTCTTCGTGCCGGAAGGGGTGTCGGACGAGGTTGCGGAGCAGGCGGCACCCACCCTGTTCTGATCGGGCGGCATCCGAGTGGGGGACATTTCGCGGGACGAGGGGTACGCGAACCCGTACGGCCGTGCCAGAATCGGATCGCACGCGACGCTCGCGAGGAGGTCCGATGTCGCTGGGCCTGCCCGCACACCTGGCACGCCAGGCCAATGCGCGGGCGCTGGCCGCCGGATGCCGCATCGCCGCGATGGTCTGCCTGGTCGCCGCAGCGGCATCCATTCTGCTGCCCGGGCTGCTGTACCGAGCCCAGGTGCCCTGGTGGGCCGTGCTCGCGCTGCTGCCGATGGCCGCACTGCTGGTCGCGGTGCACCGACGCCGCAGTGCGGCGATGACGATCGCCTACCTGCTGGTCGGTGGTGGGGCGACGTACGTGTACACGCTCGCGCTGCTGACGCAGACCTCGACCTATCGCACCACCGATCTGTTCGTCGTCGCCCTTCCGGTCGTCGCCTTGACCCTCGGCGGGGGCACCGGAACCGGAGCCTTCACGGGTGTGCTGTGGGCGACGACCGGATACCTGCTGGGGGAGACGGCCGTGTTCCTGGCGGCGCTCGTCGCCGGGCGGCAATTCCGGTTCGACGCGATAACGCTCGGCGCCTACCTCTTTCTGACCGTCGTTCTCGCCTTCGACGGGCTCACCCGCAACACGAATCGCAGCGCTCAGGCGCTCATTCTGCGAACGATGCGCGACGAGCAGGCGGCGGCGATCAGGCACGCCGTGATCGAGGATGCCGCGCGCGAACTGCACGACGGGATGCTCAGCCAGCTCGGGGTGCTCGCCGCGGCCTCCCCAGGGCCCATCACGGCAGAGTTGCGGGCCCGGCTCGAGCAGGATCTGCTGCGCTGGGGCAGTCCGGAACGCACCGCCACCGGGTCGACGCCCATCATCGATACGGGCGCGGCATGGGCCGCGAGCGACCTCTCCGACGCGGTCGAGGAGGCACGCGACGCCGGGCTCTCGGTCGACGTGACCGGTGATCGAACGGCACTCGTGCGGCTCGGGGCCGATCAGGCGACCGCTCTCGCGCTGGCCGTGCGGCAGTGCCTGGTCAACGTGCTGCGGCATTCCGGAGTGCTCGCGGCCGAGGTCGCGATCTCACCCAACGGTTCGGATGTCTCGGTCATGGTGGTGGATGCCGGCCGCGGCTTCGACGAAGCATCCGTCGGCCACGAGCGGCTCGGCTTGCGCCATTCGGTGCGCGGGCGCATCGAGCGCGCGGGCGGCAACGTCACGGTGTTCAGCAGCCCAGGGGCGGGCACCTCCGTGCTCATGCGGGTGCCCTTCACGCGCGGCATCCGGCCCGTCGAACTCGACGGAGAGCAAGCATGAGCGCGCGTTCGGCTCAGCGGCTCGACCCGCTCGGCTCGTTGTCGGCCCGTGCCCTCCCGCTGCTCGGCAGCGCCGCCGCGTTCGGCTACGCGCTGTTCTCGACCTTCTCGCACCGCGACCAGTTCTCGCATCCGCTTCTGGGGATTCTCGCGCTCGCCGTTCTCGGTGCGGCGATCGCGGTGCTCAACGTCAACGCCATGCCTTCCCGTGCCCCGTTCCGACGAGGCGCCTTCTTGACCGTGCTCGCGCTGGCGATGCTCGCCGCGGCGACCAGCACGGTCGCGACGTGGGGCTCCGACCGGCTGGTGCAAGACGACTGGGGGCAGATCGCGTTCACGGTGCTGCTGGTGTCGATGGCCCAACTGCGGCCCCCGGCCGAGATCGCCACGGCCGCGAGTGTGGCCGCTGTGCTGCTCGGCGGCATGGTGGCGATTCCAGCCGCGCACTACGCGATCGCCGTCGGGCCCGGCATCTACAGCATCGTGGCGGCGACGCCCGCGCTCGCGCTCGGCCTGGGAGCCGCGACCTACGCGACGGTGATCGTGCGCGGGGCCGAACGATGGCAGGCCGCTGCACGCGAAGGCATGGTGCGTTTGGAGCCGGAGGTGCGGGAGTTCGCCGCCCGGTCGGTGCATCAGGAACAGGTCACGGCACTGAACACGAACGCCGCTCCGCTGTTCGCCGCCGTGATCGAGCGCGGCGCACTCACCGAAGCCGACATCGAGCGGGCCGCGCAGGCGGCCGGCGAACTGCGCGCGCACGCGTTGCGACTGCTGCGCGGCACTTGGCTGCACGAC
>DATMTS010000048.1:0-5679 GCA_035564555.1 Humibacter sp.
GAGGCCGACGAGCATGGCATCGAGGTAGCGCTCGTACAGGTGCTCCACCGCCTGCCGATACAGCGGGTTGCGGCGTGCCTCCAGAATCATCTCGTACTGGAATACCTGTAGGCCGAGGTTCGTGCGGAGTGACTCCAACAGTGCGTCGACGAAGGTCTCCTCGGATTCGAAGTCCAGGAGGGTGGTTGCCTCGATGGACTGCTCGACAGACCAGTCGAGAGCGGCGGCGAGCAGGGTCTCGCGGTTGCCGAAATGGTGCGCCACCAGCGAATTGTTCACCTCAGCCGACTCTGCGACGGCGCGGAAGGTCAGTCCGCGCAGGCCGCGCTCGGCGACGACGCGCACGGCTGCCTCGATCAGGACATCGCGCCCCGCTCCGTACTTCACTCGCCGAGCCACACGCCAATGTTAGCGACGAAAAAGTCGCCCTTGCGTAAAACTAAGCAAATGCTTATATTGATCGTCAACGGTCGCGGAATCCTGAAGCGGCCTCAGAGAAAGAGACGACGATGTCAACGGGAATTGAGCCTGGCTACGTGACAAGCGCACAACTCGATCGCGAGGCCGCGGAACCATTCGAGGTGGGGACCGTCCAGTGGATCCGCCGACCCGGCGAGGGTGACCGCGCCGAGCTCGCTGCCGGCTATTGGTTCATCTCGCCCGAGCAGACGCCCGGAGCCATGGAGGTCACTGGTCACGCGGACGAGACGATCCACATTCTCCAGGGTCACGTCACCGTCGAAATCACAGGCGGCGCAACCCTCGACCTGCGGGCCGGAGCGAGCGCGTCGATCAACCGGGGCGTCACTGCATTGTGGACGGTGCACGAGCCGACCATCGAGTTCTTCGTCTATTCCTGAAGGCCGCAATGTCCGAAACAGAGTCTTATGACGTCCTCGTCATCGGCGCCGGGTTCGCCGGGCTGACTGCTGCACGGGAGCTGTCGCACGCCGGCCGCTCAGTGGCGCTCATCGAAGCGCGCGATCGCATCGGCGGCCGCACCTGGCTTGACGAGCGGCTGGGGAAAGAACTCGAGCTCGGGGGAACCTGGGTTCACTGGGTTCAACCCTACGTCTGGGCGGAGTTGCGACGGTACGGAATCGGACTCGCCCCAAGCCCCGTGCCAGTGGACGCGCACTGGTGGGATGGCTCCAAGGTGGTCCATGGCGACCCGGCCGTTCTTCTCGACCTCCTCGACGATCCGAACGAACGCTTCGTCGGCGCGTCCCGCGAAACGTTCCCGGAGCCCTTCGCGCCGCTGACCTCCACCAGCTTCCGCGACCTTGACGGAGAGACGGTGAAGCAGCGCATTCTCTCGCTCGGACTGACGCAGGAGCAGCAGTCGTTGATTCTCGCTTTCTGGACGCTGAATTTCAATGGCCACCTGGACGACGCCGCCTACACGCAGGCTCTGCGCTGGGTCGCCCTGACCAATGGCGACTGGAAGCTCAACTTCGAGGCGTGCGCGACGTACAAGATCCAGGGAGGTACGCGAGCGCTTGCGTCTGCGATCGCCGCCGACGGGGACCCGGACACCTACCTCGGTGCCGACGTGCGTCGTCTGATCACCGACGAGGACGGTGTGCGGGCGCAATTGGCGGACGGGCGCGTGGTGCAGGGGCGCAAGGCGATCGTCACCGTTCCGCTGCACGCGCAGGGGCGGATCGACTACCAGCCCCCGATCGCTCCCGCTCGTGCGGAGGCGATCGCGCGAGGCCAGGTCGGTCTCGGAACGAAGATCTGGTTCACGATTCCGGAGCGGCCCGCCTTCGTCGCGTTGGGCAGCGCGGGTTGGCCGCTGACTTTCTTCCAGTCCGAATACGTCAGCGATGGCAAGACTTACGTCATCGCGTTCGGCCCCGATGCGAACGCCATCGACCCGACGGACGCGGCCGCCGTTCAGGCGATCCTGCGCCGCCTCGTGCCGGACGCGACCGTTCTCGAGACCTCCGCACACGACTGGGTGAACGACGAGTTCTCCCAGGAGACCTGGCCGATGCACCGCACCGGCTTCCTCACCGAGTCGCTGGAGGAATTGCGACGCCCCCACGGCAACATCCATTTCGCCGGCTCCGACATCGCCGATGGCTGGGGAGGCTTCATCGACGGAGCCATCGAATCCGGCCTCGCGGCAGCCAGAACCGTCATCGACGCCACGGTCGCCACACGAACGCACGTCTGAGCACAAACATCCACCCGAACCGTCATCCGGCCGATCGAAGGAGATCGCAATGACCGACCAAGCAACCCCTCTTCCCGTCGTAGAGGAGTCAGCCACCCGTTCCACCTCCTTGCGCCAAGGCGCAATCGGAGTGATGGGAATTCTCTTCTTCGTACTCTCGGCGCAGGCGCCCCTGACAGGCATCGCCGGCGCCCTCCCTCTGACGATCCTGCTCGGCAACGGCGCAGGCGCCCCCGGCGCGTATCTCGTCATCGGCATCATCATCGTGCTCTTCGCCGTCGGCTTCATCGCCATGAGCCGGCATGTGCAAGCGAAAGGCGCGTTCTACGCGTACATCAGCGCCGGAATCGGCAAACGCGTCGGAACAGGCTCGGCATGGCTTGCCATACTCGCCTACGCGACTGTGCAAGCGGCCATGTACGGCCTCTTCGGCGCAAGCGTGTCCGCCCTCTGTGCGAACCTGGGCGTCACGATTCCTTGGTGGCTCCCGGTTCTGCTGACGATCGTCATCGTGCAGGTCCTGGGCTCGCTGAACATCGAGCTCGGTGCACGCGTGCTCGCGATCCTCGTCGGATTCGAGTTCGCCATCCTGATCGCATTCTCGCTGGGTGTCCTCTTCACCGGAGGCGGCCCCCACGGTGGAAGCCTCGACGTCGCAGCCAGCTTCTCGCCCAGCGCTGTTCTGGCAGGTGCACCCGGCGTCGCGCTGATGTTCGCTGTGGCGTCGATGTTCGGATTCGAATCCACCGCCATCTACTCCGGAGAAGCCAAAGACCCCAAGCGCACCGTCGCACGAGCGACCTATCTCTCCGTCGCCATCATCGCCCTCTTCTTCAGCTTCGTGTCGTGGATGTTCATCTCCTATTTCGGCGCAGGGAGCGCTGTGCATCAGGCCGATAAGGCCATCACCTCGGGCGACTCGACCTCCTTCGTCTTCAATGCCCTCGACGGAATGCTCGGCGGGTGGGCCGGCGTCGCCGCTAGCATCCTGCTGATCACTTCCCTCTTCGCAGGCATCCTCGCTTTCCACAACGGCATCAACCGCTACCTGCACGCGCTCGGCAGCCAGGGTTCCCTCCCCGTGTCGGTAGCCCGAACGAATCGGCACCAGGCGCCTTCCGCGGCCGCGTACGTGCAGACCGCGATCGCCGTCGTGCTGGTGGCGCCGTTCGCGATTCTGGGCCTGGACCCGGTCCTGACCTTGTTCTCGTGGTTCAGCGGACTTGCCGTCGCCGCTCTCGTCGCGCTCTACATCCTCTGCAGTGCCGCCGTCATCGCGTACTTCATCCGCAACCGGATCAACGGGCGGATCTGGCAGCACTACACCGCACCGGCCATCGCGGGACTCGCACTGATCGGAGTGCTCTGGCTGGTCGTCGCCAACTTCACAGTACTCATCGGAGGGGAGCCGGTGCTGGCGGTCATTCTCCTACTGGTGGTCCCGGTCGTCTTCATCGTCGGCGCCCTCACCGACCGGCAACACCACGTCGCAGAAACAACGTTTTAAGGAGGACAAGATGACTCAGAAGGCAACCTCGACAAACGAGGATCTGCTCAACACGGTCAGTGCATCGGAAGGTTCCGGCCGGCCCGTGCATGACCCGGCCACCGGAGGGCTCATCGGCCACGCACCTGTTGCGTCGGTGGCTGATGTGGATGCGGCGATCGCCCGCGCCCTGGCGGCGCAGCCCACGTGGGACGCGTCGGGGCACGGAGCGCGCAAGAGTGCGTTGGTGGCAGCAGCCGATGCGGTCGATGCTCATGCCGAGGAGCTCGCCCGCCTGCTCTCCCGGGAACAGGGCAAGCCGCTGAACGGTCCCAATGCTCGCTTCGAAGTCGGCGCGTGTTCAGCCTGGCTGCGCGCTAATGCCGCGTTGACTATCGAGCCTGAGGTCCTGATCGACGACGGCGAGACTTACGCCGAGCTGCGATATCACGCTGTCGGCGTGGTCGGGGCGATCGGCCCCTGGAACTGGCCGCTCATGATTGGCATCTGGCAGCTCGCGGCGGCGCTGCGGATGGGCAACACTGTTGTGATCAAGCCCAGCGAGAACACGACCCTGAGCGTGCTTGCGCTCGTGGAGGTGCTGAACTCGGTCCTCCCGCCCGACGTGCTCATCGCCGTGCCGAGCGGCAGAGGGGTCGGCACGCGCCTGGCATCCCATCCGGATGTCGACAAGGTCATGTTCACGGGGTCCACTGACACCGGACGCAAGATCATCGAGAGCTCGGCTGGCAACCTCGCGCGGCTCACGCTGGAGCTCGGCGGCAACGACGCGGGCATCGTCCTGCCGGGAACCGACCCGCAGGCGATCGCGCAAGACCTGTTCTGGGGTGCATTCATCAACACGGGGCAGACCTGTGCCGCCCTGAAGCGCCTGTACGTTCACGACTCCATCTATGAAGAGGTCGTCGAGGCACTCGCGGCGGTTGCCGCGCAGATGCCGATGGGTAACGGCCTGGACGAGCAGAATGTCCTCGGGCCTCTTCAGAACAAGGAACAGTTCGAGATCGTCAAGCGCCTCGTGGACGACGCGAAGGCCAACGGCGGACGCATCGTCACCGGAGGCCGGCCCGCGACGGAACTCGGCGACTTGTTCTACCCGATCACCCTGGTCGCCGATGTCAGCGACGGCGTCGCGCTGGTGGACGAAGAGCAGTTCGGGCCGGCACTTCCGATCATCCGCTACTCGGACGTCGAGGATGCCATCGCCAGCGCCAACGGACTGGAAGTGGGCCTTGGTGGCTCGGTCTGGTCGAGTGATCGCGACGAGGCACGGAAGGTCGCGGCGCGACTGCAGGCGGGAACCGTGTGGATCAACTCGCACGGCGGCGTCAACCCTTTCATTCCGTTTGGCGGCGTCAAGGGTTCCGGCTACGGTCTCGAGTTCGGTGTGGAGGGTCTGAAGGCCGTAGCGGTTCCCCGCGTCATCAACGGGTAGCCATCCCATTGGGAGGCGGCGTGCGACACGCTCGAGGACCGCCGCCTCCTGACGCCGTGGCCGAGTCGTCAGCTTGCGAGGCTGGCGGCCCTTTGGTTCTGCCGGACGCGAACGACGACGCGATCGAGGGAGTACGCGCCCGGGCCGGCAAGCACGAGAGCAACGCACATCGCGATGATGAGCATGTTGATCTCCCATCCACCCGTTGCTGTCTCGGCGAAGAATCCGTGAGGCCAGTTGTAGAGCGCGATCGCAGTGAACATGTCGAGCGCGACGGCGGCTGCAGCGAAACGGGTCAGAAGACCGACGCCGATGCAGATTGCACCGCCGAACTCGACCAACCCGACGACAACTGCCCAGAGCGGTCCCGGGTTGGCGCCGATCGACGCGAGGAAGGCCCCGGTCCCGGCGACCCCTCCGCCGCCGAATGCGCCGAAGAGCTTCTGCGAACCGTGGACGAAGAAGTCGACCAGCAGGCCGAGCCGCAACGTGAGCAGCGCGATGTCGAGCCGGGTGGTGGGGGTGAGCGGCATACGCATGACGCGTCCTTTCTTA
>DATMTS010000049.1:0-16512 GCA_035564555.1 Humibacter sp.
CCGCGACATCGACTTCGACCGTCGTCGGATAACGGTCCAGCGATCGGCAACGCAGGTCGATGGCCACGTCATTCTCGGCACACCCAAGAGCTGGGAGCGGCGATCCGTTCCTCTACCCAACGTCGTCGCCGAGCCGATGCAGGATGCCGTCGCCGGAAAATCAAGGGACAATCTGATCTTCGAACGACCGCACGGCGGCTTCCTCGGACGTCCGCACCATCGTGAACACAGGCCCTCGTGGTTCGCTCTGGCGGTAAGCGCGGCCGGCCTCGACTACATGACTCCGCACGACCTTCGACACACCGCCACCGGTCTCGCCGTGAGCGCTGGCGCGAACATCAAGGTGCTGCAGAAGATGCTCGGCCACAAGAGCGCCGCGATGACGCTCGACGTCTACGCGGACCTCTTCCGACGATGACCTCGACGCTGTAGCCAGGCGTCTGGATGACGCAGTAGCGAAATCAGATGTGGGCAAAACGGGGGCAAACCGCCCATCCACGCGCTGACGGCGAAAACTGAAAAGGCCGCGATCCCAGCGTTTGAAAGGGATTGAAGCCTTCTGTCATTCCGTGCGAACTGGTGCGCCCCCCGGGACTTGAACCCGGAACCCACTGATTAAGAGTCAGTTGCTCTGCCAATTGAGCTAGAGGCGCGAAGTGCGGGCTAACCCGAACCGAGGCACAACACTAGCATCCCGAAGCCGCCGGATGCCAGTTGAGCACGCCCTCGAGGCCGCCGCTGCTGGGTAGTCTGGATGCCGTGACCGACACCGCATCGTCCGACTCCCTCGCGGCGGATCTGAGCCTCGCTCTGCGACTGGCCGACTGCGCCGACACGATCTCGATGGCGCGCTTCCGGGCGAACGATCTGCACGTGACCACGAAGCCCGACCGTACGCACGTGACCGATGCCGACCGAGCGGTGGAGCGCGCCATCCGTGCGACGCTCGGCTCCGAACGTGCCGCAGACGGCATCCTCGGCGAGGAGTACGGCGGCTCCCCGGCGGCCGGGCGGCAGTGGATCATCGACCCGATCGACGGAACGCACAACTACGAGCGGGGGCTGCCCGTCTGGGGAACACTGATCGCCCTCGCGGTCGGCGGCGAACCCGTGCTCGGAGTCGCCAGCGCGCCGGCGCTGGGAAAGCGCTGGTGGGCGGCCCGCGGTCACGGCGCCTGGGCGCAGGAGGCCGGCCGTGAGCCCTATCGCATCCGGGTCTCCTCCATCGGCGACCTCGCGGATGCCTCGATCAGCTTTCAGAGCATCCGTCAGTGGGACTCGCGCGGTTATCTCGACCGACTCATCGATCTGAGCAGGAAGGTATGGCGCGATCGCGCATACGGCGACCTGTGGTCCTACGCCTTGCTGGCTGAGGGGATGATCGAGGTGGTCGGCGAGTTCGGGGTGCACCCCTACGACGTCGCCGCGCTGATTCCGATCGTCGAGGAGGCGGGAGGCCGATTCACCTCGGTCACCGGTGGCGCCGCGCTATGGGATCCGGCGCCGCTTGCGACCAACGGCGTGCTGCACGAGGCTGTGCTCGAAGCCCTCGCCGGACAGGAGCCGGCGGATTAGGGGTCGATCGCACGAAGCGCCCGAGCGCAACGCCGAGCCGGTCATCGACGCCGACCTGGTGCGCGCCCTGATCGCCGACCAGTTTCCGCAGTGGGCGGCATTGCCGGTTCGGCAGGTGCTGCCCGGAGGCTGGGACAACCGCACCTTCCGCCTCGGCGACGAACTGAGCGTTCGACTGCCGAGCTCCGACGGCTATCTGCAGCAAGTCGAGAAGGAGCAGCGTTGGCTGCCTGTTCTTGCCCCGCTGTTGCCGCTCCAGATCCCCGAGCCGGTGGCCCGGGGCGTACCGTCCGCCGGCTTTCCTCGTCCCTGGTCGGTCTATCGTTGGATCGACGGGGAGCCCGTCTCTGCGGACTCCGCCGGCAACGCATCGTCGCTGGCCTTCGGTGTGGCGCGATTCATGAACGCCTTGCGCCGTATCGATCCGATCGGCGGCCCGGCACCCGGCGAGCACAACTTCTGGCGTGGCGCGCATCCGGAGGTGTACGCATCCCAGGTCGACGACGCCCTCGCCGCGCTCGGCGACACCGTCGACGTCGAGGGTGCGCGCGATGTGTGGCGGACGACGATGAGAGCGCGGTCGCAACGTCGGGTCTGGTTCCACGGCGACATCGCGCCGGGCAATCTCTTGTTGCGCGAGGGAGAATTGGCGGCGGTCATCGACTTCGGCACGTCGGGCGTCGGCGACCCCGCCTGCGATCTTGCCATCGCCTGGAGCGTTTTCGGCGGCGCGGCGCGCGCATCGTTCCGAACCGGGCTCGGCGCATGGTGGGACGACGAGCTGTGGGCGCGCGGGCGTGGCTGGGCGATCTGGAAAGCGCTCATCGTCGCAGCCGGCTCTGCCGGCGCCCACGACCCGCAAGCCGAGGCGGCCCGTGCGCGCAGAGCGATCTCCGAGATCATCGCGGACCATCGGGCGACCGGCTGAACGCGTCGCCCACTACGTCTCGGCGCGAAGCCTCCCGGGGAGGAACGGCAGCAGCGGCGCCCGGTAGACGAACCGCGACGGTCCTTGGGGGTCGACCTCCACCGAAGCCGAGCCGAAGGTCCAGAGCCGGTTGTAGAGAAAGACCCCCACGGTCGTCGGTCGATCGGATGCCACCTGCCAGGTGCCGCTACCCCATTGCGCGGGATGGCCTCGACCGTCGAATCGCACGGTGGGCTTCGGGTACCACCCAAGGCCTGGTTTGCGCAGAGTGAGCACGATACGTCGCGGATCGGGAACGGGCTCGGGCACGAGCCCAGCCTAGGTCCACTCGCCATGATCGTTGTTGATGGATGCTCATCGTCCGGAATACCCCGGTTGGGGGGAGACCACTAGTGGGGGTTTGTCCCCCGCCTTGTCCTCATTAGCGTGGACACCTAGAGAGCTACCCGAACGCGCGACCCGAAAGTGCGAGCTCTTCCCGAAGGACACATACCCGATCATGAGTTCTACGCAGTTCCGTCCTGCCCGAAAACGACAAGCCGGTGCCGAGCGCCGCACCGAACCGCTACCCACGGTTCACCCGAAACCATCTGACGCCAAGATCACGTGGAGCCGAATCGCGATCGTGCTCACCGTGGTGTTCTGGGCGACCTACCTGGTGACCACGATCATCCGTCAGTTCATCGACAGTGGAACCGAGAACTTCCGCTTCACGATGGAGGCCGTCGGGTACACGATCGTCGTCACCTTCTTGACGTTCTCGGCGCTGATGTATCTGGTCGCGCGTCAGGGTGCGTTGCAGCGCTTCAAGAAGCATGTGCGGGTGCCGCGGGCCGAGCTCGACCGCCACTTCGCAACCAACCAGCCCTCGATCACGGTGCTGGTGCCCTCGTATGCCGAAGAGCCCGAGGTGGTGCGGATGACGCTGCTCTCGGCGGCTCTTCAGGAGTACCCATCGATGAGGGTGGTGCTGCTGCTGGACGATGATCCGAACCCGACCGACCCGGTCGCGCAGGAGCGGCTGAAGGTCACTCGCAACCTCCCCGTCGAGATCAGCACGCTGCTCGCAGAGCCCCGCACGCGCTTCTTCGACGCTCTGCTGCGCTTCGAGATGAGCGACTCCGGAACGTTCGCCTCGACCGAGGCATCGCGCGAGCTGGCGGCGCACTACGTATGGGCCGCGGGCTGGCTGCACTCGCAGGCCCGAGCCCATCAGGTCGACGACCACGTGGACCTCTTCTTCACCGAGCAGGTGCTGCGCGGCCTGGGCGACGCACTCGACCTTATCGCGCGCGCCCTGAACGCTTCACTCGATGAGGGAGCCGCGCTCTCCACCGAACGCGTCGCGCAGTTCTACCGCCGGCTCGCCTGGACCTTCGACGCCGAACTCGCCGTGTTCGAGCGCAAGCAGTGGGCGTCCCTCTCGCACGAGGCGAACAAGGCGATGAATCTGAACGGCTACATCGGGCTGATGGGCGGCACCTACCGGGTCGAGGAGACCCCCCAGGGTCCTATCCTCACCCCGACCGCGGCGCGCCGCCCCGGCGACATCGAGATCCCGGACAGCGACTTCCTGCTCACTCTCGACGCCGACTCGATCCTTCTGCGCGAATACTGCCTTCGCCTCACCTATTTCCTGCAGCAGCCGGACAACTCCCGCGTCGCCGTCACCCAGACCCCGTACTCGTCGTTCCGCGGGGCCGGTACGCGAATCGAGCGTCTGGCCGGCGCGACCACCGACATCCAGCACGTTCTGCATCAAGGGCTGAGCCATTTCGGGGCGACCTTCTGGGTGGGTGCCAATGCCGTGATCCGCAAGCGCGCTCTCGAAGACATCGTCGAGACGGAGTTCGTGGGCGGCTTCGAGGTGCGCCGGTACATTCAGGACCGCACCGTGATCGAAGACACTGAATCGAGCGTGGATCTCGGGACGCACGGCTGGACCCTGGTCAACTACCCCGAACGCCTGAGCTACTCCGCCACGCCGCCCGACTTCGGCTCCTTGATCGTGCAGCGGCGGCGCTGGGCGAACGGCGGTCTGCTCATCCTGCCGAAGCTGTGGCGCCAGGTGCGTGAACGCAAACGCCAAGGACAACTGGTCTCGCGCACGGAACTCATGCTGCGAATCAACTACATGGCATCCCTCACCTGGGCCAGCTTCGGCCTGATCTTCCTGTTGGCATACCCGTACGACGGTCGTCTGCTGAGCCCGTTGGTGCTGCTTGCCGCTCTGCCGTATTTCGTCGCCATGGCCAGCGACCTGCGCTACGCCGGCTACAAGGCATCCGACGTGTTCCGAATCTACGGATTCAACCTGATCCTGCTGCCGGTGAACCTCGCCGGCGTGCTCAAGTCGATCCAGCAGTCTCTGACCGGCAAAAAGATCCCGTTCGCCCGCACGCCCAAGGTGAAGAACCGCACGGCTTCTCCACTCATGTACGTGCTCACCCCGTATCTGATCATCGCCTTCTCGCTGTTCACGCTCTGGCGTGACGTCAACGCGGAGAACTGGGGCAACGCCGCATTCGCGGCCTTCAACGCCATCCTGGCGATCTGGGCCACGGTGTCGTACATCGGCGTGGGTAATTCGATCGTGGATCTCTGGCTCGGCCTGACCAAGCCGCTCTATGTCGAACGCGGCCGCAGACGCCCGGCACCCGCAGGGCAGCCGGCCACCGCCGCGCTCAATTGGCGCTCCGTGCTCTACCACGGTCATGACGCCGGCGACATGCCGCACCTGGGAGACGACGCACACGGTGTCGTCGTCGACTCAGCGAAGCAGGCAGCCTGATGGGCCGCCGCAAGCACCAGCCCGAAGGCCTGGGCGCGGCCGGTCCGCAGTCTGCGACAGCCGTCGAGCCCGGGCGCCGATTGTCGCCTCTGCGTGTCATCGGAGCGATCGTCGTGGCGGTGCTCGTCATCACGGGTGGCATCGTCGGTTTCCAATGGTGGAGCGCGCGTGCGTCCGTCGATGTGAAGCCGTGGTTCGCCTCGTACGTCGACGTGACCGCGACGCCTCGGTTCGCTTTCGAGAATCTGGGCGCCACGAAGACGCAGGACGCCGTGCTCTCATTCATCGTCTCGTCACAGTCCGACGCGTGCACGCCGTCCTGGGGCGGCGCATACACGCTCGACCAGGCGCGCGGCGCACTCGACCTCGATCGCAGGATCGCCAGGCTGCAGCAGCAGGGCGGCACCGTCGCAGTCTCGTTCGGAGGATTGAACAACGACGAACTGGCCGTCGGGTGCAGCGATGTGTCGCAGCTGCAGAAGGCGTACGCCAGCGTGGTCGACCGCTACAAGGTGGGGACCATCGACCTCGATCTCGAGGGCTCCGGGCTCGGCGACACTGCCGTGAACGAGCGCCGAGCTGCCGCGATCGCCGCGCTGCAGAAAGAGCGCCGCTCGGCAGGGAGCGGCCTCGCCGTCTGGTTGACCCTTCCGGTCGCGCCCAGCGGCATGACCTCGCAGGCGACGGACGCGATCGACTCCATGATCAAGGCCAAGGTCGACATCGCCGGAGTCGACGTGATGGTGATGGACTACGGCGCTGCCAAACCGCAGTCGCAGACCATGCTTGCCGCGTCCGAGGCCGCCATCTCGGCCGCGCAGCACCAACTCGGCGTGTTGTACGACCGCAACAAGCTGCACCAGAGCGACCCGAGCCTGTGGGCGAAGATGGGTGCGACGCCGATGATCGGTCAAAACGATGTGAAATCGGAAGTGTTCACGCTCAGCGACGCGAGCGCCTTCAACCTGTGGGCCAAGTCGAAGGGGCTCGGCCGCATGTCGATGTGGTCGGCGAACCGCGACAAGGTCTGCGGCTCCAACTACGTGAACACTGCCATCGTCTCGGATGCCTGCAGCGGGGTCGCACAGGGCAAGCAGACGTTCGCGTCGGTGCTCGCCAAGGGCTTCGACGGCCACATCGTGCTGGGCAAGTCGTCGGTGACCACAGCGGAGCCGACCTCGACCGCCGCGGTGAAGGATGACCCGGCTCACTCGCCCTATCAGATCTGGGCTGCCGCCAACTCCTATCTGAAAGGCACCAAGGTCGTCTGGCATCACAACGTGTACGTCGCGAAATGGTGGACGAAGGGCGACGTGCCGGACAACCCGGTGCTGAACTCCTGGGAGACGCCATGGCAACTCGTCGGGCCGGTTCTACCGGGAGAGACTCCGATTCCGCAGCCCACTCTGCCTGCCGGCACGTACGCCGACTGGTCGGGAACCGGTCAGTACAACAAGGGTGCCCGTGTGCTGTTCGGCGGCGTGCCGTTCGAGGCTAAATGGTGGACGCAGGGTGACAGCCCGGCGGCAGCCTCGTCAAGCCCGGATTCCTCACCCTGGTCTCCCCTCACGCAGGACGAGATCGACAAGATCACGGGTGCCACCGACGCCGGCTGAGCGATTCTGGCGGCTCGGTGGCGCACCTACTTGGCGACGAGTGTCGTCTCGAAGCTGTACATGTCGGGTCGATAGCAATGTTGGCCGTACTCGATGGCTCGCCCCGAGTTGTCGTAAGCGATGCGCTCCATCGTCAGCACGGGGCTTCCCTTCGCGATGTCGAGCAGGTCGTGTTCGTCGTGTTGCTCACGGCGTGCACCGATCTTCTGCTTGGCGATCTGAACGGTCACGCCGCGAGCTCGAAGAGTCTGGTAAAGACCGCGGGTCTCCAGTTGAGCCGCCGTGACGTAGGAGAATTCGACGGGCAGGAAGTTCTCGAGGATCGCGACCGGCGTGCCATCCGACAGCCGTTGCCGACGCAGGTGGATGACCTCGCTGCCCGGCGCGATCGCCAGTTGCTGCGCGACGACGTCGTCAGCGGGGATGATCTCGTAGGTGAGCACGTTGGTGCCCGGCTCGTGATTGCTCGTCCGAAGATCTTCGTACAGGCTGGTGAGCTCGACGGGCCGGGTCACCTGGCCTTGAACCACTTGGGTTCCGATCCCCCGTCGCCTCACGAGCAAACCGCGATCGACCAGCTCCTTGATCGCGCGCCGGACCGTCGGGCGTGAAAGGCCGAGGCGTTGCCCGATGGCGATCTCGTTCTCGAGCCGACTGCCGGGGGCGATCGACCCGGAGCGGATCGCCGCTTCAAGACGAGACGAGATCTGAAAGTACAGGGGAATCGGCCCGCTTCGATCCAAGTCCGCAAACAGTTCGTCCGGCCATACAGTCTCTGTGTTCGTCATCTCACCCCTTGCGAACAGCCCATCGATTGTTGCTACAATCTTACGTCTCAAGGCATTGGATCGAAGCGGGCCCCCAGTTGCGCTTGTGCTATTGTTAGCACATCCTCGGACCGGTCATCGATGACCTAGACGTTAGGAAAGATGTGAGCACCAGCACGCAATCGACCGAGATCATTGTCATGGGAAGACTGGGAGTCGATCTCTACCCGCTGCAAGACGGCGTGGGTCTCGAAGACGTCTCGACCTTCGGCAAGTACCTCGGGGGAAGCGCGGCGAATGTCAGCATTGCCGCCGCACGGCTCGGCCACGATGTCGCTCTCGTCTCGCGCGTCGGGGCCGACCCGTTCGGCCGCTACCTTCTGCGTGAACTCGAACGACTGCAGGTCGGCACTGCGTACGTGCGTACCGACCCAGTGCTGAATACGCCCATCACCTTCTGTGAGATCTTTCCGCCCGACAACTTCCCCCTCTACTTCTACCGCGAGCCGAAAGCTCCGGATCTCAACATCGAAGCGGACGACCTTCCGCTCGAGCAGATCCGGCGTGCGAACGTCTTCTGGTCCACTGTCACCGGACTGAGCCAAGATCCCAGTCGGTCGGCCCACTTCGCCGCCTTGCGGGCGAGAGCCCGGCAGGGCCACACGGTACTCGACCTCGATTACCGGCCGATGTTCTGGGAAAGCCGCAATGAGGCGCGCGCGCAAGTTCAGGCTGCCTTGTCGTTCGCAACGGTCGCTGTCGGCAACCGCGAGGAATGCGAGGTCGCCGTCGAGGAGACCGACCCGGTGCGTGCAGCGGATGCGCTCCTGGCGCACGGCGTCGAACTGGCGATCGTCAAACGCGGACCACGCGGCGTGCTCGCCAAGACGCGCGAGGAGTCCGTCGAGCTTGACGCCATCCCGGTGGATGTCGTCAACGGCCTCGGTGCCGGCGACGCGTTCGGCGGCGCTCTGTGTCATGGGTTGCTGCGGGGATGGGACCTGGAGCACGTCATCCGCTTCGCGAACGTCGCCGGAGCGATCGTCGCTACTCGCCGCGAGTGTTCGACGGCGATGCCGACGAGCGAAGAGGTGGACCGATTTCTGGTAAGAGATCCCCGATGACGAACGACGTGAGTGCCGAGTTCATCCGTCGACTGCCGCAGCTTCGAGCGGAACGGCCGGACTCCATCCGGCAGTGCATGGCCGAACGAAAACGCCGGGGCGTCCTCGAAGGCGATGGTCGACTCTTCATCATTGCGGCCGACCACCCGGCACGCGGGTCACTCGGGGTGGGTCGCAATTCGATGGCGATGGCTGACCGATACGACCTGCTCGAGCGGCTCGCCGCGGCATTGGGCCACCCTGGAGTCGACGGTGTACTGGGTACTCCGGACATCATCGACGACCTGGCTCTGCTGGGCTTGCTGGACAACAAGATCGTGGTCGGATCGATGAACCGGGGCGGCCTGCGCGGGGCATCCTTCGAGATGGACGATCGCTACACCGGCTTCGATGTGCCCACGATGGTCTCCTCAGGAATCGACTTCGCCAAGACGCTCGTCCGCGTCAATCTCGGCGACCCTGCGACCGCAGCGACCCTGGAGGCCACCGCACGTGCCGTCACGGAGTCGGCTCGCGCAGGGCTACCCATCATGCTCGAACCGTTCATCAGCACGTGGGTCGATGGCAGAATCGTCAACCAACTCGACGTCGAAAGCGTGATCACCTCCGTCGCGATCGCGTCGGGGCTCGGTTCCAGCAGCGCCTACACCTGGATGAAGCTGCCCGTCGTCGAAGACATGGAGCGGGTGATGGCTGCCACAACGATGCCGACCGTGCTGTTGGGCGGCGATTCCGGCGAGGATCCGGAGGAGACGTTCGCTGCGTGGGAAGGCGCTCTTGCTCTGCCCGGCGTCCGTGGTTTGACGGTCGGCAGGACACTGCTGTATCCGCCGGACGGCAACGTCGCCGAAGCGGTCGAGATCGCCGCCCGCCTGGTGCATCCCAGCCGGAGTTCCGTCCCGTCCCTCCTCTGAACGACCCGGCCTGCACTGAATCCGCCCCAACTGTAAGGAAGCGCAATGAGCACCCCCGAGACAACCCTGACCGCCGGCACTTCCCGTGGCGATCTTCCGATCGTGAACCATTGGATCGCGGGTGCGGAACATCCCTCGGCGAGCGCGCGAACGGCGCCGGTGTTCGACCCGGCACTCGGCGTCGAGACGAAGCGCGTCGCCCTGGCGGATCGGTCCGACATCGACGCGGCGGTCGCCTCGGCCAAGGCGGCCTTCCCGGCGTGGCGCGACCTATCGTTGGCAAAACGGCAGACCGTGCTGTTCCGGTTCCGCGAACTGCTGGATGCCCGCAAAGGCGAGCTCGCCGAGATCATCACGAGCGAACACGGCAAGGTCGTGTCGGATGCCCTGGGCGAGATCAGCCGCGGGCAAGAGGTCGTGGAGTTCGCCACCGGCCTCGCGCATCACCTCAAGGGAGAGTTCAGCGAGCAGGTGTCCACCGGCATCGACGTCTATTCGACTCGGCAGCCGCTCGGCGTGGTCGCGATCATCAGCCCCTTCAACTTTCCGGCGATGGTGCCGATGTGGTTCTTCCCGATCGCCATCGCGGCGGGCAACGCAGTCGTGCTCAAGCCGAGCGAGAAAGACCCGTCGGCCGCGATCTGGCTGGCCGGCCTCTGGCAGGAGGCCGGCCTGCCGGACGGCATCTTCACCGTGCTGCACGGCGACAAGGAGGCGGTGGACGGCTTGCTGACGCACCCCGACGTGAAATCCGTCTCATTCGTCGGGTCGACCCCGATCGCGCGGTACATCTATGAGACGGCGGCCAAGAACGGCAAGCGGGTGCAGGCCCTCGGTGGGGCGAAGAACCACATGCTGGTGCTGCCGGATGCCGACCTCGACCTGACGGCGGATGCCGCGGTGAACGCCGGGTTCGGCTCGGCCGGGGAGCGGTGCATGGCGATCAGCGTGGTCGTGGCGGTCGAACCGGTGGCCGATGACCTGATCGAGAAGATCCGCGACCGGGTCGCCGGCCTGCGGATCGGCGACGGGCGGCGCGGTTGCGACATGGGACCTCTGGTGACGCAGGAGCATCGCGACAAGGTCGCCTCGTACATCGAGATCGCAGCCGAAGACGGCGCGACGGTGGTGATCGATGGCCGCCAGGTACAGCCCGATGGGGAGGCCGCGGGATTCTGGCTGGGTCCGACCCTGATCGACGAAGTGCCGACGACCAGCCGCGTCTACACCGAGGAGATCTTCGGTCCGGTGCTTGCTATCGTGCGCGTGCAGACGTACGCGGAGGGCGTGGCCTTGATCAACGCGAGCGCGTTCGGCAACGGCACGGCGATCTTCACCAGCGACGGCGGCGCCGCCCGCCGCTTCCAGAAGGAGATCGAAGTCGGCATGATCGGAGTGAATGTGCCCATCCCGGTGCCGGTGGCCACCTTCTCCTTCGGCGGCTGGAAGGACTCGCTGTTCGGCGACACCAAAGCGCACGGCGCGGAAGGAGTCAAGTTCTTCACACAATTGAAGGCGATCACCTCCCGCTGGCTCGACCCCAGCCATGGCGGCATCAACCTCGGATTCCCCGAAAGCGACTGAAGACGGCATACGAGCGGAGGCGGCAGGCACGATGGTTGCGCAAAACGAGTGGTTCTTCCCGCGCGGGGCGTTGGCCCGTGATGGCTGGCAGGCTGTGGTCGATGATTCCGTGCCGAAGTGGCACCACACCGGCCTGCGCGTCGCCGAACTCACCGGGAACGAAGTGCCTGTTCCGGGGGCCGGCACGGAAGCGATCGTGGTGCCCCTCTCGGGTTCGTTCACTGTGCGGCATGACGGAGCGGTCACCGAACTGACGGGGCGACGCAGCGTTTTCGACGGGGCGACCGACGTGCTGTTCCTCGGCGCGTCGACCACCGGGACCGTCAGCGGTCATGGCCGCGTCGCGCTCGCGACGTCACCGACGAAGGAGGATCGTCCGTCTCGGTATCTGGCGGCTTCCGATACGCCGATCGAACTGCGCGGCGCCGGTCAGGCAAGTCGGCAGGTGCACAATTTCGGCGTCCCCGGGGTGTTGGATGCTGCGCGGCTCATCGTCTGCGAGGTCGTCACGCCTGCGGGGAACTGGTCGTCCTATCCGCCGCACAAGCACGACGAGTCCGTCCCGGGTCGCGAATCACGTCTGGAGGAGATCTACTACTTCGAGGCGGCGACCGAACGGGGCCGAGCTGAAGCAGGCGAGCCGTTCGGCCTCTTCAGCGCCTACTCTTCGGGGGCGGGCGAAATCGAGGTCGACGGCCTCGTGCACTCCGGCGACATCGCCCTGCTCCCATACGGATACCACGGTCCGGCCGTCGCCGCCCCGGGCTATGACCTCTATTACCTCAACGTGATGGCCGGTCCCGACGCGGAACGCCAGTGGCTGATCACGGACGATCCTGCACACGCCTGGTTACGCGGGACCTGGCGCGAGCAAGCGGTCGACGGGCGACTCCCCTATTCCAGCGAGAAGGAAGGCCGGCGCTGATGACGGCGACGAAACGATTGACGGTCAGCCAGGCGCTCATCGAGTTCCTGGCACACCAGTGGACCGTCGACGGTGATCACCGCGAACGCACCATCCCGGGCGTCTTCGGCATCTTCGGGCACGGCAACGTCGCCGGGATCGGGCAGGCGCTCGCGCAGCTCAACGCCCGGCAGCCGGAGGTGATGCCGTACTTCCAGGCACGCAACGAACAGGCGATGGTGCACCAATCCGTGGGCTACGCCCGAATCCACCGTCGACGCGGTACATATGCATCCACCGCATCCGTCGGGCCCGGCGCGACCAACATGCTCACCGGCGCCGCGCTGGCCACGACCAACCGCCTGCCGGCGCTGCTTCTGCCGAGTGACACTTTCGCGACCCGTGTCGCTGATCCCGTGCTTCAGCAGCTCGAACAGCCCCACGACATCGGACTCACCGTGAACGACGCCTTCCGGCCGCTCTCCCGCTTCTTCGACCGCGTGCAGCGGCCCGAGCAGCTGTACTCGATTGCGCTCGGCGCGATGCGCGTGCTCACCGACCCTGCCGAGACGGGCGCCGTCACGATCGCGTTGCCCGAGGATGTGCAGGCCCAGACCATCGACGTCCCGGTCGAGTTCCTGACCGACCGCCAGTGGCGCATCCGCCGGCCGCCGCCCGAGCGGGATGCCCTGGCCACCGCGATCGCCGCGATCCGGTCTGCGGAGCGCCCGTTCATCGTCGCGGGCGGTGGCGTGATCTATTCCGGAGCGGAGGAGGCGCTGCAAGCGTTCGTCGAGGCGACCGGAATCCCGGTCGGCACCACACAGGCCGGCGGCGGTTCGTTGCGCTGGGACCACCCTCAGTACCTCGGTGCCGTCGGCACCACCGGGACCGCTGCTGCAAACAGGGTCGCCGCCGAGGCCGATCTGGTCATCGGGATCGGAACTCGCTACAGCGATTTCACGACGGCATCGCGCACGGCGTTCCGGCACCCTGCCGTGCGCTTCGTCAACATCAACGTCGCCTCCTTCGACGCCTACAAGCACGGCACGCAGTCGCCGGTGGTCGCCGACGCTCGGGAGGCGCTCATCTCCCTCACCGCGGAGCTGTCGCGCCACCGCGTCTCGGATGCCTACGCCGAGCGCATCCGGAACGAGAAAGCCGAATGGGACGCGATCGTCGACACCGCTCTGAAATCGACGGGCGCAGCTCTCCCGGGTCAGGCCGAGATCATCGGCGCGGTGCACGCGGCGAGCGATCCCCGGGACGTCATCGTGCAAGCGGCGGGCTCCCTGCCCGGCGATCTCCATAAGTTGTGGCGCGTGCGGGATCCGCTCGGATATCACGTCGAATACGCGTTCTCCTGCATGGGATACGAGATCGCTGGGGGGCTCGGAGTCAAACGCGGTCTGCTCGCCGACGGGGACGACCGGGATGTGATCGTCATGGTGGGAGACGGGTCGTACCTCATGCTCAACTCCGAGTTGGTGACGGCCGTCGCGGAGCGGATCAAGCTCATCGTCGTGATCGTGCAGAATCACGGCTTCGCCTCGATCGGCCATCTCTCCGAGACCGTCGGGGCTGCGCGCTTCGGCACGAAGTACCGCGCGTACGACCCGCTCGCCCGCAACTTCGAGACCGAGCACATCCTCCCGGTCGATCTCGCGATGAATGCCCGCAGCTACGGAGTCGACGTAGTCGAGATCGAACCGGGCCCGGCAGCTCTGCGGGAGCTGCGCTCTGCCATCGAAGAAGCCAAAGAGTCGGACGGGCCCACCGTCATCCAGATCAGAAGCGATCCACTGATCTACGCGCCTGACGGTGAGGGCTGGTGGGATGTGCCCGTGGCGGAGGTGGCCACGCTCCCCACGACTCAGGCCGCGCGAACGGCGTATGAGAAGCAGCGCACCGCGCAGCGGCCCCTTCTCGGCGAGGAGGATCCGGCGTGAAGGCGAGCGTGGCAGGAGCGCCGGTGAGCTTCGGCGTCTTCGAGATGACTCCCGAAGGCGCCGAGACGGTCGCACCAGACGACATGCTCGACATCCTGGCCCGTGCCGGGTACGCGGGTATCGATCTCGGGCCGGTCGGATACCTCGGACGAGGCATCGAACTGCGAAAACGGCTCGAGCGGTTCGGCTTGGAGCTCGCCGGCGGGTGGGTCGAGTTGCCGTTCTCAGACGATGAAGCGTTCGAAGACAGCCTTCCGCTGCTCGAGGCGGCCCTGCGGGTCTTCGCGGATGTTGCAGAGTCGTCCCCGGCGCGACTGCCGAAACCGACCCTGGCCGATCACGGTTCCGCCGAGCGAAAATCGTCGTTCGGCCGAGCGGCGGGCGGTCTCGACGGCGCTGGGTGGGATCGGCTCGCCCGTAACAGCGAACGAGCGGCATCCCTGGTGCGTGCCGCCGGGCTGGAACCGACGTTTCACCATCACGCGGGCACCTTCGTGGAGGCGCCGGACGAGATCGACCGCTTTCTGCAGTTGGTGGATATCGGCCTCACACTCGATACCGGACATCTGCTGCTGGGCGGCGGCGACCCGCTCGAAGCCGTGCGTCGATGGGGGCCGCGCATCAATCACCTGCATCTCAAGGATGTCGATACAGCGCGACTGAGGCGTGTGCTCGACTCCGGCGGCGGCATGACCGAGGTGTGGTCCTCGGGGGCCTTCGTCGCCTTCGGGCAGGGCGACATCGATCTGCCGGCGGTGTTGAACACGATCGACGCGATCGGATACGACGGCTGGGTCGTCGTGGAGCAGGATGTGCTTCCCGCTCCCGGCACACCGCTCGACGATTTTCTCGGTCGCAGAGAGCACGACCAGAAAGTCAGCCGCGAAGCGCTGCGGGCGTGGTGTTGACGGTGATGAGAACAGGAATGAAATTGAGAACGACGCCCCTTCGATTCGGTCTGATCGGCACGGGCAGAATCGGGCAGGTGCATGCTCGCAGCATCGCCGCCGATCCCGAGACGACGCTGGCTCGGATATGCGACCCGATAGTCGACGGCGCGCGCGCCGTCGCTGCGCACTACGGCGGGATCGTCACCGACGAAGCGGAGGAGATCTTCGCGGCCGGTGACCTCGACGCCGTGCTCATCGCATCCCCGACTCCCACTCACGTCGAGCTCATTTCGGCCGCCGTCGAAGCGGGCATCGCGGTTCTCTGCGAAAAGCCGATCGACCTCGACGTCGCCCGGGTGGATGCTCTGCGGGGTAAAGTCGCCGCTTCGTCCGTACCGGTCGCCCTCGGGTTCAACCGGCGATTCGACCCTTCGTTCGCGGCCGCGCAGGCCCGGGTGGCCGCGGGCGAGATCGGCGATCTCGAACAACTCTCGATCATCAGCCGGGATCCGGCGGCTCCGCCCGCCGCATATGTCGCGATCTCGGGCGGGATCTTTCGCGACATGACGATCCACGATTTCGACATGGCCCGGTTCTTCCTGCCCGACATCGTCGAGGTGCACGCCACCGGTTCGGCGCTTTTCGATCCCGGCGCCCGCGAGCACGGCGATTATGACACCGCCGTATCCACTTTGCGCTCCTCCTCTGGAGCCATGGTCACGATCGTCAACTCCCGCCACTCTGCTGTCGGTTACGACCAGCGCATCGAGGCCTTCGGCTCTGCCGGAATGTTGCAGGTCGCCAACGCGCCGACCAGCCTGGTCAGTCTTTCCACCGCGGAGGCCGTGGAGGCCAAGTCGCCGTACCAGGACTTCTTCCTCGAGCGTTACGCCGAGGCTTACGCCGCCGAACTCCGGGAGTTCGTGAAGCTCGTCCGCGGTGAGCCCTCGACCAGCCCGACGTTCGAGGACGGCAGGGCGGCACTGCTCTTGGCCGACGCGGCTCAGCACTCCGCAGAGACCGGGCTGTCCATCCGCGTCGACTGCAAGTGATGGGCTAGCGACTCGCCGCGTCCGCGGAGATGCTCTACACCGAGCGTCCATTCATCGAACGAGTAGAGCGCATCCATGAGAGGGGTCACGACGTCGAGATCTGGGACTGGTCGACGAAGCAGCGTCACGTTGCTCGTGTGCGCCGGGGTCGTGGGCGTCGCGGTCGCCGCAAGACGGCTGCGCGGCGAATGCGGGAATGTCGAAGAGTACTGAGGATCGCACCAGACAGGCCGTCCACTGACGTCGCCTGCCTGGAAGCGGATCCCTCAGCGCACCTCGGTCGACCGATTACTTTGCGATCCAGTCGCGACGACGGCTCGCGAGGTGATACGGCGACAGGCGTCAGAGGATAACGACTCCTGCGACGTCGGATGCGATGCGGGTGAGCTCCTTGCCCGGCTCAAGGCAGAGCGTCGAA
>DATMTS010000050.1:0-1885 GCA_035564555.1 Humibacter sp.
AGGTGCCCTCCCTGAAACGGGAGGGCGCCTCGCCCCGCAGGCCGGACCCGGTACCGGAAACAGCCGATCGACCTGCTCGTCGCGCAAAACACGAAGGATCAATCTTGTCTATCGACACCCTCAATATGTCCACCCCGGCCGCGGTGCGTCGCGTGAGCGAGGTGCGCGCCGTCGTCGATCTCGACGAACCCGGAGCCGTGATCAGTCGGCACGTGTACGGCCAGTTCGCCGAACACCTGGGCCACGGCATCTACGGGGGGTTCTGGGTCGGCCCCGACTCCGACATCCCCAACATCCGCGGAATCCGTACCGACATCGTCGAGGCGCTGCGCGAAATCCGCGTGCCGAACGTACGTTGGCCGGGCGGCTGCTTCGCCGACGAGTACCACTGGCGTGACGGCACCGGCCGGCCCGGAAGCCGCGCCCGGATGGTCAACACGCATTGGGGAGACGTCGTCGAAGACAACTCCTTCGGAACACACGAATTCATGCTGCTGTGCGAACTGCTGCAGGCCGAACCGTACATTTCCGCCAACGTCGGCAGCGGAACGGTGCGCGAGGCGAGCGAATGGGTCGAATACCTCACGCGTGGCGATGACAGCCCGATGTCTGCTCTGCGACGCCAGAACGGTCGCGACGAGCCATGGAAGGTGCGGTTCTGGGGGCTCGGTAACGAACCCTGGGGATGCGGCGGCCGGATGGATGCCGAGGCTTACGCGGCGACCGCCCGCACGTTCGGCACGTACAGCCGGGATCACGGGGGCAACAAGCTGTATCGCATTGCGGCCGGCGCGAACAGCGACGCGTACGAGTGGACCGAGACGCTGATGCGCACCCTCGGGTTCCGGCTCGGGCACTCCCGGCCGGAGGGTGAAGGCGTCGGCGCCTACCAGGCGATCTCGTTCCATTCCTACACCGTGCCCGGGACCGCAGAGGCCAAGGGCAGCGCGACGTGCTTTGAAACCGACGAGTACTACCGAACGCTCGCGCGTGCCACGCAGGTCGGCGAGCAGCTGCAGCGCCATGCTGCGATCATGGATGCCTATGACCCCGACCGGACCATAGGCCTCGCACTCGACGAGTGGGGAGTGTGGCTCGACGCCGAGCCGGACACCCATCCGGGGTTCCTGTACCAGCAGAACAGTGTGCGCGATGCGCTGGTCGCCAGCATTCATCTGGACGAATTTCACCGTCACGCCGACCGCCTGGTCATGGCGAACATCGCCCAGACGGTCAATGTGCTGCAGGCGGTGCTGCTGACCGATGGACCCACGCTCATCCGCACGCCCACGTACTGGGTGTTCGAGATGAGCAAGGGACACCAGGATGCCCACTCGTTGCGCGTGCGACTGGACAACGTGCGTCGCGTGGAGAGCGACGGGCGCAGCCTTCCGCTGGCGTCGGCGTCAGCGAGCCGTACCGAAGGCAGTGCACTGATCTCGCTGAGCAACCTGGACGCTGACGAGCCGGCTCTGATCACGGTTGAGCTGCGCGGCGGCGTGGCCGGTGCTGCCCGCGGCAGGATGCTGACTGCTGACCGCGCAACGGCACACAACACCTCTGCGAACCCGGATCTCGTGACGCCCGTCGAGCTCTCGGTGCAGCAGCGCGGATCCGACCTCGTCGTCGAACTGCCACCGCACACGTTCGCGACCATCGAACTCGAGGTCGGCTGACTGCCCGGCGCCGCTCGCGCAGCGGAGGGTGGAGCCGAATTGGAGAAGCGCTTCGAAGGTCCATCTGCAAGGGCATCATGCTCGGCGCCGTCAAGGGTTGACGGGGTCGTTTTCACGCACCCAAGAAAGGAATGCAATGAAGCGTAGACAGTTCATCGCTGCGGCTTTCACGGCGGCTTTGGCTCCGGCCGCCCTGTCCTCCTGCACGC
>DATMTS010000051.1:0-24925 GCA_035564555.1 Humibacter sp.
CCCAGCGACATCGCCTCCAGCACGGACATCGGGTAGGGCTCGTCGACAGCAGGCAGCACGTAGACGCTCGAGCGTGACATCCGGGCGATGACGGCCTCCGCTGCGATCGGTCCCTCCCAGAGCACGTCGGCTCTGGCCCCGTGGATGAGTCGCTCGACGGCATCCGCCTCGCCCTCGTCTGGACCCACCAATCGGAAGCTGGCGGCAGGGAAGCGTGCGGAGACGAGTTCTGCCATCCGCACGAATTCGGTCGGGCGTTTGCGTCGAGCCAGACGCGCCAGGTACAACACCTCAGGAGCCTCATCGCGGGGCGCCCCGGGAGCCTGCGGCAGCGGTACGCCGTTCGCCAACTCCTGCAGGGCCAGATCGGGGCCTGCGACGCCCAGCAGGTCGCGTCGTTCACGCTCGGTGAGGTAGAAGACCCTTCGTGCCCCGCGCAGCACGCGCCTGGTCATCGCCGCGTCGAGGGGCGCGGCGAGCGGATTGTTCGAGGCGTCGATCATGCCGTGCGTCTGCACGACGTAGGGAACCGAGTGCCGCCGAGCCCAATCGGCCGCCGGCAGGGTGACGAGGTCGCGCGCGAGGTGAATGTGCATCACATCGACATCGCGCGCGAGGTGCGAGAGGGCCCGGTACAGGCCGGGAGACCACAACCCGGCGAACCCGGTGCCCGGCACGAGCGTGTGCACCGGGTAGAGCGCCACCGGGACGCCTTCGATGTCATCGGGCAGCCGTCCATCGTATCCGCGTGCTCCGCCGGCCAGAACGACGTGATGGCCCTGTCTGATCAGCTCTCGCGCCTGGTTCAAGGCGACCCGAGCGGGGCCGCCGTACTCGCCGTGCGGGCTGACCAGGGTGACGATCGACAGAATGCGCATCGTGCGGCCTCGATCAGGCGGCCGGACGCCGGGCGGCTCGCGCCGCAAGCACTGTCTCGCCCGCAGCCACGTCGCCCGTGACCAGCGCCGTCGCGCCGATCACGCTGTCGGCCCCGATGCGGCTGCCGCGCAGCACGGTTGCTCGTGCGGCGATCCAGGCGCCGTCACCGACTTCGATCGGTGAATTGTCGTATTCGAACGTGGCGGAGCGGCGGTCGTGGCTGCCGGTGCACAGCAGCACCTCCTGGGAGATGCACACATCGCTGCCGATCACGATCGGTTCGAGGTTGAGCAGCCAGGCTCCTTCTCCGATCCACGAACCGTCTCCGATCGAGAGTTTCCATGGCCAATGGATGCGGACCCGATGCCGGATCACGACACCCGTGCCGATCCGGGCGCCGAACATGCGCAGGATCGACGCACGAACCGACGGCGGGCACCACCAGCGCATCACGATGAGCCCAGACACCAGTTGCCACGCGATCTGCCAGGCCGTGTTGCGACCCCGGTCGTATCCGGTGCCGGTGAAGCCTCGCAGATCGTGACGCACGAGGGCGACGCGAGTCGCCGATGGTGCGTCCCCGGACGTCGCCGCCGCCCGAACTGGGGGCGCCTCACGGCGTGCAGACCGTGCATCCTGCATCGACACCGAACCCATTCCTGACATATCCTCAACTATAGCGAGTCGCCTCCGCCACAGGAGGGTCTCAGGGGAAATGACACTCGAAGAGGCTACAGATGCACTTGCACACCGGGGGGCGGTCGGGGGCCGGGCGAGCCGACCCCCGCGCGGGCCGTTCGGGAGCGCAGGCCTTGCGCGCCACCGGCCGAGGACTCAGCAAGATCGTCGGCTTCGGGCTCTCGATGCTGCTGTTGGCCGTCGCCTCCCTGGTTGCGATTCCGTCGATGGTCGCGGCAAGCGGACCGAGGGCCTGGGGCATGATCGCCGCAGGTCAGGCGGTCGGAGCGGTCGCCGCGGTCGCAGTCGCCTACGGGTGGGGGATGAGCGGTCCGGCGACCATCGCCAGGGCCGACCTGAAGGGCCGCCTGAGCGAATACGCGGAGTCGGTCGTGTGCGAGCTGCTGATCTTCGTGCCGGTGGGCATCATCGCGTTCGGCCTGGCCTGGCTGATCGGTCGCGACTACGGGCTCTACGCCGGCGTCGGCGCGCTCTCCACGACCAGCGTCGGGCTCACCGCGAACTGGTTCTTCATCGGTAGGGCGCAGCCCTACGCTCTGCTGATCGGTGAAACGCTGCCGCGAGTTGCGGGAACCCTCGTCGGCATCATGTTCATGGCGAGCGGCTCGACTGCCTTGATCGGCGTGCTGTGGCAACTCATCGGCATGCTCGCGGCGTTCGTGATCTGCACGCTGTGGATTCTGCGGCCCTGGAATGCACTACATCGAAGGTCGGTGAGCCGCCGATCCGTGAAGACGGTGCTGTGGGCGCAACGCCACGGTCTGACGGCGACACTGGTCTCGGCGGTCTACAGCGCGGCCCCGATCACCATCGTCACTCTCGCCGCGCCCGGCGTACAGCCCGTCTACGCGGTGCTCGACAAGGTGCAGCGTCAGGTGAACGCCGGGCTCTCGCCGTTCACGGTGGTCATGCAGGGCTGGATTCCGCGGGCCGCGCGAGCAGCGCTTTCGACGCGGATCCGGCAGGCGATGGCGTTGTCGGTCGTCTTCGCGCTCGCGCTCGCTGCTTTCATGCTGTTGATCGCGCAAGATCTGATGCACTGGCTGGGCGGCGGCCAGATCGAGCCGGGCTTCGTCGCGCTCGTGCTGATGTCGGCGATCACCGGCGTGTACCTGTTCGAGAACATCGTCGCCAAGGCGGCTCTGCCGGCGCTCGGTGAGCTCGGCGTGGCGGCCAAGGCGAGCATCGTCGGCATGGCAGTCGGCCTTCCGCTGGTGGCCGTGGGTGCCGTACTGTTGGGCGCCGAGGGGGCGCTCGCGGGCATCCTGGTCGGAATTCTGGTGCGACTCTCGATCGAACTCTATGCCGTGCGCGCCGCCCGCCGACCGGGAGCGGCGGACGACGAGGTCGCCGACGGGGAGGTCGCCGGGATGGGGATGGATGCAACATGAGTGGCTTGAAGAGTTCGATGCTCACGCTGGTGTGGTTGCTCCCGGCGTCTCGACCCAAGAACCGGATGCTCTGCGCTCTCGGCCATCCGGTGCACCCGACGGCTACGGCCCGATCCAATCTGGTGCGCCACGTCGCCGTCATCTCGTTGGGCGCGCACAGCCGGATCGCCCGGTGGAATCTCATCAGGAACCTCCGGCTGCTCGAGATCGCCGCGCACGCCACGGTCGGTCGGCTGAACGTGATCAGCGCCCATCCGGTCTTCGCACGGCTGTATCCCGATGGAGCGAGCCTGACCGTCGCCGAACACGCCTATGTGACCAGCAGGCACCATCTGGACTGCTCCGGCTCGATCACCGTCGGCGCCTTCGCCAGCATCGCCGGGCACTCGTCGAGCGTGCTCACGCACAGCATCGACCTGCGCAAAGACGTGCAGTCCGCCTACCCCGTCGTGATCGGGGAACGCAGCTTCGTCGGAGCGGGCTGCACGATCCTCGGCGGCGCAGAACTGCCACCCCGTTCGGTGCTGGGAGCCGGGTCGGTGCTGACGCGCTCCGGTTCGCCGCGCGAGCCGGGGCTCTGGGCAGGCGCGCCCGCCACGAACCGGGGGCCGGTCGACGGGCGATGGTTCGGCAGGCTGAAGACCGGAACGAACCGGGTGTTCATTCCGGCCACCGGCGAGACGATCGACGAAGCGTTCTGAGTTCCGGCGAGCCGGACCCGGCGCAGCGCAACCCGGCCCCCAACGGAACCCGTCCTCAGGGCAATAGGGAGTGGAAGGCGCTGATCGCCGCGTCCTGCGCCAGGTGGTCGCGCTTGAACGAGCGTCCAGCCGCTCCGAGCTCCGCCCGGCGCCACGGTTGCGCACCGAGTTCCTCGGCGGCCGCCAGCAGAGCGGCCGGATCGCCGGCATCCACCCGCGGGCCGGCGCCCGACCTCGCGAGCTCCTCTGCGGTGATGCTTCCCTCGTCGGTCGAGGCGATCACCGGCAGGCCAGTGCTGAAGTAGGAGGTGAGCTTGCTCGGCACGCACATCTCTTTGAGGCCCGGCCGTTCGTTCACCAGCAGGATGTCGGCCGCGCCGAGAGTCGCTCGGAACTCGGCGTCGGGAAGGGGATCGATGTACTCCAGCCGGGAGTTGGTTCCGAGCTCGAGCAGGGCCGCGCGCTGATTGCCGTCGCCGAGCATGACGAATCGCACCGACGACCTGCCGGAGTCCGCCAGTTGAGAGGCGCGCACGACGTTCTCCAGCCCCTGCTTGGCGCCGATGTTGCCGGCGTGCAACACGACGATGTCGTCGTCGCTCCAGCCGCGCTCGGCCCGAATCGCGTCTCGCTCGGAGCCGTCGACTTCGCTGAGGTGTGACCAGTTGCGCACGACGGCGATCCGCTCGCCGTCGATGCCGAGGTCGGCGACGAGATGGCGCTTGAATCGCTCATGGATGACCACGACGCTGTCGGCGGCCTGCAGGGTCGATCGCTCGACAGCGTGCAGCGCGCGGGCCGCCAGAGCCCCACCCCGGCCCGTCTCGGCGATGCCCGCACTGTAGATGTCCTGCACCCACACGACCCGTCGCTGATGCAGCAGCCGGGCTTTCAGCAGCGCGATCCGCGTCGAGAACAGGGCCGGTGTGACGAAGACCACGACGTCAGGGCCGCCCCACCTGCTGAGCACGGCTCGGACGCCGAAGATCAACTCCATGACGGCCCGATTGACCAGGCCCGGGTTGCGCGGCACGTAGTGCCGCACCCGATGCACGCGCACTCCGTCGATCGTCTCGACGCGGGACGAACCCGAGTAGCCGTCGGCGACCCGCCACTGCGGGTAGTGCGGGTATCCCGTGATCACCCGCACCCGCACGCCCTCGCGCACGAGCCCGGCGGCCAAGCCAGTGGTGTACGGCGCGATGCCGGTGGGCTCGGGCGCGTAGTTGATGCCGATGATGAGCAGTTTCATTTCGGTCCCCTCGCTGCACAGCCCCTCGTTCCGCGCCGGCCTCGCTCAGCTCCTCGGACCGCGCTCCCCGCTCGCAGAGATTTGAACAGTAGCAGTGCGGCCGCCCGAGGTCATGTCCCCTGGACGGGTGATGACAACTGAGGACTTCTCATCATAGACTGACCCAATAGTGAGTGAAATTCAGCTTTGATCGCGGCCGACACGAACCATCCCGCGCACCACAGCGGCACACCTCGGACGGGATCATCGTCCGCTTCATACGCGCAAGGGAGAAGTGCGAATGACGATTGCAGAACCGACCATCGTCGACGACGGCAACGACGCCGACGACGGACGAAATCGATTCGAGTACGACGTGTGCATCATCGGCACCGGCCGTGTCGGTCTGCCGCTCGGGCTCTCGTTGATGGAGGCGGGGGTACGCGCGACCGGCGTCGACGTCGACGTCCGGCTTCGTCAGGAGGTGAACAACGGGCGGATGCCGTTCGCCGAGCCGGGCTACGATGCCCTGGCGGCGCGGCGCGAGTTCCTCGTCGGCGACGATGCCGCGGTCGTCGCTCGTTCGGCGACGATCGTGATCACCGTCGGAACGCCGCTGCACAACCACATCGAGACCGACCTCTCCCAGATCGAGCGGGTGCTCGAACAGATCGTGCCGCACCTCGGGCGCGGCCAGTTGGTGTGCCTGCGCAGCACCGTGGCGCCCGGCACGACGGAATTCGTGCGCAAATGGCTCGAGCGCAACACGGGGCTGCGCGTCGGCGAAGACATCTTCCTCGCGTTCTGTCCTGAGCGCATCGCCGAAGGCAAGTCGTACTCCGAACTGCACACGCTGCCGCAGATCATCGGCTCCGAAGACCCGGAGAGCGGGTTCCGCGCGGCGCGCATCTTCGGCCGGTTGACCGACGAGGTGCTGCCCACCGACTTCGTCACCGCCGAACTCGTCAAGCTCTTCAACAACATCCTGCGGTACGTGCACTTCGCGCTGGCCAATGAATTCGCGATGGTGGCCGACAACTATGGGGCGAACATCTACGAGGCCCGCAGACTGGCGAACTACAAATACCCCAGGTCGTTCCTCGCCGCTCCTGGATTCACTGCCGGCACGTGCCTGCGCAAGGACTTCGGAATGATCAACGAGTCCAGCGCGTTCCCCGACATCCTGCTCTCCGCTTGGAAGCTCAATGAGTACATGCCGTCGTTCATGGTCGAGAACATGCTCAAGCACAGCCGGATCCACGACGAGACGGTCGCGGTGCTCGGCTTCACCTTCAAGTCCGACACCGACGACCTGCGTGACTCGCTCGCGCCGAAGCTGTGGCGCTACATCCATCGGCAACTGCCCACCGAGATCCGGGTATCCGACCACAATCTTCCCGATCCCGTGCCGGAGCCCAGCGTGGGATCCCCGAGGAACTGGCCCATCGAGGAGGCTCTCGACGGGGCGAGCGTCGTATTCGTCGCGACGAACCACAGTGGCTACCGGGAGGCGCTGATCGAATTCGGTCGCCGTCGCCCGCAGGCCTGGATCGCCGACATCTGGAACGTCGGCGGAACCGACCAGATCTTCTATCGCGCGGGAGACCTCGCGGAAGCGGAGGACGCCGCGAAATCGCCCGTGCGCGCGCTGAGGATCGACAGCGGCCGCGCCGCTCAGAGGTTGGGAGTGGCGGTATGAAAGTCCTGGTCACCGGAGGCAGCGGCTTCGTCGGCGCCGCCCTGTGCACCGATCTCGTCGAACAGGGTCATCATGTCGTGGCGTTCGACAACAATTCACGGGGTCACGCGAGGCGGCTGGCTCATCTGGGCGACTCGATCGAGTTCGTGCAGGGAGACGTTCGCGACCTCGAACAGGTTCGGGCCGCGACCCGTGGTTGCGAGGTCGTCTGGCACCTGGCGTACGTCAACGGCACGCGGTTCTTCTACGAGCGTCCCGACGACGTGCTCGAGGTCGGCATCAAGGGTGCCTTGAACACGGTGGAAGCGGCCCTGGCAGAGGGCGTACGCCGCTACGTTCTGGCATCCACGAGCGAGACCTACAACCAGCCGTATCGCATTCCTACCGACGAGACCGAGATGCTCAAGATCCCGGACGTCACCAACCCGCGCTTCAGCTACGGCGGCGGCAAGATCGCCAGCGAGTTGCTCGCGCTGCACTTGGGCGCGCAACGGGGATTGGAGTCGGTGATCTTCCGCCCGCACAACTTCTACGGGCCCGACATGGGCGTCGAGCACGTTGTTCCCGAGATCACACGCAGGATCGTCCGGCTCAGCGACGGACTCACGCGTGACAGCATCGACTTGCCGATTCAGGGCGACGGCTCGGACACCCGCGCCTTCTGTCATGTCAGCGACGGCGCCGCCGGTGCGATCATCGCCGGCGACCGCGGGTCGAACCGTGAGATCTACAACGTGGGCACCGAGCGCGAAGTAAGTGTGGCCGAACTGGTCACGATGATCGGGCGATCCCTCGGCGTCGAGGTGACGCCCGTCCCCGGTCATCGTCCCGAGGGCGGCACGGCGCGTCGCTGCCCAGACATGACCAAGCTCAGCGCACTCGGATTCGAACCCAAGGTGGGCCTCGAAGAGGGGCTCGCGGCCACGACGGCCTGGTACGCCGACGATCTGCTCGGCGCCAACATCGCAGAGGTCGCACGAAGTGCCTGAGCTCGACCTCCAGGATCGCGTCGTCATGGTGACCGGGGGGCGCGGCTTCCTCGGCAGCGAGGTCTGTCGCCTGCTCGAGCAGCGCGGGGCCGTGGTGCACGCTCTGGGCAGTGCGGACTACGACCTGACGCAGCAGGCCGAGGTCCGTCGCGCGATGAACGAGTTGCGCCCCTCGGTGGTCGTGCACGCGGCTGCCGCCGTCGGAGGGATCGGGGCGAATGTCGCCAACCCTGGGCTGTTCCTGTATGCGAACGCGTTGATGGGCCTCATGGTGCTGGAGGAGGCACGGCTGCACGGCGTCGAGCGGCTGGTGATGGTGTCGACCATCTGCGTCTACCCGGAGCGCGCCCCGATACCGCTCCGTGAAGAGGATGTCTGGTCGGGTCCGCCCGTCGGGGCGACCGGCCCGTACGGAATGGCCAAGCGGCTGCTGCAGGAAGCATGCCTTCGTTACGCCGAACAGTACGGGTTCGACAGCGCCGTTCTCATCCTCACCAACCTGTATGGTCCCGGCGACAACTTCGACGAGGGTTCGAGCCATGTGATCCCGGCGCTGATCCGACGGTACGACGAGGCGCGGACGCGCGGCGACCACTCGGTGACGAACTGGGGAAGCGGGCGGGCCACGCGGGAGTTCCTGCATGTTCGGGATGCCGCGCGCGCGATCACCCGTGCGGTCGAGGTGGGGCCCGGCCCTCGTCCGATCAACATCGGAACGGGAGCTCAGACCTCGATCGCCGAGATCGCCTCGTTGGTACGGGTCGCGACCGGCTACACCGGAGAGGTGCGGTGGGATGCGAGCAGGCCCGAGGGTCAGCCGCGTCGTTACTTCGACGTCTCGAGAGCACGCGAACTGCTCGGATTCGAGGCATCCATCTCGCTCGAAGACGGGATCCCCGAGGCGGTCGACTCGTACCGCTCGACGTTGAGCCGGCTGTCGACCGCCCCGTAGGCCGCGTCAGCCGCCCGCGCCGACCTGCTCCTTCAATGCGCCTGGCTGCTGCGTCTCGGCGCTCTGACTTCCGCCGCCCGTAGCGGCTGAAGCGGGCCCGTTCAGGGCATCCAAGGCGCGACGCAGAGCCGTGCTGGAGGTCGAGACGGTGTAAGGAAAGTAGACGACTTCCACTCCGACGGCCGCGAACTCGCGCTCCAGGCGCATGCCCTTCTCGGTGCCGCGCCAGTCGTCGCCCTTGAAGAACACGTCGAAGCGCAGATGCCGCCAGGTGTCCAGTTTGTTCGGCAGGACCTCGGCGAACACCTCGTCGACGAAGTCGATGTGCCGCACGACCTCCATGCGCTCCGCCAGGGGCACGATCGGGCTGATGCCCTTGCTCTCGCGCAGCATCTCGTCGGAGACGACGCCGGCGATCAGCCAGTCGCACTCCGTCTTGGCGTGCTTGAGGATGTTCAGGTGACCGACATGAAAGAGGTCGAACGCGCCCGCCGCGTAGCCGATGCGCAGGCCGTCGGTGTGACGTGCTTCCGGTCGCTCCAGGTGCTTGTGCATCAGTACGCTCCAACCGGATGCAGGACGACCTTGAACGTTCGCCAGATCAGCATCAGGTCGCCGATCAGTGACCAGTTCTCGACGTAGTAGAGGTCGAGTCGCACACTCTCGTCCCAGCTCAGATCGCTGCGCCCGTTGACCTGCCACAGACCGGTGAGCCCGGGCTTGATGTAGAGGCGGCGATGCACGTGCTTCTCGTAGCCCTGCACCTCGCTGGGCAATGGAGGACGCGGCCCGACCAGGCTCATGTCCCCGACGAAGACATTCCAGAGTTGCGGCAGTTCGTCGAGCGAATACTTGCGCAGCACCCGGCCGGCCCGGGTGACGCGCGGGTCGTTCTTCATCTTGAACAGCACGCCGGCGCCCTGATTCTGCTCGATGAGCCCCGTGCGGTCGGATTCGGCTGTCGCGACCATGCTGCGGAATTTGCGCATCAGGAATGTGCGGCTGTTGCGGCCGACGCGCTCCTGGGTGAAGATCACGCCGCCGGGGCTGTCGAAGTGCACGACGATCGCGATGGCCAGCAGCAGCGGTGAGAGCAGCAGCAGCGCCGTTCCCGAGACGACGACGTCGAAGAGCCGTTTGAGCACATGCTTGCCGCCCTCGAACTGCGGGATTTCCACGTGGATCAACGGAAGTCCCTCGACCGGGCGGAAGTGGATGCGCGGTCCGGCCACGTCGGTCAGCTTGGCGGCCAGCACGAGTTCGGTGGCCGTTCCCTCCAGTTGCCAGCTGAGGTCGCGGATGAAGGCGGTGTCGTCACTCGGATGCCCCGTCACGATCACGGTGTCGACCTCGAGGTTGGCCGCCGCCATGCCGATGGTCGTGAGGTCCGCGACAATCGGCACCTTGCCTGCGTCGCACGGCAGGGAGTCGGTCTGCGGTGCATCGGCCTGCTGCGTATCCACCGCGGCTCCCAAGACGTTGTACATCGCGCCTGAGCTCGCATTGATGCGATCGACGACGTATGACACGTCTTCGCGGGATCCGGCGACCAGTGCGCGGGAGAGGTAGTGTCCTCGTTCGCGTTGCGCAGTCAGCCAGCGCCGCCACAGCCATCTGCTCGTCATCAGCCCGGCCAATCCGAACGGCAGCGCGAGCATGAAGAATCCGCGCGCCACTTCGATCTTCACGATCACGAAGACGATGGCGAGCAGGCCGAAGGTGAAGACGCTTGCCGCGGCCACCCGGCGATATTCACTCACGCCGACCCCTGTGATGCGGTGGTCTCTGGTGCGATAGGCCCAGAGTGACAGCATCCAGGTGGTCACGATCAGTAGCGAGATGGTGGCATACAGGGCCGCGAACTCGGGACTCGTGCCGTCGGTGGGGTCGCTGCCGAAGCGGGTCACGAGCGCAACGGCGACCGTGACGAGCACGATCACCGAGTCGGTCAGGCGCAGGCGATTGCGATAGCTTCGCGCCCACATGCGTTCCGCAGACAGGCCTGCGCCCGCACGGAAGCCGGCGCGGCGCGGAGTGAGCGCGGCCTCGATGGAGCCGATGCGGTGTTTGACCTCACTCATCGCCGGGCACACCCGTCCTTCGGCCAGGCGGGAGACCCGCGGACGAACGCGCCGCGACGAACTGGAGCGGTCGTTGAACCGCTGGATGCTGGAGTGGTGCGATCGACGAATCCATGGCTACCTCAGGCGTGCAGTTGCGAAGCTTGACGTCGTCGGCCGACGGGCAAGCGGGGCGACCGATATCCTCAAATGAGGATTACTCGACTGCTCACTCCGAACATACCGTATATGAGGATTCCTCGTGTACCCAGTATGGGGTATTCCTATTGGCGGGCGCCTGCCGTCGCCATCGTCAACGTCCCCAACGAACCGGATTCACGGCAGGTCTGGCGGGTCGGGGCGCACAGCGTGCCCGCACGGCGCGGTCAGGTTGCGCGCGCTGCGGCCTTCGCGGCCTTCTTGTTCTCCCGGACCTTTTTCAGTGACTCGGGGTCGACGATGTCGGCCACGGAACGGAACGCATCCGGGTCGCCGTACGGTGCGCTGACCTCACGCCAGCCCGCGCCGTCGTAGCCGTACTGCTTACCGAGCAGGGCGAGGAAGATCTTCGCCTTCTGCTCGCCGAATCCCGGCAGCGTCCTCAGCCGGCGGAAGACTTCGGCGCCGTCCGGGTCGCCGGAGGTCCAGATCTGGGCCGCGTCGCCGTTCCACTCGCTCGCGAGCTTCTCGCAGAGGGCCTGTACACGGGCCGCCATCGACCCGGGAAAGCGGTGCACCGACGGGGGAGTGCGGAAGAGTTCGACGAAGGCCTCCGGATCGTGCGAGGCGATGGATGCGGCGTCGAATGACCCGAGTCGGCCCGCGATCTTCGCGGGGCCGGAGAACGCGGTCTCCATCGGGATCTGCTGATCGAGCAGCATGCCGATCATCAGCGCGAGCGGGTCCGTTGAGAGCAACTGGTCGGCGTCGCCGTCGCCGGTGATGTGCAGTGTGCCGGTCATGTGCTCATCCTGCCACCAGACCGGACGCCGCGGCTATCGCCTCCCGCCGCTCTCGTCGCGTCGGATTCCGCCGTCAGGGCTCGCGGCTCAGCGGCCGCCCTCGAGCTTCCTGTGCCGCTGGGCGATGCCCGCGACGCCGTAGGGATAGTCCTCGACCTGTGGGGCGCTCGCCGTGGTGAGACGGTCGAGCTCATCGGTGCCGAGCGTGAGGCGGGTCGCTCCGAGGTTGTCCTCGAGTTGCTGGACGGTGCGGGCCCCGAGGATCACCGAGGTGACCGCGGGCTGAGCGCCGACCCAGGCCAGAGCGACCTGTGAACGGGACGCCCCATGGGTATCCGCGATCTCGCTCACGGCGTCGATGATGTCCCAGGTGCGCTGGCTGGCGTTTCGTGCGGCCCACGCCTCCATTCCACGCTCCGGGTTCTCGCCCAGGCGTGTCGACCCGGTGGGAGGTACATCCCTTTGGTACTTGCCGGTCAGCCACCCGCCGCCGAGTGGAGACCACGGAAGCAGGCCGATCCCGGCATCGAGTGCAGCAGGCACGACCTCGTGTTCGATGCCGCGTACGAGCAGGCTGTACTGCGGCTGAAGCGAGACCGGCAGACTCCAGCCGTGCCGCTCGGCGAGCTGCACGGCCTTCGCGAGCTGCCAGCCGAGGTAGTTCGAGAACCCGTAGTAGCCGATCTTGCCGGCGGTCACGGCATCGTCGAGAAAGCGCAGTGTCTCGTCGAGCGGCGTGAGCGCATCCCACGCGTGCATCTGGTAAAGGTCGATGTGATCGACGCCGAGCCGGCGAAGCGAATCGTCGAGTGCGGTGCGCAGGTGTCGCCGACTGAGCCCGAGATCGTTCGGGCCCTCGCCCATGGGAAAGCGGCCCTTGGTCGCGATGACGACCCGCTTGGCCTCGGTGGGATGGGTGGCGAGCCAGCGCCCGATGATCCGCTCGCTCTCGCCGGAGCTGTAGACGTCGGCGGTGTCGATGAAGTTGCCACCGGCCGCCAGATAGGCGTCGATCATCGCGTGCGAGGTCGATTCGTCGGCCTCTGCTCCGAATGTCATCGTTCCGAGCGCCTGCTCGAAGACGACGGCACCGCTGCGGCCGAGCGTGCGGTAGGTGGACGCGTTCATGGTGATGCTCCTCAACGGGTTGCGGCGCCGGTCGGATGCCGGGCCGCACTCAGCGTAAGATCCGGGCGGGCCTGCGGTCCAACAGGAAAAAGTGCTGCCATCCAGAAGTGCAGTCGATCGATGACACGCGGGACCGGCATCGACGTTCGCTCAGTCGCAGGCGAACAGGCTGTTGGTTAGCCTGGTATCCATGACGCCGTAGCCTCCAAGCGTGGGATCGCGGGAGTAGAAGGTCGATGCGAATTTTTCGGTTGCGTGGTCGACTGAATCGGTGAGCGTCCAGTCGAGGTCATAGATGGGCTGGGTCGCCTCTCCCCAGGTGTCGACGGCACGCGCCGGGGGGAGCCTGCCAGCGGAACATCGGCCGGCATTGTCGTTGCGATCGTGAATGTCACCAAACGCCGCACGTGCGCTGTCCTGGGCTCGATGAACTTCGGACTTGATGAACTTCCGGCTTGGCGAGCCCGCAACGACTACTTGTGCCGCTCGTGCGCCTCGGCGATCAGAGCGGGAAGCCCCGCTTGTGCAGGCGTGATGGTCGGGACAGCCGATCCCGCTGCCGGCGAGACCAGCTGGGGCGAGACCGAGGAGTCGGCGCGCACGGAATCAGCGTAGACCGTCGGTGAGCAGGAGGTGAGGTTCTCCACCGCCGAGTTGAGCACGCTCGTGCCGCCGATGATCCAGTAGGTCGATACTCCGAGTCGTGTTTCGTGGGTGAGCTCGTCGTAGGGGATGCAGGTCGACGTGGCCAGCAGCAGTGGAGCGCCGACGACACCGGCGACGGCCGAGATCGAGAGCGCGTCGGCGAAGCCGAACGCGGTCGTCACGAACGCGCTGTCGGCGAACGGGAAGACCTGCGAGTTCACGGCCTGCGCGGTGAGGAAGCGGTTGGCTCCGCCGAGTCGCAGAACCGTTGTGGCGCCGGCACGATTCTCAAGGGAGTGCTGGATGCCCGCGGATACTGTGGCCGTGCCGCCGACCACATAGGTGCGCAGCGGTTCGAAGCTGCTGATCAGTGCCGTCGTCGCCGAGTCGAGCGACGACGCGTTGCCCTTGACGAGAATGAGCGGCGAGCCCTGATAGCCCGCAGCCGAGCCCGCGACAAGCGCGTCGGGATAGTTGGCACCGGTCGCGACGAAGACCGAGTCGAGCGGACCGTTGGATGCGTACGTGGGGAAAGCGTCGCTGGCGATCGCCCTCGAGGTGGCGTAACGGTCGAGGCCGCTGACGCGTCTGATCCCGGCTGCGGGGACCAACTTCGCGAGCGAGCTGAACACGCCGGCACTCACCGCGGACGGGCCGCCGACAACCACGATCCGAGGCGGCTGCAACCGCTTGAGCTCGTTCGCGACTGTGGCGGGTACGGATGTCGGATTGACCAGAAGGAGCGGGCCACCCTCGTAGGCCGCCGCGGCACTCGCGCTGAGTGCGTCCGGGTAGGAGAGACCGTCGGCGATGTAGGCGACGTTCGCGTCTCCAGCACCATAGAAGGTGCTGGAGATGGTGGTCGAGGTGGCGAACCGGCTGGCACCCGCGATCCGCCCGCTGAGCCATCCCCATTCGCCCACGGCACCGTCGACTCCCGTCACGTCCTGACCGACGGTGACCGTCACGGGCACCGCGTCATACAGGTCGGGTGAATTCTGGTAGTACTGCGTGGAGAACGACGGCGAGAGCGGGTCGTCATCGGCGAAGCGCACGAGGTAGGTGCCCGGGTTCAGACCGCCGATGGTGTAGTTGCTTCCTGGCTTCGCGTTTCCGCTCGCCGTGCTGCGAACGAGTTCGAACAAGCCCGTCGACTGGTTCCACAGGTAGGCCCGAAAAGAGGTGAAGTCGTCGACCGGACCGGTCACGGTGCCGCTGATCCGGCCGGAAGCCCGCTGCGTGACGTTCAGACCTGACGTGTTCTGAGTGACCGTGACGACGGTGGCCTGATCTTCGTACGGCGTGTTCCCGTACCAGATCGGCGCATTGGCACCCTGGTCGGATTGTGTGGCGTCGAACTCGATGCGGTAGCGGCCGGCCGGTACACCGCCGACGGACCATGCACCCGAGCTCGACGTGGTGGAGTAGTCGCTGCGGAACTCGGCCCCGTTACCGGTCAGGGCGTAGACGTGGACGACCGTCTGGGGCAACTCGCGCCCCGAAGCCGCGCCGTAAGTGATCTGTCCGCTGAGCGTGTAGGTCGATGTCGTCGCCATGGCGGACTGCGGCATCAGGCCGACGCCGAGCAGAAAGGCGCTGAGGGATGCCGCTGCCAGCAGAAGCCGGTGGGCGGTGTTGCGGCGGAGGGAGTGGGTCACCGGGCGAGCCTACCGAAGGCGTGCAGCCGCCGAGAGCCCCCCTGCAGGGGTCCGCGCAATGCCTCACACCAGGTAGGTCGCGTCTCGCACTCGTTCGATCGTGAGCGCGCTCATGCCCGTGATCGCCGCGTCGAAGCCCAGCCTGCCCGCGACGATGCGCGGAGCAGAGGGGATGCGGCCGGTGAGGCGGCGTGCCAGTTGCTCGGCGGCGACGTCTGCGTACCGGGCGAATGCCCCGCTGAGCACGATCACCCGAGGCGCAAGCACCACGGCGACCGCGGCACAGGTCAGGGCGAGGTTGTCGAAGAACGACTCACTGGCGCGCAGAGCATCCTGGTCGCCCTCGTCGGCTCGGCTCATCATCGAGCGGAAACCGGGCCCGATGCGGCGGTCGACGTGCCCGGTGCTCTGCGGCGCGTAGGGGAACACCTCGGACGATATCCGAGACTCCATATCGCCCTCGTCGGTGAAGTAGCGGGAGAACGAATCGCGCGAGGTCAGCAGGTAGCCCACCTCACCGGCCGACGACCGGAATCCATGGTAGATGCGGTGATCGCTGACGATGCCGACGCCGATTCCGGCACCGAGAACGAGCGATGCGGCGCTCTGCGACCCCTCAGCGGCCCCGGCGAGAAGTTCGCCGTAGACCGTCGCATTCGCATCGTTCTCCAGGTAGACGGGCAGGCCGACCCGGTCGGAGGCGATCCGCGCGAGCGGCAGGTCATGCCAGTCGAGTTCGTTCGACAGCAGCACCGATCCCCCGTCGACGATTCCGGGAAGCGTGATGCCGATCGCCGAGACCGGCACCGCCGCGGCCGTCGTACCGCTGAGCGCGTCGAGAAGGTGCAGGAGGCCGTCGAGCCGGGCGCTCGCGGGATTCGATTGCGCGAAGTCGAAATGCTCGGACTGCTCGAAGACGACGGTGCCGGCGAGGTCGACGATGCGCCCGCGTGCCGTGTTGTCGTTGACGTCGACCACCAGCACGGTGCGCACGCTGGATACGTAGCGCAGCAGGATCGATGGCCGCCCCGGCGACGAGCGATCGACACCCGCCACCTCGATCGCCCCCTCTGCGATGAGCGCCGCAGACAGGCGTTCGACGGTCGCAGAACCGAGACCCGTTCGCTTGCGGATCTCGCGACGCGAGAGGGGGCCGGCCAGGCGCAGCTGATCGAGGATGGCGGTTCGATTGATCTCGGTGACGTCGCGCGTGGTCGCCGTGCGCACCGCGGCTTGACCGGACGGCCGATGTGCGGAGGACGCCGGAGCATCCTGCGATCCGGCCGATCGCTCTTTCGGTCTTTGGGTCACGATCAACATCATATTGATTGCAAATCGCACCGGCGCCATTTCCCGTGTTTCGATCGAAGTGCGCGCCCAACCAGCCAGCTGAGCCACGGAAAGCGCATCGATTCGTTGACCATAAACCATCACAGTGATATAAATGGGTCACTCACACGCCTGCGGGTTCCGTTCCAAGCCGTGACCCGCCTGACTGAAGGAATCAATGATGACTCAGACGTCACAGCGGCGCTCAACGTCGCGACTTCGCCGAGGGCTCGCGGCGGTCGCGACGGCCTCGGCTGCGGTGCTCATCCTCGCAGGCTGCTCGGGCGGTGCCGCGAGCGCAGGCGGCGGCGCCACGAAGAAGCTCACTCTGTGGCTGTCGGCGAGCGCGGCGCAGGAGGCCGGGTACACCAAGCTCGCCGACGACTACAAGAAGAAGACCGGCGTCAGCGTCAAGCTCGTCAACATCCCGTACGCCGGGTACGCCACGAAGCTGCACGATGCCGCACAGGCGAACGCCCTGCCCGACATCGCGAGCGTTCCCTCGCTCGATCCGATCTGGACGAACAAGCTGCTCGATCTCTCCCCGATCGTGAAAACCGAGTCGAACAAGATCAACACGAACTTCATCGCCAAGACCTCCGACGGCCGGGTGCTGGCCATCCCCTCCGACGTGACCGCCTCAGGACTCTTCATCAACGCGTCGCTGTTCAAGAAGGCCGGCGTCTCCTACCCCACCTCGCCGGACAACACCTGGACCTGGACCGACTTCATCAAAGCAGCTGACCAGGTGCGCAAGGCCACGGGTGCCAAGTACGATCTGACCTTCGACTCCTCTCCGTCGCGACTGCGTGCGATGGTGTACGAGCTGGGCGGCAAGTACATCCACGCAGACTCGAGCGGCCACTTCTCCGCCGATGCCAAAACCGTCGATGCGCTGAAGTACTTCGTCGGACTCAACGATGACGTGACGATGCCGAAGTCGGTCTGGACCAGCGGCGCCGACCCGTCGGCGCTCTTCCAGAGCGGCCAGGTCGTTGCGTACTGGTCGGGAGTCTGGCAGGTCTCGTCGTTCGCCGAGAGCATCACGAAGTTCGATTGGGCCAGCGTTCCGACGCCGGCGCAGCCCGTGCAGGCCAGCGACGTCAACTCCGGAGGCCTGGTCGTCGGGTTCAACAACAACTCCAGTGAGGCGAAGGCCGCGAACGCATTCCTCAGCTGGATGTACAACCCCGCGCAGTACAAGCAATTGACCGAGATCAACGGATATCTGCCGGTGGAGAGCGGACTCGATCTGCAGTATCCGTTCAGTTCGAAGGCGGCTCAGGACGCCTTCACGCTCTACAACCAGGAGTTGCCGCTGTACGCGCCGATCTCCGGCTACTTCAACCAGGCGCAGACGCAATGGGTGCTGGCGGGCAAGTCCCTGACCACCGACCCCAGCGTCACCGAACTCGGCAAGGCGATCAACGGTCAGCAGAGCGTGCAGAAGACCGTGTCGAACATCGTCGCCGGTTACAACCAGCAGGTCGGTAAATAGCCGCGCAGGAGGGCATCATGTCGGTGACCGCCACCGCCGCGCGCTCCTCGGCCCAGGGGGAGGAGGCTCCGGCCTCCTCCCCGGGTCGCCGGCGCCGGCCGCGCTACAACCGCTACATCCTGGCACCATTGGTGCTGATCTCCGTCAACGTCGTGATGTTCGGCCTGTTCTTCGTGTGGCCGGCGCTGATCGGCTTCGGCTATTCGTTCACGAACTACACCGGCGTCGGCGACCCGCAGTTCGTCGGCATCGCGAACTACCAGCAGCTGCTCGCCGATCCGTCGTTCTACCAGGCACTGCTGCGCACCTTCGTGTTCACCCTGATCGTCGTGCCGACGAGCTTCGTGTTCTCGTTGCTGATCGCCAATCTGATGGTGAGCCGCTACGCCAGAGGAAAGGTCGTGGCTCGCATCATCTTCTTCATCCCGTGGCTGATCTCGCCGATCGTCACCGGCGTGATCTGGCGCTGGATCTTCGGGGAGAACTTCGGTCTGGTGAACTTCGTCATCGAGTCGCTCGGCGGTCATCCCGTGCAGTGGCAGTCCAACGCCGACCTCTCGCTCGCCGTCGTGATGTTCGCCTCGACCTGGGGAGGCACGGCCTTCTCGATGTTGTTGTTCATCGCGGCGATCAAGAACGTTCCGGTCTCGTATTATGAGGCGGCATCCTTGGACGGGGCGGGGCCGTGGCGCACGTTCCGAGACATCACGTTGCCGAGCATCGCCCCGACATCGTTCATCGTGATCCTGCTCACCACGCTCGGCGCGATGAAGGAGTACGCGCTGTTCGTCTCGCTGAACAACGGCGGTCCGGGCACGACCAACAATCTGCTCGTGCAGTACATCTATCAGACCGGATTCCAGCGCGGGCAGATCGGTTATGCGAGCGCGGCGAGCTTCGTGCTGATGATCATTCTGATGGCCGTCGCGCTCGTGCAACTCGCGGTGAATAGGAAGGCGGAACGTCGATGACGACGCAAGCGGTTCGATCGGCCGGCAGCACGCCCCGGGCGGGCGCCGCCGGCAGCGCGGGCGCGACCGGGATGCGACGACGGCGGAGGCTGTTCGGCCCTGAGTCCACGCGTTATCTCTCGGCGACGACGCTGATGTGGATTCTCGCCTGCGCCTATGGGTTCCCGCTGGTCTGGTTCATCCTCAGCTCGTTCAAGCCGGCGGGCGACCTCTTCTCCTACCCGCTCACGCTGTTCCCCGCGCATTGGACGACGACGGGCTATACGCAGGCGTGGAACAGCTTCAACTTCTACCAGTTCTTCGGCAACACTCTGATCGTCGCGATCTCCACCACCGTGGTCACCGTGGTGGTGAGTTGCTGCACGGGCTACGCGCTCGCGAAGTATCAGAACCGCTGGCTCAAGGTGTTCCTGGTGTGCATCCTCGCGACGACGATGCTGCCGACGGAGGTGATGCTCGCACCGTCGTTCGTGGTCGTGCGCGATCTCGGCCTCTACAACTCGCTGCTGGGCATCATCGTGCCCTCGATCCTCACCGCCACAGGAGTGCTGATGTTCCGGGGCTTCTTCCTCACCGTGCCGGACGAGCTGATCGAGGCGGCACGGATCGACGGGGCGAAGGAACTGGGCATCTTCTTCAGGATCATGGTGCCCATCTCTCGGCCGATCATGCTGACGCTGGCGATCTTCTCGTTCCAATGGCGGTGGAACGACTACATCTGGCCCCTGCTCGTGCTCAACAATCCCGACCAGTTCACCCTGCAGATCGGCATCCAGAGCATCGTCGGTGCGCAGAACGTGAACTGGTCGGTGCTGCTGGGGGCCTCGGTGATCTCCATCGTTCCACTCGTGCTGATCTACCTGGTGTTCCAGAAGTATGTGATGAATGTGAACATCAACGCCGGGCTGAAGGACTGAGGCGTGGACCTTGGATTCCGTCTTTCGGTCGTCGCGGCGGCCGAACGCGAGGGGCGCACAGCGCTCGCGCGCGCGACGCACACCGCCGGCTACGAAGCGGTGCCGCATCGGGGGCTGATGCGCCGCGTGAAGGTCCTCCTTGCGCTCTATGTCGCCGACGGCACGGCATTCTCCCGCGACCCGGTCGCGCTCGCCGAGGCCGAGCGTTCGACGGCGGCACTGGCAGACCGGCAAGCGGACGACGGGTTGTTCCGCGGCGGAGACAACGTCGCATCGCCTCCCGACTCGGCCTTCACGATCAACGATGTCTGCGACGCGTACGAGTTCACGGCCGAGGCGGCCCAGAGGGATGCGGAGCTGGCTCGCGTTCGTGCTCGACTCGGCGCAATCGCGGCGGCGAGCGCTGACGCGTTGCGGCGCGGCGGCGTGCACACGCCGAATCATCGCTGGGAATTGAGTGCCGCGCTGGCCCGCATCCATCGTTCGTTTCCCGATCCGAGCCTGGTGGCGCGCGTCGAGGAATGGCTGGCAGAGGGCGTCGACATCGACGCGGACGGCTTGTATTCGGAGCGCAGTCCGAACTATGCGGCACACGTCACGAATCCCTCCCTGCTGGCCATCGCGCGCATCCTGAATCATCCGCAGCTGATGCACACTGTCGCACGCAACCTGACCGCGACGCTGGGCCTGGTACATCGGGACGGAACCGTGGAGACCGTGCAGTCGCGCCGGCAGGACCAAGGACGTCCCTTCCCGTTGAGCGCCTACCTGTGCTCCTATCGGAGGCTCGCGATCGAAACAGGGCGAGGCGACTTCGCCTGGGCCGCCCTGCAGGCGCAGCAGAGCGAGATCTCCGACGGGAACCTGCTGGCCGAGACTCTGCTCGACACGAGCCTGCTCGATGAGCTTCCCGAACCCGAACCGCCGGTCGCGGATCGCGAGTGCCGATACGAGTCGGCCGCGCTGACAGTGCACCGCTCGGAGGGTGTCGAAACGGTTGTATACGCAGGGTCCGATTACCCGTGGATGCGGCGCATCCGTTCGGGGCTGGCGAACGACCCCACATTCTTCCGCATGTTCGCCGGCGCAGCCGTGCTCGATTCGATGCGCTTGTCGCGGTCGTTCTTCGATCTGGGGCCGTTCCGCGCGGACGTGTCTACGCGACTCCCGGACGGCACGACTCGCCTTCAGGAGCAACTGGACCCGGGTTACCATCTGCCGCTGCCTGCGGAATACCGGCGTTCCGACGGGGCATACGCCCTCGGCGACGACGGCCGGTTCTCGGCCGCGATGTCGTTCGGCGCCCGCCCTGTCGACGTCGTGAGGATGACCACGTGCATCGACGTGCAGCCCCAGCCGAATGGCGCGCACCTCCAGGTCGACATCCGCTCACCGCAGGTGCCGGTCACGCTCGAGCTCGCGTTCCGGTCCGGCGGCGTGATGACCGGCGCCGAGCGTATCGCCGACGGAGTCTGGGTGCTGACCGGGCCCGAGGGATCGTATCGCGTGGGCGAGGATCGCATCGTCTTCGGGCCGGGGGGCGAGACGCCGCTGCCGGGCGTTCCGTTGTACCACCCGGGTCAGGACTACGCCTATCTCGGCGGCACGGACGCGGCCGGCGGCGAGCGGGTGTACATCGTGCGCACGGCCCCGGTCGCGTTCCGCGTGCGGCTGGTGCACGAACGCGTGACCGGGCGATGACCGACCTGACACCGGCCGGCGCGATGACATCGCCCCGGCCGACGACTGCGCCTCGCGCTGCTGCGCCCAGGGTGGCCGTGGTGGGCATCCACGGCTACGGGGCATCTCACGTGATCAACGCACTGGCGCTGCAGGCTCGGGGACGTGCTCGGCTGGTCGGCCTGGTCGATCCGGTGCCCGGGCCCATCGAGCGCGACGGCGTTCGCCTCGGGCTTCACGAACTCCCGCCGATCCACGCATCCATAGAGGCGCTGATAGCCGAGGCCCACGTGGATGTCGTCGTGATCGCGACACCGCTGCACACCCATGCCGAGCTCGCGATCACCGCGCTGGAAGCCGGTGCCGACGTCTTGCTGGAGAAGCCGCCGGTGACCGATCTGACCGATTTCGAACGGGTCAGCGGCGCGCAGCGCGCGACCGGCGGACTGATCCAGGTGGGCTTCCAGAGCCTGGGATCCCACGCGTTGGGCGCGTTGACGGCGGCCATCGACAGCGGCGACCTCGGTCGTATCGTCTCCATCGGCGCCGTCGGCTCGTGGACTCGGGACCGCGGTTACTGGACCCGCGCCCGGTGGGCCGGGCGACGCAGTCTCGATGGCGTCGCCGTGGTCGACGGAGCGGTCGCGAATCCGTTCGCGCATGCGGTCATGACGGCTCTGCGCATCGCAGGCTGGAGCTTGCCGGGCTCGGTGCGCGAGGTGCAGTGCGATCTGCGCCGGGTGAACCCGATCGAGGCGGATGACACGTCGTCGCTGCGCATCCTCCCGTCCCAGCGCGAGAACGTTCGCTTCGCCGGTGCCATCACGTGTGCGTTCACCCTGGCCGGACCCCGCGAAGACGACCCCTTCATCCTGGTTCGCGGCACAGCCGGCTCGGTGCGTCTGGACTACACGACGGACCGCCTCAGCATCGAGGGCGGCGGATCCGCAGCGTACGGGCGTAACGATCTGCTCGGCAATCTGTTGGAGGCGCGGGCCGGCCGTGCAGAACTCATCTCGCCGTTCGAATCCACCGGCGCCTTCGTCCGGGTCATCGACGGTGTCGCGGCAGCTCCCGTGCACGAGATCGACGAGCGCTTCGTCGCCTGGCAGGGATCGGGGCCCGGAGCGCGCCCAGTGCTCGAGGATGCAGCGCGCGTCATGCTGCGCGCGGCCGGGGAAGGCCGCCTGTTCCGGGAGCTCGATGACCTGCCGTGGCGCGACTAGCGATCGTGCTTGTCGTCGTCCCACCGTCACCGTGAGGTAAGAAGCTCCGGCAGGCCGCCGGCGGCTGACCTGGCACGATCCTTGACGAACCATCGCGTACCGCTTACGATCGTCGAAGCGATTCGATTAATTCGGCCCCGGCGTCGCGGCTTCGAGTGCTTTCCGTCTCGGGGGGAGAGCAACGATCGGGTTCGACCGGCACGACAACACGAAGGAGTGAGATGGAGCGCGAACAGGTAAGCGATGCCCATCGGTCGATAGTGGTGAAGGTCGACGTGCGATGACGGCGCAAGCGGTGCTCGAGGAGACTGCGTCATCCACGCTGATGCACTACAAGGAGCCCAGGGGATCGCGCACCGGGCCCCGGCGAGTCGGCAAGAAGTCCGTCGGGATGTTCCTGTGCATCCTGCCCTTTCTCGGGCTGGTCTTCGTCTTCTCGTATTTGCCGTTGTACGGCTGGATCTTCTCGCTCTACGACTACAAGCCCGCGCTCGGCCTGGCGGGCAGCGACTTCGTAGGCCTGCAGTGGTTCCGGATGCTGGTGAGCTCGCCGACGGAGGTCGCGCAGATCGGCCAGGTCTTGATGAACACGCTGGCGATGAGCTTCCTCGGCATCGCGACGTCGCTCCTGCCGCTGTTGTTCGCGGTCTTCCTCAATGAGGTGAAGGCTCCGTGGTTCCGTAACCTCGTGCAGACCCTCACGACGCTGCCCAACTTCATCTCCTGGGTCCTCGTCTACATGATCGCGTTCTCGTTGTTCTCCAGCTCGGGGTTGGTGAACAGCGTGCTCACGGACTCGGGCATCATCACCACGCCGCTGAAGTTCCTCGACTCCGGTGATCACGTGTGGTTGACGATGCTGCTGTGGAGCCTGTGGAAGGGGCTCGGGTGGGGCGCGATCATCTACCTCGCGGCCATCTCCGGCATCGATCCCTCGCTTTACGAGTCGGCGAAGATCGACGGCGCGAGCCGGTTCCAGCTGATGCGATACATCACGGTGCCGCAGCTGATGCCGACCTACGTCGTGCTGTTGATGCTCTCGATCGCCAACCTGCTGAACAACGGGCTGGAGCAGTACTACGTCTTCCAGAACGCGTTCAACATGCAGCACATCCAGGTGCTCGACCTCTACGTCTACAACGTGGGCCTGACGGGCAACAACCTGTCTCTGGCGACCGTGATCGGCATGCTCAAGAGCCTCATCTCCGTCATCCTGCTGATCACCGTCAATCTGATCGCCAAGCGTGCCCGCGGGGCATCCATCATCTAGGAGCGTTGGACATGGCCATGGCAACCTCGGTACGCGAGCAGCGCTCGACGGGCTCGATCGCGTTCGCGACCTTGAACTACGGGGTCTTCGCGCTGTTCGCCCTCATCTGCGCGTACCCCTTCTACTACCTGATCATCAACTCGGTCAGCGCCAACAACCTGGCGGCGCTCGGCGACGTGCGCTTCTGGCCGATCGGGCTGCACATTTCGAACTACGGGCAGGTGTTCCAACTCCCTGGACTCCCTCTCGCAACCGCCGTGACGATCGCGCGCACGGTGCTCGGCACCGCGGGCACGGTGCTGGTCTCCGGATTCCTCGGCTTCATGTTCACCCAAGAGCGCATGTGGGGCCGAGCCTTCTGGTACCGGTACACCCTCATCACGATGTATTTCAGTGCGGGAATCATCCCGGTGTTCCTGATCATGAAGGGGCTGGGGCTGACCAACAACTTCTGGGTCTACGTGATCCCGTATCTGGTGCAGCCGTTCAACGTCATCCTGGTCAAGACGTTCGTGGAATCGATGCCCAAGACGCTGCAGGAGGCCGCCGATGTCGACGGTGCGAACATCCTGCAGATCTTCTTCCGGGTCTACCTGCCGAACATGACGCCGATCCTGGCGACGGTGGCCATCTTCTCCGCAGTGGCGCAGTGGAACATGTTCCAGGACACCCTCATCTACGTCACCGATCAGAGCCTCTACACCCTGCAGTACCTGCTCTACATGTTCATCAACCAGGCGAGCAGTCTCGCGGCGGCCGCTCAGCAGGCCGGCGGCAACATCGGGGCTTTGGCCAGCGCGGCCACCTCGCAGACGCCGACGTCGATCCAGATGACCGTCTCGGTGCTGGTCGTGCTGCCCATCATCTTCATCTATCCGCTCTTCCAGCGCTTTTTCGTGAAGGGCATCATGCTCGGCGCCGTCAAGGGTTGACGGGGTCGTTTTCACGCACCCAAGAAAGGAATGCAATGAAGCGTAGACAGTTCATCGCTGCGGCTTTCACGGCGGCTTTGGCTCCGGCCGCCCTGTCCTCCTGCACGC
>DATMTS010000052.1:0-3970 GCA_035564555.1 Humibacter sp.
GCTCCGACATAGAAGAGCATGACGCGCCAGATGACGGTGTTCGCTGCCTGCCGGATGCCCTTTGCGGGATTCTCCGATTCCGCGGCGGCCATGACGGCGATCTCGGTTCCGAAGTATGAGAAGAGCACGAGCGCCACGCTCGAGACGACGATCCCGATCCCGTTTGGCATGAAACCGCCGTTCACCCACAGGTTCTGGACTGAGAATGTGGCGTGCGGCCACAGTCCGAGTGCGAAGAGGACGCCAACACCAAGGAACACGACGATTGCGATCACCTTGATGCTTGCGAGCCAGAACTCGGTCTCGCCGAACGTGCGAAGGGAGATCAGGTTCGAGCAGACGAAGATCGCGAGGAGCGCCAGTGACCCCGCCCAGGCGGGAATCATGGGGAACCATCCGTGAACCATCCCTCCACCTACGACGGACTCGTAGGCGATGACACCCACCCAGAAGTACCAGTAGAGCCAACCCACGATGTACGCGGCCCAGTTGCCAAGCCCCACCCGGGCGTATTCCATGAATGACCCCACGGCAGGTCGTGCCGCGGCCATTTCGCCGAGCATGCGCATTGCGAGGAAAACGAGGAGCCCGCCGATCGCGTATGACACGGTCGCGGCCGGGCCCGCGGCGTGAATGATGTTCCCCGAACCCACGAAGAGGCTCGCACCGATGATGCCTCCGAGGGTGATCATCGTGACGTGGCGGCTACGCAGCTTCTTCGCGCCGGCAGGTGCTTGGCTGCGGATGCCGGCTGAGGTCTCCGGCGACACCGGCCGGTCGTAGTCAGAGCGTCGCGATAGGGCGGCGCGTTCGTCTTGCGGCATAGAGAACTCCTTCGTTCAGTTGATTCAGCCACGCGGTGTGCGGTGTGGGGTGGACGGACGTGTCCTGCTCGTCGACGGTCAGACGAGCGCCGCGTCGGAGACGAAGCTGGGCAGGTCAGGAAAAGCGTCGGCGACGCCTGGGTGGGCGATGTGGCCGGCTCGTGTGTTGACGCCGAGAGTGAGCGACGAGCTTCCGCCGAGCGCACCCTCTACGCCACGATCGGCCAGCTGGCGGATGAAGGGCAGCGTCGCGTTGGTGAGCGCCCGCGTCGAGGTCTGCGGCACCCCTCCGGGCATGTTGGCGACGCAGTAGTGGCGGATGCCGTCGACCTCGAAGATCGGCGATTCGTAGGTCGTCGCCTTCGAGGTCTCGAACGCGCCGCCCTGGTCGATCGCGACGTCGATCAGCAATGCGCCCGGCTTGAGGATCTTGAGCTGGTCACGTGTGACCACCTTGGGAGCGGCACGACCCGGTACCAGGACGGCGCCGATCACGACATCGGCGTGGGCCAGTTCCGCCTCGAGGGTGGCGATGTCTGACATGAGAACCCGCGCTCGGCCTGCGAATTGAACACCGAGCTCGCGCACACGTCGCGGGGACATGTCGAGGATGGTGACTTCGGCCTGCAGGCCGCAGGTGAGGAGGGCGGCCTGTGTTCCGACGACACCGCCGCCGATGATGAGCACGCGTGCCGGAGCCACACCCGGCGAGCCGCCGAGCAGAATGCCCGGTCCGCCGCCGATCCGAGTGAGATGGGTGGCTGCGGCATGGGCTGCGAGCCGGCCGGCGACCTCACTCATAGGGGTGAGCAGCGGCAGCCCGGTTTCGTCCTGGACCGTTTCGTAGGCGATCCCGAGCGTGCCGGCGTTCAGGAGTGCCTCGGTGAGGGGGCGGTCCGCGGCGAGATGCAAGTAGGTGAACAGGGTCAGGTCGGGACGGAGGAACCGGTACTCCGCAGCGATCGGCTCCTTGACCTTGACGAGCAGCTCGGCGCTCGCCCAGGCGTCCGCCTGCGAGGCGATCTGGGCTCCCGCTGCCACGTACTGCTCATCGGAGTAGCCGGCGTTGACGCCCGCACCCGCCTCGACCGTGACCTCGTGGCCTCGACGGACGAGGTCCGCGGCGCCGGCGGGCGTCAGCCCGACCCGGGCTTCTTGCGGCTTGATCTCTGTGACAACGGAGATGCGCATGAGTCTTGTCTCTTTCTGGGTTGATGGCGCGCGACGTCAGCTGGTCACGCGGCGCGACACGTTGTAAAAGCGGATGTTTTGGTACTCGTCGAGTCCTTCGGCGCTGCCTTCGCGCCCGAGTCCGGACTGTTTGACACCACCGAACGGAGCCGCCGCATTCGAGGGCACGCCCTGATTGATGCCGGTGACCCCGGTCTGCAGCAGCTCGGCGACGTTGAGTGCTCGGTCCAGGCTCTCGGTGAACACGTACCCGGCCAACCCGAACTCCGTCGCATTGGCGCGTTCGACGGCCTCTTGCTGAGTGCGGAACCGCTGGATGGCGGCGATCGGTCCGAAGATCTCGCTGGTAGCGACCCGTGAGGTCTCGGGCGTGTGGTCGATGACAGTGGGTGCGAAGAAGTTCCCCACCCCCTCGTACCGGAAACCTCCGGTACGGAGAGTCGCTCCCTGTGCGACAGCGTCATCGGTGAATGCCGCCATCTGTGCGACGGCACGGTCGTCGATCAGCGGTCCAACGACGGTGCCATCTCCGAATCCGTTGCCGACGGGAGCGCCGGCGAGACGCTCTGTCAGCGCGTCCACGAAGTCATCTGCGATTCCGTCCTGGACGTAGATCCGGTTCGCCGCGATGCAGGACTGGCCGCCATTTCGCAGCTTCGCCGCAAAGGTACCCGCGACGGCTCGTTCAAGGTCCGCGTCGTCGAAAACGATGAGGGGTGCGTTGCCGCCCAGCTCCATGGACGAGCGAAGGACGTTCTCGGATGCAAGCTGCATGAGCTGCTTCCCGACGGGCGTCGACCCGGTGAAAGACACCTTCCGCACGCGCTCGTCACGAAGCACGGCGCTCGAGAAAGCTGACGAGTTCGACGTGGTGATGACCTGCACAAGGTCCTCCGGCACCCCGGCGCGGCGCGCAAGATCCACGGCGAACAGGGTCGTCAGCGGCGTCAAGGTAGCGGGCTTCACGACGACTGCGCAACCTGCCGCGAGGGCCGGGGCGATCTTCCGAGTTGCCATCGCGAGGGGGAAGTTCCAGGGAGTGATCAACACTGCGAGTCCCACCGGGGAGCGTCGCGTGATGATGTCCGCACCGCCATCCGGGGCCTCCCGGAAGTTTCCGGACGGCCGCACCGCCTCCTCCGCGTACCAGCGGACGAAGTCGGTCCCGTACTTGACTTCGCCGCGTGCCTCAGCAAGCGGCTTGCCCATCTCGCGAGTGATGAGGTGGGCGAGCTGTTCGCTGCGATCGACCAGCAGCTGCCACCACGCGTGCAGCACGTCGGCGCGATGCCGCGGCGTCGTCTTCGCCCACGCTGCTCCGGCGGCGTCAGCCGCACGAACAGCTTGCAATGCATCGGGGACATCCACGTCGGGGATGTACCCGATCGTCTCGGCGGTGGCGGGGTCCGCGACCGGGATCCCGGCGGCAGGGAGGTCGAGCGAACGGATGACGCCGTCCGCGATCCGCGCGCCGCGCGGATCAGCGGCGACGAGGGCGTCCTCGATCGTGGTGTCGGTCATCGGTTCTCCTCGTTGGTGATTGCCTGGCCGATCGCGGCGATGTACGACACCAGTTCGGCGTCGCTGATGATGAAGGGAGGGCTGATCTGAAGGGTGTTCCCCCGCAGCGGCCTGGAGATGAATCCGAGCTCGATCAGCTCGTCGGCGACTCGTTCAGCGGACAGGTGGTCTGCCAGTGAGACTCCGCCCATGAGGCCGGCGACACGGACGTCGGCCACAGCGGACTGGCGCTTGGCGAGCAGGTCCAATTCCTCGCGGAGTACGAGCTCCAGCTCCGCGACGCGGGGCACGAGATGATCGCGATCGAGGATGTCCAGGTGGCGCAGCGCAACGGCAGCCGCCGTCGTGTGTCCCGCGTAGGTCGCTCCGTGGCGGAAGATCGGCGTGTCGGGAGAGTCGACGTAGAAGGGCTCCCAGATGCGAGGACTCACAAG
>DATMTS010000053.1:0-21132 GCA_035564555.1 Humibacter sp.
CGTCGACTTCAGCCCAGAGCACGCCTCGATCGTCAACTATCCGATCACCTGGACCATTTGACCCAGCCTGATTGTCGGGCTCAGGCGTGCGGTAAGAGCACAATGACGCCTAGGGGTCACCAAGCTCGATCGACTGGCCCGCTCGCCACCCGACGCGCGCGATATCGCTGAAGAGCTAGGTCGTTGAGGTCGCCTCGACCGCGTAGAGTCCGGGTGTCTTCGACTCGAAAACGGTGGGATCAGGATGAGCGCTGACGTCCCGACGCACCCGTCACGCCGCAGCCCTGGCGCCTTCGTCATCGTGGCGCCGCTTGAGACGGTGCGGCCGGGCTCGGAGTTCCGCACGAACGCCTGGCCGCTGCACGTCACGCTCGTACCACCGTTCACCACGTCAGTGCCGGCTGAAATCGTTGCCGAGCTCATCGCGTCGGTATGTCGCAGCTTCAGCCCGCTGACCGTCCGCGCTGCAGGACGGGAACTGTTCGGCCGGCGCCGCGACGTGCCTGTCATCACGCTCGAGCCCGACCCCGGACTGCTTCTGCTGCACGCGGCACTCATGGATGCGGTCGAACCCGTCGCAGAGCAGCACGCCGACCGCCGCAACGTTCGCGACCGCTACCGACCGCACGTCAGCGTGCAGCGTGGTCGATCCATCGCGCCGAGCCAGCCGGTCGCGATCGGTCGAGTGGCGCTCATCGACCGCAGCCCGGGCCACCAGGCTGGCTTGCGCCGGGTCGTCGCCCTTGCATCACTTGCAGACTGACGGTCCGAGCACCGGGCAAAGTTATCCCCAGATTGCGCTTTCGCCCCTCCCCCGAGTGGCCGCCGCCGAGACGATGGTTGGCATGTCGACCAGCACAATCCCCATCGTCAAACTCACATCCACGGCAGAACTGCTCGCGTTCATGCCCGTCCTCGCAGGTGTGCCCGTCCGGGGCAGCCTTGTCATCGCTCCGTTCATCGGAAACCGGGCATCACGCGCTCTGCGCATCCCGGTCGAGCCATCGCCCTCCATGGAAACGGCGCGCACGCTCGCATCGGTGGCGCTTGGAGCCCTCTCGAAACTCGACGACTGCGGTAGCGTCTCGGTCGCCGTCTACCGAGACGAGCCGTTCGACCAGATCGGACCGCAGTGGCACGAAGCCTTCGGCGTCGTCCTCGAGCGATTGCACCAGTCCGGCTACCACATCAAGGATGCCGCCATCGTCGCCGCCGACGGGTGGATCCCCTACTTCGAGGGCGATCTCGCAGCTCCTCAGCCGCTGGCGGAGATCGAGGAACACGCGAAGCGGATGCCCGAAGTCCCGCGCTCCGACGCGGTATCGACGTTGCCCGAGACCGATCCGGAACTCGCTCAACGCGTCACAGACGCCCTGTTCGACCGATACATCGATCAGTCCGAGCGAGACTCTTTCGGACGCCTGCGACCGCTCGCACCGCCCGACCCTGTGGACTTCCTCGAAAAGGCACTCGCTGACACGCCGGCCGAGGCCTCCGCACTGACCCTGGCTCGGCTGATCGCTCAGATCGAGTCCGAGGGCGCCGTCGACCGGACGGTGCTGCAGCTCGCGTTCGGGCGCGCCGCCGGCGCACAGTCATGGTCCGCCACGCTCGAGGTGCGAGCGGCCGCAGCGGAGTCGGGCGTCGAACCGAACGACATCTTGATGGACCGGTATGAGCGCGGAATCTACAGCCGGCAGGATGAGCGGCTGGGAAACCTCCTGACGGGGCAGACGCGCGAGCTCCCCTCGCCTGAGCGGCTGCGCGCCGGCGCCGCCCTGCTCGGCCGCGCGATCGCCCACTGCCCGCTGCCCGAGAAAGCTTGGCTCATGTGCGCTTTCGCGTGGGCGCAATGGGCACTCGGTCTCTCGAACGCGGCTCACGAAACGATCGTGTCGGCGCGGCGCCTCGCTCCCGGCAATTCACTCGCTCCCATGTACCACGCCATGTTCGACCGCTTGACGCCCGAGTGGATCTTCACATCAATGCCGCCAAACCGGGCAGCGCGGCGTCGGGCGAATAAGAAGTACCGGTGAGGTCGACCACAGAGGTGCCGTCATCCACCGTCTCGTTACGGGGCAGAGAATCCCGACTCGACCAGAGCGGCCAATCGGTCGACGGCGTCCTTGCCCGTCGCATCCTCCGCTGCGATCTCCACCGTTGCACCCTGCGTCAGCCCGAGGGACAGGATGCTCAGCAGGCTCCGGGCGTCCTTGCCGTTCACCGTCACCCGCTGCCCCAGGCTGGCCGCAAGCTTGACGAACTCCGCCGCCGGGCGCGCATGCAGGCCATCCGGGTTGATCAGCGTGGCGGTACGCACGTAGCCACGGATCGCCGGCACAGCGCCCGTAGGCGGCATGGACGCGGCTGCCGCGTGCGCCACATCCTGCAGCCTCTCCCCCGTCTGCGACGACACCGCCGCGGCCACGGCCCCCTCGACGAGCGGACCCTGCGCGACGAGTGCGCGGGCGGCCCAATCGGGTCCGAGCAGATCGATAGCCGCCTCGGCGCTCAGCACCGCAGAACCCAGATCAGACAACACGACGACGCCGGCGCCCCCATCTGCATCACGAATCGCCGTCATCACCCGCTCGACATCCGTTCCGAGCCGGCCATCCGCAGTTCCCCCCGCGGCGATCACGGTCACGTCGGGCCCCATCTCCGCGGCCAGATCGACCACGCCGCGCGCGATCAAGTCGCTGTGCGAGACGATGACCATCCCAACCAAAGGGTGCGCCGGCACGTCGCTCATGACGCCGCTTCCGCCGCGGCCTTCAGGATGATCGCGGTCGATACCGCACCCGGGTCGCGGTGGCCGACGGCCCGCTCCCCCAGATAGCTCGCCCTCCCTTTGTGCGGAAGCAATTCGTCGGTGGATGCCGCACCCCCCTCTGCACCGGCCGCCGCGGCGAACAGCACACGCACTGCATCGTCACCCGCGGCCACGGCGCCGCGCGCCGTCCGGACAGCAGCGGCCCAGGCATCCACCATCGTCTTGTCACCCGCCGCAGCGTGACCGCGCTCCTCGATCCCGCGAAGCGCCGCGTCGGTGAGGTCCACGACATCGGAGGCGCTCAATTCGACGTGGCCAGAAACCGCATCGGACGCACGCAGGAAGGCGGTTCCGTACAAAGGCCCTGCGGCGCCTCCGACCGACGAGATGAGCTTCATCGCCGCGGTGCGCAGCACATCCGATGGAGCCGCCCCGCCCGCGACCTCGTCGAGCGCGGCGCGCACGGCGATGAATCCCCGGTTCATGTTCTCGCCGTGGTCGCCGTCGCCGATCGCCCTGTCGAGCTCGTTGAGCTCACTCGACCGCTCGCCGATCTGATCCGCTGCGCGCGCCAGCCACGCCCTCGCCCATGCGGTGTCCAGTGTCATGTCGTCCTCACCCGTTCCCGTCCGCAGAACATCCCGCAAACATAGACAATGCTGTGCACCGTGTTCACACTCCCCAACTCAGCGCTGCGGTGTGCACCGGTGCGTCCCAGAGGCCGAGCAGCTCGTCGTCCACTGTGAGCAGGGTCACCGAGAACCCTGCCATGTCGAGCGATGTCACGTACGATCCGACCAGCGACCGAGCAATCCGCACGCCGGACGCATCCAGCCTCTCGGCGACCCGCCGGTACACCACATAGAGCTCGGCGACCGGTGTCGCTCCCATGCCGTTGACGAGCACGACCACCCGCTCCCCCGGCTCGCGCGGCAGGTCGTGCAGAACGGCCTCCAGCACACGGTCGGCCAGCTCGTCCGCCGAGGCCATGGGCGCACGGGCGCGACCTCGCTCTCCGTGGATGCCGATGCCGAACTCGATCTCGTCCGCGCCGAGTTCGAAACTCTGCTTGCCCGAGTGCGGAACGGTCGGCGCACCGATCGCGACACCCATCGACCGCGCGGATGCCACGAGTCGTCTCGTCAGCGCCTCGAGTTCATCGATGCCGTCGCCGCGTTCCGCTGCCGCACCGACGATCTTCTCAATCAGCACGGTTCCCGCCACGCCACGTCTCCCGGCCGTGAACTCGGAGTTCTGCACCGCAACGTCGTCGTCGATGACGACGGTGCGCACGAGAATGCCCTCCGCCGCGGCGAACTCGGCCGCTGTCTCGAAGTTGAGCACGTCGCCCGTGTAGTTCTTCACCAGGTACAGAACGCCTGACCCCTGGTCCACCGCGCGGGTGGCCGCCAGGATCGGATCCGGCGTCGGCGACGTGAACACCTCACCGGGCACGGCGGCATCCAGCATGCCTCGACCGACGAAGCCGGCGTGCAAAGGCTCGTGGCCGCTTCCACCACCCGAGACGATGCCCACCTTCCCTGGAACGAGCTTCGACCGCACGACGTACGTCGGCGCGGTGCTCACCCGTACGAGGTCTCCGTGTGCACGTGCGAAACCTGCCAGCGACTCAGCCACGAACGACCGAGGGTCGTTCATCAGCTTCTTCATGCTCGGCCTCCGCGGTTCGCAAGCGCCGCTATCGCGACGCCGCGATCCATTCCTCGAGCTTCGCTGCGGCCGCGCCGGAGTCGATCGCGTTCCCCGCGACGCGCAGCTTCTCCGCGAATCGTCCGAGGATGCTGCGCGGCCCGCTTGCCGGATCGGATGCCAGTTCGAACGAGACCAGGCCCGCGGCCGCGTTGAGCAGCACGATGTCGCGCACAGGCCCCCTCTCTCCCGCCAGGACTGCACGCACGACTTCGGCGTTGTGTGCGGCGTCGCCGCCCTTCAGGTCGTCGATGTCGGCTCGAGGGATGCCCAGCTCGCGCGGGTCGATGTCGTGCTCCGTCACGAGGCCTCGCGAAATCTCCCACACGTGGCTGTGCCCGGTCGTCGAAAGCTCATCGAGGCCGTCGTCGCCGCGGAACACGAGGGCCGTCGCTCCACGGGTCTGGAAGACGCCGACGATGAGCGGAACCCGGTCCAGCTGCGCAACGCCGACGGCGGACGCCTCCGGGCGTGCGGGGTTGATCAGCGGACCGAGGATGTTGAAGACGGTTGGGATGCCCAGCTCGCGGCGCACGGCTGCCGCATTCCCGTACCCGGGGTGGAAGAGGGAGGCGAACGCGAAGGTGATGCCCGCGCGTTCGAAGACCTCGGCAACGCGGTCGGCGGGCAGCGCAAGATCCAGCCCGAGCGCAGACAGCACGTCGGAGGAGCCCGATTGCGAGCTCGCCGCCCGGTTGCCGTGCTTGATCACGGGGACACCGCATGCCGCTGCGACGATCGATGCCGTCGTCGACACGTTCACCGTCCCGTAGCGGTCGCCTCCGGTTCCGACGATGTCGAGCGCCATCGGATCCAACGGCAGCGGCACGGCGTGCTCCAGGATCGCGTCGCGGAACCCGACGATCTCGTCGACCGTCTCCCCCTTGGTACGCAGGGCGACCAGGAATCCGGCGAGCTGGGCATCGGTAGCCTCGCCCGTCATGACCTGTTCCATCGCCCACGCCGCATCGGCAACGCTCAGATGTTCACCCTCGAGCACGGTCGAGATGATCGTCGGCCAGGTACGGGTTTCCGCCATACAGGCGATATTAGGGGATTGCAATCCGCCTCATTCGGCGGCCGATTGCGAAAACCGGCCCTCGAAATCGGCCATAATGGGACACGTGACGAGCACCTCGATTTCTCCATCGGTTACGGCGCCGACGATCAACCGCCCCAATGTGGTCGCCGTCGGGACCATCGTCTGGCTGGGCAGCGAGGTGATGTTCTTCGCGGGCCTGTTCGCGATCTACTTCACGTTGCGCTCCACCTCCCCCGGCCTCTGGGCTGCGGAGACCGAGAAACTCAACGTGCCATACGCGCTCGTCAACACGCTGGTGCTGGTGGCCAGCTCGTTCACGTGCCAGGCCGGCGTCTTCGCCGCCGAGCGTCTGCAGGCCCGCTCCATCGGATGGAAGCCGACGCAGTGGGGCCTGGTCGAATGGTTCACCGTCAGCTACGCCCTCGGCGCGATCTTCGTCGCCGGTCAGATCGTCGAGTACGCCGGCCTCGTGTCAGACGGGGTCACGATCGACGGCACCGCATACGGCTCCGCGTTCTACCTCACGACGGGTTTCCACGCGCTGCACGTGACCGGCGGGCTGATCGCGATGTTGTTCGTCATCGGGCGCGCGTTCGCCGTCAAGAAGTTCGGCCACAAGGAGGCGACCAGCGCGATCGTCGTCTCCTACTACTGGCACTTCGTCGACGTCGTCTGGATCGGGCTCTTCCTGGTCATCTACGTTCTCAAATAGGAATCAGGAGCAGACCACACCCTCATGCGAGAGAAAACGCACCCCTCGGCACGTGAGTCGCGCCCCGTTCGCAAGACCGGCCGCCGCCACCCGCTCGCTGCGGTCGCACTGATCGTGATCGGACTGGCCGTCACGGGCGGCGCATACGCCGCCGTGAACTCGTCCTCCGGCGCATCCGCCGAGACCGCCAGCCAGTCCCAGCAGAACACCGACCAGGGCAAGAAGCTGTTCCAGGCGAATTGCGCCACCTGCCACGGCATCGAGGCGCAGGGCACCTCTCAGGCGCCGAGCCTCATCGGCGTCGGCGCCGCCGCTGTCGACTTCCAGGTCGGCACCGGCCGCATGCCGATGGCGATGCAGGGCCCGCAGGCCGAGCAGAAGCCGGTGCAGTTCACCCAAGCCGACATCAACAAGCTCGCGGTCTACGTCGCATCCCTCGGCCCCGGCCCGGCGATTCCGGATGCCCGTTACCTCGACGGCAAGGGCGATGCGGCCAACGGTGCCGAACTGTTCCGCATCAACTGCGCGATGTGTCACAACGTCGCCGGTGCCGGTGGTGCCCTCACGGAGGGTAAGTTCGCACCGCCGTTGCGGGGCGTATCCCCCGCCCACATCTATGAGGCGATGGTGACCGGCCCGCAGAACATGCCGGTGTTCAACGACCTCAACATCACGCCCGACAGCAAGCGCGACATCATCACCTACCTCCAGTACATCCAGGCGAACCCCTCGCCCGGAGGTCTCGAACTCGGTTCGCTCGGCCCGGTGGCCGAGGGCCTGTTCATCTGGATCTTCGGCCTCGGCTCGATCGTCGCATTGACGGTGTGGATCACGGCGAAGTCCAACTGATGACACCGGCACGCACCACACGCACAGCGCAGAAGGAGAACAATGGCACAGGACGATAACGGCGGCATGGAGTTGACCGCCGCCGGCTCGTCAGCCGTCGATCACCGCACCGGGGATCCCGGTACAGCGGTCGTCGTCCACGACGCGCCGGAGAACCCGGGCTTCCCGCCCCACCGGCTGCGCGTCACCGACAAGGACCCCCGCAAGGAGCGTCGAGCCGAGCGTGTGGTCTACGGACTGTTCTACGCTTCGATCGTCGGCAGCATCTGGGCCGTCGCCGCGTACATCGCCTTCCCGATCGAATCCGGCAACATCGCCGACGTCCGACTGAACACTCTCTTCATCGGCATCGGCATGACTCTCGCGCTGCTGGCCATCGGCTTCGCGGCGGTGCACTGGGCCAAGGCGCTCATGGCCGACAAGGAGGGTGTCGACAACCGTCACCCCGTCTCAGGCACCGAGGCGACCCAGTTCCGGGCCGTCGAGATCTTCCGGGAGGCCGACGAGGAGTCGGGCTTCGGCCGTCGCACCCTGATCCGCAACTCTCTGATCGGGGCGCTCGTCGCTCTGCCGTTGCCGGCCGTCGTACTGTTCCGCGGTATGGCTCCGATGAACGAAGACCCGGTGAAACTGCTGGCGCACACCGCGTGGAAGAAGGGCGATCGCCTCACCCGCGATCCGTCCGGCACCCCCATCAAGGCATCGGATGTCACGATCGGCTCGGTGTTCCACGTCATCCCCGAAGGGCTGAACGACCGCGAAGACGTGCTCGAGCAGAAGGCCAAGGCCGCCGTGCTGCTCATGCGCCTGGACGAGAAAGATCTGCACCCGCGACCCGAGCGCAAGAACTGGGCGTACGACGGAATCGTCGCGTACTCCAAGATCTGCACCCACGTCGGATGCCCGGTCGCCCTGTACGAGCAGCAGACGCACCACCTGCTGTGCCCGTGCCACCAATCGCAATTCGATATCACCCATGAGGCTCGCGTGATCTTCGGACCGGCCTCGAGGCCACTGCCGCAGCTGCCGATCACGGTCGACGCCGATGGCTACCTCGTCGCTCGCAGCGACTTCACCGAGCCGGTCGGGCCAAGCTTCTGGGAGCGTCAATGAGCACCACAACCACCGCCGAACCCGCGGCGAAGAAGGGTGGCTTCACCGCCGCCGCAGCGACCTACATCGAAGAGCGCACGAGCATCTCCGGGGTCGTCAAGGAATTCGGGCGAAAGATCTTCCCCGATCACTGGTCGTTCCTGCTCGGCGAGGTAGCGCTTTACAGCTTCGTCGTCATCCTGATCTCCGGCACCTTCCTGACCTTCTTCTTCCAGGCATCCATGGCGCAGGTGGTCTACCACGGCTCCTGGGTACCGCTGAAGGGCATCCAGATGTCGGCGGCGATGAACTCGACGCTGAACATCTCGTTCGACGTGCGCGGTGGCCTGCTGATGAGGCAGATCCACCACTGGGCGGCGCTGCTGTTCGTCGCCTCAATCGGCCTGCACATGCTGCGCATCTTCTTCACCGGTGCGTTCCGCAAGCCGCGCGAACTGAACTGGGTGATCGGGTTCACGCTCTGGATTCTGGCGATGGCCGAGGGCTTCACCGGCTACTCGCTGCCCGACGACCTGCTCTCCGGCAACGGCCTGCGGATCATCGACGGCATGGTCAAGGGACTGCCGATCATCGGCACCTGGACCTCGTTCCTGGTGTTCGGCGGCGAGTTCCCGGGCACCGCGATCGTGGGGCGTCTCTACACCCTGCACATCCTGCTGCTGCCCGCCCTGGTCGTCGCGCTCATCGCGATCCACCTGGTGTTCGTCGTGGTGCACAAGCACACCCAATATGCGGGCCCGGGCCACACACAGGCGAACGTGGTGGGCTACCCGATCCTTCCGGTGTATGCCGCGAAGGCCGGCGGCTTCTTCTTCATCGTGTTCGGTGTCATCGCACTGATGGCCTCGTTCTTCACGATCAACCCGATCTGGGTATACGGGCCGTATGACCCCTCGCCGATCTCGGCTGGAACGCAACCCGACTGGTACATCGGCTTCGCTGACGGAGCGCTGCGCCTGGCGCCCTCGCATTGGGAGATCTTCGCGCTCGGACACACCTGGTCGTTCAACATCATCGTTCCCGTGGTGGTGCTCGGTCTGTTCATCGTCGCGGTGGTCGCCTACCCGTTCATCGAGGCGTGGGTCACCGGAGACAAGCGCGAGCATCACATCCTCGACCGACCGCGCAACCAGGCGACCCGCACGGCCATCGGCGCCGCAGGTGTCACCTTCTACGCCGTGCTCTGGGCGGCGGCCAGCTCGGACATCATCGCCACCCACTTCTTCCTCACGGTCGAGGGCGTCACCTGGATCCTGCAGTACGGCCTCATCATCTTCCCGATCATCGCGTACTTCGTGACGAAGCGCGTGTGCATCGCTTTGCAGAAGAAGGACCGTTCGATCGCGTTGCACGGTTATGAATCCGGTCGCATCGTGAAGTTGCCCGGCGGCGAGTTCATCGAGGTGCACGAGCAGCTCAGCGAATACGAGCGCTGGCGTCTGGTGAGCTACGACACCTACCGTCCGCTCATGCTTCGTCCGAATTCTCGAGGCAAGATCACCGGTGCGGCTCGAATGCGCGCGGCGCTGTCGCACTGGTTCTTCGAAGACCGGCTCGAACCGTTGAACCAGGGCGAACTGGAAAGCGGCCACGGCTCGCACTGAACACTTCTCTGACGGATCGGGCATCGATGTCCACGCACACTCTTGCAGCGTGGCTTCGGTGCCCGATTTGTTCGTCCCCGTTGTCGGCGAAAGACGACTTCGTGCTCGGCTGCAATGAAGATCATCGGTTCGACGCCAACAAGCGCGGCTACATCAGCCTGTTGCCCACGCGCTCCAGGCTGGTCGGCGACGATGAGGCGATGCTCGCGCATCGCGCCGCAGTGCTCGACAGCGGCGCGTACGCCCCGATAACAGCAGCCATCGGCCGTGTGTGCCCCGCCGAGGCGATGCGCGTGCTGGATGCAGGCTGCGGCACTGGGCACTACCTTCGCGCGGTGCTCGCCGACCGTCCCGAAGCGCGAGGACTCGCGATGGACCTCTCCCCCGCTGCCGTGCGACTTGCGGTGCGTGGAGAACCGCGAATCGACGGCCTCGTCGCCGACACCTGGAATGCCCTGCCGATCCGCGACGCCGTCTGCGAGGTGGTGCTGAACGTGTTCGCACCCCGCAATGTCGTCGACTTCCATCGGCTGTTGCGCGTCGCCGGCGTGCTGCTGGTCGTGGTGCCACAGCCCGACCATCTCAACGAATTGCGCAGCGGCAGCGCCTTGCTCGATGTGCCAGCCGATAAGGCCGAGACGCTCACGGAACAGCTGCGGCCTTCATTCACGCTGGAACACCGGGAACCCGTCCGTTACGAGCTGCCTCTGACTGGCGGTCTTGCGCACCACCTAGTGGCGATGGGGCCCGCGGCGCGTCATGCCGGTTCCGGCCGGCGCCAAGCGACGCCGGAATCGGCCACCGTCGCCGTCGACGTGCTGTGTTTCGTTCGCGGCTGAGCGCTGCGGCAGAGCACGCCCTGCGGCATCACGCTGGAAACGACGGATGCCCCGGGTCACAGACCCGGGGCATCCCATGATGATCGATCAGCGGGCGAAGTACCCGCGGTAGTACTCGTACACCCAGCCGACGAGGCTCACGAAGCTCAGCCCGGCACCGATGAAGCAGATCCAGAATCCGACGGCGAGGCCGAGCGCGAAGACCGCAACTCCACCGCCGAGCATGAACGGCCACCAGCTCCACGGGCTGAAATGACCGAGTTCCGGATCACCGTCGTCGATGTTTCCGTCGAGACGGTCCTCGGGCAGCTCGCCGCCCTGTGCGGAATGCGAACGCTGCAGGAAGAACGCGAGAAACGCGCCGAGAACCGCGGTGAGCGTGAGAGCGACGGTGCCGACCGGCTCAAGACGGTGGCCCGGGTAGTAGTACCACGACCACACCGTGTAGAGGACGGCGGAGACCGCGAAGAACGCTGTGATGACCCAGAAGAGGATTGCGCTGGTCTTCATCTCACTTCACCTTCTGGTCTGCGACGTCCAGCGTCGGCGCTTCGGGTGCGTCTTTGCCCGGGCCGATTCCGACCGGCAGACCCGCCTCCGGGTGGTTCAGGTCGAAGGCCGGCGATTCACTGCGGATGCGCGGGATCGACGTGAAGTTGTGCCGCGGCGGCGGGCAGCTCGTCGCCCATTCCAGCGAGCGACCGTAACCCCACGGGTCGTTGACGGTGACCCGTGCGCCGCTGCGCGCGGTGATGTACACGTTCAGGAGGAACGGGATCATCGAGATGGCCAGCAGGGATGCGCCGATCGTGGAGAGCTGGTTCATCCAGGTGAAGCCTGAGTCGGGCGAATACGTGTAGTAGCGACGGGGCATGCCGATCACGCCGAGCCAGTGCTGGATCAGGAACGTGGTGTGGAAGCCGATGAACAGCAACCAGAAGTGCCACTTGCCCAGCCGTTCGTTGAGCATCTTGCCGGTCCACTTCGGCCACCAGAAGTAGAACCCGCTGAACATTGCGAACACCACCGTGCCGAACACCACGTAATGGAAGTGCGCCACCACGAAGTAGGTGTCCGAGACATGGAAGTCCAGCGGAGGCGAGGCCAGGATCACCCCGGTCAGTCCTCCGAAGGTGAAGGTCACCAGGAAGCCGATCGCCCACAGCAGCGGTGTCTCGAAGGTCAGCGAGCCGCGCCACATCGTGCCCAGCCAGTTGAAGATCTTCACCCCGGTCGGCACCGCGATGAGCATGGTCATGAGCGAGAAGAACGGCAGCAGCACAGCGCCGGTGACATACATGTGGTGCGCCCACACGGTCACCGAAAGGGCCGCGATCGAGATCGTCGCGTACACCAGGGTCTTGTAACCGAACACCGGCTTGCGGCTGAAGACGGGGAACACCTCCGAGACGATGCCGAAGAACGGCAACGCGATGATGTACACCTCCGGATGCCCGAAGAACCAGAACAGGTGCTCCCAGAGCAGGGCTCCTCCGGTCGCTGCGTCGAAGATGTGCGCACCGAAGATGCGGTCGGCTCCTGCCGCGAAGATGGCGGCGGCGAGCACCGGGAACGCCATCAGCACCAGGATCGAGGTCACCAAGGCGTTCCAGGTGAAGATCGGCATGCGGAACATGGTCATGCCCGGGGCCCGCAACGTGATGATGGTCGTGATGAAGTTCACCGCGCCGAGAATCGTGCCGAAACCGCTGATGCCCAGACCGAAGAACCAGAGGTTTCCGCCGATTCCCGGAGAGAACGTCGTCGACGCCAACGGCTGGTATGCGAACCAGCCGAACGATGCGGCGCCCTGCGGGGTGAGGAACCCCGCGACCGCGATCAACGAACCGAAATTGTAAAGCCAGTACGCGAAAGCGTTCAGCCGCGGGAAGGCGACATCCGGCGCGCCGATCTGCAGGGGCATCAGCACGTTGGTGAAACCGGCGAACAACGGAGTGGCGAACATCAGCAGCATGATCGTGCCGTGCATCGTGAACAGCTGGTTGTACTGCTCACGCGTGCCGACGACGGTCAGGCCCGGTTCGAACAGCTGCGCGCGGATGATCAGCGCCATCACGCCGCCGATGCAGAAGTAGACGAACGAGGTGATCAGGTACATGTACCCGATGGTCTTGTGGTCGGTGGAGGTGATCCAGTTGACCATGATGTTGCCCTTGCGGTGCACGCTGGGTGCGCCGAAAGGCGCGGCGGGCCTCGGGGTGGGCGCTGACGCGGTAGGCGCTGCGGGTGCGGTCGTGGTGCTCATTTCTGCGTGCCCTTTACTCGTTCGACTTCGGAGCGTCGGTGCTCGGCTGGTTCAGGTTGCGGTTGTAGTCCGACCCGAGCTTGCCGGCGTACCCCTTCGACTTCAGATCGGCGATGTGCGCCTGGTAGTCGGCCTCCGAGACCACTTTCACGTTGAACAGCATCGCCGAGTGATATTCGCCGCACAGCTCGGCGCATTCGCCGATGTAGGTGCCGGTGCGCTCCGGCTTCAGCCACATGTAGTTGGTGTGCCCCGGGATCACGTCTTTCTTGTAGAGGAACGCGGGGACCCAGAACGAGTGGATGACGTCACGCGAGTCGAGTTGGATCGTGATCTTCTTGTCCACCGGCAGATACAACGTCGGGATCTTCGATTCGACGACGGTTCCGGCGGGCGCGCCCGCGGCGGCCTGGGCCTGCACTCCCGGGTCGTATGCGCCATCGCTGAGGTAGTTGAAGTCCCACGCCCACTGCTTGCCGTAGACCTGGATCTTCACGTCAGGGTTCTTCCAGGCGGTCTCGATCGCATCCTGGTCGCGGGCGGTGAACGAGAAGAAACCGATGATCAGGATCAGCGGAACGACCGTGTAGAAGATCTCGATCGGCATGTTGTACCGCAGCTGGGCCGGCAGACCGCTCTGCCCCTTGCGGCGACGGTAGACGATGACCGTCCAGATCAGCAGCAGCCACACGATGAGACCGACGATCAGCAGAACGATCCAGCTGGTCACCCAGAGGCCCGAGACCCGCTCGGTGTGGTTGGTGACGGGCTTTTCTCCGGCTACGAATCCGGGCAGGAATCCGTGCAACTGGGACTGCGTGCAACCCGCCAACGCAAGAGCGAGAGCCGCTGCGATCGGAATTGCAGCCCATCGAAGTCGACGATTATGGCGCACCGGTGACCTTTCGAGTAAACCGTGAACAGTTCGCGCGGAACTGCGACTGACCTTCGCCTAGCCTACTGCCATCGGAGCCGCGCTCATACGCCACCGGGCGCGTGCCGGGCCCCTGACGGCGCAAAAAAGGCCGGCTCATCGGCCGGCCTTCTTCGCGATTCCGTGTTCAGTGGAAGCTGTCTCCGCATGCGCAACTACCTGCCGCATTCGGGTTGTCGATGGTGAATCCCTGCTTCTGGATGCTGTCTTCGAAATCGATGCTGGCGCCGTCGAGGTAGGGCACGCTCATCTTGTCAACGATGACCTCGACCCCGTCGAAATCGACCGCCGCGTCTCCGTCGAGGAAGCGCTCGTCGAAGTACAGCTGATAGATCAGACCGGAGCAGCCGCCGGGCTGCACGGCCACCCGCAGCCGTAGGTCGTCTCGGCCCTCCTGCTCCAGCAGGGCGCGCACCTTCGCGGCGGCGTTCTCGCTGAGGGAGACGCCGTGCGCCTTCGTCTCGGTCAATGTGGTGTCGCTCATCGCTTTCCTCGCTTCGCTCGATGATGCACGTCTGGATCGGATTCTACAGGCGGCAACAGAGTGCCGGCCGGGAACATTCCCGCAAGCGTCGCCGGGGCGGCGATCAGGCCGTGCGGTCGTTGAGCCGCGCGAGCAACAGTGCTTCGCTGAGCACGGCGCGCTTGAACACGCCGAGGTGGAGCGACTCGTTCGGGCTGTGTGCTCGGGTGTCCGGGTCTTCCACGCCGGTCACCAGGATCTGGGCGTCGGGGAACACGCGGACCAGGTCGGCGATGAACGGGATCGAGCCGCCGATGCCGGTCTCCACGGGATTCGCGCCCCAGGCATCCGCCATGGCCCGCTTCACCTCCTCGACCGCCCATCCGCTGGTGTCGACCAGGAACGGGTCGCCCTGGTCGACGCCGTCGATCTCGAGTTGAGCGCCGAACGGCGCGTTGTCACGCAGGTGCTTCTCGATGGCCACGAACGCATCCGAGGCGCGCTGGCCCGGTGCTACGCGGGCACTGAGGCGCACGGAAACGGACGGAGCCAGCGTGTTCGAGGCGTTGGCCACGCTAGGTGCGTCGATCCCGGTGACCGTGATCGACGGCTGCGACCACAGGCGGGACAGCAACGGGCCGTGCCCGATCAGGCGCGCGCCGTCGAGCAGCGCGGCCTCCTGCATCAATCGCTCCTCGTCGTAGTCGGGCACCGGCGCATCGTGGGAGGTGAGGCCGTCGACGGCAACGGATCCGTCCGCCTCGTGCAGCGTCGCAAGCAGCCGGATCGTCGCCAGCATGGCATCCGGTGCCGCCCCGCCGTACATGCCCGAATGCGAGGCGTGGGCGAGCGTGCGCACCGTGAGCCGGAATGTCACGTTTCCGCGCAGCGCCACGGTCAGCGCGGGGGTGTCGACGTCCCAGTTGTCGGAGTCGGCGACGACGATCACGTCGGCGGCGAGCACGTCGGCGTGCTGCTGCAGGAAGTTCGCGAACGAGCGGGAGCCGGACTCCTCCTCGCCCTCGATGAAGACGACGATGCCCAGGTCGAGTTCGTCTCCGAACACGGCTGCGACCGCGCGCAGTGCGGCGACGTGGGCCATCACCCCCGCCTTGTCGTCCGCCGCCCCGCGACCGTAGAGCCTGTCGCCGTCGACCACGGGCTCGAACGGAGCCGTTGCCCAGTCCTCGTCCTTGCCGGGCGGCTGAACGTCGTGGTGCGCGTAGAGCATGATCGTAGGGCGGCCGTTCTTCGCCGCCCGCGAGGCGAGCACGGCCGGCTGGCCGAGGGTGCCGTCGCCGATCGGAGCACGGCTGATCCGCACCTCGTCGAAGAGCCCGGTGCTTCGCACCAGGGCCGCTACGGCCTCCGCGCTGGCGGCGACCTGCGCGGGATCGAACGCGGCCGATGAGACCGACGGAATCCGAATCAGCGAGCCGAGGTCGGCGATCGCCGATGGCAGTCCCTCTGCGACGGCTCGCGAGACGTCGTCGGTCGCCGTCTGCGGAGGTTCTGTCGTCTGCGGATGCTGAGGGGTATCGGTCATGCAGGTAATCTTAAGCAGACAAGACGCGAGGATTCACTGTGCCCAAACGACCGACGACGCCCGATGCCGCCAATGCGGATGCGGCGCCGAACCACGACGAGACTCCCGAAGAGAAGGCCGAGCGGCTGGCGGGCAAGGGGCGCCCGACTCCGACCCGCAAAGAGCGTGAGGCTGCACGCAAGCGTCCGCTGGTGCCCGCGGATCGCAAGGAGGCGGCACGTCAGTACCGCACGAAGAATGCCGACGCGCGAGAGAGGGCGCGGGCCGGGATGGCCGCAGGCGAGGATCGCTACCTCACTGCACGCGACAAGGGCCCGCAGCGCCGCTACGTACGCGACTACGTCGATGCGCGATTCAACATCGGCGAGTACATGATCCCCGTGATGCTGATCGTTCTCGTGCTCTCGTTCATCCCGATTCCGCAGACCCAGCTGTACGGCATCGTCGTGCTCTGGGCGTTCTTCATCATCGCGGTGATCGACTGCATCGTGTTGTCCTTCCGGGTTCAGCGCAAGGTCGCGGAGAAATTCGGGCAGTCGCATGTGGAACGCGGGCTGCGCTGGTATGCCGCGATGCGCGCGCTGCAGTTGCGGATGATCCGGTTGCCCAAGCCGCAGGTGAAGCGCGGCCGGTTCCCGGTCTGATCCCCCGATGACGATCGTCGCCGCCGCAGACGGCTCCGCGCTCGGCAACCCCGGTCCCGCCGGGTGGGCCTGGTACGTGGATGACGCTCGATGGCATGCCGGCGGATGGCCGCACGGCACCAACAACCAGGGCGAGCTGATGGCCGTGATCGACCTGCTCGAGTCGACGGCCACCGCGCCCGACGACGTGCATGTGTTGTGCGACAGCCAGTACGTGATCAACGCCGTGACGAAATGGATGCCGGGCTGGAAGCGCAAGGGATGGCGTAAGGCCGACGGCTCCCCCGTGCTCAATCGTGAACTCGTGCAGCGGCTTGACGTCGCGCTGGCCGGCCGTCGCGTCTCTTTCGAGTGGGTCAAGGGGCACGCCGGACACGCCATGAATGAAGCGGCCGACCAACGCGCTCGAGCCGTCGCCACCGCATATCAGCGCGGCGACGACGTGCCGGCCGGGCCGGGCTGGAGGCCGGCGGGGACACGCGATGCCGCGACCGAGGCGCACAGTGCCACGACCGAGGCGCCCGACGCCACGGTCGAGGCGCTGCTGGAGGTGCCGCTGTTCGACGATCCCGTTGCCGCGTCGGACGACGCGGAAGCACCGGAGGCCGCGGTGACCCGGCTGGAACAGCGGCTGTTGGATCCCGCGGTGCGTGCCGATGCCTCCGAGGTGGCCGCGTTGTTGCACCCCGAGTTCGAGGAGATCGGGTCCTCCGGACGGCTGTGGGACAGGGACACGGTCATCCAGTCGTTCGCCGATGCGCCGGCAGAGAGTACGACCTTCGAATCCCTGAATGCCGCCCCCGTCGGGCCGGATGCCGTGCTGATCACCTACCGCACGTCGTCGCCCGCAGGCGACCGCCTGCGCAGCTCGTTATGGCTGCGGCGCGACGGCAAGTGGCGGCTGCGGTTCCACCAGGGCACGCCCGTAGAGGACGCCTGAACGCGGCAGGTCGCTCAGGCAGCGGCGAAGCGCTTCGCGGAGCGCTCCTTCGCCTTGCGAGCCTCTTCTTCCCTGCTCTTGGGCGGCGCTGCGGTGACGAGGTCGTCGAGCAGGTGCCTCGAGACGTGAGCGATCTCTGCCACGGCTCGATCGAACGCCTCGGCGTTGGCGTGGCTGGGCTTGGTGAACCCGCTGATCTTGCGGACGTATTGCAGAGCCGCGGCGAACACCTCGTCGTCGGTGGCTGACGGTTCGAAGTTGTGAAGCGTATGGATGTTCCTGCACATGCCCTCAGGCTACCGAGCGCCTCCGACAGGCGCCACGGGCTCATGCTCCGAAGCCGAGCCGTTCCAGTCCGCGGTTGATCTGCCTTGCCCAGAGGGGGCCACGGTAGAGGAAGGCGGTGTAACCCTGCACGAGTGTCGCCCCGGCGTGCAACCGCTCGGCGACGTCCTCGGCCGTTTCGACGCCGCCGACGGAGATCACGCACAGCTCGGCTGGAACGTGTTCGCGGATCACCCGGAGCACCTCGAGCGAGCGCTCGGCCAGCGGAGCGCCGGAAAGACCGCCGGCGCCCGCGGCATCCACCGTCGCAGGATCGGTGCGCAAGCCCTCCCGGCGGATCGTGGTGTTGGTGGCGATGATGCCCTCCAGCCCGGCCCGGACGGCGAGTTCGGCGATGGTGACGATCTGCTCGTCGGTCAGGTCGGGTGCGATCTTCACCAGAAGCGGCGTGCCTGCTGCGGCCGCCTTCACGGTCTCGAGGAGCGGGGCGAGCAGTTCCAGCTCTTGCAGGCCGCGAAGCCCCGGCGTGTTCGGCGAACTGACGTTGACCACGAGATAGTCGGCGACCGGGGCGAGGATCGCGGCGCTCTGTCGATAATCGTCTTCGGCCTTCTCAACCGCGACGACCCTGCTCTTGCCTATGTTGACGCCGAGCACCGGCCGGAATGTTCGGGCCGCGACCCTACGCAGGCGTCGCTCGGCGGCGGCCGCTCCCCCGTTGTTGAACCCCATCCGGTTGATCACGGCGCGGTCGGGGATCAGTCGGAACAGCCGGGGCTTGGGGTTGCCGGGTTGGGCGATCGCGGTCAGCGTTCCCACTTCGACATGGCCGAATCCGAGCGCACCGAGCCCGATCACCGCCTGGCCGTCCTTGTCGAACCCGGCGGCGACCCCGAACGGCGACTCGAATCTCAGGCCGAGGGTGCGCACCGAGAGGTCGACGCGCGGTCGCGTGAAGCGCCGCGTCACGGCATCCAATCGAAGCACCGATATGGCCCTGATCACGAGGAAGGCCAGGTGGTGGGCGCGCTCGGGATCGAGATGCCGCAGGACGAAGGAGAAGAGGATGCGATACATGCCGCATGCAACCCTACCGGGCGGCGGCGGGGGCTCCGGTCAGCTCTCCGCCGCGGCCGGTTCGTTGTGGTGCTCGACGCGCAACAGCGCGATCGCCGACTCGAAGTCGTCGAGGGACTCGAACGCCTGATACACGCTCGCGAACCGCAGATAGGCGACCTCGTCGAGCTCACGCAGCGGGGGCAGGATGGCGACGCCGATCTCGTTCGCGTCGATCTGGGAGACTCCGGTGGCGCGGATCGATTCCTCGACCTTCTGCGCGAGCACGGCGAGGTCGGTGTCGGTGACCGGCCGGCCCTGGCACGCCTTGCGCACGCCGCTGACGATCTTCTCCCGGCTGAACGGTTCCGCGACGCCGCTGCGCTTGATGACACTCAGGCTCGCGGTCTCCGTCGTGGAGAATCGCCGGCCGCATTCGGGGCATTGTCTGCGCCGACGAATGGCGAGGCCGTCGTCGCTGGTGCGTGAATCGATCACGCGGGAATCGGGATGGCGACAGAACGGGCAGAACATGGTGCGAAAAGGATACCGGATGTGCCGGAGCGAAGTCCGCGAGGCCGCTTCGCGTGCGCATCATGCGGTGCGGTGGTGCGGCCGGCGCGACGCGGCGCTGCGGCGACGCTGGGCGCGGCCGTGCTCGGGCCGGCCGTCAGGCGAATCGGGCAGCCACCGCGTCGCCGTGCGCTGGAAGGTCCTCGGCCTCCGCAAGCGCGCGAATCCCGGCCGCGACCTGGCTCAACGCATCCGAGTCGTACCGCACGATCTGCTGCGGCCGAAGGAACGAGTATGCGCCGAGACCCGACGAGAACCGGGCCTGACCGCCGGTGGGCAACACGTGGTTGGACCCTGCGAGGTAGTCGCCGAGACTCACCGGGGCGTTCGCGCCGACGAAGATCGCCCCGGCGCTCGTGATCCGCGCGAGCACGACGTCAGGGTCTGCCGTCTGCAACTCGAGGTGCTCGGGGCCGTACGCATTGCTGAAGGATGCGGCATCATCCAGGTCGTCGACCAGCACGATGGCTGACTGCGGACCGGCGAGAGCGGTCGCCACGCGCTCGGCGTGCCGCGTTGCCTGCACGGCGCTGCTCAGCTGCGCCCGAACCCGCTCCGCCAGTTCGGCGGAGTCGGTCACCAGCACGGCCGCAGCGGCCTCGTCGTGTTCCGCCTGACTGATCAGATCGGCGACGACCAGTCTCGGGTTCGCCGACGCATCCGCGATCACCAAGATCTCCGTGGTGCCCGCCTCGGAATCGATCCCGACCTGACCACGGACGATGCGTTTGGCCGCGGCGACGTAGATGTTGCCCGGACCCGTGATCACGTGCACCGCGGCGAGCCCGATCTCCGGCACGCCGAAAGCGAGCGCCGCGATCGCGCCTGCTCCGCCGATCGCGTACACCTCGTCGATGCCGAGCAGACCGGCCGCACCCAGGATCGTCGGGTGGACCCGGCCGCCGAACTCGCGCTGCGGCGGGCTGGCAAGCGCGAGAGATGCGACTCCGGCGACCTGGGCGGGCACCGCGTTCATCACCACGCTGGAGGCCAGGGGCGCCTTGCCGCCCGGCACATAGAGGCCGGCACGCTCGATCGGCTGCCAGCGCTGCTCGATGCGAGCGCCCGGTGCGATGGGCGTCGTGACGAGCTTCGGCAACTGGGCGCCCGTCGCCCGTCGCACCCGATCGATGGATTCCTCGAGCGCCTCGCGCACGCCGGGAATCAGCCCGGCGACGGCGGCGTCGATGTGCTCCTTCGGAACCCGCAACTCCGGGGGCCGTACTCCATCGAAGCGCTCGGCTTGATCGAGCAACGCGGCGCGGCCGCTCGTGCGCACCGCCTCGATGAGCTCGGCCGCACGCTGCGCCGCCGTCGTCACATCCACTTCGGGCCGCGGCACGAGCCGCTCGAAGTCGGAGCGTGTCGGGCGCGTGCCCCTCAGGTCGATGGTTGCGATCACCGGTAAATCCTACCGGCCGCCCTGCGGTACCCGCCTCCGACCGCGGACCCGGACCGAGCCTGACCGAGCCTGACCGTGACCGAGCCTGACCGTATCAGAATCAGGTGACACTCGAATCCGAGTGGATAATCCAGCTGGATGCCGGGCTCACCTGATTTTGATACGGGGTCGAGGTCGAGGGTCCGGTCGAGGTCGAGGGTTCGGGTCGAGGTTTGGTTCGGGTCCGGGTTTGGGGTGGGACGCCAGGGAGCATGGGGCGTGCATGGGGCCGTTGGATGACGGCCGGAGTCAGCCGAGGCAGTGCGGACCGAGTAAACCCTTCAGCTCGCCGTACAGGTCGGCCGTCACCGACACCGGATACGGCACCTCGAAGACGCGGGC
>DATMTS010000054.1:0-3747 GCA_035564555.1 Humibacter sp.
TGCGGAAGTGTGACGGGGGTCCCGGTCCGGCCTGCGCCTTGAAGCGCGGCGTAGATCGTGGTCTTGGGGCCGACCGTCCAGCCGTCGGTGAACGAGAGGGTGGTCATCGTTTGCGCTCCTTGTTGTTGCAGTGTCGCGAGGTGCTCAGCCGGCGGCGGCCATGAAGGAACGACGCTGCATCCGTCGTTCGCGCTGCCGATCCGGGTCGGCCACCGGGGCGGCCAGGAGAAGTCGCTGCGTGTACTCGTTCTGCGGGTTCGAGGTGACCTCGGCCACCGGACCCTGCTCAACGATCTCGCCGCGGTACATGACGGCCACTCGGTGGCTGATGTGGCGGACGACAGCAAGATCGTGGGTGATGAACAAGTAGGCGATTCCGTTGCTGCGCTGCAACTCGATGAGGAGATCCAGCACGCGGGCTTGCGTCGTCAGGTCCAGAGCGGAAACGGCTTCGTCGCAAATGATGAGGCGCGGGCTCAGGGCTAGTGCCCGAGCGATTGCAACGCGCTGTCGCTGGCCCCCGCTGAACTCCCTCGGGAATCGTTCGGCCGAATCCGCAGGAAGCCCGACCTGATCCAAGAGTTCCGCGACTCGGAGTCGGGCGTCTCGCACGCTTATCCCCTGCGCGATGAGCGGCTCGGCGAGCGTGTCGGTGACCTTCATCGACGGGTTCAATGACGTATACGGGTCCTGGAAGACGACTTGAATGTCCTTGGCGAGCGCTCGGCGCTCCCGGGCTCGTGCGTGGGTGATGTTTCTGCCATCGAAGGCGACCGTCCCACCGGTCGGTGTGGCAAGGCCCAGGACCGCTCGTCCGAGGGTGGTTTTGCCGGAACCGGACTCTCCGACGAGGCCGAGCGTCTCGCCCGGAGCGATCTCGATCGATACGCCGCGAAGGACTTCTGGAGATTTCTTCACACCCCGTCCGGGGTACCGAAGGCGAAGATCGGATACGGTCAGCGGGCTCATCGCGTCTCCTCCACGCTGGTCGAAACCAACGGTTCGTCGGTTCGAATGGTCTCCTCGTCGAGGATGGAGGCGATCAACTCCTGCGTGTATTCGTGCTGAGGCTGGTGGAAGATCGAACGCACATCACCGCTCTCGACCAGCTCGCCTGAACGCATCACCAGGACACGGTCGCAGAGGTCGGCGACGACACCGAAGTTGTGCGTGATCAGGAGCACGCCCATGCCGTACTCGCCTTGCAGGTCGCGAAGAAGATCCAAGATCTCGGCTTGGACGGTCACGTCGAGCGCAGTCGTGGGCTCGTCGGCGATGAGCAACTTCGGCCGCGTTGCCACCGCGCCAGCGATGAGAACGCGCTGCGCCATCCCTCCGGAGATCTGGTGCGGGTACGACGCGAAAGTGCGAAGCGGATCCGCGATGCCGACGCGCGCCAGAAGCTGGAGGACGGTGGCTTTCGCCTCGCGCCGCGACATCGACTTCGAGAGCCCTTCCACCAGCTGACTGCCGACGGTGAAGGACGGGTCGAGGTTGGACATCGGCTCCTGCGGAATGTAGGCGATCACGCTGCCGCGGAGGGCGCGCAAGCCAGCATGGTCTTTCGTCAGCAGCGAGTCGCCTGCAAGGTCGAGTGCGGCCGCATGGACGTGTGCCTCAGGGGGAAGCAGCCCGAGGATCGAGAAGCCGGTCTGGGTTTTCCCGGATCCGGATTCGCCGACCAGTCCGACGATCTCGCCGGAGGCGACATCCAGGGAGATGCCGCGGACGACATCCTTGCTAGACCCGTCCGGCTGGGGGTAGCGCACCCACAGATCGCGGATTCGAAGAAGTCCGCCTCGCTCCGGTGATGTCCCCGAGTGCTTCACAGGGGGAACCGTCGTCTTGGCGTCGGTCGGCTGCTTCTTGCTTTTCGCCTGTGGGGCTGCGAGTGCGTCACGGTAAGCGTTGCCGACAAGCACGAGGGAACCGTTCAGCAGAGCGAGGAACAGCGAGGGCCACACCAACTGAATTGGGTAGGAGTAGATGTTCAGGAAGGCGTCGCTGGTCATGCCGCCGAAGTTGGGGGTCGTTGTGGACCCGAATCCGAGGAACGCGAGACCCGCCTGGACGCCGATTGCCGCACTTGCGAGGAACGCAGCCGAAATGACGATCGGGCCGCGAATGACATAAAGGATGTGTCTGGAGAGGATCCGGCGTGTTGAAAGCCCGGACACCCGTGCCGCGTCGACGTAGAGCTCGTTTCGTACGCCGACGACAAGATTGCGGACGAGGCGGAAAATGCTGGGTGCCAGGAAGAACCCGAAGATGAACATCGTCCACTGGTACGCGCCGCCGGTGATGGGATAGAGGACGATCACGAGAATCAGCGATGGGAAGGTCATCAAGAGGCTGAACACCCACTCGGTAACCGAGTCGACACGTTTTCCGGCGTACCCGGCAATGAGCCCGAACACCGAACCCAGCACGATCCCCACACCTGCGCCGATCACCGCGGAGATCAGCGAGACCTGCATGGAGGCGACGATGCGGGCCCAGATGTCGTGACCGTTCTGGTCTGCACCGAGTGGCCACCCGGGCGTGCCTGGGGGGGCGTTGACGAAGTTCAGGGAGCTGTAGGTGGGCGAATGGCTCGTCGTGAGCGGCCCGAAGATGGCCAGAAGGATCAGCAGACCCAGCACGATGAGTGCGGACAGGCCGAGGGGTCTCCTCAGTAGCCGGGACAAGGCGCCTTTGCGCTTGCCGGTGATTGCCGTCGGGACGACGGCCTCCAGTTGGGTGGCGGTCATTCTGTCCTCACCTTCGGGTTGAGCCAGCCGTTTGCGAGATCGACGATCGTGTTCACGACCACGACGAGCCCCACACTGACGAGCGTCACGCCGAGCATCGCGGGAAGATCGCCCTGGATCGTCGTGGTGTAGGCGTAGGTGCCGAACCCGGGCAGGGCGAAGATCTTCTCGATGAACAGCGAGCCGCCGAACATCACGATGAATTGCAGAGAGAAGGTGGTCAGCGCGGGTCCTGCCGCGTTTCGAAGCGTGTGCTTGTACAGGATCGACCGGGTGCTGGCCCCTCGACTGCGCAGGGTGCGCACATACTCCCGACCCAGTTCATCCACCATCGACCCACGAAGCTGTGAAGCCACCGTCGCTATGCCGCCGATGGACAGCAGGATCGCCGGCAAGATGATCGATTGGAACCAGCCGATCGGGGAGTCCGCGAAGGGCACGTATCCGATCGCAGGAACCCATTTGAGTTGAATGGCGAAGACGTACACCATGACGATGCCCAGGATGATTCCCGGAAATACGTAGGTGACAATCGACACGCCTTGAATGACGCCGTCGGTGACTCCGCCCTTCGAGGCCCCCACGATGCCAAGGACACCGCTGATCAGAATGGTGAGAATCGACGCGACGAGCAGCACCGACAGGGTGACGGGCAGTCGTGCCATGATCGCGTCCCCGACGGGCTGACTGGTGAAATAGGAAGTGCCGAGGTCACCGTGAGCCACGCCGGCCAGCCACTCGAAGTAGCGCTGAACCACCGGCTGATCGAGGCCTAGCTTCGCGTTCATCGCAGCGACCTGCGCCTCGGATGCCGAGGGACCGAGGAGGTTTCGCGCGATAGGGATGTTCGCGGCCGCCGTGAGGAAGAACGTGATCGCGGTCACGATGAAGATCAGCACGAGGCCTTCGCCGATGCGGCGTAACAGGAAACGGGTCACAATTCTCTCTCCTCCGTACGGCGCGGGAGCCGGGGCTCCCGCGCCGCGATGGAAGGAAT
>DATMTS010000055.1:0-143106 GCA_035564555.1 Humibacter sp.
AGCTGCTCCGGCCCGGCCGCAGGGGACTTACTTGACCGTGAAGCCCTGAGACTTCGCGTACTTCACCATGATCGCCTGCAGGTCGGTCGCCGCCTGATCGCCGGTGGTCTTACCGGTGTTGATCTTCGTCACCTGGGCCTGCAACTGCGCGTAGTAGTAGACCGAGAAGGGGCTGTAGTCGAAGCCCTTGTATGCGTTCTCCGCCGGCACGTAGATGTCTTTGTTCGCCGTCTGCCCGTTGAAGAAGTCCACCGGGTTGTTGACGAACGCGCTGGAGGTCAGCACGCCCTGGTTGAGCGGGAAGATGGTCTGCGTCTTCCAGCCGTCGGTCAGCGATGCGTCATCGGCGTAGAGACCCTTGGCCACCTCGGCCGCGAGCTTCACGTTGGTCGCCTGGGAGGTGACGGCGAAGGTCGATCCGCCCCAGTTGACCGAGACGTCGTCGCCGGCGTTCCACTGCGGAAGCGGCGCGACCGCGAACTTGCCCTTCTCGCTGCCCTTGCCGACACCCGCACCGGTCAGGTACCCGGGCGCCCATGCGGCGGAGATGTAGGTCGCGTACTTGCCGCCGACCATTCCGGCGATGTAGTCGGTCGTGAACTGGTCTTGGGTGCCGACCAGGCCCTTCTTGACCAGGCCGGCCCAGTAGCTCAGCACATCCTTCGTCGCCTGGTCGTCCAGGTTGATCGAGATGTTCTTCGGGTCCGACAGGCTGTAGGTGAACGGCTGAGCGCCCTTCTGCGCCATCAGAGCCGTGACGGCGGCAGGAACGTTGCCGCCGAGGTCGCCGAACAGCGGCCCGCCGGCATCCTTGACCTTCTGCGCGGCCTGCGCGTACTCGGCCCAGGTGGTCGGCGGCTTGATGCCGTACTTGTCGAGCACGTCCTTGCGGTAGATCATCGCCATCGGTCCGCCGTCGACGGGGATGGCGTACACGGAGGACCCCTGCGAGACATCCTTCCAGGCGCCGTCGCTGAAGTTCTTCTTGACGTCGTTCGCGCCGTACGGCGCGAGGTCGACGAGCGCCTTCTGGATCTCGAATCCGGTCAGCTGGTCGGCTTCGAGCATGATGACGTCGGGCGCACCCTTGCCGGCCGCGATCGCGGTCTGGAACTTCGCATACTCGGGTCCGCCCTGACCGGCGACCGTCCAGCACACCTGCACGTCTTTGTGGGCCTTGTTGAAGTTGTCGACGACCTTGGCCATGTTGGGGTACCACGCCCAGACCGAGACCTGCGGCGCGTCGTTCATCATCTTGTTGGTGCAGTTGGTGAGCTTGGGGTTCGTAGCAGCCTTGTCGCTGCTGCCGCCGGAACTGCATGCGGCAAGCGTCACCGCCAATGCAATGGCGGACACTGCCGCCATGATCGCTCTCTTCCTCACTGTGTTTCCCTTCGTGCTCTCTTGGACTTCTTCGTCTTACGGGGCGAGGGGAAGAGGGAAGGCGCGCCTTCCGAATCCTCTTTGACTCCCGTTCGTGCGGTGCAATCCGGTCCTCAGCCGGTCTACAACGTTATAGGTAAACGTTGTAGAAGTCATCATGACGATCGGACGGGAACCTGTCAAGCGTGGAACGGAAGCGAGTCGGCGCGTCTCGTCACGAACGCATAACGGCGGTGGATTCCCGCTCGACGATGCGGAACGACGACTCGAATTCCCGAGGGGGCGTGGCGCTTTCCGGGTCGGCGATCCGTTCCAGCAGAACACGTACCGCCGTCTCGGCGATCTCCTCGCGGCCGGGATCCACGGTCGACAACGACGGCAGCGAGTAGCGGGTCTCGTCGATGTCGTCGAACCCGATGACCGAGACGTCATCGGGCACCCGCAGGCCGTGCTCCTGCAGCACCCGCACCGCGCCCAGCGCGATCGCGTCGTTGAACGCGACGATCGAGTCGAACGAACGACCGTCCGCGAGCACGGCCTGCATGGCGTTGGCGCCATCGGCACGGTGCCAGGTGCCGACATCCACCACCAGATCGTCGTCGTACGGGATGTTCGCCGCCGCGAGGGCCTCGCGGTAACCCTGCAGGCGCAGGCCCGCCGAACCGATGCGCTCGCCCGGATGAGCGCCCAACGCGATGATGCGACGATGGCCGAGCGAGATCATGTACTCGGTCGCCGCTCGCGCGGCGGCTACGTTCTGCATCGTCACGTGGTCGGCGGGACCGTTGAAGATGCGCTCGCCCAGCAGCACCAGGGGCGTCGGGATGTCGACGAGCGCGGCGTCGTTCTGCCCCAGCGCGAGCACGCTGAACAGGATGCCGTCGACCATCCTCACCCGCGGACCGTTCAGCAACTCGAGCTCTCGCTCGCGCACGCCGCCGCTCTGCTGGATCATCAGCACGAGATCCCGTTCGGCGGCGGCCCGCATCACGGAGTCGGCGAGCTCGGCGAAGTAGGCGTTCCTGAGATCCGGGATGATGAGGCTGATCGCACCCGTGCGTCCGAGCCTCAGACCTCGGGCGGAGAGGTTCGGCTGGTACCCGAGATCATCGATCGCCTTGAGCACCCGGGCGCGGGTCTCCTCGCGGATGTACGGGTAGTCGTTGATCACGTTGGAAACCGTCTTGATCGAAACGCCGGCGGCCTTCGCCACGTGGTGCAATGTCACCGCCACCTGAACCCCCCTCTTCAGCTCGTCGTCCCGCTCGAGGCGGTTCCGTATTCCCGAAGATTACAACGATGCAGGATCGTGCGGCTCCGCAGCCGCGATCCCCCGGAGACCGAGGATCGCCAGTGCCGCGGCGGCCTGCTCACGGGCGCCCTCCCGGGTCACGGCGGGCATCAGGCCGAGCAGACGTTTGCGATGGCTCTCGCCGACGAGCAGCGTGAACAGCTCGGGTGCGCGTTCGGCGGCCTGCGCCCCCCTCTCACGCCGGATGTGCTCGGCCAGCCGCGCGATGTGCTGCACCTCTCCGTTGTCGTGCAACGAGACCGCCAGCTCGGGAAAGCGGGTCGACTCGGCGATGACCAGACGGTGCAGGCCGATCAGCTCCGCCGAGTCGAGTCGGTACACCATGCGCGCCGCGAGGGCCTCGAGCGTCTCCTCGTGCGGGCCGCGGTCGCTCACCGTCGTCGCCAGGCTCCGCACCATCTCGGTGAAGACGCCGGCCTTGTCGCCGAAGTAGCTGTAGATGGTCCGTTTGCTCACCCGCGCGGCGGCCGCGAGCTCATCGACCGTCGCCTGCCCGAAGCCGCGCTCGAGGAAGACCGGCAAGGCGGCATCCAGGATCTGAGACCTGCGTTCGACCCGCTCTTCCGCTGTCGGCCGACCGCGCTTTCGCGTAGCCTCGAACGTATCGCGATCGCCCACGTCGTGCCTCCCTCGCGAATCAAGCCCGGGATGCGGTGCGTGGCCCCCGGCGATATAATGAAACGCGTTGGTGTCATTATATCGACACCGACTTGCGACTCCACAAGGGTCGTCCGAAGGGAGCTCAGGATGCCCGCACAGACGCGGACCACGCGGAAGGCCCCGTCGCGCACAACCGGCACGACGGCGAAGACCTCCGCACCGACCGACGCGGCGAGGGCCGCGAGCACGACGAAGGCGAAGAGGCCGAAGAGCGGCCTGGCGCCGGAACGGCTCGTCGAGTTCTACGAGCGCATGGTGCTGATCCGCCGGTTCGAGGAACGCGCCGCGCGCGCTTACACGCAGGCACTCGTGGGCGGATACTGCCACCTCAATCTGGGCGAGGAGGCCGCCGTCGTCGGCCTGATGGCGGCCATGCGCAAGACCGACTACCTCTTCACCAACTACCGCGAGCACGGCTTCGCGTTGATGCGCGACATCGCGCCCGAGCGCGTGATGAGCGAACTGTACGGACGCATCGACGGAGTCTCGAAGGGCTGGGGCGGGTCGATGCACATGTTCGACATCACGCAGCGACTGCTCGGCGGCTACGGCATTGTGGGAGGGCAGATTCCGCTCGCCACCGGCGTCGGCCTCGCAATCGACTACCGCGACCAGGACGACGTGGTGATGTGCACGATGGGCGATGGCACCACCAACATCGGCGCGTTCCACGAGTCACTGAACATCGCAGCGCTGTGGAACCTGCCGGTCGTCTTCGTGATCAGCAACAATCAGCTGGGCATGGGCACCACCGTCGAGAAGTCGTCGGCCGAACCGGAACTCTACAAGCGAGCTGCGGCATATCGGATGGCCTCCGAACGGGTCGACGGGTTCGATCCTGAGGTCGTGTTCGAGGCGACCGACCGCGCGATCGCCTCCGCCCGGGCCGGTAAGCCGTACCTGCTCGAGGTCGTCACCGAGCGGCTGCGCGGCCATTCCGTCGTCGACCCGGCCAAGTACCGGTCGGCCGAAGAGGTCGCCGACTTGAAGAAGTTCGATCCAGTGCACACGTTCGGCGAGCGTTTGAAGAAGCAGGGCCTGCTCGACGACGCGGCGATCAAGCGGATCGACGATGCGGCCATGGATGTCGTCGCCAAGGCCGCAGCGTTCGCCGAAGCGAGCCCGTTCCCCGAGGTCGACACGCTTTTCGACTACACCTACGCGACGCCGGTCAACGGCGACTCCCGCCGGCTGCCCGGGGAACCGCTCTTTCCGCCGCTGCCCAGACCTGCTGCCGATACCGGCACCCCGACGGGAGCAAACGCATGACGATCATGACCTACCGCCAGGCGCTGCACGACACGCTGCGCGCCGAGATGCTGCGCGATGAGAACGTCTTCCTGATCGGCGAAGAGATCGGCGTCTTCGAGGGCTCGTACAAGATCACGGCGGGCCTGCTCAAGGAGTTCGGCTACAAGCGGGTACGCGACACCCCGATCGCCGAAGAGGGTTTCACCGGCGCCGCCATCGGCGCCGCGATGCTCGGGTTGCGCCCCGTCGTCGAGATCATGACGATCAACTTCTCGCTGCTGGCGCTCGACCAGATCGTGAACCATGCGGCGAAGATCTACGGCATGTTCGGCGGTCAGGCCAAGGTTCCGATGGTGATCCGCACCCCCGGCGGCGGCGGTCAGCAGCTGGGCGCCACGCACTCCCAGAACATCGAGCTGTACTACGCGTTCGTGCCCGGCATGAAGGTCGTCGCGCCCTCGACCCCGGCGGACGCGAAGGCCCTGCTGCTGGCATCCATTCGCGACGACGACCCGGTGCTGTTCCTGGAGAATCTGGCGCTGTACAACACCAAGGGTGAGGTGCCCGACGACGACACGCCCGCCGAGATCGGCAAGGCGAAGGTCACTCGCGAAGGCACCGATCTGACGCTTATCGGGTACTCGCGCATGGCGCACGTCGCCGCGGAGGTGGCTGAGAAGCTCGCGGAGTCCGACGGGTTGAACATCGAGGTCGTCGATCTGCGCAGTCTGCGCCCGCTGGACCGCGCCACGATCGTCGAGTCGGTCAAGAAGACGCATGCTGCGGTCATCGTCGAAGACGACTGGCTCACCTATGGCATCGGAGCGGAACTGGCCGCGACGATCTCCGACGGAGCGTTCGACTATCTGGATGCCCCGGTGCGGCGGGTCGCGATGGCGGAGGTTCCGATGCCGTACTCGAAGCCGTTGGAGACCGCGGCGCTGCCGAGCGAAGACGACGTCATCGGCGCCATCCGCCAGACTCTTGACGCGGTCGGGCACCGCAGGTAAGGCAACTGAAATGATCGAGATCACCATGCCACGCCTCTCCGACACGATGGAGGAAGGCAGCATCGCCACCTGGCACAAGAAGCCCGGCGACCCCGTAGAGGTCGGAGACGTACTCGTCGAGATCGAGACCGACAAGGCGACGATGGAGTACGAAGCCTACGAAGCAGGCACCATGTCGAAGATCCTCGTGCCCGAGGGTGAGCTGGCCACGATCGGGCAGCCGATCGCACTGCTCGACGACGGCAGCGGCGCGGCGCCCGCCGGCGACGAGTCGCCCCAGTCGGTGGCGGCAACGACGGATGCCGCCCCGGGCGGCGAGCCCGGAGTGCCGGTCTCCGACGAGCAGGCTCAGGATGCCGCCGGTACCGCTTCGGCTGGTCGAGCAGCGAGCGCCGGCGAGCGTATCGAGACCGAGGAACCGGGTCTCGATACGGCTGCTGAGCCTGTCGAAGGGCGACCGGCAGAGCAGACCGACGAGCGCCGGTTCGCGTCGCCTCTGGTACGCAAGCTCGCCCGTGACCACGGACTCGACCTGAGCTCGGTGCACGGCACGGGCCCGGGCGGACGCATCATCCGAGCCGACATCGAGGGCCTGCTCAGCGGCACCGGCGGCACCGGCGGCACCGGCGGCGAGCCTTCGGTCGCCGCAGGGGCGCCGACATCCGGCTCCGCGGGGAGCCGAGCAACCGGTGCGACTCCCGCGACCGGCGCGGCCGACGCGAAGCGGGCATCCGAGTCGGTGCCTCTCAGCCAGACCCGGCGCGTGATCGCCCGAAGGCTCGGCGAGAGCGCGCGCACCATCCCGCACTTCTACGTCACGGCCGTCGCCGACGCGGAGGCCCTGATGACGTTACGCGCCGACCTGAACGCCCAACTCACGGCATCCGGTCGCCCCAAGGTGAGTGTGAACGACCTGCTGATCAGGGCGAGTGCGCTCGCACTGCGGGAGCATCCCCTGGTCAACGCGTCGTACCTGGGCGACGAGTCGACGACCATGCAGGTGCACCATCGCATCAACGTCGGCATCGCGGTCGCCTCCGAGAACGGGCTCGTCGTTCCGGTGATCGAGGATGCCGACCAGAAGACCGTCACCCAGCTCGGCGTCGAGGCGAAGAAGCTGGTCGGGCTCGCCAACGACAAGAAGCTGAGCATCGACCAGATGTCCGGCGGAACGTTCACCATCTCGAACCTCGGCATGTTCGGCGTCGAGCAGTTCACGGCGATCATCAACCCTCCGGAGGGCGCGATCCTGGCCGTTGGCGGTACGAAGCCCGAACCGGTCGTCATCGACGGCGAGGTCGTCGTGCATCATCGGATGCGCTACACGCTCTCGGCCGATCACCGCATCATCGACGGCGCGTTGGCGGCGCAGTTCCTGCAGACCCTTACGCGGCTGATCGAGAGCCCCTGGACGATCATCGCCTGACGCCGGCGAGGTAGGCAGGCGCTGTCCGCCGCTCAGCGTCCCCCGCTCAGCGTCTCCCCGCTCGGAGACTCGGGAGCCTGTTCGAGTATTCGGCGTGCGTTGCCTCGGCTCTGCCGTGCGGATACCGTTGCCAGATGGACGATGAACCGAACAAGCTCCCGCTGCGGCTCGCCGTCGAGCTTCCTCCCGACAAGGTGACCGGGGTCTTCGCCGACTTCGCGAACATCTGGCACACTCCGGTGGGCTTCGTGATCGACTTCCTGTCGACGAAGCAGCCGGCCCAGCCTGCGGCATCCGACGACGGGATCGTCGACCATGCGGTGCTGGAGACCGTCGTCGCCTCACGCATCCGCATTCCGCCGGAACAGATCTTCCCGCTGATCAACGCACTGCAGGAGCAGGGTCAGAAGTGGCTGGAGGAGCAGGGTCGCATCGAGCCGCCCGAGGCGTGGCTACCGCACCGGCCGGAGTAGTGCGCGGACGTCTTCGGTAGCGCTGCGGACCGACGGGATCGGTCAGGCGCGCGGAGCGTCCCACCACTCCAGCACGCGCATCGCGCGCAGGGTGTTCCATCGGCTCGGCCGGCCGTCGCCGTCCTCCATGCTGAAGTGCGCGCGCCCGGAATGCGTGTTCTCGAGCAGCCACGTGCCGTCGAGCTGACGCTTCGAGCGAACGACTTCGATGGCCTCGGCCAGCCGCTCGTCAGGCGTCCCGCCGACCGAACGGAAGTAGTCCAAACCGCGCAACACGTCGTAGTGCCACCGCGTGGGGAACGAGAACCGCAACCACGCATCATCGATCACTTCGCCGGTGCTCTTGCGCCGGAACAGCCGGCGCTCGAGCAGGTACTCCTCGGCACGACGGCGCACCGCGCGGGTCTCCTGCGTACCGCCGGTGGCCCGTTCCCATTCGAGCAGGCCGTCGAGAACGCGGATCGTGGAGTGGAACGAGGAGCGCACCGAGCCTTCCTCGGCCCAGCAGTTCCACCCGCCGTCCTCGAGTGTCTCGCCGAGCAGCCGCTCGACGATGCCGGACACGTCGACTCCGAAATAGGCCCCGATGGCCACGGCCATTCCGTTGACGCACGGCTCGACCTCGCCTTCGAAGAACGGTTCGCCGTTGTAGTCCCAGCGACTGTTCGCATCGACGAGGGCAACGGCGTGACGTGCTTGCCCGCCGGCCGGGTCGAGGCCGAGTTCGCGAAGCAGCGCGAGGGTGTGCGCGGTGGTGGTCCACGGCTGCCCGGCTTCGGCGGCAGGATCGTAGCCGGACGGGAAGAACGTGCCGCCGTCCCACTGGCCGTCTTGGCCCTGCAGGGCAAGGAGCCGGGCCCCCCAGCCCGCCGTCGCGACGCGCGCCCGCTCCGCCTGCACGGCGTCGGCCGGAGCATGAACCAGATCGTTCATGACCTGCCAGCGGATCGCCGGATCCGAATCGAGCAACCAGTCGATCACGGTCATGCCGGTAGCCTAACCAGCACGGCCGACGGCCGCCGCGCAGGCCGCGACCCGCCGGTAGACTTGAGCCGTTCGGCGCCTCGGTCGCGCCCTGCGCGAACGGTCCCCGACGCACGGGACCGAAAGGTGCCACCAAAACAAGGAGTCCCGCCGCGTGAGTGAAGCCACGGCATCCACCAGCCCCGAGTCCACCAGCCTCGAATCCCGTGCTGAATCACTGCGTCCCGACAGCGTGCAGGACGCCGTGGCAACACCCGAGAAGGAGCAGCCGTACGCGGCGCTGGGACTGAAACCGGACGAGTACGAGCAGATCAGGAACATCCTGGGTCGCCGCCCCACCAGCGGGGAGCTGGCGATGTACTCCGTGATGTGGAGCGAGCACTGCTCCTACAAGAGTTCCAAGATGTACCTGCGCCAGTTCGGGCAGAAGGTCACGCCCGCGATGAAGAAGCACCTCATGGTCGGCATCGGCGAGAACGCCGGGGTCGTGGACGTGGGCGAGGGCTGGGCCGTGACGTTCAAGGTCGAAAGCCACAACCACCCGTCATACATCGAGCCGTTCCAGGGCGCCGCCACGGGTGTCGGCGGCATCGTGCGCGACATCATCTCAATGGGTGCCCGTCCGGTCGCGGTGATGGATCAATTGCGTTTCGGCGCCATCGACGATCCGGACACGGCGCGCGTCGTGCACGGCGTCGTCAGCGGCATCTCGTTCTACGGAAACTGCCTTGGCCTGCCGAACATCGGCGGCGAGACCTACTTCGACGCGGTGTATCAGGGCAACCCGCTCGTCAACGCGCTCAGCGTCGGCGTGCTGCGGCACGAGGACCTGCACCTGGCCAACGCTTCCGGCGTTGGCAACAAGGTCGTGCTCTTCGGCGCCCGCACCGGTGGCGACGGCATCGGCGGCGCCTCCATCCTCGCCTCGGACACCTTCGCGGCGGGCGGCCCGACCAAGCGCCCCGCGGTGCAGGTCGGCGACCCGTTCGCCGAGAAGGTTCTCATCGAGTGCTGTCTCGAACTCTTCCGCGACAAACTCGTCGAGGGCATCCAGGATCTCGGTGCCGCGGGCATCTCCTGCGCCACGAGCGAACTGGCATCCAACGGCGACGGCGGAATGCACATCTCTCTCGACCACGTACTGCTGCGCGATCCGAGCCTGACGGCCGAGGAGATCCTGATGTCGGAGTCGCAGGAACGGATGATGGCGGTCGTCACGCCCGACAAGCTCGACGCGTTCCTCGCCGTCACAGCCAAGTGGGACGTGGAGACCAGCGTGCTCGGCGAGGTCACCGACACGGGCCGTCTCATCATCGACTGGAAGGGCGTCGAGATCGTCAACGTCGACCCGCGCACCGTCGCGATCGACGGGCCGGTGTACGAACGACCGGTCGCCTACCCGACGTGGATCGACGCGCTGCAGGCCGACACGGCATCCGTGCTGCCACGACCCACCAGCGGCGCAGAGTTGCGCGAACAGTTCCTGGCCCTGCTCGGCAGCCCGAACCTCGCCGACAAGAGTTGGGTGACGAATCAGTACGACTACTACGTCGGGGGCAACACGGCGTTGTCGTTCCCGGACGACGCCGGGATGATCCGGGTCGACGAGGAGTCCGGGCTGGGCTTCGCCATCGCGACCGACGCCAACGGGCGCTATTGCCAACTCGACCCGAAGCAGGGCGCGAAGCTCGCGTTGGCCGAGGCGTACCGCAACGTCGCGACGTCGGGCGCGGTGCCGATGGCGGTCACCGACTGCCTCAACTTCGGCAGCCCCGAGAATCCCGAGGTCATGTGGCAGTTCAGCCAGGCCGTCGAGGGCCTCTCGGATGCCTGTCTCGAACTGGAGATCCCCGTCACCGGGGGCAATGTCTCGTTCTACAACCAGACGGGCGACACGCCGATCTTCCCGACCCCCGTGGTCGGTGTGCTCGGAGTAATCGACGACGTCGCCCGCCGCATCCCCAGCGGCTGGCAGGACCCCGGGGACAACATCTACCTGCTGGGCGTCACACGTGATGAGCTGGACGGATCCGCCTGGGCCGGCACGGTGCACGGTCACCTCGGCGGGTTGCCTCCTGCGGTCGATCTGGGTGAGGAGCGCAAGCTCGCCGGGCTGCTTCAAGCGGCTGCGCGCGAGGGCCTCGTCGCCTCCGCCCATGACCTCGCCGACGGCGGCCTGACGCAGGCGCTGGCCGAGTCGGTGATGCGGTTCGGAGTCGGCGCCCGGGTCTGGCTGACCGAGATCATCGAGCGCGACGAGGTGGATGCCGCGACCGCACTGTTCTCCGAGTCCACCGGCCGGGTGCTCGTTTCGGTGCCCCGTGAGGACGATGTGAAGTTCCGCGGCCTGTGCGAGGGCCGCGGTTACCCGGTGCTGCGCATCGGCGTGACGGACGCGGCCGTCGGCACTCAGTCGGTGCTCGAGGTGCAGGACGTCTTCACCGTGGGTCTGGAAGAACTGCGCGCCGGGCATCGCGCGACACTGCCCGAGCACTTCGGGGCCGTCGTCGGGCACTGACCCGCCGCGCCGCTCCGCGTTCCCTACCCATTCCCCCGTTCCCACCCCGTATCGAAATCAGGTGAGCCGGGCATCCAGCTGGATTATCCAGTCGAGCTGCCGTCTCACCTGATTTCGATGCGGTGGAGAGGGATGCGGTGGAGAGGGAGGCGGTGGAGTGGGTTGCGGTGGATGGGTGCGGGCGACGGGCGGAGGTGACAGGTAGGCTCCGAAAGTGGCGACGAACGAACCGACGAGCTTCTATCGACGAGTCGATCAGTCGACGTTCCGGCCGACCGTCCGGGCGCAGGGCGTCTGGCGCTCCACCGAGCAGCACATGGGTCCGGCGTCCGGCCTGCTCACCCACGCGCTGGAGACCGCCTTCCCGCGCAGCGACGTGCAGCTGGCGCGGATCTCCTTCGACATCCTCGGTGTGATCTCCGCCGAGGACACCGTCGTGCACGTGGAGCTGGTGCGGCCGGGGCGCACCATCGAAATGCTCGAAGCGCGTCTCGAGATCGGCGGGCGCACGGCCGTGCGTGCAACGGGCTGGCGGCTCGCCCGGGCCGACACCACAGCCGTCGCGGGAGGCGCGGCGGCCGTGCTGCCCGGGCCGGACGGCTGGCCCGCCTGGCGCCTGGATGACCATTGGTCCGGTGGCTACATCTCCACGCTCGATGGCCGGTTGCATCCGGATGCCGTGGCGGGCCGGGCGCAGGCCTGGCTGCGCACGGACACCACGCTCATCGAGGACGAGCCGGTTTCCGACCTCGTCTCGTTCACCATGCTCGTCGACACCGCGAACGGCATCGGGGCCCGGGTCCCCCCACGGGACTGGATGTTCCCGAACACCGACCTGACCATCCATTACTTCCGCACCCCATCGTTCGACGGTGCCGATGCGAGAAACCGCTGGGTGGGGTTCGACACCAGTGCGACCTTCGGCCCCGAAGGGGTCGGCCTCACCTCATCGGCACTCTTCGACGCTCAGGGTCAAGTCGGACGGGCCGAGCAGATCCTCACGCTGCGGCCCATGCCGGGCTGATCGAGGGAGCGGAACATCGCGGTGAGAGCCCTGATCGCCTCCCGGCCCTGCTCCTCGTCGTAGCCGCGCGCACAGACCGCCAGGTACCGCGCCGAGCTTGAGCCGGGGTGGCCGATGAATGCGACGTCGTGCTCGACGCCGTCGACGTTACCGGCCTTCGAGCCCCAGTCGGTTCCCGGCGGCAGCTCGGCCGCGATCCTGACGTGGCGCTGGCGGCCGAGCGTGCCACGCATGAACTCGGTCGTCCGTGCACCGGTGATCCGGCCCGTCGCGATGCTGTGCATGAGCAGCGCGAGGTCGGCTGCCGTGACGGTGTTGGTGAGGCCGGCATCCGCCGCCTCGGCGTCGCCGATCAGTCGCCGCATCGTCGTCTCCGCAGTGCAGCATCGCGCGATCGCCGCTTGGACTCGCCGCAGGCCGACCCTGCCGACGAGCAGGTTCGTCGCCTCGTTGGAGGAACGGGTGATCATCATCTCGATCAGTTCGGCGACCGTCGCCTCGGCATCGTCCGGCGGGAACTCGGAGTCGCGATCATCGAGGGGAACAGTGAAGTGCGGCGCCCCCGCAATGGAACTCGGAAAGGAGTGCCGGCACCTCAGCGTCTGCTCGAGGCGCAGCCGCCCCGCATCGACTTCGAGCGCCGCGGCGAGCATCACGGCCAGTTTGATGGTCGACGCCGCATAGAACGACTGCGTCGATGCCCGCTCGGCGATCGGCCGTCCGGCGCCGTCGAGCAACGAGAAGGCGATCATCGGCTGATCCACCGGTGCACCTACCATCGGGGCTCGGCCGTCATTCGCCTCGGTCTGCGTCGACGGCGGCGAGGAATGCTAGCGTGCGACCGATCATCAACTCCGCGGCGTCCGGATCGTAGGACGGCAGGCTCGAGTCGGCGAAGAGATGCTTGTCGCCCGGGTACACGAACAGCTCGGCGTCATCCACCGACTCGACCAAGGCCCGGGCAGCATCGATGTCGCCCTCCCCTGCGAAGTACGGATCGGCATCCGCCCCGTGGATCTGCACCGGAACGCCCGCAGGCCACGGCGAGCCGAACTCCGAGTCGGGTGCGCACGAGTGGAAGAACAGCGCGCCTCTGGCTCCCGGCCGGGTGTGCACGAGTTGCTGCGCCGGCATCACGCCGAGCGAGAATCCCGCGTAGACCAGGTCGGTCGACAGTCCGTCGGCGGCACGCGCTCCCCGCTCGAGGGTTGCGCTGAACCCGATCTCCTCCTCGTACGACATCCCGTCCTCGATGGACTCGAACGTGTGCCCGTCGAACAGATCGGGCGTGTGCACGGTGTGTCCGCCGCTGCGAAGCCGCTCTGCGAAGGCGATGACACCCGGCGTCAACCCCTGCACGTGGTGGAACAACAGCACTTCAGCCATGATCGCGCTCATCCTTTCGGTGTGGCCGGCTCGTGTGAGCGCCGGCGCGTCTTCTGCCCAATTTCACACCCGATCGCCGGATGTCCGCTCCCGGACCGGGTTCGACCCCGTCACGTCGGAAGCACCGGTCGGCGCGGCGACCACGTCGCCTGCGCCGGTCGGCGCTCGGGATGCGGGGACCACGGAGACCGCCGGCACCATCGCCGGCTGCCGGCGAAACCGGAGCCGCTGCTGAGTCATCAGCACACCGAGCAGCACCATGGCTGCGCCGACCGGTTCGTTCCAGCTCAATCGCTCACCGAGCACGAGCACCCCGAGCAGCACTCCGACAACGGGCGTGATGTAGGTGACGCTGGAGGTGGCGGTGGGCCCCCAGGCACGCAGCACGTTCATGTTCCAGATGTAGACGACGCCGGTGCCGAGGGCGCCGAGCCCCAGCAGGCTGAGCAGCACCGGCCAGGAGAAGGCGACGGGATGCCACGCGAGAACGGGAGTGAGCACGACCATGATCACGGCGCCGATGCCGATGTTCATCATCGCGGTGGTGGTGGCCGGAAGGTCGCGGTGGCTGATGAAGCGGCGCAGATAGCCGAAGCTGAATCCGTAGCAGGTGATCGCACCGAGACACGCGAGCTGGCCCCAGATGTTGCCGGCGAGCGCCGCCGATCGCCACGGCGCGATGATCACGAGCACTCCGACCAGGCCGACGACCAGGCCCATGATCTGCCCGCGCGCGAGCCTCTCGACCCGGAATGCGGCGCTGGCCATGACCGCCGTGGCCAGCGGCGTCATCGCGTTGTAGATGCTCGCCAGGCTGGATGCGACGTACTGCTCCGCCCACGCGAACAGCAGGAACGGCAGCACGCAGTAGGTGACCGCCACCACGGTGAAATGCAGCCATACGACCGGCTCGCGCGGCAACCGTGCGCGGGAGATGAGCGCGATCGCGCCGAGCGTGAGCGCGCCGAACACCAGCCGCGCCCACACGACCTGCCCGAAGCTCACGCCCTGCAACGCCACCTTCATGAACAGAAAGCTCGCACCCCAGATCACACCCATTCCGGCGAATTGCAGCAGCACGGATACGGCACGGCCGCGATCGGAGGTCATGGGTCAACGCTACGCGGCCCCTCCGACACGACGTGGCCGATATCGGACATCCATGACCGCGTACGGTCTCCTCGGCGGATCGCGCACCGGCGCCCACTGGTCACACGTCGAACGGCACCCCGGTGTACTCCTCGAGCTTCGCCCACAACTCGGCGGCGACGGCCGGATCGGTGCTCCCGTGCGTGGGCGACTGGAGCACCGGTCGCCCCCTCGTCACCAACCGCGGGCCCCAGTACTGTCCGCCCTGCACCTCGGGGTCGATCGCGGCCCGCACGATCGGCCAGGCGCCACGCTCCTTGCTCTGCGCCATCGGTGCCTGGAGCGCGTCGACGAGTCTGGTGCCTGCGCTCGGTTCGTTGACGCCGGGGATCGTCGCGGTCAACCCGCTGATCGAGTAGCCGGGATGCGCGACGATGGCCGCGGGACCGGCTGCCGCAACACGCAGCCGCCGATCGAGCTCGAACCCGAACGACTGCATTCCGATCTTGGAATGCGCGTAGGCGCGGGCTGCAGAGTAATGCGCCCGCAACTGCAGGTCGCCGATGCGGAAGTCGTACAGCCTGCTGATCAGGCTGCCGAGCAGCACGATCCGCGAGCCCGGCGTGGCCCGCAGCACCGGCATGACCAGGGCGGTGAGCGCGAAATGCCCGAGCAGATTGGTCGAGAGCACGAGCTCGTTGCCTGCCGCGTCTGCGGCGCGCTCACGCGGCGCGTGCACCATGCCCGCGTTCTCGATCAGCACGTCGACCCGCTCGAGCGAAAGGATGCCGTCGGCGGCCGCGCGCACCGAGTCGAGATCCGAGGTGTCCAGCGACAGGAACGACAGAGACGCACCGGGCACCCGCGCCCGGATCGCCGCCATCGCCGCTTGCGCCCGGCTCTCATCGCGGCAAGCGAGCACGATGCGCGCCCCGGCACCGGCGAGCTGCGCCGCGACGAAGAACCCGATGCCCGCATTGGCGCCGGTTATCACGATCGTGCTGTCGCTCGCGTTCGGCAATCGCCGCGGATCCCAGTCCACGCGGTTCAGGCTTCGCGAGCCGTGGCCGCGGCCGCCACGTGGTGGTGGATCACCTCGGCCACCACGAAGTTGAACCACTTCTCTGCGAACTCGGGATCGAGATGACTCTCGCCGGCGAGCGCGCGGAGCCGCTGGATCTGCTCCCGTTCGCGTTCCGGATCAGCGGGCGGAAGCCCGTGCTGCGCCTTCAGCATGCCGACCTGCTGGGTGAACTTGAAGCGCTCGGCGAGCAGATGCACCAGTGCGGCATCGATGTTGTCGATGCTCTGCCTGATGCTGTGCAACTGCGCGAGCGCCACCTGGGCGTCGTCGTGCTCGGTCGGGGCCATGGATATCAGGGTAGCGTCTCGCACCCGGCCTCACACGGCATCCGGCAGTGTTCCGAGCGCCGTGGTCAGCACCGGCCTGGTGGCGACCAGCCCCAGCCAGACCAGCAGGATGCCGGCGGCCAGGCATCCCGCGATGGTCACCAACGAGAGCGGCGCGACGATCAACGAGAGGCCCACCAGCGGAAAGATCAGCACAGCCGCGACGAGCGACGAGCCGACCGTGACGATGCGCAGCGGCGACAGCACGGCGCGCCTGCGAGCGGCATCCATCATGCCGATCGGCATGCCGAGCCGGTCGAGGCTGACGTAGAGCGAGCGGCGATCGAGGATCGCGGAGGCCTGGTTCACGCCGACCGAGCACGCGACCATCAGGAATGACACGGCCACGGTGATCACGACGCCGGTGCGGATATCGGCGGCGAGTTCCACCGACTGCCGGTCGCCGCTACCGGCGGCGGCGGCGACCGCGACGCCCGTTCCCGCGAAGACCGCGACGAAGCTCGTCATCGCGACGCCGCCGATCTGACGCCAGGCCGCCTTCGGAGACTCCAGGATGCCGCGGGCGGCGAGCAGCCGCTGCGCGGTCCGCGCGCGGCGCACCTGACGGCGGGCGAACACGCCGATCACGAACGGCCCGATCACATTCAGCACGGCCAGGGCTCCCCCGAAGGCGACGGCGAGCACGAACGCGATCGTGCCGAGACCGCCGAACAGCTGGGTCAGGTTCAGCACGACGAACGCGATCGCGATGACCGCCGCGCCGATCACCACCCGGAGCCGGCGCAGTCGCGGGGCGCTCTGCCGGGTTCGTACCCCGAGGGGCGAGATGACGACGGCGCGCAGGCCGATCGCGGCACTCGCGGCCGCGATCATCGCCACTGCGAGCACGGTCGCGCCGACGACCGGAACGGGCAGCCACAGCGAGGCGACACCGAGGGGCGCCCCGCGGAACGGGATCAGCCCGACCAACGGAACGAGCAACGCATACCCGGCGGCCCCGGCCACGGCGCCGACCACGGCGAGCACAGTGGACTCCAGCACCGTCAGCCGCGCGACCATCGCTGCGCTCGCCCCCAGCAGCCGCAAGATCGCGAGCCGGTCATCGCGGCGGCGAGCCGCGAGCCGGGCCGCTGAGCCGCCGAGCGCGAGCAGCGGAACGATCAGCAGCGCGAGGGCGATGACCGCGAGCACCTGGTAGCTGGCCGCTGCCCCGCCCGTCCAGGTGAAGAAGGCGAGCGCGCCGGCGAGCACCGTGAGCAGCAGGGCTGTCGTCACCCCGAACGCGACGACGGGCAGCACGATCGCCGCACGGCCGGACGCACCCGGTCGTCCGAGCAAGCACGCGAGGCGGATCGTGTTCATCGGTGCCCCGCATCCGGAGTCTCGATCAACTGCATCTCGCCGCTCGACCCGACACGGGTGCGCGTCTCCACGATCCGGCCGTCGCGCAGCCGCACGATGCGTCCGCACCGGGCGGCGACGTCCTCGTCGTGCGTGACGACCACGAGGGTCCTGCCGCGTTCCGTCGTCGAGCCGATCAGGGCATCCATCACCTCCGTCGAGGTGTGCGAGTCGAGCGCACCGGTCGGCTCGTCGGCGAACACGACGGCCGGGGTCGCTACCTGTGCCCGGGCGATCGCGACACGCTGCGCCTGCCCGCCGGAGAGTTCCCCGATGCGGCTGCCGAGCTTGTCGGCCAGCCCGAGCGCGGCCAGCCACGAGCCGGCGTGCTGCTCGGCGGCGCTGCGTGTCATGCCGCCCAGCATGAGCGGTAGGGCGACGTTCTCCACCACCGTCAGTTCCGGCACCAGCAGACCCTGCTGAAAGACGAACCCGAACGTCGAGCGGCGCAACGCCGATCGCTGTGCGTCATCGAGCTCGTTCACGAACACGGGCCCGCCAGCGGTGCTCAGTCGCACCGTTCCGGAGTCGGGCGCGACGATGCCTGCGAGGCAATGCAGCAGGGTCGTCTTCCCCGAGCCGGATGCGCCCATGATGGCGACCGACTCTCCGGCGGGAACGGCCAGGTCGACGCCGGCCAACGCGACGGTCGACCCGTAGGTCTTGGTGAGGCCGACGGCCTCGAGCACGGTGGATTCCTGGAATGCGTCAGTCATGCCCCCAGTTTGTCGAGCGGTGCGGCCCCGCGCATCCACCGAGGGGTTCAGTCGCTCCGCGCACCCTGGTACCGAGGTGCGACGCCGTCTCAGTCGGCCAGCGGCACCAGACACGTGGGCGAACCGGTCGGCAGAACCTGCGGCGACCCGCTCGGGATGCCGGTTGCCGGGTCGAGACGGAAGGTCGCGATGTCGCCCGATCGCTGATTGGCCACGTGGATGCAACCGTCGCGCTGCAGATGATGCCGTGGCAGGTCGCCGCCGCACGGCACGTCGGCGACTGCGTCGAGGCGCACGCCGCCGTCACGCACCTGGAGCACGGCGACGCGGTTCGCGCCGCGCACCGTGACGTGCACGTGGCGGGCGGCCTCGTCGAGCGAGATGTGCGCGGCGGAGTCGCCGTCGTGGGCACCGCCGGCGAACACCTCGGCGACGGAGGAGAGCGAGAACCGGCCGGAGGCATCCGCGGTGAGCACGAGCACCTGGATGGAGTACTCGGTGACGATGTACACCTGGCCGGCCGGATGCAGCGCGAGGTGCCGGGGGCCGCTGCCGAGCGGGAGCGTGACCTCGTGGTCGAGCACGAGGCCGCCGCCGGGCTGCCAGCGCCAGACGCGGGCCAGATCGAAGCCGAGGTCGGTGGTCATGATTCGGCCGTCGGGCAGGAAGAGGGATGCGTGGGCGCGGCTCTGCCGCGGTGCGGCTTCCGCGGGTGAGGCCGCATACGGGTCGGCGTCCGCGTACGGGTCGACGGCCGGTGCCGCTACTCGCCTGCTCAGAATGGCTCCCGTCTGCGTGTCGAGGTCGTAGCCGATCACCTGGCCGTCACCCCAGCAGGCCGTCACGGCGAACCGCCCGAGCGGGTCGACGACGACGTGGCACACGGCTTCGCCGGCGGGCCAGGCCGCGCCGAGCGGCGTGAGCGCGCCGTCGTGCGCCCGCCGGAACGCGCTCAGGAGCTGCGCCGTCTCCCCCACGGCGTACACGACGGGCAGGGCAGGATGCATGGCGATGAACGACGGCGAATCGGTCGCGGCGGCCAGCCGCGGCGCTGCGAGCGAGCCGTCCGGCGCGCTCGCGGCGATGGAGATGCCCTCGCCCTGGCCGTTCGAGTCGGCGGTGTACGAACCGATCAGCAGATCGGGCAGCGCGTTCGCTGAGGTCATGCATCCAGTCTGGCAGCGCAACCCCTGACGCCTGCTCATGACGCGTGCCACCATTGTCGGATGGCTGTCGTATCGCTGTACGTCGGGACCGCGCGGTCGTTCGCGCGCGCTGTGGCCGAGATTCCCGCGGATGCCTGGGAGTCTCCCGGGCTGGGCGAGTGGAACGTGCGGGCGCTCGTCGGGCACGCCGCCCGCGCTCTCGACACGGTGCTCGACTATGTCTCGCTGCCGGAGCCCGAGGAGGCGACCCTGCCGACGGCGGAGAGCTACCTCGCAGCCCTGACCGCCGAGTCGTGCGACCTGTCGACGGGCGCGGATCCGGCAGCCATCACGGCCCGAGGCGTGGCGGCCGGTGCCGCGCTCGGCGAGCAGCCCGCGGCTTCGGTGGACTCGAAGGTGCACGCCGTCGGGCTGCTCCTGACCAACCAGTCGCCTGGCCGTCTTGTTGCCGTTCGCGGTGGCAGCATCCCGCTGGAGGAGTACCTGCGCACACGCGTGTTCGAGCTCGTCGTGCACACGCTCGATCTGACACGCGCGACCCGCATCCGTGCCGACTTCCCTTCCGGCGCGGTGCTCGAGGCCGCGCGTCTGGCCGCGGGCGCTGCGGCGGTGACGGGGCGCGGCGAAGAGGTGCTGCTCGCTCTCACCGGACGCGGCTCGTTGCCGCACGGCTTCAGCGTCGTCTGAAGCCGTCCGGCGTCCGGCGTCCGGCCGTTCGGCGTGAAGCCGTCCGGCGTCCGGCTCAGCCGATCAGGTCGTGCCGAACCACGATCGCATCGCGTCCGGGTCCGACCCCGATCGCCGAGATGCGCGACCCGCTCATCTGCTCCAGTGCGAGCACGTACTCGCGCGCGGTCTGCGGAAGGTCGTCGAACTCGCGCACTCCCGTGATGTCCTCGCTCCACCCCGGGAACTCCTGGTAGATCGGCACGGCGTGGTGGAAGTCGCTCTGCGACGACGGCACCTCGTCATGCCGCACGCCGTCGACGTCGTAGGCCACGCACACCGGAATCGTGTCGAGTCCGGTGAGGGTGTCGAGCTTGGTGAGCACGAAGTCGGTCACGCCGTTGATCCGGGCCGCATAGCGGGTGATGGGCGCGTCGTACCAACCGGTGCGTCGCGGGCGACCGGTGACGGTGCCGAATTCGGCTCCCGCTTCGCGCAGCCAATCGCCCTGCTCGTCGAACAGCTCGGTCGGGAACGGGCCGGATCCCACCCGGGTGGTGTACGCCTTCACGATGCCGATCACGCGGCTGATGCGGGCCGGACCGATGCCCGAGCCGATGACCGCGCCGCCTGCCGTGGAACTCGAGGAGGTGACGAACGGGTACGTGCCGTGGTCGACATCCAGCATCGTCGCCTGACCGGCCTCGAACAGCACGTTCTTGCCGTCGTCGAGCGCCTGGTTGATCAGCAGGCTGGTGTCGGCGACCATCGGGCGCAGGCGCTCGGCGTAGCCGAGCAGCTCGTCGACGATCTCGTCGACGCCGAATGCGCGCCTGTTGTACACCTTGACCAGCAGGTGGTTCTTCTGATCGAGGGCGCCCTCGACCTTCTGGCGCAGGATGTTCTCGTCGAACAGGTCTTGGATGCGGATCCCGACCCGGTTGATCTTGTCGGCGTACGCCGGACCGATGCCACGGCCCGTCGTGCCGATCTGGCGCTTGCCGAGAAAGCGTTCGGTCACCTTGTCCATCGTGCGGTGGTATGCGGTGATCACGTGCGCGTTGGAGCTGACCTTGAGCCGCGAGACGTCGAGCCCGCGCTCGATGAGGGCATCCAGTTCGCGGAACAGCACCTCGATGTCGATCACCACGCCGTTGGCGATCACCGGGACGACACCCGGGGTGAGGATGCCGGAGGGCAGCAGGTTCAGTGCATACTTCTCGTCGCCGATCACGACGGTGTGGCCCGCGTTGTTGCCGCCGTTGAACTTCACGACGTAGTCGATGCGGCTGCCGAGCAGGTCGGTGGCCTTGCCTTTGCCCTCGTCGCCCCACTGGGCGCCGACGATCACGATTGCGGGCATGGTGTGCTCCTCACGGTCAGGAATCTGGCCGGACACGCCACACGCCGGAGCCGGAGCCGGATGCCGGTAGAACTGACGGGTCCACCCCATCCTATCGGGGGCCGAACAGCGCAGCGCCGTGCCGATCGGCGCGGCTACGCCTCGCGGATCCAGACCCGCATCTGACGGGGACCACGGTTGGCCCAGGCGAAGTACGGGATCGCCGTCACAGGAATCCGGTTGCCGTCCGGGTCGGTGGCCAGGGCCCCGATGGCGACCATGCCGGCTGCGCCGAGAGCCTCGGCTTCAGGGAAGGGCCGCTCGGCCAGCGCCCCCGAGTCGTCGCGCACCGAGTCGTCGAGCACGGAACGGTCGAGCACGAGGTCGTCGAGCACGACGCCGTCGGGTTGGTCCGGCGCTTCGAGCGCATAGACCAGCGGTCCTCGTTCGATCGCCACGCTGCCTCGCACGGCATCCACCCGAGGATGCGGTCGCGTGATCCGCGGTCGCATCGGCAGCTCGAGCACGATCACGTCTCCTACGCCGAAGACCCGCTGCGCGACCGCGTACCCGCCGGCCTCGACAGGCTGCCCGTCAACGGTCGCGCCGTGCGCCCAGGAGGGAACCCGGAACGCGACCCGTCGGGCATCCGCGGGGGCCGAGACGATGGTGGCGCGCACCGTGCCGTTCCACGGGTACGTCGTCTCGATCGCGAGTTCCAGGTCACCGCTTCGCACCCTGGCGTCGGCGTACTGGTGAACGGCCAACCCGTGCTCGTGGGAGGTCGCGAGGTAACCGGCGAGGCTGGAGAGCGTGCGCATGATGTTCGGCGGGCAGCAGGCGCAGTCGAACCAGCCGCGGCGGCCGTGTGCGGGGCTGCGCTCGTTGTCGGCGTGCGCATCGTGGCGCAGTTGCAGCGGGTTGACGTAGAAGTACTCGCCCCCATGCAGCGATACGCCCGGGATGAACGCGTTGTACAGCAGTCGCTCGATCTGGTCTCCGTAGCGCGCCTCGCCGGTGGCCAGCAGCATGCGCCACGCCCATTGCACGCCGCCGATGGCGGCACAGGTCTCGGCATAGGCCCGGTCCGACGGCAACTCGTACGGGTCACCGAACGCTTCGCCCTCCCAGCGCGCGCCGAGTCCGCCCGTCACATGCTGCTTGGTCGTGACCATGCTCTCGTGCTGTCGCTCGAGCGAGGCAAGAAGCTCGGGATCGCCCCGCTCGATCGCAACGTCTGCGGCTCCCGCTGCGAGGTAGACGGCGCGCACCGCGTGGCCCTCGACCGTCGTCGCCTCGCGCACCGGGACCCGATCGGAGAAGTAGGTGGCGTTGCCGCCCGACGGATCGAGCAGCCCGTGCCCGCGGGCGTCAACGAAGTACTCGGCGAGCGCCAGGTAGCTCTCGTCGCCGGTCTCGCGGTAGAGCTCGACGAGCCCCAGCTCCACGACCGGATGCCCGTCGACTTCTTCGCGCTTGCCAGGCCCGAAGGTTCGCACCAGGTGGTCGGCGAACCGGATGGCGACCTGCAGCAGGTCGTCGCGACCGGTGCAGCGCTTCTGCGCCACGGCGGCCTGGAACAGATGGCCGGCGCAGTAGTGCTCGTGATTGCCGGCGAGGTGGCGGTAGCGTTCACCCTCCCGCAGCCGCACGACGGTGTTCAGGTAGCCGTCGTCCTCCTGGGCGGCGGCCACCAGTTCGGTGAGCTCGAACTGGCTGGCGAGCAGCGCCGGCTCCGGCGCACGGGCGTATTCCCACGCCGCGGCCTCCAGCCATTTGTACAGGTCGGAGTCGGCGAAGATCGGTCCGACTGCTTCCCCTTCGGCACGACCCGCGGCGATCTGGAAGTTGCGGATGTTCTTCGCCTCGTGCAGCTGTCGCAAGCCGTCCGGAATCGAGACGGCACGGTTCGCGTCCTGGCGTTCGCGCCAAAAGCCGCCGGTGATCTCGACCTCGCGCAGCCCGAGCGGCCGTTCGGCGACCCGCGCCTCGGTCGTGACGGCGGCGACGGTGCACGCGGCGGCCCTGCCGTTTCGGTCGGCGGACTCGGTATCGCCGGCAGCGGAGTGCGTGAGTGTCATGCGTTGGTGTCGTTCCTGTGTCGGATGTCCACGCGCCCTCGGAGTCGCGCGGCTGCCGGAAATTCCGGAATGTGTTTCTGACGCTAGTCGCCCTCGCGGCATGGGTCAAGAGCGATCCGAGGCGACGCCTGCGGCTCGTGTTCTAGACTCGGGGCAAGACCGTTCCGGAACGTTCCGGCGTCCCGGCGACGAACGGAGGAGGCGGATGAGCGCGTCGACCACTGCGAGCAGGGCAGCCTCCGGCCCGGCGGCTCCGTCGATCCGCGTCGCCGATGTGGCGGCCGCGGCCGGCGTCTCGCCTGCGACGGCATCCAAGGCCCTGAACAACACGGGACAACTGCGCGACAGCACCCGTCGCCGGGTACGGGAGGCTGCCGAGAAGCTGGGCTACGTTCACGAGCCCGCGCGCACCGCGACCGGCTCCCGTACGATAACCGTCGCCCTGCTCACCGGCGACTCGGTCGGACGGTTCAGCCTGCCGATCCTGCTGGGAGCGGAGAACGCGCTCAGTCTCGGCCAGATCATGGTGCTGCTGTGCGACAGCCGGGACGACCCGCTGCGCGAGCAGTACTACGTGCAGCAACTGCTCAAACGCAACGTCGACGGGCTCATCGTCACCGGTCGCCGAACCGACGCCCGACCGCCGATCGAGGTGGACCTGCCGGTGGTCTATGCCATCGCGCCCTCCGCCAGGGAGGGCGACTGCTCGGTTGTGCCGGACGACGCTGCCGGGTCGCGTCTGATCTTCGCGCATCTGGCGGGCATCGGCCGGCGACGCATCGCGCACGTGACGGGTCCGGCAGACCATCTCAGCGCCCGGGTGCGATCTGAGGCACTCATGGAGTGCGCCAAGCAGGCCGGCATCCCGCTCGTCGCCGATCCCTTGTTCGGCGAGTGGGATGAGGCCTGGGGGCGCGCAGCGGCGGATGTGCTGCTGGCCGGAGGCCACGAGCTGGATGCCATCGCCTGCGGCAACGACCAGATCGCCCGCGGGGTGACCGAGCGGCTGCGCGAACGCGGTGTGGGCGTGCCCCGCGAGATCGCCGTCACGGGGTACGACAACTGGAACATGATGGCCGAAGGAGCGAGGCCGCCGCTGACCACCGTGGACCTGCAGTTGGGCGAGATCGGGCGTCGCTCGGCCGAACTGCTGATCGACTCGCTCGGCGGGCATCCTCGCACCGGAGTGCAGCGGATCGCACCGCGGCTCGTGACGCGCGGCTCGACTCTCGACGGGTCCTAGCCCGCTCAGTCGTCGGGGCCGCCGGTCCTCGCCGCGTCAATCCTCGCCGCGCCGGTCCTCGCCGCGTCAGTCCTCGCCGCGTCAGTCCTCGCCGCGGATGACGATCGCCTCGGTCGTCGGCGCCGGCTCGGAGCCGCCGCGCTCCGCGACCGTGGGCAGGGCGGCAGTGCGTGCCGATTCGATCTCGGTCGCCGCCGTCGGGTCGGCCTCGGTGAGGAAGTCGGTGAGGCGCTCGACCTCGTCGTGCTCGCCGATGGCATCCGCCGCTCGGCGCAGCGCGTGCAGCGACCGCAGCACGCCGCGGTTTCCGGGGTGCGACCACGGGATCGCTCCCGAACCGCGCCAGCCCGCTCGGCGCAGGGCGTCGAGCCCGCGGTGATAGCCGACCCTGGCGTATGCGTACGACTCCACCGGCCTCTGCCGGTCGAAGGTCACCTCGGCGAGGGTCGCCCAGGCCAGGCTCGACGACGGATGCTCCGCCACGGTCGCTCGCAGCAGGTCGGCGTCCGCAGCAGCCGCTGCGAGCGCCGCCCGCACCTCCGGCTCATCCGGAAGACGGGTCTCGGGAGTGGGGAGCAGGTTCTCGCCGGTCACGAGTTCATGCTAGGCCACCCGTTCGCCGAGGGTGCGCCGGATGTCGCTGCCCGGCTCAGGACACGATCAGCACGCCGGCGAGCGCCGTGCTGGCGACCACCGCCGTGGAGGCGAGCGCGAGCAGTAACGGCTTCGGACCGACCTTCACGATGCGCTTGAGGTGCACGCCCATGCCGAGCCCGAACATGGCGGCCGCCAGCAGCGCGGTCTGCGCGGTCTTGCCGGCGTCGAGCACCGGCGCGGGGAGCAATCCCGTGGAGCGCAGCACCACCATCGCGATGAAGCCGAGCACGAACAGCGGCACGATCGGGGGAAGCCCGGATGCCCGCGTCGCATCCGCCCGCTGGGTCGCACCCGTCGCAGCTACAGGTTGCGCCGCTTGCACCTCTTGTCGTGCTCGCCTGAGGGCGCGTCGTCGCAGCACGCTGATCGTCGCCATCACGGGTGCGAGCATGAGCACCCTGGCGAGTTTGACGATCACGGCGAGACCGAGCGCGGTGCCGCCGATCGCACCGCCGGTGGCCACCACCTGCGCGACCTCGTGCACCGATCCGCCGGCCCAGAGGCCGGCCTGGTGCGTGCTGAGGTGCATCGTCGTCGCCAGCAGCGGCACGATCGGGATCATCAGTGTTCCGAACACCACGACGAGGGCGACACCGGTGACGACCTCCTCCTCGTCCTCGGTCTGAATCACCCCGTCCACGGCGGCGATGGCCGCGGCGCCGCAGATCGAGAAGCCGCAGGCGATCAGCAGCCGCTGGGTGGGGCTCACCCCCATCCACCGGCCGATCAGCATCGTCGCCAGGATGCCGACGACGACGATCGAGACAACGACCAGGATCATCCCGGCGCCGAGTCCGAGGATGTCGCCGAGCACGAGTTGCAGTCCGAGCAACACGACGCCGAGACGCAGCAGGCGCTTCGCCGCGAAGGCCAGTCCCGGCTCGATCGCGGCAGGCAGCCGAACGGTGTTGCGCAGCAGCACGCCAGCCACGATGGCGACCAGTAGGGCGCTCATGCCCGGCAGCAGCGCCGCGGTGCCCAGCGCGACCACGACCGCGACGACGCAGAGCCCCAGCCCGGGCAGCAGCGCCGCCCAGCGCCGCCGCCGGCCGACACCTCCGGGCGCGACCCGATCGTCTTCTCGCTGCGGGAGTGGGACGGCGCGCTCTGGCATGCCCACCACGCTGCCAGCGCGAAGCCGAGCCGGGTAGCCGCCAATCCGCCATGCGGGCATATCATCGTGATATGCCCGATCGCTGGCCCGACCTCGCCGTGCTGGAACTGCTGCTCGCGATCTCCGAGCACGGCAGTCTCAGCGCGGCGGCGCGTGCCGTCGAGATGGCGCAGCCGAACGCGTCGAGGGCCATGGCGCGACTCGAGCGTTCGATGGGCATCCGGCTCGTGGAGCGCAGTCCGAGCGGGTCCCGCCTCACCTCCGACGGTGCCGTGGTCGCAGACTGGGCGCGCTCCGTACTCGACCGCGCAGGCCAGCTCCGCGTGGGCGTCGAGGCCTTGCGCGCGGAACACAACTCGCAACTCACCGTCGCGGCGAGCATGACGGTCGCCGAGCACCTGATGCCCGCCTGGCTCGCGGAACTGCGTCGCATCCATCCGACCCTTGAGATCAGGCTCCGGGTGCACAACTCGGCGGAGGTGTTCGACCTCGTGACGGCCGGCACCTGCGAGGTCGGCTTCGTCGAGGGCCCACGGGTTCCCGCCGCCCTGCAGGCAACGGCCGTCGCGCGAGACCGGCTCGTCGTGGTGGTCGCGCCGACGCACGCGTGGGCGCGGCGCAGACGCCCCGTGACCGCCCGGGAGCTCGCCGGCACACCGCTCGTGGTCCGCGAGCCGGGTTCGGGAACGCGTATCACGCTCGACGAGGCGTTGGCCGGATTGGACACCGCGCAGCCGACGCTCGAGCTGAACAGCAACGCCGCGGTGCGGGTCAGTGTCGCGGCCGGAGCCGGACCCGCGGTGCTCAGCGAACTGGCCGTGGCATCGTCGTTGCGCACGGGCGAACTCGTCGCGGTGCCGACCGAGGGCATCCGCCTGACGCGCACGATGCGTGCCGTCTGGACCGGTGGCGGACCGATGCACGGCGGAGCCGGCGACCTCGTGTTGATCGCCCGCCGATCGCTGCAGCGAAACGACGTGTGACAGGCGCAGAGCGCAGGAGCATCACCGACCGCGCTGCAGCACGTTCGCTAAGTTGCACATCATTGTGCAACTTAGTATTCTGAGGTCATGACGACGCCTGGCTCGCGGATGCGAGGACCGCGGCGCGACGCGACCGAGAATCGGCAGAACATCCTCACCGCGGCCGCCGCCGCATTGAACGAGGATCCGGATGCCTCGATCGAGTCGATCGCGTCCGAAGCCGGGTTGAGCCGTCGCGCGCTCTACGGACACTTTCCGACCCGCGACGAACTGGTCGAAGCCGTGCTGGTGCGCGGCGCCGAGCGCGTCGGTGCGCTCCTGGAGCCCATCGCGCACCCGGATGCGCGGATCGAGATCGCCCTGTTCGCCGCCCGGCTGTGGGCCGAGGTGTCGCACGTGCGGGTGATGGCCGCCCTCGCCGTTCGTGCGCCGCACGCCGTTCGCGTCGCGTCCGCCCTCGAACCGGCACGCGCGCGCCTGCGCGGCACGGTGCTGCGCGGGGCGGCCGACGGCACGCTCCGCGCCGACATCCCGCCCGACACCCTCGCCCGGCTGATCGAGGCCGCCGCGATCGGCGTGCTCGACGAGGCGACGCGCACGAGCATGAGCACTGAGGAAGGGCACCGGCTCGCGATGCTCTCCGCACTGAGCACGTCGGGACTCGGCTGGCGCGAAGCGGATGTCTTGATCGCCTCGACACCGGGACTCTCCGCGCCCCAGACCCCCTCGGCCCCGCCGCCGACTGCAACCGCATCCCGTGCGACAGCAACCCGCAGGCCGGAGCAGCAATGAGAATCGTGCTCGACAATGTCGTGAAAGGTCAGCGTGGCGCCGCCCTGCCGACGACCTCGGTGCGATTCGAAACCGGTCAGGCCGTGCTGGCCAGGGCCGAGACCGAGCAGCGGCCAACTGTTCTCGGCCTGATCGCGTCGGGCAGGATGCGACCGGATCAGGGCACGGCCACGATCGACGGCGGCATCGATTACGGCGCGTTGCGCCGCCGGGTCGCGCTGATCGATGCGCCGGCGGTCTGCGATCCGGCACCCGATGTCACGGTCGCCGGCATCGTCGCCGAGGAACTCATGTTCGCCGGCCGGCCGTCGCATCCGGTCGCGGTGCGCCGCACACTGGACGGGCTCGGGCTCGGCGAATACGGCCGCTGGTCGATCGGAACCGTTCCGCCCACCGCTCGCGTGCGGCTGCTCGCCGAGCTCGCCCTGCTTCGGGAGGACGTAGCCGGCATCGTGATCACCTCGCCTGACCGGCACGGCGGCGACCCGTCGGGCTGGTGGCGCATCGCGCGGGAGATCGCGGCACGCGGATACGCGGTGCTCGTGATCGCCGGCGATGCATCCGCCGCAGCCATCGGCGCCACCGGCATCGTCGAGCGGCTCACCGCGGAAGAGACCGTCCCGGCCATCGACGACGCGAGCATCGACGACCCAGACGACCTGCCGCCGGCCGCCGGCGAACTGGATGCCGTCGCGACCTCCAACGAATGGGACCAAGCATGAAGATCCCCCAGCTGATCGCGGCGGAATTCCGCCGGCTCACCTCGAACCCCATGGCCGTCGTCGCGCTCGTCGCGCTGATGTGCGTGCCGGTCCTGTACGGCGCGCTGTACCTGTGGGCGAATCAGGACCCGTACGCCGAACTGCATCGGGTGCCCGCCGCGATCGTGGTGGACGACGAGGGCGTCTCGATCGGCGGATCCGCGATCGACTACGGCGAGAAGGTCGCCGAACAGCTCGTCCACGACGGCTCGTTCGACTGGCGGATCGTGACGCGCGGCACGGCCGCCACGGGCGTGGACAGCTCGCGATACGACTTCAGCGTCACCTTCCCGCGCGACTTCTCCGCCGCGTTGGTCTCGGCATCGGATCGCAGCCCGAGACAGGCGACCGTCACGCTGACCACCAATGACGCCAACAGCTATCTCGCGACGACGATCGGCACCCAGACCGCCGAGAAGATCCGCACCTCGATCGTGCAGCAGGTGAACCAGGAGGCCGCGAACCGGTTCCTGCTCTCCATCGCGCGAATCCGCGGCAACCTCGCCACCGCGGCCCATGGAGCCGGGAAACTCGCCGACGGCATCCAGACCGCCCGGTCGGGTGCCGCAACGCTCGCCACGGGCACGCGGCAGCTGTCATCGGGCAGCACGGCACTCGCCTCCGGGCTGAGCACGCTGAAGCAGCAGACCGCGCAGCTGCCCGCCCAGACGGCGCAGCTCGCAGCCGGCGCAGCCCAGGTCGCGGCCGGCGACCAAGAAATCGCCGGCCTCGCAGACCGTGCGGGCACTACCTCACAACAGGCGGCATCCTCTCTGCCGCAAGCGCGCGCCGACATCAAGGCGCAGATCACCGAGCGGCTTCAGCAGCAGGGCATGTCGAGCACTCAGGCGCAGGCCGAAGCCGAACGCATCGTCTCCACCTACCTCGACCCGCTCGGCGCGAAGATCACCGAAGGCAATGCCACGGTTCAGAACACGGTGGGCCGGGTCGACCGGCTCTCGGCAGGCGCGGATCAGGTTTCGGCCGGGGCCGCACGGCTGGCCGCCGGAACGCCCGCGCTGACCTCCGGAATCTCCGACGCGGCATCGGGAGCGTCGCGCCTCGCCACGGGTTCTGCACAGGCGGCATCCGGCGCCGCCGCACTGCGCGACGGTCTCACCACGGCGCATGCCGGCGCGCTCGACTTGCGCGACGGGCTGAAGCAGGGCGTCGCGCAGATTCCGCGCAGCGACGCACCGCTGCGGCACAAGCAGGCCACGACGATCGCCGACCCGGTGAAGCTGGACAATTCGAAGGTCACGGCCGCGGGCAATTACGGCGCGGGTCTGGCCCCGTTCTTCGTCGCCCTCGCGGCGTGGATCGGCATCTACGCACTGTTCCTGATCGTCAAACCCGTCTCCCGTCGGGCGATCACGGCGCTGCACTCCCCGCTGAAGATCACGGTCGCCGGATGGCTGACCCCCGGCCTGCTCGGAGCGGCGCAGATGGTCGGACTGTTCGCGATCGTGGCCGGCGCACTGCGCTTCAGCGTCGACGACCCGGCCGGCACCTACGGCATCATGGCCCTGTCTTCGCTGACCTTCGCCGCGATGATCCTCGCGCTGAACGTCTGGCTCGGCAGCGTCGGGCAGTTCCTCGGACTGGTGCTGATGGTGCTGCAGCTCGTCACCGCGGGCGGCACGTTCCCCTGGCAGACCCTGCCCGGGCCGCTCGCCGCACTGCATCACGTCTTCCCGATGTCATACACGGTGGACGCCATGCGGCAGCTGATGTACGGGGGCAGCCTCTCGACCGCCTGGGCGGATGCCGGCGTTCTCGGCATCTGGCTCGGCACGGCATTGGTCTTCGCTGCGATCGGGGTGACCAGGATGACGCACTTCCGCACCCTGCGCGACCTGCAACCCAGTCTGATCGGCTGATGCCGGCATCCGTACGCCGTCCCGTGCTGGGATAGCTGTCAGTCGGCTACGGTTCTGCCCACAATCCGCGCGATCGGTGAACCCTGAGCGCCGGAACATCGTTGACTAGCATGACCGGCGTCCCCATCGGGTCTCGCCGATGCCGACGGAAGGAAGCGCACCATGACGAGCCCCCTCATCCGCAAGTCGATCGGCGCGGCGACCGCGCTCGTGATCGGCGGGGCGGCGACGGCGGCCGTGGTGTTCGCGCAGAACGCCGCCGAGCCCGCTGCGGGAATCGGACAGGCCCGGCCTGCCGACACCGCGACCGCGAGACCGGGCGACGCCGCGACGCCGAGCGCAAGCACCGCCGCGGCCGCCCCGTCCGCGACCACCCGTTACAAGAGCGGCACCTACACCGCCACCGGCTCGTACTCGTCACCGGGCGGCGACGAACAGATCGGCGTCACGCTGACGCTGGCGAACGACACGATCAGCAGGCTCAGCGTCGACACGTCGTCGGCGTCCGGGCCCGCCGAACAGTTCCAGAACCAATTCGCCGAGGGCATCGACGCCCTGGTGGTCGGCAAGCGTCTCGACCAGGTCTCCGTTTCGCGGGTGTCCGGCTCGTCGCTGACCTCCACCGGTTTCAACAAGGCCATCGCGACGATCGCCGCACATGCTCGCCGCTGAGCGGGAGATGCCGGCGGGCGTGCGCGGTGCTCCGTTCGAGTTCGAGGCTCTCGGCACGCGCTGGTTCGTCGATGTCGACGGCGGCATCCCGGCACGCCTTGCGTGGGCGATCACCGACGAACTGGAACGGATCGACCGCGTCTGGTCGCGCTTCCGCCCTGACTCGCTGGTCGCCTCGATGGCACGGGACGGCGGAACGCACGGCCTCGCCGAACCCGATCTCCGCCTGCTGCGCTGGTACGCGCGGCTCTACGACGCGACCGACGGCGCGGTGACTCCGCTGATCGGGCAGACGCTCAGCGACGCGGGCTACGACGCAGAGCTGAGCCTGTCGCCGCGCCAACACATCACGCCGACGCCGGCCTGGGATCACCGCAGACAGCTCACCGGCAACGGCATCGCACTCGACCGGCCAGCGCTGATCGACGTCGGTGCCGCGGGCAAGGGCTTCGCGGTCGACCGGATCGCGTCATTGATCGAGCAGACGGGTGCGGGTTCGTATCTCGTGGATGCCGGTGGCGACATCGCGGTGGGCGGGAGTGAGCACGTGATCGGGTTGGAGCATCCGGTCTGGCCCGACCGGATCATCGGCACCGTGACCGTCGGCGGCGCCGGTCATCGGCGGCGCAGCGTCTGCGGATCGGCGACGAACCGCCGGGCGTGGCGCGACTGGCACCACATCGTCGATCCGCGCACCGGCGCTCCGACGAGCGAGGTGATCGCGGCCTGGGCGATCGCGGGCTCGGCGATGCAGGCCGACGGCATCGCGACCGCATTGTTCTTCATCCCGCCCGAGCGGCTGCAGTCGCTCGGGCCCTTCGACCACGTCGTGGTGCACGCCGACGGATCGATCCGGCGATCGCCGGGCGTCACCGTCTTCGACGAGAGGGATCAGCAATGAAACGCCTGATCGAGCGCCTGATCGACGACGTGTCGATGTATCGCTTCGTGCTCTACGCGCTGGCGGTGATCGCAACCACCGCGCTGGTGCTCAGCTTCTTCGGCGAGGTGCCGTTCGACCCGCTTCAAGCAGCATCGTCGCTCGCGCTGCTCGGCTTCACGTGCTGGGCGTCGGGTGCCCTGCTGGCCCGGATGTTCCGCATCAGGCAGAACCGCGAGTCCTGGCTCATCACCGCCCTGCTGCTGTTCCTGATCTTCCCCGTGCCGACCTCGTGGCGTGGAGTCGTGGCGACGATCGTCGTCGCTCTCTTCTCGGCGGCCTCGAAGTACCTCCTCGTGTTCCGCGGCAGGCACGTCTTCAATCCGGCGGCCGTAGCGGTGCTGATCGCCGGTCTGGCGGGATTCGGGTATGCAACCTGGTGGGTCGCCTCGCCCGTACTGCTGCCGATGACCGTCGTTTGCGGCGGCCTCACCGTCTGGCGGATGCGCCGGCAGGCGATGGCAGGGGCGGCTCTCGCCGCCTCTGCCGTGACCCTGGTCGTCGTGGCGCTCGTGCACGGCGGCGACGCCGCGGCCGCCCTCGCCGCCGGTGCCACATCGTGGCCCGTGCTGTTCCTGGTCGCGTTCATGCTGACCGAGCCGCTCACCTCGCCCGGCACGGCCCGCGCTCGCCTGGTCCATGCCGTACTGGTCGGCGTTCTCGCGTCGCTCCAGCTGCCGTGGATCACTCCGGAAGCCGCCCTGGTGGTCGGCAACCTGTTCACGTTCGCGCTCACGCAGCGCCGTCGCATCCGGCTGACCCTCGACTCCGTCACCGAGATCGCGCCACGAACCTGGGAGGTGGTCGCCACCCCGCGGCATCCGATTCCGTTCCGCTCGGGCCAGTTCCTCGAACTGCAGCTGGCGCATCCACGACCCGATGCACGCGGGGCCCGACGGGTCTTCTCGATCGCCTCCTCACCGGGCGAACGCGGCATCCGGTTCGGATTCACGCACGGTGAGACGATGAGCAGCTTCAAGAGTGCGTTGATCGAGGCGCCCGCGGGCACCGCGTTGAGCGGCACCTACGTGGGCGGTGACCTGCACCTGCCAGACGATCCAGGAGTGCCGATCGTGCTCGTGGCTGCCGGAATCGGAATCACCCCGTTCCGTTCCATGCTGACCCACCTGCTGGAACGCCCGCACCGACGGCAGATCACGCTGGTCTACGGCGTGCGTCACTCCGATGATTTCGTGTATCGCGACCTGATCGATCGTGCCGCGCACGACATCGGCTTGCGCGTGGTCTACGTGGTCAGCAAACCGGATGCCGCGTGGACGGGCCGCACGGGTCGGATCAGTGCGGAACTGCTGACGGAAACGGTGCCCAACCTGCTCGAGAGCGTCGTGTACGTCTCCGGTCCAGCCGACCTGGTGCACGCGGTGCGCCGCGAGCTGCGCGCCCGCGGACTGCCGGCACGGCGCCTGAAGACCGACGCCTTCCTGGGGTATTGAGCCCGATCACCACTGTCGGAGCACGGTGGCCTTCGGGCCGGCCACCAGAGACGCGGCCGGCACGTCGTCCGCCACGATCGCCCCCGCGGCGATCACCGCATCGCGGCCGATGCTGACTCCGGGCAGAATCGTCGCGCCGGCCCCGATCCACACGTTCTCCGCCACGTCGATCGGACCGCCCGTCAGGTACAGCCTGCGTTCCACCGGATCGACCGGGTGACCGCTGGTGATGAAGGTCGCCTTGGGTCCGACCATCACCCCTTCGCCCAACCGGATGCCGGCATAGTCGAGGAACGTGCACCCCTGGTTGATGAACACCCGTTCGGCAAGGTCGAGGTGCAGACCGTGTTCGGTGTAGAAGGGCGGGTAGACCGTCACCTTTGCCGGCAGCGGCCGACCGAGGATCTGCTCGAACAGCTCCGCTTTGCCCGCTTCGTCGTCGAACGGCAGCACATTCAGACGTGAGGTGAGCTCGGTGACGCGCAGCACGCGCTCGGCCATCGCCTGGAACTCCGGGCCGTGGATGAGCATGAGACGGGCACTGGGCATCCCCCGATCTTCGCCCACCGCCTGCCGGGCCGCCGTCAGACACGCCAGCTACCTGCGCGGCCTGGCGGCCTGCTCAGTCGGCCGGCGGCGTCACCGGTTCGGCGCCGCGTTCGATCTTCACTCCGGCGAACTCGACGTCGACCGGCTCGGTGAAGCGTCGTCCGTTGATCTCGTCGTGCCGCATGAAGGTCGGCGGCTCCACGTGAACGCGCAAGGTGTAATCGCCGTCTTCCGGCACCGTCCAGTTGCGGGCGTAGTGGTAGATCATCGGATGCCAGACCAGCACCTGGTCGTGCGGGCCGAGTTCGTCGCCGTGCGGCGTCACGAGTGTGGCCGTGACCGCCACGCCCGGCACGAACCGGCCGTCCGAGCCGTCGCACACGGCGATCTCGACGTGCACGTTCTCTCTGCGCGGGTTGTGCCAGGTCAACGTGCCGTCGTCGAAGCTGTACATACCCTCGGCATCCTCGACCGCGTAGCCGATCAGGTAGTCGCCCGCGACCTGCATGCCGCCGTCTTTGGCGACGTCGTTCGCCATGTATTCCAATGCGGTGCGATACGCCCGTCCCTGTTCGATCGCCAGATCCAGTTGCCGCCTCGTCGCCTCCGAGGTGTCCGGATCCATCGGAGGGGTCTGCTCCCGCCCGTCCGTATGCGTCTGGTCGCTCATCAACGCTCCTTCCACTGGTGTGCGCACAGCGCGCGCATCGTCACGATAGGCGCGTGTCCACCGCAGCGGTACGCCTTTCCATCCGGAATCGACGGTGCTAGTCCGGTCTTCATCGCAGCGCTGGCGGGCGCCGCGGGCGAGGACAGCGGTGCGAAGTAGGGTGATCTCGTGACGACAGCTACCCGCCCACTGCGCATCCTGCACCTCTCAGACACGCATCTGTTCGGTGACGGATCGTTGCACTACGGGGTCGTCGACACCGAGGCCGCGCTGAGACGCGTGCTCGACCGAGCCGCACCGCTCGAGACGGTCGACGTCGTCGTGCTCTCCGGCGACCTCTCCGACGACGGCAGTGCGGAGTCGTACCGGCTGCTGCGTGACCTGGTGGGCCCTTGGGCCGCCCGGCGCGGTGCGACCGTGGTCTACGCGATGGGCAATCACGACCTCCCGACGGGGTTCGAGGCGGTGCTCGGCGCCCGCACGGGGCTCGTGAATGTGCGCGGCGTGCGCATCATCCACCTCGACTCGTCGGTGCCCGGTTTCGGTTATGGCGACCTGGACGCCGTCAGCCTCGACTGGTTGCGCGACGCCCTCTCGACTCCGGCCGAGAACGGCACGCTGCTCGTTCTGCATCACCCCCCGGTGCCGGCCACGACTCCGCTGCTCGCGACGCTGCAGTTGCAGCAGCCGCAGCGTCTGCTCGAGCTCTGCGCCGCCGGCGACGTGCGCCTCGTCCTCAGCGGTCATTACCACCACAGTCTCGTCACCCGGGCCGAAGGCATCCCGGTCGTCGTCGCCCCGGGAGTCACGAACACGTCGGATGCGATCGCCCCGCGCGGTCGCGAGCGCGCGATCGTCGGTGCCGGTTTCGCCGTGATCGATCTTCCACTCGACGAGCCGGCCGCGGCCGAGCTCCGAGTGTCGTTCATCGCCGCCGCCGGGCCGGATGACGGCCGGGAACTGTTCGATCTGGGATCGGGGCAGATCGCGCAAATCGCACGGGAGTCCGGCCACCCGGCGACCTTCTCCGCAGCCGACGCGCTCTGACCGCTCTTCGCGATGCTGCGATCAGCCGCCGGCTCTCAATCGAGCAGACGCTGGTCTCGCGCGGCCGCGAGCGCCTCGTCACGGGTCGCCGCGCCCAGCTTGCGGTAGAGGCTGCGCAACTGCGACTTCACCGTGTTCGCCGAGACGAACAGGTCGGCCGCTATCTCCGCCGTGCTGCCGCCGGCTTTCAGCCGTTGCAGCACCACGTTCTCGCGCTCGGTCAGCACAACGGATGCGACGACCTCCGGCCAGAGCACCGGAGCCTCGACCGCTTCGGAGAGCAGCCGACGCACGGACGTGGGCCGGGCGGTCTGCTCGGCGAGCTGAGCGAGGGCGGTCCGGTCACGTCTCGGCAACAGCGTCAACGGCGTGCGGAGGCCCGTCTCGCTCAGCAGCCCGACGAGCCGGTCGAGTTCGTCGGATGCCGCATTCGAGCGGCCCATCCGCAGAGCGGCCGCTGCCCGCAATGCCATGATCTCCGTCCTCGTGCGCACCGAAGTCGCTGCGACGTCGATCGGCTCCACAGCGGACCGTGCCTTTTCCGGTGCGTCGGCCAGCAGATGCACCCTCGCCCAGGCGATCGCGATGCTCGGCACGGTCGCCGGGTGGTGCCGCAGTGCCGTCTCGGCCTCGGCCAACCGACCGGAGGCGAGCAGGAGCAGCGCTCGCGTGGCATCCAGCCGGCTTCGGGTGAACTCGGTGACCGACGGCCGCGTCCCGCGGGCCAGCGCGGCATCCAGGGCCGCCGCCTGCGCTCGCGCGCTGCCCTGCGCAAGGGCGACCATGGAACTCACGTAGGCGAACAACGGCCAGTGCTCGATCGTCGCCAGATGCCGGTCCATGGCCGTGACGTGTGAGAGCGCCCCGTCGTGGTCGCCGTCTTCGATCTTGTCGAGCGCCTGCGCGAGCTGGAAGAAGGCGCCGACGTAGCCGTCCCCCCAGCCCACCGGCCAGTGCTCCCGCCTGCCGCGTTCGATGACCACGCGGGCCTGAGTCAGCTCCCCCTCGATGGCCAGGGCTCCCGCCGTCAGAGAAAGGGAATGGAACCAACCTCCCGCCGAGAGGTCGCGGGGGTGGGCATAGCCGGCTTGGAACAGTTCGAGCGCCTGGTGCCGCTCGCCCGCGTAGAAGTAGCTCAATCCTGTCTGCGCCAGCATCGTGAGCAGGTTCTTGCCCAGGTCCTCCCGCTGGTCGTCACTCAGTGCCTTCAACGCGGCATCCGCCTGCTTCGCCGCGTTCAGCGCACGGTCGGGTCGCCCGAGCACCCGGTAGGCCGTGGTTTCGACGGTCAGCAGCATGGCCCGTTCGGTCGGCGGCGCCGACGTCCGACGGAATCGGGCGGCCACGATCGCGACGAGGAACAGCTCGACGGCGCGCAACCGGTGTTCCTGAACCGCGTTGTAGGCCAGTGCGAGCATCATGGCCAGCAGCGGGTGCCGTCGCAGCACGCGCACCGGCAGGGCGCCGATCGTCTCGCGCACGGCCGCGCCGTGCACGCGTAGCAGCGAGAACCAATCCCGCCTCGCGAACGACGAAGCGAGTTCGAGGTCGCCGCCCGCGATCGCGTGCGAAAGGGCGGCGAACGACCGGCCGTTCTCGAACGCCCACACCGCCGTGATGCGGTTCAGCTCACGAGCCTCGCCGGGCATGCGCGCGTGCAATTCGGCGCGAAGAGCCGCCCGGATGATCGGCGAGTAGCTGAACTGCGCGCCGTCAGAGCTCGGGGTCCACATCCCGAGACCCGACGCCTCCGCGGCGTCGAGCGCCGCTTCCGCATCGACGTGTCCGGTCAGTGCACGCGTCAGCGTGACGGTCAATGCATCGGGGATCGAGGAGCGCAGGCCGAATTCGAGATCGCCAGGGGACTGCGGGCCGGAAGGGAACATGGCGACGAGCATCCTGCGGCCGGCGGCCGCCATCAGCCGCTCCAGCCGCCGGCGGTCGACGATGACGGCCGCGCCGGACGCGCCGGTGCGCCACCGGTCGAGCTCGAGAAGTGCGGCGCGGGTGTGCAGCGGGCCTCCACCGACCGCGTCCCTGATCAGCCTGGCCTGGTCGCCGGCGGGGTCGTCGACCCCGTGCCGGGCGAGCACGGCCCGTGTCTCATCCGCGGTGAAGGCCAGATCGTCTCCCGTCACGATCGCCGGCGCCAGGGCGATCGTGACCGTGTCCGATTCCAGAGCGCCGAGCACGCGGGTCAGCACGGTCAGCCGCAATCGGGCCGTTCCACGGGCGAGTTCGATCAGGTCGTCGTAGACGATTCGGTCGGAGATGAGATGAGCGTCGTCGACGATGAGCCTCAGGTCGGTCGTCAACTGGTTGAATCCACGGACCAGCAGGCGCCGGAGGTCGTCGACGGCGTCGATCGACGCGGAGAGGTCGAGCAGCAGGCCGGCGGGCGGCAGGAGCGAGGCGTCCGCCATGGCCTGCAACACCCGCTGCCAGAACGAGATTCTCGTGTTGCTCGCTGCGTCGACGCTGAGCCAGACGCCCGGGGTCGGCGAACCGGTCGCCCATTGCGCGACGGCCACCGTCTTGCCCGCGCCACCGGCGCCCCGCACCACGACCAGGGGCGCGTCGACGGCGAGTGCCTCCACCAGGCGCGGACGCGTGACGAACTCCGCCGGAACGCGCGGAGCTCCGAAGATCTCCCCCATCCAGCCCAGCTTAGCCACGGCTGTTCGTCTCGGTCAGGTTCGGGTCGGCCGCGCGGTCGCCTGCACCGTGTCGGGTTCTCGTGCGAACCCGACACGGTGTGTCACGCGAGCGCTAGGCGTCGCCCGGCGCCCGGCGACGGCGCACCAGCAGGAGCGCCAGACCGATCAGCAGCAGTGCAAGCGCGCCGAGGCCGCCGAGCAGTACGTCACTGCCGGTGTGCGCGAGGCCGGGAGCGGCCTGCTGCGGCAGCGAGACGCGCACGGTCGAGGTACCCGTCACGGGGTCGCCGTGCGGCGGGGTCGCCGTCGCTGTCGCCGTGTTGTCGACTTCTCCCGCGACCACGTCGGCGGCGGTGAGCGAATACGTCGCCGTCGCCGTCACCGATTCACCGGGTGCGAGCTTCCCGGCCTGCGCCGGCCACGATCCGTAGCGGATCGCGGACAGGCCGGGCATCGCGTCTGCGATCGAGACCGCATCCACCGTCACGTTGCCGGTGTTGGCGACGACGAACGTGTACCCGACCGCGTCTCCGGTCTTGCCTTTCGCTCCGTGCGCGAGTTCACCCGTCTTCTTCAGGGTCACCGACGCCGCGGCGGGGATGACCACGGTGGCCGTGTCATCGTCTGCGACGGGGTCGCCGTTCGGCGTGCTGCCGCCGGCCGTTGCGGTGTTGTCGATCGAGCCTGCATCGATATCGGCCTGCGTCAGCACGTAATGGGCCGTGGCCGTCACGAACTGCCCAGGCGCGAGCACGCCGGAGCCGGCGGGCCAGGTGCCGTACTCGATGCCGCTGAGCCCCACCATCCGGTCGGCGACGCTCACGTCGTGCACGGTGAGGTTGCCGATGTTGCTCACGGTGAACGAGTAGTTGACCGTGTCACCGGCGTGCGGTGTTCCGCCGGCGGCGAGCTTGCCGGTCTTCACCAGCTGGAGCGCGGGTCCCTGCGGTGTGCTGATCGTCGCCGTGCTGCTGCCGTCGACGGGGTCGCCGGTGGGCGGCGTGCCGCTGACGGTCGCGGTGTTCTGCACGGATCCGGCATCGACGTCTGCCTGCGTCAACACGTAGGTCGCGGTCGCGGTGACCGTTTGCCCGGGGGCGAGCTCGCCTGCGGTGCCGGGCCACGCGCCGTAGTCGATCGCAGACAGCCCGGTGTGCGGATCGTGCACGGCGATGTCGTGCAGCGTCACGTTGCCCGTGTTGCTGACGGTGAAGCTGTAGTCGACGTGCTCGCCGACCTTGCCGGTGGCGCCGGCCGCGTACGCGGCCGTCTTCTGCAACGCGATGGCGGGCGCCGATGCCACGGGGACCGTCGCCGATCCGTCACCGGTCACCGGCGCACCGGTGGGCGGCGTGCCCTGGGCGGTCGCGGTGTTGTGCACGGCGCCGGCGTCGACATCGGCCTGCGTGAGCAGGTAGCTCGCGCTCGCCGCGATCGACTGCCCGGGGGCGAGCTCGCCCGGCGTGCCGGGCCAGGCGCCGTAATCGATGGCCGACAGCCCGGGAAGCGGGTCGGTCACCGTGACGTCGCGCAGGGTCACGTTGCCGGTGTTGGTCACGCTGAAGGCGTAGCGGGCCGTGTCGCCCGCGGCACCCTTGCTGCCCGCGTCGAGTGAGCCGGTCTTGGTCAGCGTGATCGCCGGGGCGGATGGCACGGTCACGGTGGCCGTATCCTCAGCGGTGACCGCAGAGCCGCCGGGCGGCGTGCCGTGTGCGGTTCCGGTGTTCTGCACCGTTCCGGCATTGACGTCGTCCTGCGTCAGGATGTACGTCGCCGTCGCAGTCATCGTCTGTCCGGGAGCGAGCACGCCCGCTTGGCCGGGCCAGCTGTACACGAGGGCGGAGAGACCCGACTTCGGGTCGGTCACCGCGACGTCGTGCAGGGTCACGTTGCCGCTGTTGGTGGCGACGAAGTCGTAGTGCACCGAGTCACCGGCCACTCCGGCCGCCCCGGTCGCGAGGTGGCCCGACTTGGACAGGGTGATCGCCGGCGTCTGCGGCACCACGACGTTCGCAGTGCTCGAGTCAGCGACCGGGTCGCCGACGGATGGCGTGCCGTGCGCCGTGGCGGTGTTGCCCACCGCGCCGGCATCCACGTCGGCCTGAGTCAGGATGTGAGTCGCGGTGGCCGTGACGGACTGGTCCGGCGCGAGCGCACCGGGCGCACCGGGCCACGCACTGTAGGTGATGGCGGAGAGCCCCGGCATGGCATCGGTGATGTCGACGCCGGTCAGCGGTGCGCCGCCGGTGTTCTTGACCGTGAAGGTGTAGTTCACGAGGTCACCGGCCCGGCTGCTCGCTCCCGCGGCGAGCGAACCCGATTTGATCAGGCTGAGCCCTGCCACGGGGTTGCCGGTGCAGTCGGTGCTGCTCGTCGCGCACTCGCCGTCGGCGGGTGGCTGCTGACCGTTCACGAGCAGGAAATTGGCGAGCCGGTGGTTCCCTTCGTCGGCGAGCGGCTTCACTGTGACGGAGTAGCGCACCGTCACGGTGGCGCCGGGCGTGACGCTTCCCGTCACCTCGAAGGTTCCCCCGGTGACGGCGCCCACCGTGAGCGAGCTGTCGGAGGCCGTCGGCTGCGTCGTCAGGTCGGCATCGTCGAGAACTGCGCTCAGGTCATCGAATCGGTCGACCGATGCGGCGACGGTTCCCGTGTTCTGGAACGAGAGCGTGTAGTCGAGCTTCTGCCCGGGAACGACGGCGGTTCCGGATGCGGGGTCGGCTGACTTGGTCACGACGAGGGCCGCTCCGGGCACCTGTACGCTGGCGCACGGCTGCCCCGTCGTGGGATCCCATCCGCTTGCGTCGTCACAGGCAGGCGTGGGGTCGCCCGTCGTCCCGTCGGAGCCGAAGGCGACGTTCACCAGGCGGTGGTCGCCCCCGCCGGTGTAGGTCACCGTGTAGGTGATCGTGACGCTCTGGTTGGGATCGAGCGCACCCGACCACGTGATGCGGGGGTCCGAATACGTCGGCGCCGCCCCCACGTCGGAGCGCACCGACGAGGTGTCGAGCGTGGCGTCGTCGAGCACCTTGGTCAGGTCGTCGACGACGGTCGCCGGCGCGCCGGTCGTGTAGGCGCCCGCGCCGGTGTTCTTCGCCGTGACCGTGTACGTGACGGTGTCGCCGACCTTGGGCAGCTCGGACTTGTCCGCCGTCTTGGTGATCTGCAGTCTCGGCAGATCGGTTGTCTTCGTGGCGCAGGCCACCCCGGTGGTCGGGTCGGTGGCGCCTGTGCCGTCGCAGGCCGGAGTCGGCTGGTTCGGGTTGGTCGGGTCCGGCGCGAAAGCCACGTTGCGCAGCACGCCGTCACCGGCGGAGCCGAGCACGACGCTGTAGGTCAGGGTCACGCTGTCGCCCACCGCCAGAGGCCCGCTCCAGGTCAGCCGCGGCGCTGAGTAGGTCAGATCGCCGCCAGTAACGCTCGCGGTCGCGTCGTTGCCGAAGGCGGCATCGTCGAGGACCCCGCTCAGGTCGTCGACCACGCGCGCCGGCACCGCGTCGCTGTATGCCAGTTGGCCCGTGTTCGTAGCGGTGACCTCGTATTCGATGGTGTCGCCCGGCCGGCTCGTCGCGGTGGCCGTGCTGGTCTTGGTCACGCTGATCGCGCGCGGAAGCGGTGTGTTCGTCACGGTGCACTGCACGGAGTCCCCGACCCCGACGACGACCGTCTTGGTCGCGCCGGAGCCCGAAGGCAGTGTTCCGGTGCCGGCCCCGCTGCGCGTGCACGCCCAGTCGTCGGTGTAGTCGCTCAGCGAACCGGAGGTCGCGTTCTCGCTCACGGTGTACGACGTGCCTGCGTCGTCCGCCAGCACGAAGACGTCTCCCGTCGAAGCCGTGGTACCCGTGCTCCCGGTGTCAGCGGTGCCGAGCACGGAGGATCCCGACGCGACGTTGACCGAGAAGGAATCGCCCGGATCGGCACGCGCGGTGAGCTGCTTGTCCACCCGGACGGAGGAGACCAGCACGCCGAATGCCACCGCCTGGAGGCCGTGCCCCACCATCGTCTGGCTGAATGTGCTCGGGTTGGTCGCCGCGAGTATCGCGGTACCGGTCTTCGTGCTCGAAACCGTCGCGGAGCAGGTCACCGTGGTCGTGCCGACACCCGACAGGGTGCCGCCGCAGGCGTTGCCGAGGGTGCCGATCGAGCGGAGCGACTTGTCGGACGTCCAACTGATCGATTCGCCGGCGTCGGTGGACTCGGCATCGGCACCGACGAATGCGTAACCGGTCACGACGGACCCGTTCTTGTCGGTCACTCGGATGTCGGAGAGGGAGACGACGGTCGTGGTGGCGTTCTGCGTCTGGTAGTAGGCCGGCTTACCGGTGACCCCGGTGTAGGCCTGGTTGCCGAGGTAGGCGCCCGACCAGGTCGGCAGCGCATGCGGCGCACCAGGACCGCCGCTGGTCTTCACCGTCGTGGTGATCGTGTAGCCGCCGGGCAGCGTGGCACTCAGTTGCTGGCCCTGCGAAGTGGCGGCGCTGGAGTCGATCGACGACAGATCCAACCAGCACAGCGTGTTCGCGTACGTGCCCGAGCCGGGGTCGGCGAACGAACAACCCGTGCTCTGGTCCGCGGTCGCTGCAGCAGGCGCGACGACCGGGGCCGCGACAGCCGGTGCGGCCGCAGCGCCGGTGGCCAGCCCCGCCACGATGACCGAGAAGGCGGTCATCAGCGCCACGGTTCGCATCGTGGTGCGACCGGTTGCAACGGAACGGGAACGGCCTGCTTTCGGGCGCAGTCGATCTCGGAATCGGGCAAGCAGCATGTCGAGTCCCCCCAGGGTTTGACGTTCGACCGCGTCAAGCGTCCTGGCCCGCATTCGGGCGCACGGAGAAACGCGATCCATTCGACGCTAGACGACGCCGCAGCGCCTACCTCGCCACCCGAGGGAAATTCACCCGGCCGTTCACCCGGTCGCGCTCACCTGCGCACGCAACCCCGGTCAGTCGGCTTCGATCACCACGGAACTGCGACGGCAGCCGTCGGCGATGAGCAGCGCGTTCGGCTCATCGTTGTGCTGCAGACGCGTCTTCGCCGTCGCGACGTCGTTGCCGAATTCCATGTGCCGCGCGGTCAAGCGGCGCACGCGTTCCGCAGGGTCGAGGCGCACGAACCATGACTCGTCGAGCAGCGCAGCCACCTCGCGCCAGGGCGCGGCTTCCAGCAGCAGGTAGTTGCCTTCGGCGATCACCAGACGCGCACTCGATGGGATCTCGATCGCTGCTGCGACCGGCTCCTCGATCTCTCGACGGAACTCCGGGACGAACACCGAACCGGCCGTCTCGTCACGCGCGCGGCGCAGCGCGACGAGGAAGCCCTCGCCGTCGAACGTCTCGGGCGACCCCTTGCGCCCTGCGAGCCCGCGCGCGTCGATCACCGCCTGAGCGAGATGGAACCCATCCATCGGCAGCAGCGCCGCCTCGCCCGGGTGCGTCGACTCGATGCTCCGCAGCAGCCACTGCGCCAGGGTCGACTTGCCGGCGCCGGGCGCCCCCGTGATCCCGAGCATCGCGCGGCCGGGCCGCAGCAACAACTGCTCCGCGCGTGCCAGAAGCTCGGCACGCCCCGCGTCGTTCCATCTGGTGACCGCCGGTTCATTCACCGTTGCCGCCGTTGCCTGCTGCGTCGAATCGCTCGTGCTGCACGATCCAGGAGTGCATCGCAATGGCGGCGGCCGCAGAGGCGTTGATGGATCTGGTCGACCCGTACTGAGTTATCTCCACGACCGAACGGGCGGCAGCGAGCGCGGCATCCGTGAGCCCCGGTCCCTCCTGTCCGAACAGCTGAACGCACCGATGCGGAAAGACGAACGACTCGATCGGCACACTGGCCGGCACGTTGTCGATGGCGATTATCGGCAGTTCGGCCTGCTGCGCCCACGCGACGAACGCGTCGACGTCGGCGTGGTGGACGACGTGCTGGTACCGGTCGGTGACCATCGCACCGCGCTTGTTCCACCGCTTGCGACCGATGATGTGCACCGTGTCGGCGGCGAACGCATTGGCGCTGCGCACGATCGATCCGATGTTCATGTCGTGCTGCCAGTTCTCGATCGCCACATGGAACGGATGCCGCCGTGCATCCAGATCGGAGACGATCGCCTCCAGCCGCCAATAGCGGTACCGGTCGATCACATTGCGCGTGTCCCCGTGGGCCAGCAGTTCCGGGTCGAAGCGGGGATCGTCCGGCCACTCGCCGGCCCACGGTCCCACCCCGTGAGTGGAGAACTCCGGAGTCGGGGTCGCTTCGGCAAGGGGCGGGATCGCTTCGGTCACCTGCTCAGGCTACCGAGCCGCCCGCACTGGAGAACCCGCGAGGACGCGCCTAGATTGGAAGTGTCGGAGCAAGACGATCACGGCCGCTGAAGAGGTTCGCCATGAGTCAGAACGTCGCAGAGAAACTCATCTCATCGCATCTCGTCTCGGGAGAGCCGAGACCGGGTGAAGAGATCGCGCTGCACGTCGATCAGACCCTGACGCAGGATGCGACGGGCACGATGGTGATGCTCGAGCTCGAGGCGCTCGGCCTCGAACGCACGCGCGCAGAGGTTTCGGTGCAATACGTGGACCACAATCTGCTGCAGGGCGACGAGAAGAACGCCGAGGACCACGAGTTTCTGCGCTCGGCGTGCCGGCGCTTCGGCATCTGGTTCTCCAAGGCCGGCAACGGGGTCTCGCACCCCACGCACATGCAGCGGTTCGGCATCCCGGGCAAGACCTTGGCCGGTTCCGACAGCCACACCCCGGCGGCGGGGTCGCTCGGAATGCTCGCCATCGGTCTCGGCGGCCTCGAGGTCGCGACGGCGATCGCCGGCGAGCCGATCAGCATCAGGATGCCGCAGATCTGGGGGGTGCGCCTGGTCGGTGAGCTGCAACCCTGGGTGAGCGCAAAAGACGTGATCCTGGAACTGTTGCGGCGCCACGACGTGAACGGCGGTGTCGGGCGCATCATCGAGTACCACGGGCCCGGGCTGGCTCAGCTGACGGCGATGGACAGGCACGTCATCGCGAACATGGGCGCGGAATTGGGCGCGACCACGAGTGTCTTCCCCGCCGACGAGCGGGTGCGCGAATTTCTGCGCTCGGAGCAGCGTGAAGACGACTTCGTCGAGTTGCTCGCCGATGACGATGCCGGTTACGACGTGGAGGAGGAGCTCGATCTCTCCACGATCGAGCCGCTGATCGCCTTGCCGAGTTCGCCGGGCAGCGTGGTGCCGGTACGGGAGGTGGCGGGCCGGCCGGTGGAGCAGGTGGTGATCGGCTCGTCGGCGAACCCGGGGTTGCGCGACTTCGCGGTCGTCGCGGCGATCATGAAGGGGCGGCAGTCGCATCCGGGGCTGTCCCTCGACGTGAACCCGACGTCTCGCCAGATCCTGCAGGACCTGACGAAGATGGGTGCGACGTTGGACCTGATCGCGTCGGGGGCGCGGCTGCACCAGTCCGGATGCCTGGGCTGCATCGGCATGGGGCAGGCGCCTGCGGTCGGCCGCAACAGCCTGCGCACCGTGCCGCGCAACTTTCCGGGACGCAGCGGCACCAAGGAGGACTCGGTCTACCTGTGCTCACCGGAGACCGGTGCCGCAGCGGCCCTGACCGGGGTGATCACCGATCCACGCGACCTCGAGGCCGATCCCGGCATCCGCTACCCGCACATCACGCTGCCTGCGATCTCCAGCGTGAACACGGCGATGCTGGAGTCGCCGCTTCCCGCAGAGGAATCCGCAGAGGTCGAGCTCGTCAGAGGCCCGAACATCTCCAGCCTGCCCGACTTCGACCCGCTGCCGGATTCGCTCGATGTGCCCGTCGTGATCAAGATCGGCGACGACATCTCCACCGACACCATCCTGCCGGCGGGTGCACGCGTGCTGCCGTACCGCAGCAACATCCCTCGGCTGGCCCGATTCGTCTTCTCCCAGATCGACGAGGACTATCCGAACCGGGCCGAGCAGGTGCGGGATGCCGGCGGCCACGCGATCGTCGGCGGCTCGAACTATGGGCAGGGCTCCTCGCGGGAGCATGCCGTGATCGCGCCGCGCTTCCTCGGGCTGCGGGTCGTCATCGCGGTGTCGTATGCGCGTATCCATTGGCAGAACCTGGCCAACTTCGGGGTGCTCGCGCTGGAATTCGCCGACCGGAGCGGCTATGAGCAGATCGACCAGGGCGACGTGCTCCAGTTGCGCGGGGTGCGCACCGCGCTGCAGAACGGCACCGAACTGAGCGTGCACGACGCGAGGTCGGGAGCCGACATCCCGGTGCGACACCGGTTGTCGGCTCGTCAGGTGCAACTCGTGCTCGCCGGCGGGCTGATCCCCTGGCTGCGGGAACGGCAGGCCTGAGCGCCATCAGGAGCCGCTCAGTGGTCGGAAACCTGCCGTCGACCGTGCGCCGCTACCCTGGAACCACCCGACGAGAGGAGCCCGGCTTGCGCGACCGGAGCGAGATCGAATGCTGGCTGACCGACATGGACGGCGTGCTCGTGCACGAGAACGAGGCACTGCCCGGCGCGCGGGAACTGATCCAGCAGTGGCGGGATGCCGGAACGCCGTTCCTGGTATTGACCAACAACTCGATCTTCACCCCCCGGGACCTCGCGGCCCGGTTGCGGGCATCCGGACTCGACGTGCCCGAGGAGTCGATCTGGACCTCCGCGCTCGCCACCGCCGCCTTCTGCTCCTCGCAGATGCCGGGCGGCAGCGCCTTCGTGATCGGCGAGGCCGGCATGACGACGGCGCTGCACGAGGCCGGCTTCATCATGACGGAGACCAGCCCCGATTACGTGGTCGTGGGAGAGACGCGCAACTATTCCTTCGAGGCCATCACCAAGGCCATCCGGCTGATCGGCGACGGAGCCCGTTTCATCGTCACGAATCCGGATGCCACCGGGCCGAGCGCCGACGGGCCGCTGCCGGCCACGGGCGCGATCGCGGCGTTGATCACCAAAGCGACGGGACGCGAACCGTATGTGGTGGGCAAGCCGAATCCCATGATGTTCCGCTCCGCGATGAACCGGATCGGAGCGCACTCCGAGAACACCGGCATGATCGGCGACCGGATGGACACCGACATCGTCGCCGGCATCGAGGCCGGGCTGCACACCATCCTGGTGCTGACCGGCATCAGCGACCGAGCCGAGATCGAGCGCTACCCGTTCCGTCCCGACGAGGTGATCGAAGGCGTGCTCGAATTGATTACGGTCGAGCCCGTCGAGACGGATGCGATGTGACGCACTTCGCCGACTCCCCCACGCTGCGCAACGACGTCGTCACGCTCGAACCGCTGACGCTCGAGCACACCGAGGGCCTGATGGCCGCGGTGCACGACGGCGAGCTGTGGAACACCTGGTACACCTCGATCCCCGCTCCGGATGCCGTGCGGGCTGACGTGCAGCGCCGAGTCGCGCTCCGCGAGAGCGGCACGAGCGCGCAGTGGGCGATCCGGCGCAACGACACCGCGTCGATCTGCGGAGTCACCACGTACCTGAACCTGGCACCCGAGCACCGGCGGCTGGAGATCGGCGCGACCTGGATGGCGCGCTCGGCGCACGGCGCCGGCATCAACCCGGCCGCCAAACTGCTCCTGCTCGGCCGCGCTTTCGAGACGCTGGGCTGCAACGTCGTCGAACTGCGCACCCACTGGCACAACCATCAGTCGCGAGAAGCGATCTCACGACTCGGCGCGAAGCAGGACGGCGTGCTGCGCAATCACCAGGTCTGGAGCGACGGATCACTGCGCGACACGGTCGTGTTCTCGATCATCGCCTCGGAATGGCCCGCCGTGCGCTCCGGGCTGCTTCATCGACTTCGTGCGCACGCGCGACGCACCGCCGACGGCCCAGTCGGTTGACCGCTCGATCGGCCGACGGCGGTTGACGGCGCGAGCCGGCGCGAGCCGGCGGCATCCGAGTGGTCAGCCGGCGAGGCTGCCGGTGATCTGCTTACCCGAGGCCCTGCTGACGAAACAGAAGTACGAACGCTGCCCGGAAGACCACTGAGCGGCGGTCGCCGGGTACGCACCCTGCACCTGCACGTCGTCGAGGGCCCCCGCGGCCGAGAGGTTGATCACACCCGGCTTGGAGCACAGCAGATTGATCTGCGACGCCAACTGCCGGGCACCGGGATATGCCGCACCCGGCGCGGTCGAGAACGATGCACGCAGCACGAGTTGGGCCGGATGCGGCCTCGCACACGGCACGACCGTGAACGTCTGAGCCCAGGGCGAGGTGTACGGCCGCAGGCACTCGCGTCCCGCCAGGGCATCCCAGCGATGGGTTCCGGGCGGCGCCGCGACCGTCGGCGTGGGCGGCACGGTTCCCGTCGGAGTCGGAGTCGGAGTGGGAGTGGGAGTCGGAGCGACCGAGCGGGTCGGCGTGGCGCTGGGAGCCGGGACCGGCTCGGATGCGCCCGCGTTCACGCGCGTGCCGAGCACGAACAGCAGGATCAGCACGAGCAATGCGAGCAGCACACCGAGCATCCAGAGCAGCACCCGCGTCGGCCGGCCGGAAGGGCGCCTGGCCGCTCGCGCGGCCCGCGCGACAGGGGTCGGCGTCGGCATCGTCGGCAACACAGTCGGCGCCGGCGGCGACACAGTCGGCGGTACGGCCGTCGGCACGGTATCCGTCGGCGGCTGGGTCGGGGCCGCAGCCTCGGTGTGCGCCGCGGCCGCCATCACGAGCGGGTCGGGCTCGGTGGTGGGCGTCAGCCTCCAGCTGAAGCCCGCGGCGGCGCTCTCGTCTGCTGCGGGAAGAGGCATGGATGCCTCCGCAGCCGACCACGAAGGAGCCGACTCGACGGGTGCTGAGGCCTCGAAGGCGATCGCGCCCCGAGGTCCGGTCGAGGTGCCGGGCTCGGCAGCGGCGCCGGGCTCGGCAGCGGCGCCGGCCGGGACGGCCGGCTGCCCGATCTTCGGCGCGGCGGGCAGGGACGGAGGCGTGAACAACCCGGGTTTCTCCGGCATCGCGGCGACTTCGGACGGAGGCAGCGGATCGCGCCGCGCCGGCTCGGGCAGCGTCGGCTCGGGCAGCGCCGGCTCCGTCCTCAGCGGCTCGGGCAGCACCGCTCCGGGCGAAGCAAAGCCCGGCACGGACTCCTCCGACGAGGACCCCGGTTCGTCGTCATCGATCGGCTCGACCGTGCCGGACTGCCACGACCATCGGGTCTTCCTGGATCGCAGCGGCGCGTCGTTCATGTCGTCCTCGCCGGGATCGCCCGCCGCATAGGGCCCGTCCGAACTCTCGGATCCGTCAGGGGCATCCTGATCGCCCGTAGCGCCGAGCTGCTCCAACAGCCAGTCGGCGCCGACGATCTCCTCGGCCGGGTCGTCACCGGTGGCGTCGGCCGAGTTCGGCCGATCTCGTTCGCTCCCCGAACCGCCGTGACCCGAATCCGTCACTCAGACAGCCCCAGATCGTCGAGCCCGATCGCGGCGTAGTAGTCGTAGCCCGCCGCATTGATCGCTTCGCGGGCTCCCGTGTTGCGGTCGACGACGACCGCCACGCCGGCGATCTCGGCGCCGACCTTCTTCAGCGCCTCGATCGCGCTCAGCGGCGAGCCGCCCGTCGTCGAGGTGTCTTCGAGCACGATGACCCGCTTGCCCTGCAGATCCGGCCCCTCCACCTGCCTTCCGCGACCGTGGTCCTTCGGCTCCTTGCGCACCACGAATGCGTCGTACGCGAGGCCGCGCGCGGCGCCCTGATGCAGCACGGCGGCCGCGATCGGGTCCGCGCCCATGGTCATCCCGCCGACGGCGGCCACATCCGGCACCTGCGCGATCAGGTCGAGCATCACCTGCCCGATCAGCGGAGCGACGCGGTGGTCCAGGCTCACCTTGCGCAGATCGACGTAGTACGTGGCCTTTTTGCCACTGGTCAACGTGAAATCGCCGTGGAACACGGCGTCGGCGGAGATGTAGTCGATGAGTTGCTGGCGCGCGTCGGTCACGAAAGTCGATTCTACGGTCCGGGCCCGATCGACGAGTCCGATGCGCCGACCGTGTCGGCGCCCGTCGCTAACCTTGATGCATGCGCGTCGCCACGTGGAATGTGAACTCGATCCGTGCCCGCGTCGGTCGCATCGTCGACTGGCTGGTGCGCGAAGACATCGACGTACTCGGCATGCAGGAGATCAAGTGCCGCCCCGACCAGTTCCCCCGGGAACCGTTCGAAGAGGCGGGTTACGAGCTGGCGATCCACGGCTTCAATCAGTGGAACGGCGTCGCGTTCGCCAGTCGACTGCCGCTGAGCGACGTGCAGACCTCGTTCGCCGGGATGCCGGGCTTCGCGAAAGGACTCGAGGGAGCGGGCCTTCCGCAGGAGGCGCGCGCCCTCGGTGCCACGGTCGACGGCATCCGGTTGTGGAGCCTTTACGTTCCCAACGGACGCAGCCTCGAAGATCCCCATTACGCCTACAAGCTCGACTGGCTCGCCGCGCTCGCCGAGCAGACTCGCGGCTGGCTGGCGGCGAATCCGCAACAGCCGCTCGCGCTGATGGGCGACTGGAACATCGCGCCGTTCGACTCCGACGTGGGCGACCCGAGCCTGGTGCCGGGCTTCTCCACCCACATCTCACCGCTCGAGCGCACCGCGTTCGCGGCCTTCGAGACCGCCGGCCTGACAGACGTGGTTCGCCCGCTGGTTCCCGAGGGGTACACCTACTGGGACTACAAGCAGTTGCGCTTTCCGCGCAACGAGGGCCTGCGCATCGACTTCGTGCTGGGATCGAAGTCGTTCGCCGAACTCGTCACGGGCGCAGCCATTCACCGCAACGAGCGTAAGGGCGATGCACCCAGTGATCACGTGCCCGTGCTGGTCGAATTGGAGGTACCGGGCGACGAGGACGACGACGACCGCCCGATGATCTTCGGCTGAGCGCCGTTCAGGCCAGTAGCGACGCGATCACGATCAGCACCGGAATCGCGAGCACCGTCGTGAACAGCACGACATCGCGCGCGACGGCTTCGCCGCGCGCATAGGTGCTGGCGAAGTTGTACACGTTCTGTGCGGCAGGCAGCGCCCCGAGCGCGACGACGGCGAACAGGTCGTGCCCGCCCAATCCGAACCCGAAGCGACCGGCGAGATAGCAGATCACCGGCATCCCGACGGCCTTCAGCAGCGAGGCGACGATGATCTCGGCACGCCCGTGTCCCGCGCGCAGCGGCCGTGAACCGCGCAACGACATGCCGAACGCCATCAGCACGAGGGGAACGGCCGCGCCGCCGAGCAACGCGAACGGCTGCAACACCGCCTCGGGCGGCCGGACCCCGGATATGTCGAGGGCCAGACCGGCCAGCGATGCGATGATCATCGGGTTGCGCACCGGACCGGTCAGGATCGCTCGCAGAGATACGGCTCCGCGTGAGGTCACATCGAGCACCGTGAGGGCGATGGGCGCGAACACGATGAGTTGCAGCAGCAGCACCGGGGCCACGAACGACGCGCTGCCGAGCACGTAAACCGCCACCGGAAGGCCGATGTTGTTGGCGTTCACGTACCCGGCCCCGAGCGCACCGATCGTGGTCTCGGCCACCGGCCGGCGAAAGAAGATGCGACTCGTCGCGACATAGATCGCCGCGGCTCCCAGTGCGCCGATCGCCGCGACGGCCACATGAGCGGAGAACACCACGCGCAGGTCGGCAGTGGAGAGCACGGTGAACAACAGGGCCGGGTTCGTGACGTAGAACGCGATGCGGTTCAGCACGTACGGCGCGCTGGCGCCGCCGATGCCGAGTCGGCCGGCGACGTAGCCGACCACGATCACGAAGGCGATGATTCCGAAACCGATCAGAACACCACCCACCGTGCCAGCCTAGGGGGCCCGCGGGTGCGGCCACGCCCTACCCCGCCGGCGCTGGCGTGGCTAGGCTCGACACATGCCGCACCTGAGCGTTCCGGGCGCCGAGCTCTACTACGAGGCCGCCGGTCCGGCCTCCGCACCGGCGTTGCTGATGATCCACGCCGGATGCGCCAACCTGCGGATGTGGGACGCGCAGGTGCCCGTGCTCGCCCGCGATCATCACATCATCCGCTTCGATACGCGATGCTTCGGCAGATCCACCACCCAGAACGTGGAGTTCCGCGATCGGCAGGACGCCCGCGATCTGCTCGATCACCTTGGCGTGCAGCGGGCGACTCTGGTCGGCGCCTCGCGCGGCGGACGCATCGCGCTCGACCTCGCGGTGGAGTCGCCGGAGCGCGTCGCCGGAGTCGTCACGATCGGGTCGGGCCCGGGCGGGTTCCCCGACCTGGAACTGACCGATGAAGAGGACGCCGCTTTCGACGCGCTCGACGAAGCCTACGAGTCGGGCGATCGACAGTTGCTCGTGCGAGCCGAGACCGAGCTGTGGTCGTTCGGCGTCGGTCGCGACCCGGCGTCACTCGACCCCGGGTTCGTGCAGGCGGCGTACGAGCTGAACCGGGTCAACGCGCAGCACGCGCACGAGCGTCCGATCTCGGTGGCGTTGGACCCGCCCGCCTACGACCGGGTCGTCGACATCGACGTGCCCGTGCTGGCGACGGTGGGCGAGTTCGACATCTCCACGGCCCTTGCTCAGCAGGCCTACCTGGTGGACACGATCCCGGGTGCCGAGGGCTACATCTTCAGCGACACCGCGCACCTGCCGAGCGTCGAGCATCCCGACGAGTTCACCGAAGTGCTTACCGGCTGGCTCGCCCGGCACGCGTTGTAGTCCAGACCTTCGTCGACCGCTCAGTCGGCAGCCGGCTGCACGCTGCACGCTGCGCGCTGCGCGCTGTGCGCTGTGCCGTGTGACTTCACCCGCGGCCCGTGAAGCCGTCCATGCTGGAGTAGACGCCGAAGAGATCGCCGGCGACGGCATCCCACGCCCGGGTCGGCAGCACCCCGCGCAGCGCCTTGGCCACTCCGACGGCCCGCGGCAGCATGAGCATCGGCTTGCCCGCGAGCATCCCGCGCCAGACCCGGTCGACGACGTACTCCGGGGTCATCACCGGTGTCAGCCACGGACCGCGCGCGCCGGCGAACATCCCGGTCGAGATGTAGCTCGGCGCCACGGTGGTGACTTTCACGTTGCCGTGGTCGGCCTGTTCGAGCTCGAGGCGCAACGAATCGCTCCAGCCGATCACGGCCCATTTGGATGCCGCATAAACACTCATCCGCGGATTGGACACCAACCCCGATGCGGAGGCGACGTTCACGATCCGCGCCGCGCGATATCCGTGCCGCAGCATCGCGGGCAGGAATTCGCGCGTCACATACATCGGAGCCAACGCGTTGACCTGCATGGTCGCTCGCGTGTCGTCGCCGCTGTCGGTCTCCCAGAAGAACCGGTTACCGCGCACGATGCCGGCGTTGTTGATCAGGATGTCCGGATCGCCGACATCCTTGCGCACCTTCTGCGCGGTCTGCGCGATCGCGCCGAGCTCCGCGAGATTCACCGCGAAGCCGTGCACCGTCGTGCCGTCAGGGGCGGATGCCGTGAGCTCGATCACCGCATCCTCGAGTGCGCGGCGATCGACATCCCAGAGCGTCACCGATCGCGCACCCTCCGCCACGGCCCGCTCGGCGTACAGCCGGCCCATGCCGCCGGCCGCTCCCGTGATCAGCACACGCGCGCCTCGAACCGTCTTCGCCATGCCACCCATTCTCGCAAGCTCTGCGTCGGCCGGTCGCCGGTCCCCTGCACGCCGGTCCCCCGCACGCCGGCCCCCGCGCATTCGAACCACTTTTCTTCAACCGAACCGGGAACGTTTGCGGTTCGGATGGAGGAATGTGGTTCCGTCGCACGCAGGAGTCTGCACAGAAGTGCGTGCCGATGTCATCCGGCGCAACGGAGCGCCGACCCGGGCAAGAAAACGCGCCGATCCCGTCGCTAGGCTCGAATCAGGCGCAACCATGCGCCGTCGTTGCGCCGTGCGAATGAACCAGGCGCCCGATGCAGCCGAGGGAGGTTCGTCATGTCCAATTCCGCCACGCAGTTCACTGCACAGGCCATTGTCGGAGAACCCGAGGTCGTCGAGGACCGCGCCTTCACCGGCGAGCAGAGCGACACCCGCGCCGCCCTCTCCCCTGCAGACACCGAACGTCTCGCCCACGTCGAGACCGACCCCGCCTGGCTGGCGCTGAAGCACGCCGCGATCGCGCTGCAGGCCGATCAGGTCAAGGACGGCTCGATCCCGGACGCCGCCCGGCACGACGCCGCCCGTGAAACAGTGGGGGCGATCACGGCGTCGATCCGCTCGCTCGCGCCGCTCTTCGCGCACGATGCCGGGTACCTGAACGCGCTCTGCACCGATTTCGAACGGTGGGCACGTGATGGATTCGGGGTGCCCGACTTCCTCGATTCGCTCGTCGCGTTCCAGCCGCAGCTGCACCGGATCGACGGCCTTCGCCACCTCGTCGTGTTCCCGATGTACACGCAGAACGGGTCGACGAATCGCCTCGTGGAGGCGCTCATCGTCGAGGTGATCTGGCCCGAGTTCATCGCCGAACTGGAGGCGACCGACTACGGCAACACGCTCTTCGTGAGCCTGCGCTTCATCGACTTCACCCCGGGCTACGACACGAACTCGGCGGTACTGTTCCCTGAGACGGTGGCGATGCGCGAAATCCCCGCGTTCACCTGGGGCGCGATCTTCCAAGACCGGGAGGCCGCGCGCTACCGGCGGGTGGTGCGCGCGGCATCCGAGATCACGAAGCTCGATCTGCCGCCCGACGCTGCGCGGCTGCTCGACGACCAGCAACTCACCGAGCAGACTTTCGTCATGTGGGATGTCATCCACGACCGCACGCACATGCGCGGCGACCTGCCGTTCGACCCGTTCATGATCAAGCAACGGATGCCGTACTTCCTGTACTCCCTGGAGGAGTTGCGCTGCGATCTGACGGCGTTCCGGGAGTCCGTGCGGTTGCAGCGCGAGTTCGGGGCGGTCGACGATGCGGAACTGTCCGACGCTCAGCGGCGGATTCGCGATCACGCCTCGCTGGTGCAGTACCTGATCGTGTTCGACCGCATCTTCCGCTTTCCGCTCACCGGGAACCGGGTGCGCAATTACGACGGGCTCGGCGGTCAGTTGCTGTTCGCCTGGCTGCACCAGCACGACGTGTTGCACTGGACCGACACCCGTCTCACGATCGACTGGCCCGAGGTGGCCGATGTGGTCGTCGCACTGAGCGACGCGATCAACGAACTGTACTGGCGTTCGATCGACCGGCCGAAGACCGCGCATTGGCTGGCCGCGTACGAGTTGGTGTCGTCGGTGCTCGCGCCGAACCCGGCGTCGAACTGGGCGCGCGGGTTGGCGCGCGAGACACTGGCCGGGGCACCGAAGGGTTACACGGATGCCGTGCTCGACGACGAGTTCCCGCTCTCGATGTTCTACGAGGCGTTGAGCAAGAAGATGGGCGAGACGATCGAGTCGACCAAGGGAATCACCGCTCATGACTGAGCCGCATCCGGCCGCTGGTCGCATCGTGCTGATCGCCGGTGCGACCAGCGCCAGCGGCGAGGCGGCGGCCCGCGCGCTGCTCGGCTCGGGCGCTCTCGTGCTCGCCGTCGGTCGCAGCAGGCATCGGCTCGACGCGCTGCAGGCTGCCGTTCCGGGCGTCGACACCCGCGAGTGCGACCTTTCCGATCCGTCCGCCGTCGCCGAGCTCGCGATGCGCATCCATCTCAAGTTCGGCCCGATCGACGGCCTGATCAACCTGGTCGGCGGCTGGCGCGGCGGGGGCGGCATCGCCGCGCAGAGCGACGACGACTGGGAGTTCCTCTCGGGGTCTTTGACGGCGCTGCGCCTGACCAGCCGGGTGTTCTACGACGACCTGGTTCGATCCGCCGCGGGCCGTCTGGCCATCGTCTCCTCGACCTCCGTCGATGCGCCGACGGCCGGCAACGCGAACTACGCCGCCCTCAAAGCGGCCGCTGAAACCTGGACGCGGGCCGTCGGGCAGGGCTTCGCCAAGGCGGAATCGCCCGCCGCTGCCGTCGTCTTTCGGGTCACCGCCCTGGCGGGCCTCGAAGACCGGCTGGCGGCATCCATCGTGGATCTCTGGTCTCTGGATGCCGCCGAATTGAACGGACGGATGCTCACGGTCACGGCGTGAGCCCAACTCTGATCGCGGAGGTGCAGGTGACGAAGGAGCGGTCGGGGCTGAACTTCCATGTGTATCGAACCGGGTCGGGCAGCGGCACCGTCTTCGTGCTGTTGCACGGCATCGGCGTCTCGCACCGTTACTTCCGCCGACTGAGCAGGCGGCTGGCGGCCGTGGGCAGCACCGTCGCATTCGACCTGCCCGGCTTCGGCGGCACGGAGACACCCGCGGCCGCTGTCTCCGTCGAGCGGTATGCGGGCGCGATCGGGTCGGCACTGGACGTTCTCGGCTGCCGGGACTGCGTCATCATCGGCCAATCGATGGGAGCGCAATTCGCCGTCGAACTCGCCGTGCAGCGCCCCGATCTCGTCTCTCGCCTGATCCTGATCGGGCCGGTCGTCGACTCCGAGCATCGCACCATGATCGAACAGTGCGTGGCCTTGGTCCTGGACACGTTGACGGAGCCGGCGTCGGCGAACGCGATCGTGCTCACCGACTACCTGCGCTGCGGACCGCGTTGGTATCTGACCGAACTGCGTCAGATGCTGCGCTATCCGATCGAGCAGCGCACCGGCACGGTGTCGCAGCCGGTGCTGGTGCTGCGCGGCCGTAGCGATCCCATCGCGGGCGAGAAATGGTGCCGCCGTCTTGCGCAGGCCGCGCCGGTCGGCTCATTCGTCGATCTCCCGGGTCGGCACCTGGTGCAGCACTCGGCGGCACAATCGGTATTCGAGGCGGTCAGCGCCTTCGTGGCGCCTCAGCGGGAGAACTATCCGCGGTAGTACTCGAACACCCAGCCGAGGAGGCAGACGACGGCGAAGGCCGCGACGATGATCGTCGGCCAGAGCGAGGCATAACGGTGACCGCAGTCGGGCCGCGGGTCGCGGCCCGACCGGGGTCGGGCACGCTCAGTACCAGTTCATGGCCTGCGAATGGCTCCAGGCCGCACAAGGGGTGCCGTATCCGCGCGCGATGTAGTCGAGACCCCAGGTGATCTGGGTCGCGGCGTTGGAGGCCCAGTCGCTGCCCGCCGCCGCCATCTTGCTCGCCGGCAGGGCCTGCGGGATGCCGCCGGCACCACTGGACGAGTTGTACGCCTGGTAGTTCCAACCCGACTCCTTGTCCCACAGGTTCACCAGGCACTGGAACTCGCCGTCGCCCCAACCGTGCTGACTCGACGCGAGCTCCCGCGCGACGGCTTTCGCCCCGGAGGGCGTGTTCGCGGCGGCACGCTGTGCGGCCACCGCCCGTTCGTGCGCGGCGGCCGCCGCGCGGTCGTGTGCCGCAGCCGCGGCCTCGGCGGTTGCGATCGCCTTCGTGGTTGCCGCCGTGAGGCTCTGCACGGAGTCGACATCGAGCCTGGCATACGCCCGCAGCCGGTCGGCCAGCCGGACGAGCGGCTTCACATCCGCTTTCGTACGCACGTGCTTGACGACGGCGTCGGCCTGCGCCAGTGTGCGGGCGGCCGTGGAGTCGATACGCGACTTCACCAGCTTCGGGTAGATGCTCAGCTGATCGTGGTGCAGGCCGGTCGATTCGGTGAGCTGCTCGGTGGCGGCGACCCGATGGTCTTGAAGCTTCTGCGCGTTCTGCGCGGCGGAGACGCCCAGGGCGGCCGGGGTCGCCATCGAGGCGATAGTCAGCAGGGTTGCTGCGACCGAGGTCAGGGTTCGGGTGGAGAAGAGTGGGGCGGTGAGGTAACGGGTCGAAAAGCGCAAAAGTGTCCAATTCTCGGGTCTTCCCTGCCGGTCAGCCCGCTCGTGCATCGGCACGCGCGCGGCAACAGGACGGGTCAGGCGAGATGATGCCGTCGACGATCCTGGGCAGGCTGATCACCCCGGCGCCGCACGCGCTTCCGCCGCGACGCACCCTGCAGGGCACGCGCGACGGTCGGGTTCGCGCACGGACGCGCCCACGCATGACGTGAGCGGCCAAGGCCGTTGCCGGTGGTCCTTCACAAGACCGGATGCCACCCGTCGCCGGGCGCTGCCCGGCTGCGGAATGCCGGCATCCCCGGCAAACCCGCGCCACGTTACGTGCCGATTCTGGACAGATCGTGCCAAAGTCCTGGTCAAGCCATGTGTATGCATTCGAGCGGCGACGGCTACGGCGCCCGTATCGCCCCCGGGGCTTTGCCCGTAGCGTGGGGTGGACGACCAAGGAGGCTCCGTGCTCGAACTGCACGACATCACACGATCGTTCGACTCCCGGCGGGTGCTGCACGACGTCGGTTTCGGCGTCGCCCCCGGCAAGCTCACCGGCTTCGTCGGTGCCAACGGCGCAGGCAAGACCACGACCATGCGCATCATCCTCGGTGTGCTCTCCGCCGACTCGGGAACGGTCACCCTCGACGGCGCCGCGCTCACCGCATCCGATCGTCGCCGCTTCGGCTACATGCCCGAGGAGCGCGGTCTATACCCGAAGATGCGTCTTGCCGAGCAACTCACCTACCTCGCGCGACTGCATGGCTGCGGCCACGTCGCAGCACGAGCCAACGCGCGCGCCCTGCTCGAGCGCCTCGGCCTCGCCGAACGCGCCGACGATCCGGTCGAGAAACTGTCGCTGGGCAACCAGCAGCGCGCTCAGATCGCCGCGGCTCTCGTGCACGATCCCGCCGTGCTGGTGCTCGACGAACCGTTCTCCGGGCTCGATCCGCTGGCGGTGGAGACGGTGCAGACGGTTCTGAAGGAATACGCCGCGCGCGGGGTTCCCGTGTTGTTCTCCTCGCACCAACTCGACATCGTCGAGCGGATCTGCGACGACCTGGTGATCATCGCTGACGGCGAGGTGCGCGCGGCCGGGTCGCGCGCGGCGTTACGCGCCGAGTACTCGCAGCCGCGCTACGAGTTGCTGCTGCCCGAGGACGCCGGCTGGATCGCCGCCGAACCCGGCGTCGCGGTCGTGCACCTCGACGACGGCTACGCGCTCTTCGAGGCGTCACCCGATGTCGCCCAGCGTGTTCTGCATGCCGCGATCGGCCGCGGACCGGTGGCCGGGTTCTCCCCCCTGCAACCGTCACTGGCGCAGATCTTCCGTGAGGTCGTGGGATGAGCGGCGCATCTGGCGGGGCGGCACCTCGCGATGCCGTGTGGCTCGTCGCCCAGCGCGAGATGGTCTCCCGGCTGCGCAGCAAGGCCTTCCTCATCTCGACCGGCATCCTGCTACTGGCCGTACTCGCCTCCGTGCTGGTCGGCGGCCTGCTCAGCACCGGCAGTACACCGCCCACCGTCGCCGTCGTCGGTTCCGCCGCCACAGTCGTCGGGCATGCCGACGGTCTCAAGGCGGTGCCGGCGCCCGACTCGGATGCCGCTGAGCGGATGGTGCGCTCGGGCAAGGTCGACGCCGCAGTCATACCCGATGATTCGACGCCGGCCCACGTCGCGGTGATCGGCAGGAGCGGTGTTCCCAACTCCGTCGTCGAGCAGCTCAGCATCTCGCCGAAGGTCACCCTGCTGGAGCCGTCGAAGCAGCCGGCGCTCCTCACCTATCTCGTCGCGCTCGGCTTCGGGCTGGTGTTCTTCATGTCGGCCATGACCTTCGGCCAGACCATCGCGCAGAGCGTGGTCGAGGAGAAGCAGACCAGGGTCGTGGAGATCCTGCTGTCGACGATCAGCGCCCGCACCCTGATGGCCGGCAAGGTGCTCGGCAACAGCCTGCTGGCGTTCGCCCAGATCGCCGCCATCACCGCGCTGACCACGGGGGCGCTGCTGGCAACAGGGCAGAAGGTGCTGCTGACGAACCTCGGGCCGAGCGTGATCTGGTTCGCCGTGTTCTTCGTCGTCGGGTTCGTGATGATCGCCGCGCTGTACGCGGCGACGGCTGCGCTCGTCTCCCGGCAGGAGGACGTCGGCTCGGCTACCGCACCCGTGATGATGCTCGTGCTGCTGCCGTACATCCTGGTCATCTCGTTCAACAACAATGCGACCGTGCTCGGCATCATGTCGTACGTTCCGTTCTCGGCGATGGTCGGCATGCCGATGCGCCTGTTCACCGGGGCCGCCCAGTGGTGGGAGCCGCTGTTGTCTCTGCTGATCCTGCTCCTGACCGCTGCCGCTGTCATCGTGATCGGCGCCAGCATCTACGGCAATTCGCTGTTGCGCACCGGCGCCCGGGTCAGGTTCACCGAGGCGCTGCGCGGCTGAACCCTCGGCTTGCCGCTGTTCGCTCGGCAGTCCCTGTGACTCGCTCGGCGCTCAGCGGCGAGTGAGGGCGGTCTCGGACTCGACCCGGGTCAGCTTCTCGGGATTGCGCACGTAATAGAGGCCTGTCACGTGCGAGCTGTCGAAGCGCAAGGCGATGACGCCGTCGAGTTCGCCGTTCAGGCGCACCACGAGCGCGGGGCTGCCGTTGACTGCCGCGAGCGCTACGGCGAGGCCTCCGCCCGCCTTGGCCACAGTGCCGAGGATGAAACGCATCACCTTCTCGACACCGACGATGGGCCGCAGCGCGGCGCTCTTCACCCCGCCGCCGTCTGCAATCAGCACCACCTCCGGAGCGAGCACATCCAACAGGCTCTGCAGGTCTCCGGTTTGCAGAGCGAGCTGGAACGACGTGACGACCTGCCGAGCCTCGCCGGGGGAGACGGCGGTGCGCGGCCTCCGCGCATCCACGTGCTTGCGTGCGCGGTGCGCGATCTGACGCACCGCCGCCGGATTCTTGTCGATGGCGGTCGCGATTTCCTCGTAGCTGAAGTCGAAGGCCTCGCGCAGCGTGAAGACCGCACGCTCGGTCGGCGACAAGGTCTCGAGCACGAGCATCAGGGCCATCGACACGCTCTCCGCGAGTACGACATCCTCGGCCACGTCCGGTGCGGTGAGCATGGGCTCCGGCAGCCATGCACCGACGTACGCCTCCCTGCGCCTGCGCACCGTCCGCAACCGGTTGAGCGCTTGGCGGGTGGTGATCCTGACCAGGTAGGCGCGCCGATCGCGCACCTGTTCGAGGTCGACCTCGACCCACCGCAGCCACGTCTCCTGCAGCACGTCTTCGGCGTCGGCGGCCGAACCGAGCATCTCGTATGCGACGGTGAACAACAGGTTGCGGTGGGCGACGAAGGACTCGGTCGCCGCGTCGGCGGGCTGATTGCTCAACTCCGCACGGCTTCCGTCCGGGCGGCAAGCATCCGCTGTCGCTCATGCTTGCTGCCGAATGACAGAGTGAGCAGGCCGGGCCTGCGTGCTTCGATCCCGAGTTGCTTCACGGTGCCCCAGCATATGAACGCCTTGAGCTTCGCGGCCAGTCGACCGGCGAGATAGAACCTCGTCACCGTGTCGTTGCGGCGGGCGAACTGGAAGACGCCGGCTCGACGACCCAGGCTGATGCATTGTCCGACGAATCCGATGGCGACCGGCCTCGGCTGCTCGCCCGCGATCCGGTGCAGGACCGTCTCGGCGGCGTGGGCGCCGAGCGGGGCGGCCGCCTGACAGCTCATCCGGAGCGGCACGTCAGACGGCGCAGCGCAATCCCCGGCCGCGACGATGCACGCGTCATCAACGCTCGTCAGCGTCTCGTCAGTGAGGAGCCGACCCGCCGAGTCGGTGCTCAACCCGCTGCGCAACGCCAGATCGGGCGCTGCGAATCCCGCCGTCCACACGGTCACCGCACTCGCCACCTCTCGACCGTCGGCAAGACGTACGGCGTCCGGCCCGACCGTTACGACCCTCGATCCGGCGCCGTCGAGCACGGTCACCCCGAGCCTGGCCAGTTCTCCGGCCACGGCCCGCCGGCCGCGCGCATGCAGGTACGGGCCGAGCACCTCGCCGCACACCAGCGTGACGCTGCGGCCGCATTCGGCCAATTCGGCCGCCGTCTCGATACCGGTCGGGCCCGCACCGACCACCGTCACCGGTGCCGCGGTCGTCTTCGTCGCCAAGACCTCCCGCAGTCGCTGCGCCTGCTCGAGGGAGGCGATCGGATGCGAGAACTGCGCCGCCCCTGGCACCCGCGGGTCGGCGCTACCGCTTCCCACCGCATAGATCAACCGGTCGTAGCCCAGGGCGCCTCCGCCGCCGAGGATGACCTTGCGGGCCGATGCGTCGATCCGCGTCACCGTATCGACGAGCAGCCGCACCCGAGACCCCAGCAGGTGTCGGTAGTCGACGACGGCGTCGTCCGATCCGCACACCGACTGGTGCAGCCGGATCCGCTCCACGAACATCGGCCGCGGATTGATCAGCGTCACCATCAAGTCGTCCCGCCGGGTGAGACGGTCGGCTGCGGTGACTCCGGCGTAACCTCCGCCGATCACGATGACATGGCGTCGCCCGGTCATGGGGTCTCCTTCGTTTTCAGGTTCATCGATAAGACACCTGATGCCCGAATGGTGTGACACCGGCCGGCGCACGCGCAAGAAAACTGCGTGCGCCCTGCGGAAAGATGGATGTGTGACCCAACGACTGCACGATCCCGACCGCCGCGGCTTCGCCTCCGACAACTACGCGGGCGTGCATCCCGAACTGCTCGCCGCGATCGAGACGGCGAACGGGGGCCACCAGATCTCCTACGGCGAAGACGCGTACACCGAGCACCTGCACGAGGTGTTCGCCCGGCACTTCGGCGAGGTCGCCGCGGTCTGTCCCGTCTTCAACGGAACCGGGGCGAACGTGGTGGGGCTGCAGTCGATGCTGCCGCGCTGGGGCGCCGTGGTCTGCACGAGCACCGCCCACATCCACACCGACGAGAACGGAGCGCCCGAGCGCGTCGGCGGTCTCAAGCTGCTCACCGTCGACACCCCGGACGGCAAACTGACGCCGCAACTGATCGATCGCCAGGCCTGGGGCTGGGGCGATGAGCACCGCGCGCAGCCGCTTGTCGTGTCGATCACGCAGACCACCGAGCTCGGCACGTGCTACTCGGTCGATGAGGTGCGGGCGATCGCCGAGCACGCGCACGGGTTGGGCATGAAACTGCACCTCGACGGCGCGCGCATCGCAAACGCCGCCGCTACCCTCGGGGTCCCGTTGCGTGACTTCACCACGGATGCCGGAGTCGACGTCCTGAGTTTCGGCGGCACCAAGAACGGGCTGCTGTTCGGCGAGGCCGTCGTCGTACTGAACCCGGAGGCATCCGATGGTTTGCCGTATCTGCGCAAGCTCGACATGCAGCTCGCCTCGAAGATGCGCTTCATCTCGGCGCAGTTGATCGCACTGCTCGAAGGCGACCTCTGGCTGCGCGGTGCCCGGCACGCCAACACGATGGCGACGCGGTTGCGGGGTGCGCTGGAGGCCGCGATCGCCGCCGACGAGGTGCGCGGCCTGAGCTTCACGCAGGCGACGCAGGCGAACGCGGTGTTCGCGACGTTGCCGCACGAGGCGGCCGACCGCATCCGAGAGCGCTTCCGGTTCTACGACTGGGGTCCCGTCGCAGCGGGCGCGGAGCAAGGCGAAAGCGCTCGCGTCGAGGTGCGGTGGATGTGTTCCTGGGACACCACCGAAGCCGACGTCGACGAGTTCGCTGCGGCGATCACGGGCGAACTCGCGCCGTAGCTCATGCTCCTGCTGGATCTCGTTGACCCTGTCCAGGGCATGTGGCACACCCGGCGTGTGCACAACAGGAGTTCGCTGTCAGCGGCGCCGGCTCGTCCGCGTTTGCGTGACCTCCCGCCTTGGATCGACAGAATCCTCGCATTCCTCATCGACGTCTTCTCAGACCCGGCGAAGACGTTCCGTTAAGGGACACCGTCGGTGCCCACTGAAAGCCCAAGAGTCCAAAGCCATCACCCACCCCATCCAGTCTCGGGGCGCAGATTTCCGGCGTCGCTCGGCCTCATCCTGAAGCGTCCCGACAGCGGTAGGAACTGGTCACGGCCAGAATGAGGTCATGGCTTCCCGCGCGGCTTGATCGGTTGCGATCCGACCCTGGATCTCGCGTTGCCGCCGCATCGCCGGGTCGATCTGCCCCCGACCGTATTCCTCCTCCGGGTCACGGAGGGTCAAAAATCGCAGTATCCGGCGGAATCGGCTCCCCTTGCGGATGCCTTTGGTCATGGTGAGCCTCCCGATATTGGTGCTCAGCGTACATCGAAGACAAGCCTGACGAACGACTTAGTGTGCGCTGCACGAACAGGACACCCGAGCAGGGTTCCCAGACGCAACGGGCGTCGCCCTGGTAGCCGATCGGGTTACGAAGGGGTGGATGCCCGTGGCCTGGTCCTTTGGAGGTCGTCGGTGATCCATGCACATCCCCACGCTCGTGCTGATCGGCGGCCGCGGCGTGCAGATCGACGCGCACGCTGACGGCAACCCGCTTCAGAGCGCCGCGGTCGGGAAGAACGATGTGACCTTCGCCTTTCCGTCCCAAGCGAACGCGAGAGCGCGGCGACCATCCTGCACGATCGCGTCGTCTCGCCAGCAGAGGATGCGTCTAGCGCGCTTGGCATAGAACCTCGCTGGCTCGCTGCAGTATCCCTCATAGGTGTTCACATCGCGGAAACTGCGGCGATGATGCCGGCCGACAAGTCGCGGATCATCCTGCTTGATGACGAATTCAAGGCGGTGGCGTAACTGCCACCGCTGAGGATCCTCGTGGTGTGCCGGGTGCCGGTGCCGAGGATTCGTGCAACGGTCTCCACCTTGAGCGCACAGCCCCATTGACGCCGAGCGAAAACTTTGCCGCTGGTCGGGAATAGGACCCCGGGAGCATGCGTTTGCATGTTCTGGCAATGGCGCCGGCCTTGTTCCCGAAGTACGAAGGAGGCGGCGCGTGTCGCTTGCAACCGAGATCCCCGTTCGCAGAGCGCAGACCAGCGCGCCGATTCACGACGTGCTCGCCGAGCGCTGGAGCCCGCGTTCCTTCGACCCGGATGCCCCGCTCGACGAGCAGAAGCTGACGGCAGCGCTCGAGGCGGCGCGCTGGGCGCCGTCCGCGGCGAACAACCAGCCGTCGCGCTTCATCGTCGCCCGACGCGGTGGCCCCGCGTTCGACGCGGTCACGGCGACTCTGAAGGGATTCAACTCCGTCTGGGCCACCTCGGCCGCCGCACTCGTCGTCGGTCTTGCGACCACGAAAGACGCCGACGGCAATCCGCTGCGGTGGGCGGAGTACGACCTCGGCCAGGCGCTCGCGCACCTATCGGTGCAGGCGCATCATGACGGACTGCACGTACACCAGATGGGCGGGTTCGAGGCCGATGGAGTACGTGCTGCGTTCGGGCTCGACGACAGCCTGGTCCCGGTGACCATCGCCGCGATCGGCGTGCTGGGATCTCCGGATGCCCTGCCCGAGGCGCTGCGGGAGCGCGAGCTCGCACCGCGCAGACGCCTGCCGCTGACCGACCTGCTGCTCGTCAACGAGTAGCGTCCGTCGCGCGCGGCCCCGTTGACGGCGGGGCCGCGTCAGGCGCGACGAGGTAGCGGTATTCTCCGACGGTCGAGAAGCCGAGCGAGCGGTAGAGCCCGAGGGCCGCCGAGTTGCCGGCGAGCACCTGAAGCCACACGCGCCCGATCTCGCGTTCGAGCGCCGCTTCGGTGAGTCCGGACACAAGCGCGCGGGCGTGTCCGCGTCGTCGCGCGTCCGTGCGAGTCACGATCGCGTACAATCCGCCCCAGCCGTCGACGAGGGCAAGCCTGCCGACGCACGCCGGTCCAGCCTCGTCGCGGACAGCCGCGTACAGCGCCGGACCAGAGGTCATGATCCGGCGCGCCACCTCGCGCTCATCCCCGCCACCCCGCCCGTCGATGCTCCACCACAGATCGAGCCAGCCCTCGTCGGGCGCGTCCGTGACCCGCAGGGCGCCGCCGAGATCCACGCCGAACGCCGCCCCGCGCCCCTCGACCCGCGCCGACATCACGAGTGTCTCGTCGACGGCTTCGTAGCCACGGCCTCTCAGCAGGGCCTCGAGTTGCGCCTGCGAGCGGGTGAGCTGGAAGGCCGGCCGGATGCCGCGCTGCCGGTACAGCGACTCGACCTCGATGACCGCCGCCACGGCATCCACCGCCTCGGTTCGCGGCCAGACCGAATTGGCGCGCTTCGTCACACCGCCGGCGAACCGCGCGACCCATCCCTGCACGGCCACCGTCTCAAGGCCCGGCCAACCGCGATCTGCCAATTCGGCGAAGTCGGTCATGGCCCCAGCCTGGCATGCGCTATGCCGGGGCACGCCGTGCGTCACATCCCGGATGCGGTGTACAGGTGCAGACTCCACCGGCTGCGGCGCGCATCGACGAAAACGTCGCGCAGCGGCTCGAACAGCGGATGCTCGCCGGTCACGCCGGTGATGCGCTCCACGGCGAGCGCCGCGGGAAGCGTTCGCAGCTTCTCGGCCAGCTCGCGCGCCTGCCTATCGCCGGCCGCGTCGAAGCGCAATGCTGCGCTGATCGCCTGCAGCAGCGCGACCGGCACGACGCCGGCCTCGGCGAGTTCGGCGGCGGGAGCGACGAAACGGTCCCGGCGACCGAGCTTGCGCAGTGGGTCCCTGCCCACGCGCGTGACGGCATCCCGAAGCTCGTCGCTGCCGAACCGGGCAAGGATGCGTGCGCGGTAGCCGGCCTGCTCGGCGGGATCCAGGCCGTGTCTGACCACCAGCGCCTGCGACGTCTCCTCCAGCGCGCGGCGCACGGAGTCGCGCACCGCCGGCAGCGAGATGGCCTCGGCGATCGTGTCGGCACACTGCAGGTAGCCGCAGTATGCGGTCGCCGCGTGCCCGGTGTTGACCGTGTACAGCTTGCGTTCGATGTACGGCGCGAGGTCGGCGACGAAGGTCGCGCCGCCGATCGGCGGCAGTGCCCCGCGGAACGGGGCGGCCTCGATGACCCATTCGCAGAAGTCTTCGACCACGACGTCGAGACCGCCGTCGGCCGGTTGCTGCGGAACGATGCGATCCACCGCCGTGTTCGCGAACACCGCTCGCTCGCGCAAACCGGGCCACTGCGCTCCGGCCGCGCCTTCGACGGCCGTAGCGAGCTGGTCGGTCGCGCTCACGGAGTTCTCGCACGCCATCACGATCAGCGGCTCGGCCTCGGCCGGCCTGGCCCGAAGCCCGTCGGCGATCAGAGGTGCGATGAACGGCAGGATGCGCACCCCGACCGCCGTCGTCACGATGTCGGCCGTGGCGAGTTCGCCGACCAGACGCCCGGGCTCGGTCGCGCTGTCCACGGCTCGGAACCCGGTCATCACGTGTTCGGTCGGCAGCTCTCCGACGCTGTGCACCCGGTAGGAGTCCGCGGCGTTCAAGGCGTCGATCAGGGCCCCGTCCACATCGGCGAACACGATCTCGTAGCCGGCATCGTGCAACAGCAGCCCGACGAAACCGCGACCGATGTTCCCGGCGCCGAAGTGCACCGCCTTCATTCCGCGTTCACCTCCGAGAGCTGCCTGTAGAGCTCGGCAGCGTCGCCGGCCTCCGCGAGGCGCCGAACGTCGTCCTCGTCCGAGAACAGCACGGCTACCTTCGCCAGGATGTCCAGATGCTCGTTGTTCAGTCCGGCGATCCCGAGCACGAAGCGCACCGGCTCCCCGCCCCAGTCGATCGGGTTCTCATACCGCACCAGCGAGATGGCCGATCGGGTGATCGAATCCTTCGCCTCGTTGGTGCCGTGCGGGATCGCGAGCAGGTTGCCCATGTAGGTCGAGACCGTGTTCTCGCGCTTGAGCATGCTGTCGACGTAGTCGGCGCGCACCGCGCCGCTGCCCACCAGGATGCCGCCTGCCTCCAGGATCGCCGCCTCGCGCGTGGTGGCGGTGCCGGCCGCCACCACCGCGCTCGGGCTGAGGATGTCACTCATTCGCCGGCTCCTTCTCGGATTCCACGACGAGAGCGACGACCTCGTCGTAACGCGGACTGTTCATGAAGTTGTCGACCGAGACGTGGATCGACGACGGCGACATGCTGCGGGCGCGATCGGTCAGCTCACGCTGGGTGATCACGAGATCCGCGTCGTCCGCCAGATTCGCGATCGCCTCATTCGTCACCGTGACCCCCTGGATCCCGGCCTTCTTGATCTTGTTGCGCAGCACCGAAGCGCCCATCGCGCTCGATCCCATTCCGGCATCGCAGGCGAAGACGATGGCACGCACCGGCACCCTCGTCGCCTCTCCGCCGGCATCCCGATCGGTCTGCGCGTCCGTCAGCAGCGAACCGAGCACCGAGCTCTCCTTGCCCTTGTTAGCGGTCGTCTTCGCCACGGCAGCGCTGAGGTCGCCTGCGTTCTCGTTGGCGAGGTCGCGTTTGCGGCTGGCGCGAAGGATGATCGCGGAGATCAGGAACGACACGGATGCCGCCCCGAGCACCGAGAGGATCACGCCGACGTAGCTGTCCGGGGCGGTCTGGATCAGCACCGCGATGATGCTGCCCGGGGATGCCGGGGCACGCAGGCCGGTCTGGAATGCCGCGTTGATCGCCACGCCGGTCATGCCGCCACCGATCGCCGCCACCACCAGCACGGGCTTCATCAGCACGTAGGGGAAGTAGATCTCGTGGATGCCGCCGAAGAACTCGATGAGGATCGCTCCCGGCGCGCTCGCCCTGGCCATTCCGACTCCGAACAGCGAGAAGGCCAACAGGATGCCGAGACCGGGACCCGGGTTGGCCTCCAGGAGGAAGAGGATCGATTTGCCGGTCTGCTGCGCCTGTTCGATGCCCAGCGGTGTGAGCACGCCGTGGTTGATCGCATTGTTCAGAAACAGCACCTTGCCGGGTTCGATCAGGATGCTCGCCAGCGGCAGCAGGTGCAGCGACACCAGCCAGTTCACGGCTCCGCCGAGCAGGGTGCTGAGCCATTCGACGACGGGGGCGATGCCGAAGAAGGCCCCGATGGAGAGCAAGCCGCCCAGGATGCCGGCCGAGAAGTTGTTCACGAGCATCTCGAATCCGGCCCTGATCTTGCCGTCCCAGATGCTGTCGACCTTCTTCATCAGCCAGGCGCTCAGCGGGCCCATGACCATCGCTCCGATGAACATCGGGATGTCGCTGCCGACGATGACCCCCATGGTCGCGATGGTGCCGACCACTCCGCCGCGCACTCCGTAGATCATCCGGCCGCCGGTGTTGGCGATCAGCAACGGCAGCAGGTAGGTGATCATAGGCCCGACGAGGCCCACGTATTGCGAGAACGTGTGGCCGTTCGGGTCGAGCGCCAGTTGGGTGGCGGCGCCCGACCAGCCGGTCGTGGCCGCGTTGCCGAAGCCTCCGAGGATGCCGTTGGGCAGCCATCCCGTCGCGATGAAGAACGCCGTGATCAGGCCCCAGGCGATGAACGCCGGGATGTTGGGCATGACCATGCCGCTGAGGAAGGTGCCGAAGCGCTGCACGTGCACGCGCGTGCTCCTGGGTCGTTTGACCGCTGACGTCGTCGTCATGATGGATCTCTCCGTTCTCGGATTGCGTTGGTGGTGGGTGCGAGGCTCTGGGGGCGCGCGGGCGCGCGCGTCATGGCGGCCGACGCGTCTTCCACCGCGCGGCGCGCGTCTGCCGCGTCGTCCGCGTGCAGCGCGCGTCGGGCGAGCAGGCGCGCCTGATCGAGCGTGTAGCGCCTCAGCGCCGCGCGCACGTCGGTCAGTGCTGCGGGCGACATCGACAGCGAACCGGCGCCCAACCCGACGAGCACGACGGCCAGCAGCGGATCGGCCGCCGCCTCACCGCAGACGCCGACGGGTTTTCCGAGGTCCGCCCCGGCTGCCCCGACCTCGGCGATCAGGCGCAGCACGGCAGGATGCCACGGGCTCTGGTAGTGCGCGACGGCGCCGAGCAGCCGGTCGGCGGCGAGGGTGTACTGCGTCAGGTCGTTGGTGCCGATCGAGGCGAAGTCGGCGTGCCGAAGGATGCGATCGGCCGTCAGCGCGGCCGACGGCACCTCCACCATCACTCCGGCGGTCCTGATGCCGTACTCCTTGGCGAGAACGGTGAAGTACGAGGCCTCTTCGACGGTCGCTACCATCGGCGCCATCACCCACAGGTCGGCGTCCGTCTCGGCATCCGCGCACGCCAGGGCGCTGAGTTGCTCGCGCAGGATGTCTTCGTTGGTGCGCAGCGCGCGCAGCCCGCGCACGCCGAGCGCCGGATTGTCTTCGTGGGTGTCGTTCAGGAACGTCAACGGCTTGTCCGCTCCTGCGTCCAGCACCCGCACGACCACCTTCTTACCCGGGAATGCCGAGAGCAGCCGGACGTACTGCTTCCGCTGTTCCTCGGCGGTGGGCGCTAGGCGCGCGTCGAGGAAGAGGAACTCGGTGCGGAACAGGCCGACGCCTTCCGCTCCGGCCGCGACGGCCGCCTCGGCGACCTCGGTCGAACCGAGATTGACCAGCAGCGGCACGGGTGTGCCGTCGGCGAGCGCTCCCGGAGCGTGCGGCGCCTTGCGCTCCCGCTCCCGCTCGGCGATGCGCTCCGCCGCCTCGGCGAGGTCGGCGACGGTCGGGGCGAGCATCACGGTTCCGGCAGCCGCGTCGACGATGACCTCGTCGCCGTCGCGCAGAGCTGCGGCGTCGGTGCAGCCCACCACGGCGACCACGGACTTCTCTCGGGCGAGGATCGCGGTGTGCGACGTCGGGCCCCCTTCGACGGTGACGAAGGCGAGCACCTGGTCGAGGTCGAGCATCGCGGTCTCGGCCGGTGCGAGATCGCGGGCGACGAGCACGAACGGACGGTCCGATTGCGGGATGCCCGGGGCCGGCATCCCGTTCAGTTCGGCGATGAGCCGGTCGGCGATGTCGTTCAGGTCACCGGCTCGATCGCCCAGGTAGCCGCCCAGTTCCCGCAACCGTTCGGCGAACGCCGCGCAGGCCTCGAACACAGCCCGTTCGGCCGTCTTGCCTGCGGCCACCAGTTCGTCGACGGTCGCCGCGAGCGACTCGTCTTCGACCATCATCGCCTGGGCGTCAAGCACGTCTTCGGCGGCGCCGCCGGCCTGCTCGGCGCGCAGGCGCAGTGCACCCGCGACGGCGTGGACGGCGTGGACGACACGCCCGCGTTCCTCATCGGGCGTGGTGCGCGACGGTTCGTCGTGCGGCGCAGCAAAGGGTTCCGCCGCGCGAAGCACCGTGCCGATCGCCACGCCCTGCCCGATGCCCGCGCCGGTCAGCCGGCGAGAGGCGGCCAGCGTGTCAGGCACGATCGTGGTCCGTGACGAGCACCTCGGTCAGCGCGTCGAGCACGCCGTCCGCGGCCGGATCCTCACAGGCGAGCGTCACGTAGTCGCCGTGGTCGATGCCGAGGGCGATGACGCCGAGAATGCTCGTGGCGCTCACCGGCTTGCCCGCGCCTTTGGCGATGGTGATGGGCAACCCGGCCTCGCTGACGGCCTTGACGAAGAGTTTCGCCGGGCGGGCGTGCAGGCCGTGGCTCGAGCCGATGCGGACGGTGCGTTCAACCATGATTTCTCTCCCGGTGGGCGGATGGTTCGGCAGAAGCGGATGCGATACGCTCCGCGCACGCCTGGAGCACGAGGTCGAGGGCCCGATCGCCGGAGCGCTCGCTCATCACCTCATCCGGCAGCAGCACGGGCTCCGCCCCGGCGGCGCGCACACGACGGGCGATCGCGTCGTATCGGTCGGCCAGGTGCGGCCCGACGAGCACGACGTCGATACCGGGCGTCACTGCGTCCAACTCGTCCTCGCTCGAGGCGGATGCCGTGACGGCCAGTTCGCGCTCCGCGGCAGCGTGTCGCAGCCACATCGCCACGAACGTGCTCGAGGCGCCGGCGCCGCAGATCACGAGCACGCTCGTCGCCTGCACCTCACTCGGCACGTCGCCCGGCATCGTCGTCATGCCTCAATGCTCGGCCGACGGCTTCGGATGCGCCAGCAGGCTTGCTTCCGCCCCCGCGGAAGCCGGGATGCTTGCTTCCGCCCCCCAGGAAGATCCTGTCCGGGCCGGTGACCGTCCGGCTTCGGGATGATTGACTCTGCTCAGACCCGTCGCTCGGCGCCGCGGCGCCCGACGCGGTCTGCACGCGATGATGCATGGAGGCTGAAGTGATCGGCGGCAGAAAGGCCAAGCTGCTCGACTACCTGTCGCGCACGCCCGGCTGGACGACCGCGGCGGAACTCGCCGACCACGTCGGCGTGACGCCCCGCAGCATCCGCAGCTACGTCGGCGAGCTCAAGGAGTCCGACGCATCCCGTGACGTCGTGGAATCCTCCCCGCAGGGCTATCGGCTGAACGGCCAGGCGTACGCCGCGTTGCTGGCGCACGAGGATGCCCGGCCGCACGACTCCGAGACGCCGGCCGCCCGTGCGCACCGGTTGCTGCGGCGGCTCCTCGATGAGCCCTCGGGCCTCGACGTCTACGGTGCCGCCGACGATTCGTTCGTCAGCGAGTCCACCATCGACTCCGATCTGGCCCGGCTGCGCAGGCGGCTCGACGGTTCGGGGCTGAGCCTGCGGCGCAACGGCAGCATCGTCACCCTGGACGGATCGGAGACCGACCGTCGCCGGCTGCTGAGTCAGCTGTTCCGCGACGAGTCCGAACAGCACGTGGTCACCCGGGGCCGCATCGAGACGGTGTTCCGGCTGCCCGGGATCGCCGGTTTCGGCACCGAACTCGTCGCGGCACTTGACGACCGCGGCTATTTCGTCAACGAGTACGGCATCAACGACGTGTTGCTGCACGTCGCCATCGCCTTGGATAGAACCGCGCGCAACCGACACATCGAGGCACTCTCCACCGTCGCTGACGACGGCATCAGGCAGACCATGCTGACGCTCGACGAGCTCTTGCATGCCCACTTCGGCGCACGGCTCGACGGAGCGGAACTGCAGCATCTCGCCATGCTCCTGGCAACCCGCGTGCTCGCGCCACGCAGCACCAGCGGAGACGCAGCCCTCGAGGACTTCCTCGATCGCTCGGTGATCGAAACCGTCAGCCGCATCGTCGAGGAGGCATCCCAGCAGTACGCCGTCGACCTGCGCGACGGACCGTTCACCGTGCGGCTGGCGCTGCACGTGCAGAACCTGCTCACGCGCGCCGGTGAACACAACTATTCGCGCAACCCGCTGACCCGGTCGATCAAGACGTCGTATCCGCTCATCTACGAGTTGGCGGTCTTCATCGCCTCCCGCCTGCAGCAGGCGGCGGCCATCGTGGTCACGGACGACGAGATCGCCTACATCGCCATGCACGTCGGCGCCTATCTCGACCAGCAGTCGCGGCGCCGCGATTCGGTGACCTGCGCCCTGATCTGCCCGGGCTACTACGACATCCACCGTCTGCTGCGCGATCGCATCGAGGCCGAACTCGGGCACGACCTCGTGGTCACCTCGGTGGTGCCGGATGCCGCGTCCGATCTCGACGGATTCGAAACCGATCTGGTGCTCACCACGATCCCCACCAACGCGCCGCGCGAGAATGTGATCGTCATCCAGCCATTCCTCACCGAAGCCGACATCGGCGCGGTGCGGACGGCGATCGCCCGGGTGCGCAGGCAGCGCAGGAGGGCGCACATCAAGGAGCAACTGCTGCGTTACTTCGACGAGTCGCTTTTCTTCCGCAACACGTACGCCCGCGACGAGATCGCGATGATCCGCATGCTCGGCGAGCAGATGCGTGCGGCCGGCCTGATCGACGGCGCCTACATCGACGGTGCGATCGAGCGCGAACGCATGTCGTCGACGGCATTCACCGACACCCTCGCGGTTCCGCACTCGATGGCGATGACCGCCCGCGAGACCGCCATCGCGATCGTCGTGAACGAGCAGGCGATGGACTGGGGCGGGTCGCGCGTGAACGTCGTGGCCTTCATCGCGTTCAAGGCGGGCGAGCGCTCGAGCTTCCAGGCGATCTTCGATCAGTTCGTCGAGGTGTTCGGCGACCGCGAGGTCGTGCAGCAGCTCACGCGCAAGTCGACCACGTTCCCCGCGTTCATCGACGAACTCGTGCACGTCTTCGACAGCTGAGTGCCGCGACGTGCCGAATGCCGATCAGCGCAATCCGGTGGTGATCAGCGCGAGCATGCGCCGCAGGTCGTCATCCGAGTCGCCCCGCTGATCGGCCGCCCAGGCGAGGGACGAGATGAGGGCGAAGACGTCGCCCGCGGAGGCATCCGCCCGAACGGCTCCGGCCTGCTGCGCCCGCTCGAGAAGCGTGGCCGTGATGGTGCGCAGCGGCACGCACGAGGTGCGTAGCGGCGAGGACTCGGTGCGGAAGGCCTGCGCCACCGAGTCAGGCAGCCCGCCATAGGTGCGCAGATGCGTTGCCAGCTGGAAGAGCCAGGTCTCCAACGCGGCGCCCGGGTCATCGGATGCGGCCAGGTGCTCCGACGCCCTCTCCAGTTCGCCGAGGCTGTCGTGCAGCGCCGCGGCGATCAGGCAGTCGCGATTGGGGAAGTGGCGATACAGCGTGCCTGGCCCGACGCCGGCCTTGCAGGCGATGTCGTCGAGCGACGTCTGCGTTCCATTCGCGCTGAACGCCTCGCTCGCCACGCGCACGATGGCGTCGTAATTGCGCTTGGCATCTGCCCGCAGTGGCCGCGTCGGCGCGGTCGTCGTGGTACCCACGATTCCCTCCTTGACAAACCGGAGACTGTCTCCGTATAGTCGTCCTGGTAGAAGAGGAGACATCCTCCGAATAACTCAACTGTACGCCTTCATCGAACGGATGGCCACATGTCCACCGCGCCAACCACCGAACTTCCCGTCGTGCCGGTCTCCCTCCGGCACGAGGGCACCCGGCTCACCGACCGCCCGACGGCATCCCGTCGGCGCATGCTCGGCCTGGTCGTCGTATTCGTCACCCAGCTCATGCTGGTCGTGGACGCGAGCATCGTGAACGTCGCGCTGCCCGACATCCAGAAACAACTGCACTTCACCCCAAGCGGTCTGAGCTGGGTGGTGACCGCATACGCCCTCGCGTTCGCCGGCCTGATGCTGCTCAGCGGCAAGGTCGGCTCGATGATCGGCGCCAAGCGTGCCCTGATGATCGGCACGCTCGTCTTCATCGTCGCATCAGCGGCCGGGGGGCTCGCGCCGACGGCCGAGGTGCTTGTCGCCGCCCGCGTCGTGCAGGGCGTCGGAGCGGCGATCGCCGCGCCGAGCACGCTCGTGCTGTTGATGGCGAACACGACCCCGGGCAGACAGCGCTCGCGCGCGCTCTCCCTGTTCGTGCTCGCCGCCGGCTCCGGTGGCGCGATCGGTCTGATCCTCGGCGGAGTGCTCACGACCGGCTTCGGCTGGGAGTGGGTGATGTTCGTGAATGTGCCGATCGGCATCCTGATCGTCGCCGGGGCGGCGCTGTTCCTGACCGAGACCGATCGCGAGCGCGCTCGTCTCGACATCGGCGGGGCGCTGGCGTCGACCGTCGGCATGGTCTCTCTCGTCTACGCGTTCACCTCGGCGGCGGGCCAGGGCTGGGCCAGCCCGGTCGTGCTCTCGTCGTTCGCCGTCGCGATCGTGGCGCTCGTCTCACTCGTGCTGATCGAGCGCAGGCACACGAGTCCCGTCGTTCCGCTGAAGCTGTTCGCCGATCGGCGCAGCGCGGTTCCGTTCGTGGCGATGCTCCTGGTGCCGGCCGGCATGTTCGCGTTCTTCTACTTCATCACGCTGTACACCCAGCAGGTGCTCGGATTCGACGCGATGGGAACCGGGCTGGCCCTGTTGCCGTTCGTGATCGTGATGGTCACGGTCAGCCAGCTGGCGCCGCGCATCCTGCCGATCGCGGGCGAATGGATCGTCGGCGCGATCGGACTCGCGATGCTCGCCGGTGGGCTGTTCTGGCTCAGTGGACTCTCCGCCGCCAGCGGCTACCTGGTCGGCATCCTCGGGCCGATCCTCGTGATGGGGGCCGGGGCGGGCCTGACCTTCGCGCCGATCACCGCCGTGGTCATGCACCGCGCGCCCGACGGGCACGTGAGTGCGGCATCCAGTGTGCTGCAGGCCATGCAGCAACTCGGCGGCTCGATCGGAGTCGCCGCGTTGACCACCGTGTTCGTCTCGGTCGCCACGACGGGCGGAGAGGCGCGCGGCATCGCCACGGCGATCCTCGGGGGCGTCGCGTTCATCGCGCTGGCATTCGTGCTGTTCGCGATCTGGGGCAGCCGGGTGCCTGCGGATGTCCCGGGCGGCGGCTCCGACGCCCCGGCACCGATCGCACACTGACAGCGCCGGTCGGCCGGCGTGCCGCGCCGCGCCGCGCACCCATGACGCCCTGCGCCACTTCTCACGCCACGCGCCGCATCTTCTGGCGCAGCACGTGAGAACTGGAGCAGGGCACGCTGGCTCAATCGGGAAAGGGGTGCGCGACGCTCCACTTCGGCCCGTGAACGGTTGGGCGTAGCGTGGAGGCCATGACGCATGCGATTCGATTCAGCCGCACGGGCGGGCCGGAAGTACTCGAATTCGCAGAGGTCGCGGGTGCCTCGCCCGGGCCAGGTGAAGTGCTCGTCGAATCCGTCGGCGCCGGAGTCAACTTCATCGATGTCTACCGGCGCAAAGGCGTCTACGACATCGCCCTGCCCGCCGTCGCCGGTGCGGAGGGCGCGGGACGGGTGATCGAACTGGGCGAGGGCGTTCAGGATGTGACGATCGGCGACCGGGTCGCCTGGGTTGACGCCCCTGGCAGCTACGCCGAACACGTGGTCGTGCGTGCGGAGAAGACCATCCCCGTGCCGGATTCCGTCAGCGACGAGGTCGCCGCGGGGTTCGGGCTGCAGGGCCTGACCGCCGAGTATCTCGCCCGGTCGACCTATCCGGCCGGGCCGGGAACGATGGCGCTCGTGCACGCCGGCGCAGGCGGCGTGGGCCTCATGCTCACCCAGTTGCTGGTGCACCAGGGGGCGACCGTGATCACCACGGTTGGCTCCGCCGAGAAGGCGGAGCTCTCCCGGCAGGCCGGCTCCTCGCTCGTGCTGCGCTACGACCAGGATGTCGACATCGCCGCCGCGACCCGCGAGTTCACCGGCGGAGACGGCGTGCACGTCGCGTACGACGGGGTGGGCAGGAGCACGTTCGATGCGTCTCTGCGGTCGTTGGCTGTTCGCGGCATGCTCGTTCTCTTCGGCGCCTCCAGCGGTGCGGTGCCGCCGTTCGACATCCAACGGCTGAACTCGGGCGGGTCGCTCTTCTTGACGCGGCCGACGCTCGCGCACTACACGCGAAGCCGGGCGGAGCTTCTCGAGCGCGCCTCGCATGTGCTCGGCGGTGTGCGAGACGGCTGGCTGTCGGTGCGGATCGGGTCGACGTTCCCGCTGAAGGATGCCGCGGAGGCTCATCGGGCGCTCGAGTCGCGGGCGACGACGGGCAAGGTCGTGCTGCTGCCCTGACACCGGGGGTCGTCGCGCAGGCAGGTTAGGCTACGCTTATTCGCGCCCGCCTGCAGAGAGAGCCGTGAATGAATCCCGTCGAAATCGTCGTTTTAGGCCTCATAGCGGGCTGCACCATCTTTCTGGGCCTTCCGGTGGGGCGGATGCCCGCATCCTCCACCAAGCTGCGTGCGCTGCTCAACGCAGTGACGATCGGGGTGCTGCTGTTCCTGGTCTGGGATGTGCTCTCCGCTGCCGTGGAACCCGTCGAGGGCGCGCTGCAGGAGGCGACCAAGGGCACCGGCTCCTGGTTCGGATTCGCCGGGCTGCTCATCATCTTCTTCGGCTCGATCGCCATCGGCCTGCTCTCGCTCGTCGCTTACGACCGGTGGGTGGCGCGCCGGGTCACCGCTCGCGCGGCGGCGGTGGCCGCAGCGACCGCGGCGCACGCTGCTCACGAGGCTCACGCGGGCGACACCACCGGTGCTGCGACCGGAAGCACCGCGGTCGCAGCCCCGGCCACGAGCGCACCGGCGGACGGAACCGCGCAGGTCACCATCGACCGCCTCCAGGGAGCAGAGCTGGGCGGGGTGCTGCGGCTGCACGAGCCCGGCAGCCGTCTCGCCTTCCTGATCGCCGTGGGTATCGGATTGCACAACTTCGCCGAGGGTCTGGCGATCGGCCAGTCGGCGGCGGCCGGCCGGCTCGGCCTGGCCGTCGTGCTCGTGATCGGCTTCGGCCTGCACAACGCGACAGAGGGATTCGGCATCACGGCTCCTCTGGCCGGTTGGTCCTCCAAGCCGTCGTGGGGGCAGCTGTCGTTGCTCGGACTGATCGGCGGGGGCCCGACGTTCGTCGGCACCGTGGTCGGCCAGCTCTGGGTGAACGACGTCGTCTCGATCGCGTTCCTCTCGCTCGCCGCCGGATCGATCCTGTATGTGATCGTGCAGTTGGTCGGGGTGGCCATGAAGTTCGGCCGCAATCACTGGCTCTACACGGGATTGCTGATCGGCCTGTTCGCGGGCTTCGCCACCGACTTCATCGTGTCGGCCGGCGGAGCGTAACAGCCACCCGATACATCACGACCGAGTGCGGCGAGACGCTCGCCCGGATGTCGCCCGCGCTGACCACGGTCGCCTTCGACCAGAGATCGGTCAACAGGTAACCGGGGGCCGACGGCAGGCCCGCCGCCGCCGCCGTAGTGCCGAACCGGGCCGGTGCGTCGCCCGCGTTGAAGAGCACGACGGCGCGATCGCCGTTGCTCAGCCGCTTCACCACCACCCAATGACCGTGCTCGCGCGAGACGGGCACGCCCTGGTGACCCGCGGCATCCTGGTCGACGGCGATCACCTGTCGGTTCAGGTAGATGGCGCGGTCGGCGGCCGAGATGGTGCGCAGATCGGTTCCGGCCAGCAACGGGGCGGCCATCACCGCCCAGAGGCTGAACTCGGCACGGTACTCGGCGGTGGACATCCCGCCGTTGCCGACCTCGAGCATGTCCGGGTCGTTCCAGGCACCGGGCCGGGCGAACGCGTGCAGGTCGACGTTCTGCGTGTAATTGCGCAGCAGGTGCGCATAGTCATCCTTGATGTCGTGGGTGGTGCGCCACAGTTCCGCCATACCGGGCGCCCAGGTCCACGGTTGCTGCTCGCCCCATTCGCAGATGGAGTACACGATCGCTCGCCCGGTCGCCTTCAGAGCTTCGCGCATCGCGGAGTATCGGGCGAGGTACTGGGCGCGGGTGGTCAGAGCGGCGTTGTGGCAGTTGTCGTACTTGAGATAGTCGACTCCCCACGCGGCGAAGCGCGCCGCATCCTGCCGTTCGTGCCCGAGACTGCCCGGGTAGCCCTCGCAGGTCTTCGTGCCGGCATCCTCGTAGATGCCGAGCCGGAGTCCCCGCGCGTGCACATAGTCGGCGACGGCTCGGATGCCGCCGGGGAACTTCACGGGGTCGGGCACCAGGTCGCCCGCGGCGTTGCGGTGCGGCAGCATCCAGCAGTCGTCGATATTCACATACCGGTAGCCGGCCGCCTTCATGCCGTTGTCGACCATCAGGTCGGCCGTGTGCTGCACGAGCCCCGCGCTCACGTCGCAGCCGAAGGCGTTCCAGTCGTTCCAACCCATCGGCGGAGTCGGAGCGAGCGCATCGGCGATGCCCGGCGGATCGCTCGCCGATTGGATCACCGCGACGGCGATGAGCATCGCGACGACGGCGACCGTTCGACCGCCGCGCCTTCTCATGCGTCAAGTGTGGCGCATGGCACTCAGGAGCCCTGCTGCCGGCGCGTCGGCAGCGGCTTGATCACGACCTCGAACTCGTCGAGCACGTCGCGCGTGTACGTCTGGAGGTCGATCGTGCTCGCCGGCACCTCGCCGCGCAGGTACGCACGCATGCCCTCGGCGAGCGCCTCATCGGTCTGCGCGACGATGTGGATCGAGTCATTGGGCAATGCGTCGTGCACCGACGTGAAGTCGACCGACACGATCGGCAGACCGACCACGGCGGCCTCCAAAAGCACCATCGGCTGACCCTCGTAATTGCTGGAGAGAACGAAGCAGTCGGCCGCGGCCATGATGGCGAACGGGTTGTGATACGAGCCGGTGAGAAATGCGACAGCACCGATCCCGAGCTCTTCGATGACCTCCTGCAACCGGCCCCGCAACGGACCCTGTCCCACGATCAGCAATCGGGAATCCGGGTGCTCCCGGTGCACCTGCGCGAACGCGCGCAGCAGGCGTTCCTGGTTCTTCTCCGGCGATAGTCTGCCCACCGAGACGAACCAGCGGGTACCCTGCTTGTCGGCCACCTGCTTCGCCCAGTCGGGCACGATGCGAACGGGCTCCGCGCCCTCCTCGAGAAGCGGGGCATCCGGGTCGACGGGATGGTCGGGCAGCTCGCGCACGTCTGCCCGGGCCTCGACGCGCACCCGGTCGGCGTCGATCAGGTTGCGCACGGCCGTGAACCGTTCTTCGGGTGCGTAGCCGGCCAACTGCCTGCGGTTCAGCTCGTTCAGGCGCGGTGACACCGACACGAGATGGTCGAAGTCGCGGTACAGGCCGAACACGGCGGGCAGGCTGCGGCGCATCGACTTCTTGCCGTTGACCTCACGATGCACCTCCGCCGCCATGTCGTTGTGCAGCCAGATCGAGCGGGTGGCGGGTGGCGAATGCAGCAGTAGCGTCGCCCAGAACGGGCTGTATCCGCTGAAGTCGATCACGTCATCGAAGCGCACATCGCCGAAGCAGCGAGCCCATTCCTCGTCCCAGAGGGCGCGCTGCGCCGGGTCGGTGCGGTGCAGCTCGACGTCTCCCCGGCGCCCCGCAACGCGACGCTTGAGGTGCTCGAGCTTGGCTCCGTTCATGCCGCCGACCCGAGGGAACTGGCGCACCGCCGGGTGGATCTTGTCTTGATTCGCGCGTTGCTGCGCACGGGCCGACGCCGCCAGCAGCACCGAGACGTCGTACCGGTCGTGGTCGACGTTGCGCAGGAGGTTGAGTGCCGATGCCGTGATGCCATTTGAGCGCATGCCTCCGAGGTACAGCAGGATCTTCTTGCGATCGTCCTGCGCGGCATCGCGCACTCGGAGTCCCTCGGTTCCGCCGCGGAACACGATGTCGATCACGCGGTCGGTGACAGACCCGTCTTCGTACGGGGTGAAGCGCTGCTGCCACTGGCGGTACCGCTCGCCGATCTCCCCGGATGCCGTGCCGTCGGACGCCAGCAGCTCGCGGAGCCGCGCCGCGGCATCCGTCGCGCTCGTGCACACCGGTCCCGGCCAGTCCCGGGGCGGGAAGTAAACGCCTCGGACATCCGAGTAGTCGGCCATGTCGGGCGTGTAGAACGCGATCGGCCGCCCCGTCGCCAGGTAATCGAAGAAGATCGACGAGTAGTCGGTGACCAATGCGTCTGCGATGCCGAGCATCACGTTGGTCGGGATCTCGTTGGGCACCAGAATGCGTTTCAACTGCGGGTCGGATGACGCGAAGCCGTGCACGACCTGGTGCGTCTTCAACAGCACGACGTGGTCGTCGCCCAGTTCGCGTTGCAGTTCGGCCGTCGCCTCGACCAGCGTTTCGACGTCGTCCTCGGGTCGACTGAACGAGGTGCCCTTCCACGTAGGCGCGTACAGCACGATGGTGCGATCGCCGACCGGCACTCCCGCGTCGGCCAGGCGACGGCGCGCGGCTGCCGCACCCGACGCGTCGAGCAACTGACGGTCGATGCGCGGGTAGCCCTCTTGGATGATGCGTCCGCGGTAGATGCCGGCGAGGCGGTACGCCGACTCGTACATGGTCGTCGTCATGAAGTCGTTGGCGGCCAGGAGAAAGTCGGCCGCGACGAAGTTGCGCAGCGTGTTCGCGGAGTCGGCGGGCCCGTTCGGCATGTCGTAGCCCATGCGCTTGAGCGGCGTCCCGTGCCAGGTGTTGAGGTAGGTCTGGCCCGGCCGCTTGCTGAAGGCGGGCGGGAAGGTCGCGTTGTTGATCAAGTACTGGCTGGTGGCCAGCGCCGCGAAGTACTCCCGGGAGCGGTAGGTCACGAAGCGCACGTTCGGCACGTGGGCGAACTCCAGCACGCTCGAGCGGTACTGCTTCGGATCGGAGAGCACCCAGATGTGCTCCAGTTCGGCGAACGCAGGATCGTTCAGCAACCGGCGGAAGATGGCCTCCGGGTTGCAGAGCATGCCGTTGCCGGCGAACGACTCGTAGAGCACCGTGCCGCTGCGGATCGGCTTCTTGCGCGAGGCGGCGTGACTGCTGGCCTCGAATGCCTTGACCGCTCGTCGCCCGTAGCGGCGTGCCCGCCCCAAGATCGTCACCGACGGCTCCTTCCGTGCGCCGGCGCGCATCGAGAGCCGGACCGGTGGACCAGTCTAGAACGACCTGCTCCGAAGGGGCTGTACCGGTGTCGCCGGCTCACACGAACGGTCGGGCGGCGTCGATGATCCGGCGCAGCGCGAGGGATGCGGACACGGCACCGGCAGCCGAGCTCGGCGGGCCCTGCACGCTTTCGTCGAGCGATCGCTCGAACCGGCGGAACGCCTCCTCCGCATCGTCGAGCCGATCGGAGGCATCGTCGGCGTGGATCGGCGCCGCAACGAGTCCGGCGGTGCGGTCGATCGCCTCGCCGAGTTCCTGGCGCACGCCGACCCGAATCGGGAACCGCGCCAGTTCGCGCTCTTCGAATCCGCCCAGCACATCGGTCAGATCGCGTACGAAGAACAGCACCCGCTCCAACGCGCGCAACCGCCGGTAGTCCTCGTCGATCTGGTCGCTCACCCTGCGACCGCGCGGATTGCCGCGACGCGCCTCGTCGGCCTGCTCAACGGCATCCCGAACCTCGCGCTTGGCGTTCTCCAGCCGCGCGAGAGCGCGCGACCAGTCGCGTTTCTGCGGGTCGTCCTCGGTGAACGCGGCGGCCATCTCGCGCAGGTGGCGTGCCACGAGATCGCGCAGCCCGTTGAGCCGCTCGCGCGCGCTGCGCGTGTAGAGCGGGGGCAGGATCAGCAGATTGACGGCTACTCCGACGAGGATCCCGAACAGAACGTGGATCAGATAGTTGGCCGAGTACTTGTCTGCGTCGGCACCGCCGATCAGCAGCACGAAGAGTCCGGCGATCGGCACCCAGTTGCGGCTGTCGCCGAGCACGTGCCAACCGGCGATCAGCACCCCGACGCCGACGATGATCGCCACCGATGCCACGTGCGGGATCGGAATCCAGATCACCGCGAACGCGAGTGCCGCTCCGATCGCGAGAGCGAGCAGCGCCTGCAACCCGGTGCGCAGCGAGAGCATGATCGTCGGGTACATGCTGATCACCGCGCCGAGCGGTGCGTAGTAGGAGTACTGCGCATCGGTGAACGGCAGGTCAGGCGCGACGTACCAGGCAAGGGACGCCGCGAACGCGGTCTTGGCCGCCAACAGCAGTCGCGGCCGGGCGTCGAGCTCGCGGGCCCACCGGCCGGGTCGGATTCGCAAGGGCGCGGATGCCATGGTGCACCACGGTTACGCAGCGGCGACCCGCGCGCAAGCCCTTGCGGTCAGAGACCGCGCCCGTCGCGCTTGCCACGGGTGGGAACCCGGCGGGCTGCTGCCACCGGGAATTGCCCGGTGTACGCCTGTCGTTCTCGAGCGATCTGCAGGATGCGCCCACGCGCGGCGTACCATCCGGCTATCAGCAGCGGAACGATGATGACCAGCGACGCGATCGTGTAGGTGCCGGCGGGATAATCCAGCGCCATCAGCACGAGCACCGCGACGAGGAAACCGAGCGTCAGATACGAGGTGTACGGCGCACCGAAGAGCCGGAACGAGGGCCGGTCCAGCCTGCCCTGCAACGACCAGCGCCGCAGCCGTATCTGACACAGGATGATCGTCGCCCAACTCGAGACGATGCCCAGCGCAGACACGTTGAGCACGATCTCGAACGCCTCGTGCGGAACCACCAGGTTGAGCAGCACTCCGAGCAGCGCGACGCCGAAGGTGAGCAGGATGCCGCCGAACGGCACGCCTCGCCGGGAGATGTGGCCGGTGAAGCGCGGCGCTCCGCCGTTCACCGACATCGAATGCAGGATGCGCCCCGTCGAGTACAGACCGGCGTTCAGGCTCGAGAGCGCAGCAGTGAGCACCACGAAGTTCATGATGGAGCCGGCGATCGCCGCGGTCTGCGGCGATCCGACGTGCGAGAAGAAGGTCACGAACGGGCTCTCGGTCGCCGAGTAGGCCGACGAGGGCAGCAGCAGGGCGAGCAGCAGGATCGACCCGCAATAGAAGACCCCGATGCGCAGCACGACACTGTTCACGGCACGCGGCATCACCTTGCGCGGCTGAGGCGTCTCGCCGGCCGCCGTGCCGACCAGTTCGACGCCCGCGTAGGCGAAGACGACGCCCTGGATGAGCACGACCGCCACGATCACGGTGTTCAATCCGTGCGGCAGCAGGCCGCCGTGCGCGGCGAGCATCGGGATGCCGGTCGCACCCTTGTCTGTCGGCCAGGCCAGCGACAGGAAGACGATGCCGATCACCAGGAACGCGACGAGGGCACCGACCTTGATCAGAGCGAACCAGAACTCCATCTCGCCGAACACCTTGACCGAGATGAGGTTGAGCGACAGCACCAGGACGAGGGCGATCAGTGCCAGCAGCCACTGCGGCACGCTCGTGAACACCGACCAGTACTGGGCGTACACGGCCGCAGCCGTGGAGTCGACGATTCCTGTCATCGCCCAGTTCAGAAAGTACATCCAGCCCGCGACGTATGCCGCCTTCTCACCGTAGAACTCGCGGGCGTACGAGACGAACGAACCTGAGGACGGACGGTGCAGCACGAGTTCGCCCAGCGCGCGCAGGATCAGGAAGGCGAAGAACCCGCACAGCGCGTAGACGAAGATCAGCATCGGGCCTGACTGGTTCAACCGGCCGCCGGCGCCGAGGAACAGGCCGGTGCCGATCGCGCCGCCGATCGCGATCATCTGCAACTGCCGCGACGACAGCGACTTGTGATAGCCCTCCTGCTCGCTCGCGAAGTCCTGTACGGCGGCAGCCACGTCGCCGACGTGTTCGCGCTCGTTCTCGAGCGCATCCTCCGGATCGTGCTCCGCATTCCATTCGGGCACTCGCGGCCGCGTCGACTCTGGTTCTTTCACACTCATTCTCCCCGCGCCGTGGCCGCTTGTGTTCTGGCGACACTACTCCGGGGCACGGCGCGGGGTCCAACGCGGCTACATCGCACCGACCGTGAGCGATTCGCCGTCGGAGGCGAGATCGACGCGCACGGTATCCCCGTCGCGCACCGTGCCTTCCAGCAGTGCCACCGCGAGCCTGTCGTCGATCTCGCGCTGCATCAGGCGGCGCAACGGGCGCGCGCCGTAGATCGGATCATAGCCGCGCTCGGCGAGCCAGGCGCGGGCATCCGGAGTGACGCCCAGCTCCAGCCTGCGTTCCGCCAGGCGCCCCTCCAGCCGATCGATGTACAGCGACACGATCTCGCCCAGTTCCTCCTGCGAAAGCGCCGAGAACACGACGATGTCGTCGAGCCGATTCACGAATTCGGGCTTGAACGCCTGCCGCACCATCTGCTGCACGGCTTCTTCCTTCTCGTTCCAGCTCAACGTCGGGTCGATCAGGAACTGCGATCCGAGGTTCGAGGTGAGGACCAGGATGGTGTTGCGGAAGTCGACGGTTCGCCCCTGACCGTCGGTCAGCCGGCCGTCGTCGAGCACCTGCAACAGCACGTCGAAGACCTCAGGATGCGCCTTCTCGACCTCATCGAGCAGGATCACCGAGTACGGCCGGCGACGCACCGCCTCGGTCAGCTGGCCGCCCTGTTCGTAGCCGATGTAACCGGGGGGCGCGCCGACCAGGCGCGAGACGCTGAACTTCTCGCCGTACTCGCTCATGTCGATGCGCACCATGGCGCGCTCGTCGTCGAACAGGAACTCCGCGAGGGCCTTCGCCAGCTCGGTCTTGCCCACCCCGGTAGGGCCGAGGAACAGGAACGAGCCCGTCGGCCGATTCGGGTCGGAGATGCCTGCGCGTGAGCGGCGCACGGCATCCGCGACGGCGTGCACGGCGCGCTTCTGGCCGATCAGCCGCTTGCCCAGTTCCGTCTCCAGGTGCAGCAGCTTCTCGGTCTCCCCTTGCAGCAGGCGGCCGACCGGAATGCCGGTCCAGGCGGCGATGACCTCGGCGATGTCCTCTTCGGTCACCTGGTCGCCGACCAGCTTCGGCTCGTCCGGCGAGTCCTCGGCGCGCTCGGCCTCAGCCAGGTCGCGTTCCAGTTGCTTGATGGTCTCGTATTCCAGCTTGGATGCCTTGGCGTAGTCGGCCTCGCGCAACGCGCGGTCGCGGTCGGTGATCGCCTCGTCGAGCCGCTTCTTGAGTTCGCCGACCCGGTTCAGCCCCATCCGCTCCCGTGCCCAGCGCGCCTCGAGTTCGGCGAGCTCTCGTTCGCGCGTCACCAGTTCGTCGCGCAGCTTGGCGAGACGTTCCCTCGAGGCCTCGTCCTTCTCCTTCTTCAGAGCGAGCTCCTCGATGCGCATCCGGTCGACGGCGCGCTTGAGCTCGTCGATCTCGACCGGCGACGAGTCGATCTCCATCTTCAGGCGGCTCATCGCCTCGTCGATCAGGTCGATCGCCTTGTCGGGCAGCTGACGGGCGGTGATGTAGCGGTTCGACAGGGATGCCGCTGCGACCAGCGCGCCGTCGGTGATCGTCACCCCGTGGTGCGCCTCATACCGGCCCTTCAGCCCGCGCAGGATCGCGACGGTGTCTGGCACGGACGGTTCACCCACGTACACCTGCTGGAACCGGCGCTCGAGTGCGGCATCCTTCTCGATGTACTCGCGATATTCATCGAGAGTGGTCGCCCCGATCAGGCGCAGTTCGCCGCGCGCCAGCATCGGCTTGAGCATGTTGGATGCCGCGACGGAGCCCTCGCCTCCGCCTGCCCCCATCAGCAGGTGCAGCTCGTCGACGAACGTGATGATCTGCCCGTTGGCGTCGTTGATCTCTTTCAGCACCGACTTCAGGCGTTCCTCGAACTGCCCGCGGTACATGGCGCCGGCCACCAGGGCGGAGATGTCGAGCGCGACGAGTTGCTTGTCTTTGAGCGATTCGGCGACGTCGCCCGCGACGATGCGCTGCGCGAGCCCTTCGACGACGGCGGTCTTGCCCACGCCGGGCTCACCGATCAGTACAGGGTTGTTCTTCGTGCGCCGCGTCAGCACCTGGCTGACCCGCCGGATCTCGGCGTCCCGGCCGATCACGGGGTCGAGCTTGCCCTGTTTGGCGATCTCGGTCAGGTTCACGCCGAACTGCTCGAGCGCGCTCTTCTGCTCCTCTTGGGTCGACGGGGCGCCCTGCATGTTTGCCATCTGTTGTCCCTTCCGGTGGCGGAGGTCTGCGACGTTCCTCAAAACTTGAGTCGATTTAGCTCAAGTTTATCGACCGCATCGCGATTCCGCCAGCCCAAGGGCGTCCAGCCGGTCGGCGCGGCCCCGGCGACACACCCTGCCGCCGGAGCCCTCCGGTTACGCGGTCGCGCCCGCCAGCTGAGGATAGACGGCCTCCAGCGGTGCACTGAGCGCGGCCTTCAACTGCACCGAGGTGTCGTCGGCGAGAACCTCGTACTCGCCGGCGGCGACCGCGTCGAAGACGCGGCGTACGAGCTCGGCCGGGTCGAACTTGGGCTCGGTGGCGTGCGCGGCCATGGGGGTGTCCACATAACCGACGTGCACCCCGACGACGTGCACACCTTCGGGGGCGAGTTCGAGACGCAGCGAGTTCGTCGCGGACCACAGAGCCGCCTTCGTGGCACTGTAGATGCCGGCGACAGCGAACCAGCTCAGCGCGGAGTGGATGTCGATGATCACCGACTCGCTCTTCGCCGACAGCACCGGCGCGAACGCGCGGGCCAGAAACAGCGGGCCGAGGAAGTTCGTCTCGACGTTGGCACGGATCTCCTCGTCGGTGTGCGTGAGGATGCCCGGGGTGGCGGGCGAGGCGCCCGCGTTGTTGATGAGCACGGTCACGTCGGGCGCCGCCTCGACGGCCGCCCGCACCGAGGCGGGATCGGTGACGTCGAGGGTGAGCGGCACGATGCGCTCGTCGTCCCAAGCGCGGGGGTTGCGGGCGGTGGCGTAGACCTTGGCCGCGCCCCGAGCGAGAGCTTCGTGCACGAACCGGGTGCCGATTCCGCCGTTGGCTCCGGTGATGAGGACGACGGCTCCGTTGAGTGTGGGCATGGTGTTCCTGCTTTCTTGAGGATGTGACGATCGGACGCGACGCTTGCCGCGGGAGGATGACCACAGGCGCATCCGAGCCCGTCCAGTAGCGACCACTCTCATAACTGAGTATAGTCAGATATTATTCCCGGGAGGACGTGGCATGTCTCTTGCACCCCAACCAGTCGGACGGCGTGAGCGGAACAAACAAGCCAAGCGCGAGCGCATCACCGCCGCCGCCAGCGAGTTGTTCAGTCAACACGGCGTCGACGAGGTCACCACTCAGCAGATCGCCGACAAGGCCGACATCGGAACCGGCACGCTGTTTCTCTACGCCAAGACCAAGGGCGAACTGCTGCTGCTCGTGCAGAACGCCCACTACAGCGAAGCGCTCGAGCGGGGCCGCGCGGACGCTGAGGCGTTGCACGACATGCTGGACGCGGTGCTGGCCCTCGTGCGGCCCATCGTGGAATGCAACCGGCTGCAGATCGACAACGGCCGCACGTACCTGCGCGAGATGGTCTTCGGCGACCCGAAGGAGCCCTACCACGCTGAGGCGCTCGCCATCGTCGCCCAGACCGAGGATGCCATGGCCGCCGTATTGCGCCGGAGCGAGCGGATCGGCGAACCCGAGGCGGCGATCCTCGCGCACGTCGTGTCTGCGATCATGTTCGTCTCGATGGCCGCCAGCGTGAACGTCGCGTCGAGCATGCAGCAGATCGTCGAGGAGATCAAAGGGCAGGTCTCGGTCCTGCTTGCGCCGTATCGGTGAGCGCTCGGCGTTCCACTCGATTGAGCCATGCGCTCGTCTCAATCGCGTTGTGCGGCGCGGTCATCGGCAGTCTCGGCGCACCCCTGATCACGCCTGTGGCGACGGGAATGCACGTGCCGCTCGACGTCGCGCAGTGGACCTTGACGGTGACACTCTTCACAGGGGCGATCGCCGGGCCTGTGCTCGGCCGCCTCGGCTCCGGCTCTCACCGGCGTGCGACGATCCTGGCGACTCTCGCGCTGGTCACTCTCGGTGGTGCGCTGACGGCCGCACCGCTGCCGTTCGCTGCTCTGCTGGTCGGCCGCGGGCTGCAGGGCCTCGGACTCGGCGTCGTCGCTCTGCTGATGAGCGTGGCGCGCGATCAGCTGCCGGCTGAGCGCTCGGCGTCCGCCATTGCGATGATCTCGGTCGCGTCGACGGTGGGGGTGGGAGTCGGATACCCGCTGATCGGCCTGCTCGATCAGTTGGCGGGGCTCCGCGTCGCATACGGCTTCGGCTTCCTCCTCTCGCTCGGCGCCCTCGCCATCGCGTGGTTGACACTGCCCCGGGATGCCCCGGCGCCGCCCGTGCAGGTGGATGCCCCGGCGCCGCCCGTGCAGGTGGATGCCGTGGGAGCACTGCTGCTGGGCGCCGGCACGCTGGGTCTGCTGTTGGCAATCGCGGAACCGACCGTGTGGAAGGCCCCGCTCGTCGGTGGCGCGATCATCGTCGCAGCCGCCATCGCCCTGGGGTTCTGGGTCGCCGTCGAGTTGAAGGCGGCGGCGCCGCTGGTCGATCTGCGACTGCTGGCACAGTCGGCCGTTCTTCGCGCGAACACCGGCATGCTGGTGGCCGGCGTCGGCATGTATCTGCTGTTCAGTCTGCTCACGCGCTACGTGCAGACACCCGCGACCGCCGGGTACGGCTTCGCTCTTCCCGGCGTTGCCGCGGGCGCGGCGCTGATCCCGTTCTCGGTGCTCGGCTTCATCGCGGGAAGAGTCGCGCCAGCAGCGATCGCGCGCTCGTCTGGACGAACGGTCTACGCAGCGGCCGCCATCTCGGTGATGATCGCCGCCGCGCTGTTCGCCGCCGCGCCCGACTCGCCGGTCGCTGTGCTCGGTGCGATGGCCGTGCTCGGTTTCGGCGTCGGCGGGGTATCGGCTGTGATGCCGAGGCTTGTGTTGGCAGGTGTGCCGCACACCGAAACCGCCAGTGTGCTCTTGATCAACCAGATCATCCGCAGCATCGGCTTCGGCATCGGGAGCGCGCTGGCAGGAATGCTCCTCGCCGGAGCCACCCGTCCCGGCGCCCTGTCGCCGCAGGAACACGGGTACCTCGCAGCCGCCCAATGGGTACTGCCCCTTCTGGCCCTCAGCATCGTCGTCGTCGCGCTCTCGCGACGCCGCCGAACTCGTTGAGCCGCAGTTCGGGTGCACCGACGAACAACGTGCGAGACTCGGGCATGGCTCAAATCGTCGTCTATGGTCACACGGCCGCTCTTGTGCCGCGCATCGCCGAACTCTCAGACGCCGTTCACGCTGCCGCGATGTCTGCGCTGCGACTGCCGGCGGAGAAGCGCTTCCATCGTTTCATCACGCTGGAGCCCGGCCGGTTCATCGCCCCGCCTGACCGTTCGATCGACTACACGATCGTAGAAGTCAGCATGTTCGAGGGCCGCTCAGCGCACACGAAGAAGGAGTTCATCCGGCAACTTATCTCCAATATCGAAGCCATCGGGGTGCCGCCGAACGACCTCGAGATCACGATCACCGAGACGCCTCGCGCCAATTGGGGCATCCGTGGGAGACCCGCCGACGAGTTGACGTTGCCCTACCCAGTGGATCTCTGACCGCCGCCTTCCCATACGGTTGGTCCATGACGAATCGGACGGCGTACACAGTTCGAGACATCGCGGCGGCAGACGCGGAAGCCTGGGCCGACCTCTACGCCGGTTATCTGTCGTTCTACAACGTTCCTGCCGACGCAACGGCGGTCGCCGTCGCGTGGCGTTGGCTGCTCGGTCGTAGACACGGAATGCACGGCATCGTTGCTGCGGCACCCGGCGGCGAGATCGTCGCGATGGCCAATCTCCGCCTCTTTGCGAGGCCTTCGCGGGCGGCCCTGGGTTTATACCTCGATGATCTCTTCACTCTCCCGACGGCGCGGGGAAACGGTGCCGCCGGCGCGCTGCTGCGGCGTGCGGCCGAGATCGCCGCGGAAGAGGGTGCCGACGTCGTGCGCTGGATCACCGCCTGCGACAACGAGAGGGCCCGAAGGGTCTACGACGCTCATGCGAGCGCAACACCGTGGGTCACCTACGACATGAAGCCGGCCGACGGGTAGAGGCGAACTCCCCCACCCGACGACCGGCTCCTGCGACGCGGCGCGCGCCCGGTTCGATGACCGGCTAACGAGCTCCGGATCGGCGCTTGTTGTAGACGTCGAACGCCACCGCGGCAAGCAGCACCAGACCCTTGATCAACGACTGCCACTCGGTGCCGACACCGTTGATCGACATGCCGTTGTTGAGGATTCCGATGATCAGGCCGCCCACGATCGCGCCGGTGACCGTGCCGATGCCGCCCGTGACGGCCGCGCCGCCGATGAATGCCGCCGCGATGGCATCCAGTTCGAATCCGTCGCCGGCGCCCGGACTGGCCAGGTCGAGCCCGCCCGTGAAGACGAGTCCGGCGATCGCGCTGATCACGCCCATGTTGACGAACAGCAGGAAGGTGACCCGCTTGGTCTTGACGCCGGAAAGCGCCGCAGCGTTCAGGTTGCCGCCCATCGCATAGATGTGGCGCCCGAAGACGGTGCGAGACATGACAGCCGCGTAGATGACCGTGAGCAGGCCGAGCGCCAGAAGCACGACCGGTGTTCCGTCATAGCTGGCCAGCAGCACCGTCACGTAGAGCACCAGGACCGCGGTGAAGACGAGTTTCATCATGAACCACCAGAACGGCTCGCTCTCGAGCTCGTACTTGCGACGAGCCGCGCGCTGCCGAACCGTGGAGATCACCAGCGACAGGGTGGCGAATGCGCCGAGTGCCATGGTCAGCGGCTCGTAGCCGCTGCTGCCGAAGGTCGGCAGGAAGCCTGAGCCGAGGTCACGGAAGGGCTGCGGGAACGAAGAGATGTCCTTGTTCTGCAGCGCGATCTGAGCGGCGCCACGGAACGCGAGCATGCCGGCCAGCGTGACGATGAATGCCGGTATTCGAAAGTACGCCACCCAGAAGCCCTGCCAGGCGCCGACCAGGGCACCCACCACGAGGCACAGGATGATCGCGATCAGCCACGGAATGTGCCATTGGTTGATCATCACCCCCGACATCGCGCCGATGAAGGCGACGAGCGATCCCACCGAGAGGTCGATGTGCCCGGCGATGATGATCATGACCATGCCGATGGCCAGGATCAGGATGTAGCTGTTCTGCACGATGATGTTCGACACGTTGATCGGACGCAGCGTGATGCCGCCGGTGGTGATCTCGAAGAACATCACGATGACGATGAGCGCGATGAAGAGACCGACCTGGCGCAGCTGACCGGTGAGGTAGCTCACCGCCGAGGAGAACGCTCCGGCAACCCGATTGGGCGCCGGGGGCTCGCCTCCAGTGCCGCCGCTCGGCCGCTCGAGAGTGCGGGGCTTGGTGAGCTCACTCATGTGTGATCCTTCTCCCTTTCCTGGGTCATGTGCTGCATGAGGTATTCGGCGGTCGCCTTCTCGCGGGGCACGTTCGCGGTGATGCGGCCTTCTGACAGGGTGTAGATGCGGTCGCAGATGCCGAGCAGTTCCGGCAGCTCCGACGAGATGACGATGACGCCCTTGCCTGCATCCGCCAGCCGGTTGATGATCGAGTAGATCTCGTACTTGGCACCGACGTCGATGCCCCTGGTCGGCTCGTCGAGGATGAGCACGTCGGGGTCCGAGTACATCCACTTGGAGAGGACGACCTTCTGCTGATTTCCGCCGGAGAGCTTTCCGGTGATGGATGAGACGGACGGCGCCTTGATGTTCATGCTGCGCCGGAAGCCTTCGGCGACCATGATCTCCTTGTTCGCATCCACCAGCCCCGCCTTCGTGAGCTTGCCCAGTGCGGCTCCCGAGATGTTGCGCTTGATGTCGTCGATGAGATTGAGGCCGTACTGCTTGCGGTCCTCGGTGGCGTACGCGATGCCGTTCTCGATCGCCGCCGAGACGGTGTTGGTGCGGATCTCCCTGCCACGCTTGTATACGCGGCCGGTGATGTTGCGGCCGTAGCTGTGCCCGAAGACGCTCATCGCCAGTTCGGTACGGCCGGCCCCCATGAGGCCGGCGATGCCGACGATCTCGCCCTCACGTACGCTCAGTGAGGCATTGACCACCACCTGCCGTGCGCGGTCCTGCGGGTGATGCACGTTCCAGTCCTCGATGCGCAGCAGCTCGTCGCCGATGTGCGGGGTGTGGTCGGGATACCGGCTCTCCAGATCGCGCCCGACCATGCCCTTGATGATGCGGTTCTCCGACACGGAGTCGGCGGCCATCTCGAGGGTCTCGATCGCCCTGCCGTCTCGGATGATGGTCACCTGGTCGGCGACGGCCTTGATCTCGTTCAGCTTGTGACTGATGATGATCGACGTGATGCCCTGGCTCTGCAGGTTCTTGATCAGCCCGAGCAGGTGAGCGGAGTCCTCGTCGTTCAACGCCGCGGTGGGCTCGTCGAGAATGAGCAGCTTGACCTCTTTCGAGAGCGCCTTGGCGATCTCGACGAGTTGCTGTTTGCCCACGCCGATGTCGATGATCTTGGTGTCGGGGTTGTCTTTGAGCCCGACCTGGGCGAGGAGCCGCGCCGCCTCCTGGTTGGTCTTGTTCCAGTCGATCCAGCCCGCGCGCTGCTGCTCGTTGCCGAGGAAGATGTTCTCGGCGATCGAGAGGTACGGGCTCAACGCCAGCTCCTGGTGGATGATCACCACGCCGGCAGCCTCGGAGTCGTTGATGTTGCGGAAGTGCACCGGTTCACCGTCGAGCACGATCGTGCCGTCGTAGCTCCCCGACGGGTATACGCCGGAGAGAATCTTCATCAGCGTCGACTTGCCCGCGCCGTTCTCACCGCAGATCGCATGGATGTGTCCCCGTTGCACCGAGAGCGAGACGTCTTGCAACGCCTTCACGCCGGGGAATGTCTTCGTGATGCCGAGCATCTGAAGAATGTTGTCTGCCACGTCGGTTCCTCCCGTCACCGTGGTCGGGATGATTGCGGGCGGGCCGCCCGCAACCATCCCGATGCGTATGCCTTCGCGCGTGTTACTGCAGGTCGGCGGTCGTGTAGTAGCCCGAGTCGAGAAGAACCTTCTTGTAGTTGTCCTTCGTGACGAGGGTCGGCTGGAACAGGTAGCTGGGAACGGTGACGACCTTGTTGTTGTAGCTCTTGGTGTCGTTGACCTTGGGCGTCTTGCCGTTCAGCAGGTCGTTCGCCATGGTGGCGGCTTCGTTGGCCAGTTCGCGCGTGTCCTTGTAGACGGTCGAGTACTGCTGGCCGGCGATGATCGACTTCACCGAGGCGACCTCGGCGTCCTGTCCGGTGACGACGGGAAGAGCGAGGCTCGCCTTGCCGTAGCCCGCTCCGGTCAGTGCCGAGATGATGCCGTCGGAGAGGCCGTCGTAGGGAGAAAGAACGCCCTGCACGGTCGCTCCTGCCGAATACGACTTCGCGATCAAGTTCTGCATACGGGCCTTGGCGCCGTCCGGCGACCACCCCTGGATCGCGACCTGGTTGAACGCCGTCTGGCCGCTCTTGACGACGACCGTGCCGTCGGCGATGTACTTCTTCAGCGTGTCCATCGCTCCGTTGTAGAAGAACGTGGCGTTGTTGTCGTCGGGGCTGCCGGCGAACACCTCGATGTTGAACGGGCCCTTCTTGCCGGTGGGCTGACCGTTCGCGTCGAGAACCCCGAGCCCGGTGAGCAGGCTGTTCGCCTGCACGACGCCGACCTTGTAATTGTCGAACGACACGTAGTAGTCGACGTTCTTGTCGCCGGTCAGAAGCCGGTCGTAGGAGATCACCTTGACGCCCGCCTTGGCCGCCGCGTCGAGCTGGTCGTTCAGCGAACCGCCGTCGATCGAGGCGACGATGAGGATCTTGGCGCCCTTGGTGATCATGTTGCTGATCTGCTGCACCTGCTGCGGGATCTTGTTGTCGGCGTACTCCAGGTCGACCTTGTAGCCGTCCTTGATCAGGTCCTGCTTGACGGCGTCGCCGTCTTTGATCCACCGCTGGTCGACCTTGGTCGGCATCGCGACGCCGACCAGTGCGCCCTTGTTGCTGCCCGCCTTGGCCGCGGCCGCATCGCTGCCACCGCGCCCGCCCGAGCAAGCGGCGAGCGAGAGAGCGAGGCCGACGGCCGCGACACCGACGATGATCTTCTTCGTCTTCACTGTGTTTTCCTTCTGTTGGATGCTGGACGTTGTTGTCACTGCATGTGATTCAGGAGCGCCGGGCTGCCTGGCAGCCCGGCAATCGTCGGCGGTCGCCCGCCGGACGTCTGTGGCGGGTTTTCGTTTCCGCCGAAGAGCGCGTCGATCGCGGTCTGCGTGATCGGCTTCGGCCCTCCCTCGCCCTGAGCGAAATGGATGCTTCGGGCGGCATCTTCGACCAGCACGGCGGTGCGCACCGCAGCGCGCGCATTCCTGCCGACGGTGAACGGGCCGTGGTTGCGCATCAGCACAGCGCGACTGCGGTGCCCGCTCAAGGTCTGCACGATGCCCCGGCCGATCGAGTCGTCTCCGACCGCGGCGAGCGGCCCGACGGGGATGGGCCCGCCGAATTCGCGTGCCATGTCGGTCAGCACGCACGGCACGGGCTCGCCCCGCGCCGCCCAGGCCGTGGCGTAGGTGGAGTGCGTGTGCGCCATCCCGCCGACGTCGGGCATGTGCCGGTAGACGTAGGCGTGTGCGGCGGTGTGGCGTGAGGGCGCGCGCTCGCATCCGGGGGTTCCCGGGACCACGTCGCCGCTGAGGGTGCAGAGGATCATGTTCTCGGGCGCCAGTTCGCCGTCGTCGACCCCGCTCGGCCTGATGACGAACAGTTCCGCGCCGGGCACTCGACCGGAGACGTTGCCGATGGCTCCGCCGACCAGGCCGTTGCGGCTCAACTCGGAGTGCAGGCGCGCCACCTCGGCTCGAACGCGGGCGACGCCGACCTCGATCTCCGGCTCGAAGATGCTCACCTCAGCCCGACTCCCTCGTCCAGAAAGATCCGCGGAGCGTCCGAGGGCCTTCGACTCGCAATGTGACCGTTCACATCGCGCGGTTGACGCTACCTGGACGAAGGTCGGGATGTCAAGCGGCGATTTGAAATCCCGTGCCGCGCACGGAATCCGCGGCTCAGCCCCGCGGCGGAGCGGTGGATTCGCGCACGATGAGCGAGGCCTCTATGGCGCCCGAATCGGCGGACGCCTCGTCGTTCAGGCGTGCCAGCAAGGCTTGCATGCACCGTCGGCCCAACTCGGCGAAATCCTGGCGCACGGTCGTCAGCGGAGGCCAGAAGTGTCGGGCCTCTGGGATGTCGTCGAACCCGACGACGCTGATGTCCCCCGGCACGTCGAGCCCGGCGTCTCGGAACGCGTGGATCAGCCCGAGCGCCATCTGGTCGTTCGAGGAGAAGATCGCGGTGAAGTCACGGACCCGCACCAGTTCGCGTCCTGCCCGGTACCCGAAATCCGCGGTCCAATCGCCGAGAATCGGTGCGGTGGTGGGAACATCCTGCGCCCCCATCTCGTCGAGGAATCCCCGCATCCGGGCCTCCGCCTCGATCCAGTCCTGCGGTCCAGCAAGGTGGTAGATGTCTCGATGACCCAGTTCGATCAGGTGCCGGGTGGCCAGCCGCGCTCCCGCCATCTGGTCCACCCACAACGAGCGGTCGGCGAGCCGGCCACTCGCCTGCATCGTGACGAAGGGAACCGAGATCGACATGTCGGCGATCGCATCGAACACGCGCACCTGGGGCGCGATCACCACGATCGCCTCCACCGCCTGAGCCAGGAGATGATCCAACGCAGCCTCGATGGAGCCACGGTCGGTCGCCGCCAGGTTCGAGGTCGTGACGTAATAGCCCGCATCGCGAGCGGCATCCTCGATGGCATTGATGCTGCTGGCTGGGCCGTAGAACGAGCCGGACGCCGCCGCGAGAACACCGATGGTGCGCGACTTGCTCGTGACCAGAGCGCGCGCCGCCCGGTTGGGTCGGTACTGCAACTCCTGCATCACCTGCAGCACACGCTGCTTGGTGGATTCTCGAATGCTGGGGTGGTCGTTCAGCACTCGAGAAACGGTCTGGTACGAGACGCCGGCGAGCCGGGCGACGTCGCGAATGCTCGGGGCGCGGGTCTTCTGCGTCTCGGACGTGTCGGCTCCGCCTCCCCTTGACGGGCGCCGCACTGCTTCGCGCGCGCCGTGATCAGGTCAATTATGCCGGGTTGCGCGCGCCGGATGTGACAGTCACATTCACCTCATCGTTACCGAGTTGGCGCGGTCGTTCATCGTGCCCAGACTCGTGGCACTGGTCGTGTAGCCGTACGAGGATCCGCTGTAGTCGGTTCCCTGCCAGAGTTTCGTGCTGCAACTCGAGAAGCTCTTGAACGAGCTCACGCGCCCGGACCACCCCACATCGCCGAGCGGCCCGAAATACCAGGTGCCGCCGGTGCAACCACTCGAGTTGGTGATCTGAAAGAACGACCCGCCATAGTCGACATCGTCGAAGAGCTGTGTCTGCACGTACGTGGTCAGCGCCCCATCGGGCACCGCCGCGCTGCGCACGGTGACGCCCCTGGCGCCGCTTGGAACGACCACCCGCACGTGCTGGCGCTCCAGCACCGCCTTGTTAAGATCCTCACCGGCATTCACGCACACCAACGATTTCGTTCCCAGGTCGTAAGAACACGACCGACCGGCCGACGTCGCGCCATCGGCCACACCGGCGCCTGCCAGGAGCGACCCCGAAAGCGCCGCGATGCTCACCACGGATGCGAGCAGACGGCGCACCGAGAGGGACGTTCTGAATGCCATTGGACTTCTCCCCAGAAGTTGATCGGCTCCGGCTGCCTGCCGGGCAGGCTCATTCTGTCTCCGCCGCACCGATGTCACAAGCGCAGGCCGATGCACGCGGTTGAGAGGATGTGCCGGGGAGGCACACTTCCTAGATATGAGCGACTTGGCCAACGCCGCAGCCGCGATCAATGCGGGCGATGGATCCGATCAGTCGGATCTCGCATTGCTGCGCGACCTCGCGCGCGGAAGCAAGCCGGCACTGGGGCGGCTCCACGACCGGCACAGCCGGGTCGTCTACGCCTACATCGCTGCCCGTCTGGACAGCCGCGAAGACGTCGAGGAGATCAGCCAAGATGTCTTCGTGACGCTGTGGCGCAAGCGCGCCACGGTCGCACTGGTCGGGGAGTCCGCTCTTCCCTGGCTCCTTGTCACCGGTCGCAACCTGATCGCCAACCGACGCCGGGCACTGCAGGTTCACGCGAAGCGACGTAGTGACAGATCGTTCGACGAGGCGGTGCCCGACCCGCAACCCGGGCCGGACGAGCTCGTCGAGCGCTCCCAACTGCTCGCCTACGTGGAGTCGGCGGCCGCGCGGCTGACCGAACCCGATCGAACGGTGTTCGAGCTGTGCATCCGAGACGGCCATAGCTACGAGCACGCCGCAACGGCCGCGGGCATCAGCGCGGGTGCGGTGCGCAACCGGCTCTCCCGTCTGCGCAGCCGACTGCGCAGCGAATTGCACACCCTCAGGGGGAACTCATGACCGACCAGGGGCTTCTGCCGGACGCCCGGCATTTCGAACAGAGCAAGCACCGTCTCTTCGAAGCGATCGCTGTAGATGACCGGCGCACCACGCGTCGCCACCGCCTGATCGCGCTCGGCGTTGCGGCGGCTCTGGTCTCCGGCACGACCGCCGGAGCGTACGCCATCGCGCAGGCCTCACAGGGCCAGATCAACTACCTCACCGATTGCTATGCCGCCGCCGACAAGCACGCGCGCCACGGAACATCCGTCTATGCGCCCGGCGACCGCAACGACCCGACGCCGACTCCGTTGCGACAGCGCATCGAACTGGCCGAAGGCATGTGCGCCGCCACGTGGCGAATCGGCACGTTCTCACCCGGTGGCGGCACGAACGATCGGGATTTTCCCGTACCGAACCTGGAGACCTGCGAGCTGCCAGACGGCCGCCTGGCAGTGTTCCCCTCCGACCTGGCCGTGAACGAGCTGTGCTCGCGTCTCGGCCTCACGATTCCGCATGAGTGACACGGGGAACATCGCCGTGCGGAACATGGGCGGTGCCCGCCGCACAAGCGCCTGGGGAGGGGCAGCGGCGGGCACCTACCGACCCGAGGTAATCAGAACCGGGACCGGCTGCACGCCGGTGCGGCACAGGATGCAAATAGAGGAGATGCGATGAACGCACCGATCGACCCGGCCGCGCTGGAACTGCCGCCTACCGAACCCGTCGACATCACGGAGCTGCTCGAGAAGGCGCTCGCGGAAGGCCGCTGACCGCCGGTCCGGCCACTCGCGGATTCAGGCCTCCGCAGTTCTAGTCCTGGTCGGGCAACAGGTTCGCCACGAGCATCCTGGCCACGAAGCCACCATACTTCTCGGCGCTCCAGCCACGCTTCAGCACCAGGCTCTCGTAGAGTCCGACGGAGGTGCTGGCGACCATCACGTCGGCGGCTTCTTCAGCCGACAGGTCAGCGCGCAAGAGTCCCCTGGCCACGACCCGCCTAGCGTTGTGCAGCATCCGGCGATACTGCGCGTCCTCGACCTCGCGCAGCAGTGCCTCCATGTCTGCATCGCCGCTGGCGGCGGCATCCCGGATGAGCAGGATGATGGGCGCGCCGAGCGGAGCGATCTCGGTCACGAAGCGGCCGAACCGCTGCATGAGCTCACGACCGTCGGTGGCGACTTCTTGCGCGCGGTCAGAGCGCTCCTCGGCCGGCGCGTCGCCCGCGCCGAGAAGACTCTGCTCCTGGATCGCGCGAACCAGACCCGCCTTTCCCCCGAAGTTCTTGTAGACGGACTCGGACGAGACACCGGCTGCCTGGGCGATCGTCGCGACCGTGGTAGCGGCGTATCCCGCGGACAGGAACAGTTCACGAGCCCGCGCCAGCACCCGCAGCCTCGATTGCTCGGCCGCCTCGCGACGTCGCCGGCTGTTGTAGGAGCGGGGGCTACGGTCTGGATGCCGCGACTCATCGATAGGGGAGGTCACCGCACTGGACTCCTTCCCAAAATTTGATTACAGTTGACTGTATCAAATGGCGTAGCAGCCCTTCCGCCTCCCGCGACGGACGGCATAGGGAGCAGTTCATGGACGTCTCATCAGGAATCGACCTCCTTCCCGACGGACCGGTACGGCGCCTGGTCGCCGCCACGAGTCGGCGCGACGTGACGGAGATGGTGTCGCAGTTCGCCCCGGACTACGAGAACGTCACTCCCGCGCATCCCCGGCGCGGATTCCGAGGCGCGGCCCAGGTGGGTAAGAACTGGTCCGCACTGTTCGGTGGACTCCGAGACCTGGAACTCACCGTGCACGATGCCACCACCGGACCGGACAGCCGGGTGTGGATGGAGTGGAGCACCGCGGGAACGCGTGCCGACGGCTCGATCAGCGCCGCAACCGGCGTGGTCATCTTCACGGTGCGCGGTGACAGCATCGCGTCAGCGCGGTTCTACGTCGAGCCGATCGAGCAGCACTCCGGCGACGTGGACGATGCGATCCGCGTCGCGGTGCGAGGAGTGGATCCGGGGGAGGCGCCGTGATCCTCGTCGTGGGCGGCACGGGTCGGCTCGGCAGCACGGTCGTGCCCATGCTGGTCTCCGCCGGGCACCGCGTGCGCGTTCTCGCACGCGGTGTATCCCAGCCGTTGCCCGTCGGCGACGACGTCGAGATCGTGGTCGGCGACCTCGGCTCAGAAGCGGACTGCAGGAAGGCCGTGGCCGGCTGCGCGCACGTCGTGTTCGCGGCATCCGGGTTCGGCATCAAAGGGGAAGATCCTCGTATCGTCGACCGCGATGGCGCCATCCGACTCGTGCAGGCTGCCGGCGCGGCCGGAGTCGAGCACCTCGTCATGATGTCGATGCATGGGGCTTCGCCCGACGGGCCCATCGAGTATCTGCGGTGCAAGGCGGCGGCCGAGAATGCCCTGCGCGGCTCTGGCGTCGGATGGACGGTCATCAGGATCGGCGCGATCCTCGAGCAGCGACTCGCGGTCGTGACGGCCCCGTTCGATGGCAGGGGCGCCGTTCTCGTGTTCGGGTCGGGAACCGTTCCGGTGACGTTCACCTCGGCACGCGACGCCGCAGCACTGATCGTGCGCGCGTTCTCAGACGGCGCGCTCGGCAACCGCATCATCGAGTGGGGCACCGAGACGCACACCGGCAACGAACTCGCCGGAGCCGCCCTCGCTCGACTCGGGCACGGCTCGGTGCGCCGCATCCCCCGCACCGCCCAACGCATCCTTTCCGTCGCGGCGAGACCGTTCTCGCCATTCCTCGCCCGGCTCGCCGAGGCGAGCGTGTGGGAGGAATCCGGCGCGGCCGCCTTCGAATTCGACGACGCGCGGGATGAATTCCCTGACATCCCGGTCACGGGCCTGGCGGCCGTGCTCGACGACGATCAGTCGTGGAGGAAGAGGTAGACGTCGATGCCGGCATAGTCCCGCTCGGTGACGCGGTGGAACGACGACTCGACGGCGCGCCGTTCCATCGTCAGGCGTGGCGAGACGTTGCTCGAGCTCGTCATCGAACCGAGGACCCAGAGCCGGCGCGACCGCCGGATGCGCGCGAGGATCGTGGCACGGGGTGCGGCCACGCCGTAGAACTCCGCGGCTCGCTCCGGCGACTGCGAGAGCGCGATGTCAGTGACGGCACCGAAATCGTCGGGATACCCGAGCTGTGCGAGTCCCGCGGCGAGCGGGATGTAGAGCACGGCATCGCCTGGTCGCGCGTCGGCCGCGACGAACGCGGCTGCCGCGCTCAGGTTCTGCAGTCGCCCTTGCGCCGTGCGCTGGGAGATCTGCAGCGGCAGCCCGGCCACGAAGAGACACGCGATGAGAAGTCCGGCGATGAACTGCGGCACCCATTCGGCTCGCCAGGGTCGAATCGCGCCGGCGACGAGGTCTCCGAGCCGACAGGCGCCTGCAGCCGCGAGCAGCGCGGCTCCGGCCGTGCTGTACAGCACGTAGCGAACGCCGCCGTAGAGCGGCACCGCGAGCATCGACTCGAGAATCAGGATGCTGCCGGGCACCGCCAGCAGCGGCACCGATAAGGCGACGAGGGTGATCCGTTCGGGACGCGACCGGGAGGCCCATCGCGCGACCGGCAGCATCCCCGCAACGATCAGCACGCTCGTCATCACGATGCAGAGCGGCAGCGGACCGAGCAGGTTGACCGTCAGGTCGACGAACGAGGCCGGCGTGGCTCGAGGCACCCACGACAGCGCCGAGTCCTCGGCATGGCTGATCAGGATGAGCGGCACGAGGGCGAGGACCGCGCACGCGGCCGCGATGCAGAAGCGTCGCCAGAGCTTCCGGTCGGCGCGCGACCAGGCGAGCGTCACCGCGTGTGCGGCCACCGCGAGAACGGTGAACTCGTGCAGGTAACCGGCGACCACGACCAGCGCCGCATAGCCGACCCAGTGCATCCTTCGGCCCGAGCCGGCGCGCTCACGCTGCACCGCCACGACGAGAGCAGCGGATGCCGCCAGCACGAGAGCAAGGTCGATCGCGTAGGAGCGCCCCTCTTGCGCCGTGCCGTTCACCACGGTCAGCGACACGAACGCGCCTCCGGCGGCGGTGGCGATGGCTCGCGACCCGGTGAGACGATGGCCGAGGTACGTCAGCAGCAACGCCGCGATGCACGCGCCCAGCACGGACGGGATGCGCAACACGACCTCGTTCGCGCCGAACGCCAGGATGCCGCGCATCATCAGGTAGTAAATGCCGTGCACCGCGTCGACGTGCGAGAGCAGCCGCCAGAAGGTGGCGATGGGCAGTCGCGCAGCCCAGTACGTCGCCGCTTCGGTGCCGAACATCGAACCGCGATCCAGACCCCACACGCCGAGCACCAACATGGCGAGCGGTGGCAGAGCGAAGGGCCAGAAGCGGGGTAGCCGCAGGAAACCCGCGCGGGATTGCGATGGTGCGCGAGTCGGGGTCGGTTCGCGCGCCGGTATCGGTGCGTGTGCCGGTGTCGATGGGTGTGCCGGTGTGCGTGCCGGTGCCGCGACGCGCGCAACCACGTGCTCGTCGGTCTGCGCGGTCATGTCGTGGCTCCGTCCCGGGAGGGATCGCCGGATTGGCGCCGCTCACGCTACCGAGGCCGACTCGGCAATCACGTTCAGACGGTTCCCATTCGTCTGAGGATTCGTTCAGGATTGAATCCGCCGAATGCGCCGATCCAGCGCACCAGCACCGAATGCGCGCCCGGGTTCGATGATTGGTTCTACGCGCTCGGCTTTACACGGTCATCGGTCGGCTCGCGAATGATGACGACCGCCTTCAACGAGGCCGGATCGCGTCGAGCCAACGTGAGCGCGCGCTCCGTGTCGGCGAGCGAGAAGCGGTGGGTGATGATCGCATCCACGTCGACGCCGCCAGACGCGATCAGGTCGAGAGCAGTCGGGTAGGTGTTCGCATACCGGAAGATTCCGGATATCGAGAGCTCTCGACTCTGGATCACCGACACGTCGAGCGCGACGGTGTCGGACCCCATGCCGATCAACACGGCGCGCCCGGCAGGTCGCAATCGACGGATTCCGTCTTGCAGTGCCCGAGCGGCACCTGAGCACTCGAGCAGTACGTCGAATGTTCCGGCGATCGGTTGGCACGCATCCTGGGCGATGAAGCCGAGTTGCTCGGCGATCGAGAGCCGGAATCCGCTCACGTCGGTCACGGTGACGCTCGCGGCCCCGAAGGCGCGCGCGACTTGCGCAGCGAAGAGACCGATCGGTCCTGCTCCGGTGACCAGAACGTCGTCGCCGACGCTCACCCCCGCCTTGCGGCAGGCCCACACCGCGACAGACACCGGTTCTGCCATCGCCGCGCGCTCGACATCCAGTGAACCTGGCACGGGATGCGCGAAAGAGGCATCGATCGCCACGAACCGCGTGATGGAACCATCCACGGGCGGCGTTGCGAAGAAGCGCACGGCGGGGCAGAGGTTGTACCTGCCTTGCAGGCATTCTTCACAGACCCGGTCGGGAACGCCGGGCTCGATCGCGACGAGTTGCCCCAGGCGGCCCCTATCGACACCGGCGCCGACCTCGACGATCGTTCCGGCGGATTCGTGCCCGATGATCATCGGCGCCTGCACGATGAAGTCGCCGATTCGCCCGTGTTCGTAATAGTGCACATCGGATCCGCAGATGCCGACGGCGCCGACTTCGACGATCACCTCGTGTTCGCTCGGAGCCGGGTGCGGCCGGGCTTCGATCCTGAGATCGCCCGGCGCATACAGCACCGCACTCGTGTTCAGCACGTTTTGTGACATGGCGTCTTCTCTTCTCGTTCATTCGCGCGGCAGTACGTGTTGATCCGCGCAGGATGCGTTCGATCGCGCCGGATGCGCAGTCGATCAGTTGGGACGGAGTGCTCACTCACCCGTGACGGCGCCCATCGACATCCCAGTCACGAGATGTCGACGCACGAGCAGTCCGATGACGATCATCGGAAGCACCGTGATGATGCCGAGCGCGCAGAGCTGCCCCCAGTCGGTGCCCGTCTGGGTGATCAGGGAACCGGCCGACATCGGCAGGGTCTGCGATTCCGGACCGGAGAAAGCGGTGGCGAACGCGTAGTCGTTCCAGGAGAAGACCGTGCACAGCACGGCGGTCGCGATCATCCCGGGCAGGGTTGTCGGCAGCACGACGAGGCGGAACGCCTGCCACTTGTTGCAACCGTCGATCTGCGCGGCCTCCTGCAGTGCGGTGGGAACCTCGGCGAAGAAGGCACTCATCAGCCAGATCGCGAACGGCAGGTTGAACGTCAGGTAGGCGACGATCAGTCCGGGAACGCTGTTGATGAGACCGAACTGGCGGAAGATCACGAACAACGGCACGATCACCGCTGCGATCGGCGCCATCCTGGTCGAGATGATCCAGAACGAGAGATTGCCTTTCGCGCGGCTCTTCCAGCGGGACAATCCATAGCCGGCCATGGTGCCGAGCCCCACGGCGATCACGGTGGAGCCGACCGATGCGAGCACACTGTTCAGGATGTACGGGCCGATCGAGTTGCCTCCGGTGAAGAGGCGGATGAAATTCTCCAGCGTCGGTGCGAATGCGAGCACGGGAGTCGACGTGTTGATCGCCGTCTGCGGCTTGAACGCTGTCAGCAGCATCCAGAGCAGTGGGACCACCGACCACAGCACGATGACCACGGCGAGCACGCCCGCGATCGTCGCACGATACGATTTCGCCGTTACAGCGGTGTCGCTCATCGCGTGAGCCCCCTTCGGTCGAGAACCCTGACGAACAGGTTGGCGATGATCGTGGTGAAGACGAGCATCGTGATGCCGATCACCGACGCCTGACCTATCAGCGTCGTGATGCCATCGAGACTGGTCGCCTGCACCTTCTCATTGAGTTGGAGGGAGATGACCCACGACGCATTGGCCGGACCACCTCCCGTGGTGATCTTGACGATGTCGTAGTAGCGGATGGCGTCCATCGAGCGCACGAGCAGCGCGACCAGGAGCACCGGGGCGATGGTGGGGAACACGATCGAATACAAGGTGCGGACGTAGCCGGCGCCGTCGACGCTGGCCGCTTCGAGAACCGACGGGTTCACCGAGCTCAGTCCGGCAAGCACGATGAGCGTGACCAGCGGAATCCATTGCCAGGCGTCGAGCGTCGCGACGGCGAGAAGCGCGGTGCTCTGCTGTCCGAGCAGGCTGTGGCCGGCGGGGAGCAGTCCGACGACCCGTAGCACCCAGGAGTACAGACCTATCGTGGGGTCGAGCAGGTAGTTGCCGAGCAGTCCGACGGTGATCGGGGCCAGGAACATCGGCAGCAGAACAAGCGAGAACGCGATCGATCGTGCACGGCGCAGCGAATTGAGGATGAGCGCGAATATCGTTCCGAAGATCATTTCCATGCCGACGGCGAGCACGAAGAACTCGATCGTCACCAGCCAGGCGTGCCACGTCTGGGAATCGGTCAGCACCGCGGTCCAGTTGCCCAACCCGAGCAACGTCATGCCGACGCCGCCAAGCAGTTTGACAGAGGAGAAGCTCATCACGATCAGGCTGATGAACGGCACGACCGACACCGCGGCGAGCACTGCCAACGCGGGCAGCATCATCCGGAACTCGAAGCTGGGGCGCCGCCGTTGCGCCCGAACGGCGCGCCCCGCGGCCGAAGCCGGGGGACGCACCTGTACGGATGTCTGAGTCATTTGTTGACCTGATCGAACTGTCTCGCCATCGACGACATGGTCGCCTGCGGGCTCGAGGAGCCGGCCAGCATCTTGGACAACTCGGTGTAGACGATGGTGTCGAGCTGGTTCCAGGTTGCGACCTTGGGGCGCAACCCGATGTGCTCGGGCTTCCAGGCCTCCAACACCGCCGCTGCCGTCAGCATGTTGGGCATCGTCGAGGGCCGCTGTTCGTTCTTCTTCACCTGCGGCAGGTCGTAGACCGAGGTGCGCGTCGGAGTGCCGCCGCCCACTTTCGACGCCAGCGTCATCAGTTGGGTATCGGGAGAAGTCGCCCAGTTCGCGAACAACCACGCGGCCCCGAGTTCCTTGTCTTTGGCGTTGGCGTTGATGCCGATGCCTGTGCCGCCCCAGTTGTTCGCCGAACGCTTGGGACCGGTGGGCAGGATCGAGTAGGCCACCTTGCCTGGCAACGACTTCTCGTTCGATGCGGCGTATTCGTGCCAGTTCGGGCACATCGCGATCTGCCCTGCGGCGAACGCCGAACCGAGGCCGTCCCAATCCCAGGAAGTCGAAGAGGGATGCGCGATGCCCAAGAGCTTCTGGTAGAAGGTCGCTGCCGCTACGGCCTCCGATGAGGTGAGGTCGCTCTCGCCGGGCTTCTGCGAGCCGAGCGTTCCGATCTCCGAGCCGGCGAAGTAGTCGCCGCCGTAGGCCCACAACACGTTCGAGAAGTCGCACTGCAACGAATCATGCTGCTTCGCCTGGTGGCCCGTGCCGTACGGCACATCGGCCTTGCCGTTCTTGTTGAACCAATCGGCGATCTGGTAGTACTGCTCCCACGTGATGCTGCCCGACGGCGTCGGATCGAATCCGAGGTCGCGCTTCATGCGATCGTGATACTTGTCGAACAGGTCCTTGCGATACATCCAGATCATCGTGGGGCAGTCATACGGCAGAGCGAACAGCTTGTCTTTGTCCAAGAACCGCCCCGCGGCATCCAGAGCGATGAAGTCCGACAGCCCCTTCTCGACCTTCGGGTATGACGGATTCTTCACCAGAGGAGCAAGATCGGTGAGGCCCCCACTGAGCGGTGCCAGCACCTGATAGGGATCCGCGTAGATCACGTGGTACTGGGAGGAGCCGCTGGACATGTCCAGCTTCACCTTCTGCACCAAGTCGCTCAGCTGCATCTGCGTGATGTTCACCTTGATCCCGGTCAGGTCGGTGAATGGCTTGCTGTTGGCTGCGATCGCAGCCGACGGCGCCGTGTTCTCCGAGATGAAATTGATCGTGGTGCCGCTGAACTGCTTCCAACCGCCTTTGCCGGCAGTGCCGGCCGTGGCGTTCGTGGCGTTCGAGGTGCAGCCCGCGAGGCTGAGCGCCATCAAGCCGAGACCGGCTCCCTGGAGCACGGTGCGGCGCGACATCGCGCCCGGTGCATCATTCATCAGTGTGTCTCCGTTTCGGCGGCAAGGCCGCGCTGTAGTCAGGCGGCGGCGCCGTCTGAGTGGATGCGGCTACCAGAGCGTGTAGCCGCCGTCGATGGTGAGGATGGATCCCGTCACGAACGAAGCCGCGTCGCTCGCGAGGAAGACGACGCCCGGCGCGATCTCCTCGGCGCGCGCAAAGCGCTGCTGCGGAGCATCCTCGATCCAATGGCGCCGGAATTCGGGACGGTCGACCGGCGCCATATCGGTCTTGATGTAACCCGGCGCGACGGCATTGACGCGGATGTTCAAGGGTGCCCATTCCGCCGCGAGCGACTTCGTGAGCTGGTGAACCGCGGCTTTCGACGAGTTGTAGGCGGGCTGCATCTGCGGCCGGTTCACGATGAACCCCGAGATCGACCCGATGTTGACGATCGATCCACCGCCGGCGTCCCGCATGATGGCGCCGGCTGCAATGCTGCACTTCCACAACGCGCGCACGTTGAGGTCGAAGACCGCAGCCCACTCCTCGTCGGTCACCTCGAATGCCGGAGCATGGAAACACGCCCCCGCGTTGTTCACGAGAATGTCGAGGCCGCCGAGGCGCTCGAACGCGATACGCGTCATCTCGGCCACGGACTCGTCGTCGGTGATGTCGGCATCCACGGCGGTGATGTCGAATCCTCGGTTCTTTGCTTCGGCGGCCACTTCGTGATTCCTTGCGTGATCGCGCCCGGAGACGACCACCCGGGCGCCGGACTCGGCGAGGGCGAACGCGATGGCTTTGCCGAGGCCGCGGTTGCCGCCCGTTACGAGAGCGGAACGACCGTCGAGCGCGAATACCGGAAGGGCGCTCATCGTGAGTCCGGTCCTGGTTCGTTCAGCACGAGCCGATTTGTGTTCGGCATGCCTGTTCTCATCTCAGCTCCCTTGCTTCGCCACCTTTGCAGCGCCCGTTCACCGTGCCTGCGGAGCAAATCTACGAAGCCTTGTTCCGCCGGACTAGCGCCGCAGATGTCGACATCTGATACTTTCTTGCCGGAGGCGACCATGAGCTCAACCAAGACGACGGCCATCGGGCGGCCCGAAGAAGCAGAGCGATTCGTCGGCCAGCCGGCCACGCGGGAACTCGTGCCGACCGATCCCCAGCTCTCGGCGCGCTGGCACAACCACGACTATCCGAGCGTTTTCGCACGCTGGAACTACCATCCGGAGTACGAGGTCCATCTGATCCGCGAGAGCCACGGACGTTACATCGTCGGCGATCATGTCGGGACATTCGGGCCCGGTCAGCTCGTTCTCGTCGGACCGAACCTGCCGCACGACTGGATCAGCGACACACGAGAGCACCAGCCCGGCAGAGACGTCGTGTTCCAGTTCCTCGCGAGTTGGCTCGACGGATGCCAACGCCTGCTTCCGGAACTCGCCGAGGTGCAGCCATTGCTCTCACGTGCCGAGCGCGGCATCCAGTTCCAGGGAACCGCCGCGACCAAGGGCGCTGCCGAGCTCGAAGCGATCGGCAAGAGTCGCGGCAGCGAGCGGCTTCAGCACATCTTCGCCCTCTTGGACACGATGGCGACGGCGCCGGCCTCCGAATACGAACTGCTTTCGAACGCCGACATCCCATGGAACGTCGACGCGCAAGCCGAGGCCGTGATCGGCGCGACGATCACCTACATCTTCGCCAACCTGACCGACGACGTGCGGCTGTCCGTCGCGGCTCGCAACGCCAACATGTCGGAAGCGGCGTTCTCGAAGTACTTCAAACGCGCCAGCGGGCAGACGTTCAGCGACATGGTCCGCCGCCTGCGGCTTGCGCACGCCAGGCGGCTGCTCCGGCAGACCTCGGACTCGATCGCGTTGATCGCTCAGGAGGTCGGGTATACGAATCTCTCGAATTTCAATCGCCAATTCCGGGCGGAACACGGCACGACTCCGTCGGGTTTCCGGCGCAGCAGTGGCCGAGACTGATCGGGTCTACCGCACGGGGCTGAACAGCATCCAACCTGAGGATGACGCGAAAGAATGTGACAATTCGGTAACGAGCTACTACCGTGGTTGGGTACCCGACTTCTCCTCCCGATGCGGTCGACCCCGATCGGTAGGCCGAATCGTCCTGCGTCTATCCGAAAGGCACTGTGTGACATCATCCAGCACACTGCCGGGACGGCACTCGCACGGCCACCCGGAGGCGGGTCCGGAGGTGCAGCGGCTCTCCCTTCTCGAAGAGCAGCACAATGAACGCAAGGGCTCGCCCGTGTTCATGTCTCGCCGCGAACGACGAGAGCACGAGCGCAGGGACGCCGCCCAGCGCATGACGTTGAGCGCGGACGTCATCGTGACCGAGCCGCCGCGCGCATACACCCCGGCATATTCTCCGGATGCGGCGATCATGCCGGCCGCGCGCACGGCGCCCATCGCGCACGCGACGGAATCCGCGCCCGTGGCGCCTGCGCCGAAACCCGCGCCCGTGGTGCGTTCGCAGCCGATCCGACTCGCCGCCGCAACCGATGACGAGGTGCCGCCGGCAACGCGACCGGTGGGCCGGCGCCCTCCGCTGGTGCAGCCGAAGTCGACCACGCACCGTCCCAAGGGCCGCCCGCGACGCCGGCTGCTCAGCCGGTCCTGGGCGAAGGGCCTCGTCATTCTTGCCGCTACGGGTCTGGTCGGCACGGCAGCACTGCCCGCATACGCGTACTCGGCTGAAGGCGCCCGCGGCGTGCTCACCGCGGGCGCTCCCGCCCAGACCCTGCGCGTCAGCGGGGCCGTGCACAACGCAGCGCTGCAAGACAACTACTCGATCCTCGAAGACCCCCAAACGCTCGACTCCACCGAGCAGTCGACCGTGTCCGGAACGGTGCAGGCGTTGGCGAAGACGTTGATGGCCGCCGTCGCACAGGGACGGCTGATCGGTTCGACGCCCGATCACATTCCAGAGATCCGCTACCTCGCAGAGGGCAGGGCCGTGCCGAACTGCGGCATCGACTATCGGGTGCTCCAGACCATCGAATTCGCCTTGCAGCACTTCAACGTGGTCGGCGTCAGCGACATCAACCGTCGTTGCACGGGCCAGATCGAGGGCGCGGGCAGCTCGTCGGCGCACTACGCTGACGGCGGCGGCCACGCGGTCGACTTCTACATCTTGAACGGGCACCCGCTCACCGGTGGCGACCCTGAATCGCTCAAACTGATCCAGGCGCTCGACACGGTGGTGCCGCCGGGCAGTCACGTCGGCCAGAGCGAGTGCCGGGCCGACATCCCGCTGGGCAACTTCACGACCTTCCCCGACACGTGCGATCACGTGCACCTCGACTTCATCACGGCGCGAGGCGCGACGCTGAACATGTAGCCGGATCGGCTACTTCCAGCGGAAGTGCACGAAGATCCGGCCGAAGTTGTCGGAATCCTTCTCCACTCGGTGATAGATCGCCTTGATCTCCTTCTGGTCGAGGAACCGCAGCACGCGCTTCTTCAGCTGGCCTGATCCCTTACCGGGGATGATCTCCACCAGCGGAGCCTTCTTCGCAACGGCCTCAGCGATGATGTCGCGCAACGCACGGTCGATCTCGTCGCCCCGGTTGTAGATCTCGTGCAGGTCGAGCTTGAGCTTCATGATGCGCCGTCTTCAACGCCCCGCGAGGGCAGCACCGTCGAGTGCGAACAGGTCGTCGGCGCCGCTCGTGGTGGCACTGAGCAGGCCCGAGACCTGTGGCAGCAGTTGCTCCGCGTAGAACCGGGCGAGCACGAGCTGGTTCTGCGCCTCTGCCTCACCGCCCGCGTCGCGCGCGGCGAGTGCCGAGCGCGCCATCAGCCAACCCCCGACGCACAGTCCCCACATCCGCAGGTACGGGGTGGACCCGGCCAGCAGAGCGTTCGGTTCGCTCTGACCGTTGCGCAGCATCCAATCGGTCGCCGTCTCGAGTGCGTCGAGCTGCTTGGCCAACCGGTCGCGGATGGTCGCGAACGCGCCGCCGGCCTCGGCCAGTCGCCCGTCGAGCTGTCGCATCTCAGCGATGAACTCCCGAACGGAGGCGCCGCCGCGCACGCCCAGTTTGCGGGCGACCAGGTCGGCCGCCTGGATGCCGTTGGTTCCCTCGTAAATGGGTGCGATGCGGATGTCGCGGTAGTGCTGGGCGATGCCCGTCTCCTCGATGTACCCCATGCCGCCGTGGATCTGGAGGGCGAGCGAGGTCAACTCGGTGCCCAAGTCGGAGCCGAACGCCTTGCAGATAGGGGTCAGCAGGCCGACGACCTCCTCGCACCTGGCCCGCACCGCAGCATCCGGATCATGCGTGCTGCGGTCGACGTATGAGGCGTTCAGCAGGATCAGACGGCGCAGTGCCGCGATATATGCCTTCTGGGTCATGAGCATGCGCCGCACGTCGGGGAAGTCGATGATGGGCGACGGAGCAGTCGCACCGACGGCGTGCCCCTGCTTGCGCTCGGTCGCGTAGGCGAGCGCCTGCTGGTAGGCGCGTTCGGCGAGCGCGAGGCCTTCCAGACCGACGGAGGTGCGCGCGACGTTCATCATCACGAACATGATGCGCATACCGATGTTCTCGTCGCCGATCAGATAGCCGGTGGCATCCTCGTATGCCATCACGCAGGTGGGCGCTCCGTGGATGCCGAGCTTGTGTTCGAACGACAGCGCCCGTGCCCCGTTGCGTGCACCGAGCGACCCGTCGTCGTTCACCAGGTACTTGGGAACGATGAAACAGGAGATGCCCCGGGTGCCTGCGGGGGCATCCGGGGTTCGTGCCAGCACCAGGTGCACGATCTGCTCGGCCAGGTCGTGCTCCCCGTAGGTGATGAAGATCTTCTGCCCGGTGATGCCGTAGCTGCCATCGTCCCGCCGCACGGCGCGCGTCGTCAGGGCACCGACGTCTGAGCCGGCCTGCGGTTCGGTGAGGTTCATCGTCGCCGACCATTCACCCGTGACCATTTTCGGCAGGTAGCGCTGCTTCAGCTCGTCGCTGCCGTAATGCAGCAGCGCCTCGATGGCGCCCTGGGTGAGCAAGGGGCACAACGAGAACGACAGGTTGGCAGAGGTGAGCAACTCCTGCATGGCGAGGCCGACGGTGCGCGGAAAGCCGGCGCCGCCGAACTCCTGCGGCAGCGGCAGTGCGCCCCAGCCGGTCTCGACATACTGCCGGTACGCCTCCTTGAAGCCGGTCGGCAGCACGAACGATCCGTCGGCGTCGCGCCGCACCCCTTCGACATCCCCCGCACGGTTCGTCGGCGCGACGACGTTGGCCACGAAGTCGCCGAAATGCTCGAGCAGTTCTTCGACGGTTTCGAGGTCCGCGTGCTCGAAACCGGGCAGCTGAGCGATCTGCGGGTACCCGATCACGTGCTCGAGCACGAAGGAGATGTCTTTCAACGGCGGGCGGTAATCGTTCATGTCGTCAGGCTAGTCGCGGCGGATGCCACCGGATAGAGGCGCGGCCGGCCGTCCGTCCCCCACCGTCGCCACGCGGGGCCTCCGGCTGCGCCGTCAGGCACCGTCAGGACTGCAGTCAGGCGCCGTCAGGCACCGTCGGGCGCCGTCAGGCACCGTCAGGCACCGTCAGGCACCGTCAGGCGCAGTCAGGCGCAGTCAGGCGCAGTCTGGCGCAGTCAGGACTGCAGGAGATTTTCCGGACGCGCCGCCTAACACTTCGCTCTACCCGGCGTGCCGCCAATTTCTCCTGCAATCGCTGCACCCCCTGGCGCCGCCCCTGGCGCTGCACCCCCTGGCGCGCCGCCCCTGGCGCTGCACCCCCTGGCGCCGCCCCTGGCGCGCCGGCGCAACGGCGGCGACCGCGCGACCCCGGCTCAAGCGGTCAGCAGGCGCAGGATCTCACCCGTGGTGCCGGTCTCGCCGATCCGGGGAAAGATCTGCGCGACGCTGTGCTCGTGCCGTACCGGGTCGCTGTCGGTCATGGCGTCGGTGGCGAGCGTCACGTTGTAGCCGAGCTCGTGCGCATGGCGCGCCGTGGATTCGACGCCGGCGCTGGTCGCCACTCCCGTGACGACGACCTGCGTGACGCCACGCTGTCGCAGTCGCTCGTCGAGATCGGTGCCGGTGAATGCACCCCAGGTGCGCTTGACGACCGAGATGTCGCTGGGATGCGTTGCGAGCGCGGGTACGACTTCGGTCCAATCGGCGGGGCGGTCGGCGGCGGGGCGTACCGTCTCGGTGCGGCCTGGTGCGCCGGCATCCACGGTCACGATCACGATGGGCAGGCCGCGCTCGCGGAACGCCGACGCGAGGGCGTTCGTGTTCGCGACGACGGTCTCGAACGGGTGCGCCGTCGGCATGCTCGCGACACCCTTCTGCAGATCGATGACGACGAGGGCGGTAACGGGATCGACCGTGGTGACAGGCATGATGCGCAGACTATCAACCCGCCCTATCCCTGAGGTCGGGCGCGAGGCTGACCCCGCCGTCGAGATCGGCGGCCAAGCTCGTCGTACGTCGCGGACGGTAGACGATCCGCGAGTGATACACGAAGCGCAACAAGAACCCGACGGCGAGCAGCACGGCCTGCGCCGGCACGCTGGCCACCGGCGTGTATTCGACGATCAGCCAGAGCATGCCGAGCCGGCCGGCCGTCTCGGTGCCGTTGAACAGCAGCGACTGCGCGAACCTCAGCCACACGTTGTGGCCTTCGGCCCGCAGGTCGTTGAAGACGAACCGCTCTTGAAGCGCGAAGTTGCCCGCGATGGTCACGACGGCGGCCACCAGGGCCGAAGCCAGGTACCACATGCCGGCAGCCTGCAGGCCGACCATGATGAGCAGGTTGGCCACCGCACCGAGTGCTCCGATCAGGGCGAAACCCGACAGCCGGCCGAATCGCAACGCGGCCAGCTGCAGGAGGAAGGTGAGCCCCTGGCGCACGCTCGCCTTCGACTCGCCCGCAACGCGCTCCCCGAAGACGAACGGCTCCTCGACGACCGTGACCGCGTTGCGCGCCAGGATCTCGAGAAGGATCTTGAACCCTCGCGGACGCAATGCGCTCAGATCGACTGCCGACCTGCGAAGCGCGAAGAAGCCGGTCATCGGGTCGGTGCAATTGCGCAGCTTCACCGGGAACATGGCGCGCGCGAGCGTGTTCGACGTGTCGGAGACCAGCCGGCGCAGCACGCCGGAAAGACCGGCTGAGGATCCGCCGGGCACATGCCGGGAGGCGACCACCACCGCGGCATCCTGCTCGAGACCGGCACGCAGCATCGCTGAGATCACTTCGGGCGGATGCTGCAGATCACCGTCCATCACCACGCACCAATCGTGCGCGGCGCCTTGCAGCCCGGCTTGCACGGCGCCGGCCAGGCCGCCAATCGGGGAGTCACGGTGAATGAGTCTGACGGGCACCGGCGAGTCGGCGGCGACCGCTCGGATGACCTCTGGTGTCTCGTCGGTCGAGTCGTCGACGAACACCACCTCGGTGGTGTGGTCGGGCAATGCGTCCGCGATCCTGCGCACCAGCTCTGCGATGTTCGGCGCCTCATTGAAGGTGGGCACGACGATAGACACGTTCATGCGGGTGACCTCGACCTCCTGCGCCATTCCGCCATCCTGGAACGACAGCTTGGCCGGAAGGTCGGAAATGCGGCCTGGGCGCCTGAACATCCGTACAGGACCAGGTGCTGCAAGACCTGGGTACCCTCAGATGTGCGCGAAGAACGCGCACGTGCGCGAAGAACGGCCGCGCCGCTGGGCTGCGAAGCGAGGAGTCGGGCGTGAAGTCGATACTCATCGTCGAAGACGATGGCGAGCTGGGCAGGAGCCTCGAGCGCGGCATCCGGGCCGAGGGGTACCAGACGACGCTCGTCGACAACGGCGTGGACGCGCTGATCGCCTTCGCGGAGCATCCGCCGTCGGCCGCCGTGGTCGACGTCATGCTGCCGCAGATGTCCGGGTTCGAGATGTGCCGCCGTGTGCGGCAGACCGGCAGCACGGTGCCGATTCTGATGCTGACGGCACGCGACGGCATCGACGACCGGGTCGCGGGGCTCGACTCCGGCGCCGACGACTATCTGACGAAGCCGTTCAGTTTTCGCGAACTCTCGGCCCGGTTGCGCGCGCTGTTGCGACGCGACCTCACGGCCGACTCGCTCGTGGTCACGATCGGGGATGCCCGACTCGACTCGCGCTCCATGCGCGCCTGGGTGGGCGAGCATCCACTCGCTCTGAGTCCGAAGGAATTCATGCTGCTGCGTCTGCTGGCCGCCGCGCAGGGAGCGCCGGTGACACGCGCCACCATTCTCGAGGAGCTGTGGGGCTCGACGGAACACATCGACACCAACATCATCGATCAGTACATCGGCGCTATCCGGCGCAAGCTCGCGGTGTGGAACAGCACCGTCGTGATCACGACGGTGCGCGGGGTCGGCTACCGGGTGGAGAACGCCCCGTGAAATGGGCCGCCCGGCTCTCGATCCGGTGGCGCATCACGCTGGGCAGCGTGCTCGTCGCCGCGGTGCTGCTCGCGATCGCGACAGCCGGCTTCCGGTTGCAGATCATGTCGGTGCTGGCCCATTCCGACGAGGAGCTGCTCTACAGCGAGACCGACCCCTATCTGGCGGCCGCGCAGAAGCATCCCAATCAACTCGATCAACCCGCCGAAGACCAGAACGTGGCCGTCGTCGACGCGGGCGGCCTCGCCCACGTCGACACCCTGCCCGACAGTCTGAGCGATCGGATGCCGCGATTGCTGGCCCTGCGTCCCGGGTCGCACACCGTGCAGTACAGCACCACTCCGTATCTGGTGCGGGCGCAACCCGTGCAGGTCGACGGCCGCACCTGGCACGTGGTCGGCTCGGTCAGTCACCGGGAATCGGAGAACGTGCTCGGTCGCCTGACCAACCTGCTGCTGGTCGGGGCGTCGGTGCTGCTGCTCGCCTTCGGCGTCACGTCATGGGTGGTCACCAGCGCGGCTCTTCGCCCGGTGGATCGGATGCGCCGCCGGGCGGCGCAGCTGACGACGAGCGGCTCGTACGAGCCGTTGCCGGTGGGTCGGGCCAGGGATGAGCTGCACGAACTGGCCATGACCCTCAACGCGTTCGTCGAGACGCTGCGCGCCACGGCGGCCCGAGAGAAGCAGATGGTCGCCGACGCCAGCCACGAGTTGCGCACTCCGCTGGCCGCTCTGCAGGCGCAGCTCGAGGTCGCACAGCTCACCGGCGGCGACGCCGAGTCGCTGCGCGCAGACCTGACCGCGGCCGAGGCGAGCGTCGAGCGCCTCGCGCGCATCGCCACCGGTCTTCTGGAACTCTCCGAGGCCGAGTCCGTGCACGGCGACCAGCCTGCCGCCTGGCAGGAGCTCAGCGATGAGTTCGTCGCGGCATCCGACCGGGCACGACTGCTCGGCGCGGCGAAGCGCGTCGAGGTGGTCTTCGACATGACGAACCCGGACCCGCCTGAGCACGACGACCGGTACGCGATACACGGCGCGCAGTTCGCGCGCGTGATCGACAACCTGGTCGGCAACGCGGTGCACGCCGTCGACCCGGGCGGTTCGGTGCAGGCCCGCCTGCAGCGCGACGACTCCGGCCTGCTGCTCATCGTCGACGACGACGGCCCCGGCATGCCCGCGAGCTTCATCCCCGTCGCCTTCGACCGCTTCACCCGACCGGATGCCGATCGCGGCCAGACCACCGGAGGCGCCGGTCTCGGCCTCTCGATCGTGCACGCGATCGTCAAACGAGCCGGCGGGGATGTGACGTTGAGCAATCGCGCCGGCGGCGGCCTGCGCGCGGCGGTCACGATCCGTCGCGATACGGTCGATCATGTGAAGACGATCGACGGCGAGGGTTCCCGATGAGCACGGCATGGGTCGCGCGCGCTCCGCGCGCCGCGTTCTGGCTTTCGTTCGGCGTCGCAGTGCTCGTGCTGGCCGTCGATCAGCTCACGAAATGGTGGGCGCTCGCCTCGCTCACCCCCGGCGTCCGGCGCCCCGTGATGGGCGATCTGCTCGGGCTGCAGTTGACCACGAATTCAGGAGCGGCGTTCTCGGTCGGCACGCAGTCGACCTGGGTCTTCACGATCATCGCGGCCGCCGCCGTGATCGTGATCGTCTGGTTCGCCTGGGGCGTTCGATCCGCGTGGTGGGCGGTGGCGCTCGGACTCGTGCTCGGCGGCGCCGCCACGCACCTCGGCGACCGCCTGTTCCGGCCGCCCGCGTTCGGCGAGGGGCACGTCATCGACTTCATCGCGTACGCGAACCTGTTCATCGGCAACGTCGCCGACATCGCGATCGTCGGCGGCGCCGTGTTCGTCGTGCTGCTCATGGTCTTCGGGGTCCCCACCGGTCGCACCGTGCAGCGGAAGTCCTCTTAGACCCTTCTGAGAACGACGTGTGGATGCTTGCCGGATGGACATGAACAATCCGTTGCGACCAATGGCGCATCCGGTGCGCACTGCGGGAATCGGAATCGCCGGCATCCTGGTCGTGACGATCTTCGGACTCGTCGTGGCGCGCAGCCTCGGCTGGACCGAGCTTGAACTGCCCGTGCTGCAGGGCCTGAGTCGCGCGCACTCGCCGGTGGCCGACGCCGTTGCACTGGCGATCAACGCCCTCTTCAGCCCGCCGGTGGCGATCGTCATCTCCGTGCTCGGCGGCGCCGTCACGTTCATCCGCACGGCCAGCCTGGTGCGGGCCGGAGTGTTCCTCCTCGTCGTCGCCGGCGCATGGGGCAGCAGCGACATCGTGAAGTACGTCGTGCACCGGCCGCGCGCAGATGTGCGCGCCCTCGCACATCCCTTGATCTTCGAGAGCTCCTACAGCTACCCGAGCGGCCACACGTGTTTCGTGGCCGCGTTCGCGATCGCGATCGTGATCACCTGCCGCGCCAACCGGTGGCGCACCGTTGCCGGGGCCGGCGGCGCGGTCGCCGTCGTCGTGGTCGCCTTCTCACGCGTGTACCTCGGAGTGCACTACCCCGCCGACGTGACCGCCGCCGTGGTGTTCAGCCTTTCCGCCGCGGCCATCCTCGCCCCGCTGGCATTCAACGTGATCGTCCCCTGGCTGCGCCGACGGCTGCCTGGGCCCAGCGGTCGCTCTTCGCTCTTTTGGGGAACGAGTTACAGTGTGCACACCGCGGTGGATGAGAGGGGTCGGCGTGTCGAACGAGACGAAGCCGCGCCTGCTGCTGATCGAAGACGACACTGAGCTGGGTCCGATCATCGCCGACGTGCTGGGCGAGAGCTACGACGTCGAACTGATCGCCGACGGCCAGCGCGGGCTCGAGGCCGTGCTGCGCGCCGATACCGACGTGGTGATCATCGACAGGCGCCTGCCCGGCCTCGACGGCACCGAGGTCGTCAGCCGCAGCCGATCGGCTCGGGTGACGACGCCGATGCTGATGCTGACCGCGCTCAGCACGACCGCCGACAAGGTCGAAGGCTTGGACAGCGGCGCGAACGACTATCTCATCAAGCCGTTCGAGTTCGACGAGCTGTTCGCCCGGCTGCGCGCGCTCACCCGCGTCATCGACCCGCGAGGCGACGCGCTTCCCGTCGGAGAGTGGACCCTGTACCCCGATGACGGGTGCATCGTGTCGCCGCACATCGGCCCGGTGATGCTCACGCCCAAGGAGTGCGCACTGCTTCGACTGCTCGCAGAGAACCCCGATCGCACCTTCACGCGCCACCAGATCCTGCGCGCCGTCTTCCGCGCCGAGGAGCAACCCGGCACCGTCGACACCTACGTGCACTACCTGCGACGCAAGACCGACCGCGACGTGGTGCTGACGGTGCGCGGCAAGGGGTACCGTCTGGGACGACTGTGAACCGGCCCGCCGAAACGCGCCGCAGCAGCGACGGAGCCGCGATCCGTCGGGCATCGCGCATCATCAGCTGGCAGATCACGATCGCTGCCGCCGTCATCGTGCTGGTCGTCGTGCTCGTCACGATCGCCGTGATCATCGACCAGCAGCAGCCGAGGGAGTTGCTGGAGAAGCCCCGTCCGGGTGAATCCAGGATCTACGTCGACGCAAGCCAGGTGCTCGTCGTGCTCATCGTGCTCGGTGTCATCGCGATCGCGATCGCCGGGCTGCTCAGCTGGAGCATTGCACGACGGGCGGTTCGTCCGCTGGGCGACGCGCTGCGCATGCAGCGCACCTTCGTCGCCGACGCCGGTCATGAGCTGCGCACCCCTCTCGCGGTGCTCGACGCGCGCATCCAAGCGCTGCAGCGGCGCCTGCCTGCTGACGACCCGACGACGACGGACCTCGTCAGGATCAGGGCGGACACGCGGGTGCTGATCGACGTCGTGGGCGATCTTCTGCTGGCCGCCGACCCGGATGTCGCGTCGCCGGCCGAGCCTTCCCGGGTGGCCGCAGTCGTTGCCGAGACCGTCGACGCCGTGCGATTGCTCGCCGTGCAGCAGTCCGTCTCCATCGTCGTGCAGGCTTCGACCGATGCGCGGGTCGCGGTGCCGGGCACGAGCCTGCGCCGATGCCTTGTCGCGCTGCTCGACAACGCCGTCGCCTGGTCGCCGCCGGGTTCCACGATCACGGTTTCGGTGCGACAGGGGCGTCAGCGGGTCGTCATCGACGTGGCCGACCAGGGGCACGGCATCCACGGCATCGACCCCTCGCGGGTCTTCGAGCGGTTCGCGCACGCGACCGGCTCGGATGCCGCACCTCGCCAACGCCCCGGGTTCGGCATCGGGCTGGCCTTGGTACGCGACATCGCCGTGCGCCACGGCGGATCGGTCGAGGTCACCCGCACGGGCCCGACGGGCACCACCTTCACCCTCACCCTTCCGGCCGTCTGAACGATCGTTCAGACAGCCGCAGCAAGGCTGTCAATAGCCCCCATGCTGGGCCGATTCTGAGAGCGGCAGTCCTTTGCTGGAGTGGGGCGCCCTTGCAGGCGCCCATATCGAGGGGATGACCGATGGCACACACGACGATCGAGCAGGCGCCGGCGACCCGGCCCGTGCCGATCGACGCGCTCGTGCCGCTCGCGCCGCCCGAACGGTCCGCTGCCTCCCGGCTCCGGCCGACGGCAGGGCCGCAACCGCTGTGGCGGCTCGGCGGTCCGCTGGCACTGGTCTTCGGCATCCTCGCCACGCTCGTCTCGTTCGCGGGTTCCTGGATCCCGTCGCTCTGGGGCGACGAGGCGGCCAGCGCACTGTCGGCGCAGCGTCCGCTGCCGTCGCTGTTCATGATGCTCGGCCATGTGGATGCCGTGCACGGCACCTACTACCTGGGGCTGCACGCCTGGGTGCGGGTCTTCGGCGCGAGCCCGCTGAGCATCCGTGCGCCGAGCGCCATCGCCGTCGGCATCGCCGCAGCCGCTGTCGTGTTGATCTGCGCACGGCTCGGGTCGCGCCGTCTCGCCGTCATCGCGGGCGTCGTCGCCGTCGTGCTCCCGCGGATGACCTACGCAGGCGAGGAGGCGCGATCGTTCGCGTTCGACGCGGCGGTCGCCGCGACGCTGACCCTGCTGCTCGTGGAACTGCTGGCGCGATCGGGCCGGCCGCGGTGGCTGTGGCTCGCATACTGCGTCGGCCTGTGTCTGGGCTGCTACCTGTTCCTCTACGTCGCATTGATCGCCTTGGCACATGTCGTCGTGCTCGCTCTCGTGCGGCCGCCGCGACGGTTCTTCGCGGCGTGGGCGGCGGCGACGGCGGTCGCCTTGATCGCGGCGACCCCGGTGGCGGCCTGGGCATTCCTCGAACGGGCGCAGATCGCGTACCTCGCCCGCGAGCCGCAGGTCACGGCGCAATCGATCCTGGTCTGGCTGTGGTTCGGCAATGGATGGTTCGCCGCGGTCGGGTGGACCCTGATGGCCGCTGGCGTCGGGCTCGCCGCGATGGCGTGGTGGCGAGCCGGAGGGTCGGCAAGGGCGAAGCCGCCCATGGTCGAAGTCGTCGCGCTCTGCTGGCTGGCGTTTCCGACCCTGCTGCTGGTGGCCAGCAGTGGGGTCGAGCACGATTTCACGGCGCGCTACCTCACCTTCTGCGCTCCTGCGGCGGCGATCCTGATCGCGTGCGGCATCGATCGGCTGGCACGGCTGTGCCCACCCGCGATGTTCGCTCCGGCGAAGGGGCGATCGCGGCTCGCGGTGGCGGCGATCGTGACGGCCGGCGTCGTCGCATCCGCATTGCCTGTTTACGTGGCGCAGCGTGAGCCGTACGCCAAGAACGACAGCGACTGGGCGGCGATCGCCGCCACGGTGCACGCGTACGCCCGGGCCGGCGACGCCATCGCGTTCGATGACTCCACGCGACCGTCACGTCGCACCCGGCTGGCGATGGACACCTACCCGTCGTCGTTCGCAGGCCTGCGCGACCTCATGCTCGAGAGGCCGTATGCCCGCAACACGACGTGGCACGACGCAGACCTCAGCATGCCGCAGGCGGTCGCCGAAGGGCGGCTGCACGACGTGCAGCGACTGTGGCTGGTCGAGTACGCTCTGCCGGGGCACATCGATACATGGGGACTTCCGACTCTGCACGCCGAGGGCTTCCACATCGTGCGCCGCTTCACCGAGCACAGCAGCGTGGTGCTCGAGCTCGAGCGCGGCGCCGCTGCACAACAGAGCGCCGATCGCACCACCGGCGCACAGACGACAAGGAATCAAGCATGACCGCACGACAGGCATCCGTCGATCGCACGCAACGCGTGCCCGACCCCGGCCCCTCGTTCTGGGTCATCAAGGGCCTGTCGACGGCAATGGGCGAAGCCGCCTCGGACTACCTCATCCACGTGATGCCGCCGGTCACGGCCGTGCTGCTCGGCTTCGCGGGATTCGTCATCGCCTTGACCCTGCAGCTACGTCAGCACCGCTACGTACGTTGGACCTACTGGTTCGCGGTGGCCATGGTCGGGGTGTTCGGAACGATGGCGGCGGACGTCGTGCACGTCGTGTTCGGCGTTCCTTACGTCGCTTCATCGCTCTTCTACGCCGCCGTGCTCGCCGCGGTCTTCGGCGTGTGGTGGCTCAGTGAGCGCACCCTGTCGGTGCACGCGATCGACACCCGCAAACGAGAGCTGTTCTACTGGGCCGCCGTGATCGCGACGTTCGCCATGGGCACGGCCGCGGGCGATTTCGCTGCGATCACACTGCACCTCGGCTACGGAGGCTCGGCCGCCGTGTTCGCCGTCGTCATCGTCGTTCCCGCGCTCGGATACCGGCTGCTGCGATGGAACGCGGTGTTCGCGTTCTGGTTCGCCTATGTGATCACTCGGCCGCTCGGGGCATCCCTCGCGGATTGGCTGGGCAAGCCTGCAGGCCTCGGCGGGCTGGGAGTGGGCGATGGAGTCGTTGCGGGCATCCTGCTGCTGGCCATGGCGGTGCTGGTGCTCGTCGTGCCGCCTCGGGTGCGTGTCAGCGCAGCAGCGTCGGTTTCAGTCGCACGGGAGCCAGCCAGCTGACCACCAGCACGGCGGTGATCGCACCGGCCGCCATGATCGCGGCGAGCACGACGATCTGAAAGCGGCCCGCCTCCAGCGGCGAGACGCCGCCGAAGATCGCTCCCACGAAAGCACCCGGCAGGGTCACCAGCCCCGTGGTCTTCGTCTGATCCGTCGACGGGATGAGCGCGGCGTAGACCGACCGTCGCGTCATGTCGTGCGTCGCCTGCCGTGGCGTGGCCCCGAGTGCGAGCCAGCCCTCGACCTCGTCCCACCGTTCGTGCACGGACTCGAAGAACCGGCGGCCGGCGAGCGTGGCGATGCTCATCGAATTGCCGATCACGATGCCGCCGATGGCCAGGGCGTAGCGCGGCGAGAATTCGATCGCGCCCGTCGCGAAGACGATCGCGAGCGTTACGACGATGCCGGCCGCCATGGCCGAGAACATGAAGGCGGCATGCTGCACCGACCAGCCGATGCGGTGCGTAGCGGTCGAGGCGGCGACGCCGAACATCACCAGCAGCGCCGCTGCGACCCAGATCGGGCTGGAGATGACGCCGGTCAGGATGACGCTGATCACGGCGAGCTGAAGGGTTCCACGCAGCACGGCGAGCGCGGGCGCCCAGCGGTGCGGCGCACGGTACACCCAGAGCACTCCGGTGGCGACGGCGATGAGCAGCGCGATGCCGATCAGGCTGGAAACCAGGGTCGACCACGGCACTCTGCAACTGTACGACGGCTCACGCGAGCCCTCGCCGACGGCCATCGGGAGGGTGCAAGATCGACTCATGGAGCCCAACGCAGCGAACCAGGTCGCCCCCATGCTCGCCAAGGCGGTCGACGGCGTACCCGAGCCCGACAGCATCCCCGGCGGCCTGAGCTACGAGCCGAAGTGGGACGGCTTTCGCGGCATCGCGTACGTCGACGACGGCTCGTTCGAACTCGGCAGCCGCGGCGCGAAGCCGCTGACACGGTACTTCCCCGAACTCGCCGCCGCGTTCGCAGAACAGCTCGACACGCCTTGCGTGCTCGACGGCGAGATCGTGGTGCGCACGGGCGAGCAGGGCCGCGAACGCCTCGACTGGGACGCACTCTCCCAGCGAATCCACCCCGCGGCCAGTCGCATCCGCCTGCTCTCCGAGCAGACCCCGGCGATGTTCGTGGCCTTCGACCTGCTCGCGCTCGGCGACGAGAGCTACCTGGACGCGCCGTTCCGCGAACGCCGCGCCGCGCTCGAGAAGCTGGCCGGCGGCATCCGGCACCCGCTGCACATCAGCCAGGTCACCACCGATGTGGAACTCGCCCGCCGGTGGTTGGTGGAGTTCGAAGGCGCGGGCCTGGACGGCGTGGTCGCCAAGGCGTTGGAGGCGGCCTACGCACCGGGCAAGCGCATCATGCTCAAGGTCAAGCATCACCGCACCGCCGATGTCGTCGCGATCGGCTATCGCGTGCACAAGAGCGGTTCGGGCGTGGGCTCGCTGCTGCTCGGCCTCTACGACTCGGACGGCGAACTGCGCAGTGTCGGCGGGGTCTCGGCGTTCAGCGACGAACGGCGACAGGAGTTGGTCGGCGAGCTCGAGCCGCTGACAGAACGGGATGCCTCGGGCGCGCTGGTCACGGGCGCGGGCGAGCGCAGCCGGTTCTCGTCGGGCAAGGATGTCTCGTTCGTGCGTCTTCGGCCCGACCGGGTGCTCGAGGTGCGCTACGACCAGCTCGAAGGCGACCGATTCAGGCACACCGTGCAGTTCGAACGCTGGCGCCCGGATCGTGAGCCGCGCTCCTGCACCTTCGAGCAGCTGGAGAAGCCGATCGCGTACGACCTGTCGCGCGTGCTGGCCTGAAGACTGCTCGCCCTGCGCCAGGTCAGGCCGCGCGCCGGGCTCGTATCAGCCGTCGGATCACGGGGAGCCGGCGCAGGTTGGAATAGGGGATCCAGAACGCGAGACAGCCCCAGAGCACGATCGTCGCGACCCACAGGAACCGCTCCGCGGGCGACCCGGCGTCGACTGCATTGAGGATGGCCAATGGCAACTCGACTGCCACGAGCATGAGCATCGCCCAGCTCTTCGACACCGACCTCTCCCGTTTCAGCAGCAACGGCATCCACACCTCTTCGGGAACCGCCTGAGGAACGGCGCGTTCGCGTATCCAACGGTTCACCATCACGACGACGTCGCGCCCGCCCCACTGCTCCCACGACCACCACAGAGCCAGGATGCCCGTGCCGGCGGCCACGATTCCGATCACGACGGCCGGCAGCACGCCGAAGTGTGGGCCGAACAGGCCGCCGGCGAAGACAATCGCCCAGGCCGCGGCGCCAAGCACTCCGGCGCCGACGAGCTGCACGACGCCGGCCGTGTCGATGCTCCGTCGCCCGGCCATCAGTCCTCCGGATGCCGCGCGCGGCTGGGTTGCACGCGCGGCGGCTCGCCCGGCATCTTCGGGTAGTCCGGCGGGAACGGCAGCTCGCCGAGCCCGTCGTCGAGATCGCGCTGCCACCATGCCAGGAGCGTGTCGACCGAGCCCTGACGTTCGCCGAAGTCGGCCCACGGGTCGCCCTTCGTGCGCAATCGGTCGGGCACCGTACCGATCGTGAACGCGGCCGGATCGACGTTCTCGACCTCCTCCCAGCTGATGGGGCACGACACCGGCGCGTGCGAGAGCGCACGAGGACTGTACGCTCCCGCGATCGTGCGATCGCGGTTGGCCTGGTTGAAGTCGACGAAGACCTTGCGCCCGCGTTCCTCCTTCCACCACGCCGTGGTCACGGCATCCGGCATCCGGCGCTCCAGCTCACGAGCCGCGGCGATGACGGCGTGGCGAACGTCGAGGAACTCGCGCACCGGCTCGATCGGCGCGAACACGTGCAGGCCGCGGTTGCCGGATGTCTTCACGTAGGCCTCCAGCCCGGCCTCCGCGAGCACCTCGCGCAACTCGATGGCTGCCGGGATGGCGTCGTCGATGTCGGTGCCGGGCTGTGGGTCGAGGTCGATGCGCAACTGGTCGGGGTTGTCGGAGTCCTCCGCCCGCGACGGCCACGGGTGGAAGACGACGGTGTTCATCTGCACGGCCCAGACGGCTCCGGCGGGCTCGTCGATCACGAGCTGCGGATGCGATCGGGCGCTCGGGTAGATCACCGTCACCGCCCGCACGTAGTCGGGTGCACCGCGCGGCGGATTCTTCGAGAAGAACTGCTCGCCGTCGATCCCCTCGGGAAAGCGCTGCAACGAGACCGGTCGGTCTCCGTTCGCGCGAACGAACGCGTCGCCGACCGCGATGATGTAGTTCGCCAGGTCGAGCTTGGTGATTCCCTCATCCGGCCAGAGCACGCGCGACGGACTCGAGAGGCGCACCTCGCGCTCGCCGTGCGGACCATCGACTGTGAGCGTCACCGCTTCGGATGCCATGACGCAACGCTACTGTCCACGCGCCGTCACGGCCAGATGGGAGCTCAGCAGCGGCGGGCAGAACGCACACCGACACGGTTCAGACGGCGCGCATCGACCGTGCCTAACGAATCCATAACGAAGCGGGGCACCATCTACACCGTGACCGAAGATATCCCCAGCCAGCAGAGCGAATCACGTGTGGACAAGAAGGAACCGCCGCGGGTCGTGGTGAGACGCCGTTCGCTCATCCTCGGCGGCGGCCTCGCGGGCCTCGGCTTGCTCGGCGGCGGCGCGGCGATCGGACGCGCCCTGAAGAAGGCCGGCCCCGGTTCGCCGAGCACCGGCGCCGGTTCCAGCGGCGCATCGACACCGGCGACGCGCGAGTTCGTCAGCACAGACGTCACCGCGCCGGCGGTCTCCAGTTGGCGTCGTGGCCCGGTCACTCCCGGGCTGGTGTTCGTCACGCAACAGGTCAAGGGTTTCAATGGGCTGATCATGGAGGAATCGGGAGAACCGGTCTGGATCGAACCGACCAAGGCCAACCTCACTGACTTGAGGGTGCAGACGCTCGAAGGCAAGCCGGTGCTCACCTATTGGTCGGGCACGAGTACGGGCGGTCACGGCGCAGGCAAGGGAACCATCCTCGACGCGACCTACTCGCCGATTGCAACGGTGCGCGCCGGTAACGGTCTGGACGCCGACCTGCACGAGTTCAACCTGACGTCGGCCGGCACGGCCTTGCTCACGGCGTATTCCACGGTGAAAGCCGATCTCAGCCCCATCGGCGGGGCCGCCGACGGCTACATCTACAACTGCCACGTGCAGGAGGTCGACGTGCGCACCGGAAAGGTCCTCCTCGACTGGAGCGCCCTGGATCACGTCGGCATCGACGAGACCTACTTGGGGCTGCAGCAGGACGAGGGCCACGACGGCACGAGCGCCGGCCGTGCCTTCGATGCGTACCACCTCAATGCCGTCGACGACGACGACGACCGGCTCCTGGTGTCGCTGCGCCACACGCACACCGTCTACGCCATCGACCGCGCCTCGGGGGAGGTGCTCTGGCGATTCGGCGGCAAGAAGAGCGACTTCACGGTCGCGCCCGACGCCGTGTTCGCCTGGCAGCACGATGTGCGTCGTCAGCCGGGTGGCACGATCACACTGTTCGACAACCACCTGTACTCCGGCACCGACGGGGAATCCAGAGGCATGGTGTTCACTCTCGACGAGAAAGCGAAGGCCGCCACCCTCTCCAAGCAATACACCTACGACCGCCACCTCGGCACCGCGATGGGCAGCACCCAGGTGCTGGACAACGGGAACGTGCTGATCGGATGGGGAACCGACCCTGCCGTCACGGAATTCAACGAGCAGGGGCATCCGGTGTACGAGGCGACACTCGGCGGCATCTCCTACCGCGCGGCCCGCAGCGAGTGGACGGCCAAGCCGAGCGCCCGGCCGTCGATCGCGGCCGAGCGCGAAGGAAGCAACGTGCGCGTCTACCTGAGCTGGAACGGCGCCACCGAGGTCTCACGCTGGCGCATTCATGCCGGTGAGTCGGAATCGTCTCTTCGGCATGCCGCCACCGCACCGAGATCCGGCTTCGAGACCTCGACGCGCATCGCGCCGGCGAAGATCGTGTCGGCTCAGGCGGTGGATGCCTCAGGCAAGGTGATCGGCACCACGGCGACGATCAGCGTGTGAGTTCCACGACGAGCGCCGGCGCGGCGCTCTCGGACTCACTCCCACACCATGAAGGGCCGGATCTCCAGCTGGCCGTTGCGGGCCATCGGATGCTTCGCCGCGATCTCGATCGCCTCGTCGAGGTTCTCGCATTCCAGGATGTCGAACCCGGCGATCCATTCCTTGCTCTCGGCGAACGGGCCGTCGGTCACGTAGCGCTTGCCGTCGCGCACTCGCACGACCTTGGACTTCGACGGCGGCTCGAGCACCTCTCCGATGACGCGCTTGCCGCTGGCGTCGAGCGGGTCGACCCACAGGTCGACGTCGGAGTCATCCGGTGTGGAGTCGGGGTGCTCTGAGGTGACAACGAACATCATGTACTTCATCGTTCTTCCTTTCGATCGCGAACGCTTCGATAAGACGTCGTACGGTCATCGACGATCTCGACAAAACGCCAGGTGCGTTCTTTCTCACGAGCGCGCGGTCCGGTCGGATGCCGTCTCGCGGCACCGCCGTGGCGCCAGGACTCGCTCGACGTGCGCCACTTCTACCGCCATGCGCCACATTATCTGGCGCATGGCGGTAGAAGTGGCGCAATGCACGTTCGCACCTGATGCTTGCGGGATAATTTCCGCCCTTCAGCTGGCGTGCATCGCGACGGCGGCGAGTCCTCTCGCGCAGGCCGTCAAGCGGTCTTCATCACGTCGGCAGTGAAGTTCTGCACCCGCTGCAGCAGCGCGGCGCCTCGCGCGGCGATCAACTCGTTCTGGCCGTCGTGCGGCGGGGTGATACGGATCAGGAAGGAGCAGGCCAGGTCTTCGCAGATGTACGAACCGATCGTGTTGCCGTTGCGACCCGACTCGCCCGCGCGCGGCGCGGTGAACAGCCGCACCTGAGTTGCCGGTTGCGACGAGTGACAGAACGAGCACATCGCCGCGATTCCGGTGCGCAGCGTTCCCGATGCCGCGCGCACCACGATGCCGGTGGGCCGGTCGCCCATCCAATGCACGATGTAGCCGAGTCGAGCGGCCTGTGGGTCGCGCCAGCCGAGATACTCGCGGTCATCCCAGATCGTCTCGTGGATGCCGGGGATCGGCAGCCGGGCCAGTTGATCGTCGGTCGCATTCACGAACGACGATCGGATGTCGGCTTCGGTCAGCGGCTTCATGCGTTCTCCCTCGCGGGTCGGTGCGATCGACAAGCTGCTTCAGACCAGCCTAACCAGGATCATTCGGTCAATACGAGCCACTGCCGACCGTCGATGAGCTCGCGGACGGCATCCAGGTGACCGGCGTGACACGCCACCTCAGCGATCAGATGCAGCATGATCTGGCGCAGCGTGTCGATGCGCCAGTCACCGAACTGGTCGGCCGGCCACCAGGCGGGGGCATCCTCCGGGCGCCGTTCGGCGATGATCGCATTCGACCGCTGGATCGCATCCCGGTAATCGGCGATCACCCGTTCCGCCGTCGCGCCCGGCTCGAGCCGCCAGCCGAAGTCATCGGCCGCCGCTGACGTGCGCGCGATGGCCTCCGGCTCGCCGGCCACGACGCAACGGAACCAGAAGTGCTCCTCGTCGAAGGTGAGATGCCGGATCAACTGCAGGCACGACCAGCCGGAGGGCAGAACCGCGCGGCGCAGCTGTTCGTCGTCCAGACCCTCGATCGCGCCGAGCACGTGCTGCCGCTGCGCGTCGAGGTAGCGCAGCAGAGTCGCCAGCTCGGGATCGGTCATGTCGTTCTCCCTGGCGACGGTCATCGCCCTCGAATCGTGAACCTACCAATGGATGCCGTGGGCCGCCAGCCTCGCCGCCGTGGGCCGCCAGCCTCGCCGCCGTGCGCATCCAGCACCCCGGTGGACGACCACCTGGAGCACCCGTACGCTGTCTGCATGACTTCCGAGGCCACCGTCGTCGTCCGCGCCCTTCAGGCATCCGACCACGCGGACTGGGCCGTGCTCTACCGCGGCTATCGTGCGTTCTACAAGGAGACACCCGACGATGCGATCGTCGACGCGGTGTGGGAATGGCTGATCGACCCCGAGCATCCGCTGACCGCGGTCGTCGCCGTGCTCGGCGGCCGCGTGGTCGGATTGGCCCACGTGCGCCCATATCCCGAGCCCTCCAACGCCACGGTCGGACTCTTTCTCGACGACCTCTTCACCGCTCCGGATGCCCGCGGCCGAGGCGTCGCGCACGCACTGCTCGAGGAGCTCGCCGCCATCGCCGAGCGGGACGGCTACGCCGTCGTGCGCTGGATCACCGCCCACGACAACGCGCGCGCCCGCCGGGTGTACGACGCGGTGGCAGAGGCGACGCCGTGGGTGACGTACGACATGAAACCCGGAAAGCCCACGCATGCCGAGGCCATCGAAGCCGACCTGGTGAGCGAAGGCGCCTGACCCGGATCAGAACATCGAAGCGACGTTCTGCACTTTTGAGCATTTGTCACTTGCTTCTGGATAGACCGGTCGTTCTGCGCGGTACAGTCTCTGACACGAGCCCGCCGCCAGCCTCGACACAATGCGCATTTCAACCCCCACGTACGTGTCGCGGCCAGGCGGCGGCCCCTTTTAATGTGAGCTGAGTCCAGGTGCCGAAGCATCGGGGACGAACCCGATCGGCGGCATCTCACCGTGGCGGGTCGACCTCGTAACTCCACGGCAGTTCACCCATCAGCAGGCGATGGCGGGCACCGGGGTCTCCAGCGCGCTCGTCATCGTCGTAGGCGACATCGGGTTGCCAATAGATCGTGCGCCGATCGGCGGCGAACCGCGAGACGAACCGCTGGACGGAGCCGTCGCGAGCCCGGTGCACGGCATCCGACACGGAATCGATGCCGATGAGCCCGTGCAGCGTGACCCAGGTCGGTGGGAACAGTCGGAGCACGCCCTCGGCATGGCGGGAGAGGGCATCCGCCGGGCGCAGCCAGCAGAACGCCACGCTCTCCTGCGGCGAGAGCAGGATGTCGCCCTGTGGTGCCCTCGCCAGGAAGAACCAGGTGCGCAGCCGCTTCGCGACGCCTTGCGGGGGGATCCAGCACGCGGTCGGGACCAACTCGCCTTCGGCGACGACGAGCCCGGTCTCCTCGAAGGTCTCCCGCGCGGCGGCGACCGCCGCCGCGGCAAGTTCCGGGTCGGTGCCGGCCGGCGCCGGTGCCGCGTCGGATTCCTCGACGACGCCACCGGGAAAGACCCAGGCGCCGGCGAACGATCCGCGGTCGTGCGGACGTTCCAGCAACAGCACCTCGGCGCCGCGCGCTCCATCCCGCAGCAGCACCGCGGTCGCCGCGACGGCGTCGTCGGGTTGCCCCGGAGCAGGTCGCCCCTGCGTCATCGACCCTCCCTCACCTGGACGTGCCCAGTTTCGCACGGCCGATCGAGCCGGATCCCTTCTGGCTCCGATTGTCGTCGCCGCATTTCCCGTCTTGGCGGACCCGACGCGGCGGTCTGCGGCATAGGCTGCGGTGATGAGCATCACGTCTGGCCGGCTCATCGAACGGACGAGCCGGTTCACCCGTCGCATCGTGGCGCCGAATCCCGGGCCGATGACGCTGGATGGCACCAACTCGTATCTGATCGGCGCGGATGCTGCTGCGAGCGTCGTCGTCGATCCGGGTCCGGTTGAACCGGAGCATCTCGGACGGCTGGCCGAAGCGGGGAGGGTCGCCCTGGTCCTGCTGACGCACCACCATCCCGATCATTCCGAATCACTGCAGGAGTTCGCGCGGATGACCGGGGCCCCGGTGCGTGCGCTGGATGCCGCGTTCTGCGTGGATGCTCCTGCCCTGGCGGACGGCGAGGTCATCGAGGCGGCGGGCGTGTCGATCTGTGTCGTTGCGACACCCGGGCACACCGCCGATTCGGTGTGTTTCGTGCTGCCCGACGACGAACCCCTCGGATCCGACGAACCCCTCGGACCCGGCGGCGGCTCGACGCCCGGCTCCGTGCTGACGGGCGACACCGTGCTCGGCCGTGGCACCACGATCATCGCCGACCCGGACGGCGCCCTCGGCCCATATCTCGAGTCGCTGCGCCGGCTGCGCGAGTTCGGCCCGGCGCTCGTGCTGCCGGGGCACGGCGCGGTGCTTCCCGATCTCGCGGCGATCTGCGACGCCTATCTCGCCCACCGGGCCGAGCGTCTGGACGAGGTGCGTGCAGCCCTCGCCGACCTGGGCCCGGACGCGACAGCACAGGCGGTCACCGACGTGGTCTACCGGGACGTCGACCCCTCCGTCCGCGCCGCGGCCGAGGCATCCATGCGGGCCCAGCTCGCCTATCTGCGCGGCGGCGGCAGGCGTTGATCAACGGCTGGTGACCGCCCGCGAAACGGCTGCTCGTCGCTCCGAGGCGGTCAGCACCTCCACGTTGTCGACCCATTGCTCGATGGCGCCGACCCCGGGCGGCAGCGCGGCGACGGCCGGATCGCTGATCGTCTCGCCGACGAGGCGGGAGATGTCGCTCGTGCTGCGGAACGGACGGTCGAAGAACGGCTGTGTCGCCCGCGCGGCTGCGGGCAGACCGTTCTCGCGCTGCAGCGCGTTGAGCTTCTCGAGTGCTTCGCAGAGCGCGTCTTCGCGATCCCGCCACGTTTCGGCCCGAACCGCCAGCAGCAACTGCGGCGCAATGGCGCCGGCCCGCGGCAGTTGGGCGAAGAGCGTTCCGAACCACTTCGGATACGGCGGCCAGCGGCGCTCCAGCAGGAATCCGAGGTGCATCGCGGCGCGCACCAGCCGTGCCGCGATCAGGCGCGATCCGAGGTCGTCGCCGCGCCCGCCCGCCCGGCCGATGAAGGACAGTTCCTGGCCGATGCGCGCCCAGTCCACCGCGACCACGTGCCGCCAGACGGCATCCGGATACCACCTCAGACGATTCCGCACGGCCGCCAGTTCGCCGGTCGGGTCGTCGAACACCTCTCCCGCCGTGACCTCGAGCACGGCCTGGCCTGTGAGAGTCAGCCAGTCGGCGATGTCGAACTCACGCGTCGCGTCGACGCCGAGGCGCTCGCGGGTGAACCGCTCGATCGTCGTCACCTCGACGCCGTGATGCGGTTCGTGGCGCCAGGTCGTCGCGAACCGGGTCGGATGCCCCCGGTGCTGGGTGGGCAGCATCCGTTCGAGCAGTTCGTCGACGTCGTCGACCGCGTGCTCGGCAACGAACAGCGTGAGGCGAAGTCCCCAGTCGTGGTCGCGCGAGGTGTGGTCATCGAGCCCGAGCACGTCCGATCCGCTTCCCAGTCGCGCCGCACCCTGCACGATCCCGGGTCGATGCCGGTCGAGCAACGGCGCGACGACTTCGCGGTAGTAGTCGCGGCAGTACTGAAGACCGTGCACGGCATCATGCTAGCCACGGATGTCGGAGGCCACGCCTAGGGTGCCGGCATGACGCGAACGATCTACTACACGGCAACCACTTTGAATGGTTACCTGGCCGACGAGCAGAACTCGTTGCAATGGCTGTTCGAGGTGGAACAAGACGATTCCGTCAACGAATCGATGACGGCCTTCATGGCGGATGCCGGTGTGCTCGTCGAAGGATCGACCACGTACCTTTGGCTGCTCGAGCACGAGAAGCTCATCGAGCATCCGGAGAAGTGGCGGCAGTTCTATGGCGAGCGCCCCACGTTCGTGTTCTCGAGCCGGCGGGATCTTCCGCTCGTGGCCGGTGCCGACATCACCGTTGTGTCGGGGTCGGTTCCGGAGGCGTTCGCCACGATCCGGCAGGCCGCCGGCGAACGCAACGTCTGGATCGTCGGGGGCGGCGACCTCGCCGGGCAATTCGCCGACGCCGGCTTGCTCGACGAACTGCGCATCACCTTCGCCCCGGCGACGGTGACCGGCGGTGCGCCCCTGCTGCCTCGCGCGATCGACTCAGGACGGCTGCGGCTGACCGGGGTGACCCGCCACGGCCAGTTCGCTGAGCTCGCCTACGACCTCGGCGGCCCCGAGGGCGACGACGCCGCGCCCTGACCCCGCTTCTGCACCGTAGCCTTGAGCGGTGTATGCACTGCGGGATGCCGACTTCCGTCCGCTGACCTCAGCGGTGACGAGCGCGCAGGTGCGCGCGTTCCGGCGTCGATCCCTCGACGCCGACCGAGGCGGCGCGCGAGCCCGTCGACGCCGCCACAACCTCCTGTTCGCCGTCATCTGCGCCGCGATCATCGTCGCCGTGTGCGCGTTCGTCGCGATTCGGCTCGGGTTCGACGCGGGCACGGCGGCCTCTGCGGGCGGCGCGGCGCGGGCGCGCTTCATCGCGTGGGGCGTCGTCGTGCTCCTCGTCGTCGGGCTCGGCGCCGCCGCCCTGATTCTGGTGCGCCAGGAACTGCGGCGCTGGCAGCACCGCCTTCGCCTGGATGCCTTCGCGCACGCCAACGGTTTCGGTCTGGTCTTCGAATCCGAAGCCCCCGACTACCCAGGAGCGTTGTTCCACGGCGGCGAGCGACCCGTGGCGCGTGACCGGCTGCGTGCGCTGACCGGTCGAGAGCTGGAACTGGGCCGGTACGCATACGTGTCGCGGTTCGGTGCGGCGGTGAGCACTCGGGAATGGACCTACGTCGCGCTTCGGCTCGACGCTCCATCGCCGCAGATCGTGCTGGAGGCGCGAACCCACCGCGGCAAGCTGAGCACCACGGGAACCCCCGCGGCCTACCGCGACCTTCCTGCGACCCCGCTCGGCGGAGCGAGCGGCAAGCTCTTCACGCTCTATTGCCCCGCCGCCCGACTCGAGCACGCACGCGCGATCCTGACCCGCGGCCTGATCGACCTGCTCTGCGATGCCGACGGCAACGGGACGGGGGCGCGAAGCGACGACGACCGGATCATCGATCTCGAACTCGTCGACGACTGGATGTTCCTCTATGCGCCGGCGGCCTGGAATCTGGCCGATCCCGATGTGCTGCGCCGACTGTTCCACATCGTCGACACGGTGACCGCGTCCCTTCCGCCCGAGGCCGGACCCGGCGAAAGCGCCGAGCGCGAGTGAATCGCGCCCGCCTGCCGCTCAGCCGTGGCGATGCACGAGCGGCTGCACGCGGGCGAGGTCGGGACCGAGGCCGATATCGACGAGGCGCACCTCGCCGACGCGCGTGGAAGCCGGCGGGAGCAGCAAGCCCGCCTTGAAGCCCCCGAACGTCACGGTCACATCCGCGGGCAGCACCACCGGGTCGGGAATGCTGCCGTCGTCCGGTCCGATGCCGCTCGGGATGTCGACGGCGACCACCGAGGGGGCGCCGGGCGTGGGGAGCACGGGCAGGATGGCGGCGACGACATCGCGAGCGGTGCCGCGCAGCGCCGGACTCGATGCTGCTCCGGTGCCCAGGATGCCGTCGACGATGACGTCGGCATCGGCCGCGGCGTTCGCGACGGCCAGGGCGTCGAGCGTTCCGTCAGCCTCGGTCACATCGATCACCTGGGCACCGGCGGCGAGCGCGGCCGTGAGCCCGGCCTCGTGCATGCGCGAACCCACGGGAAGTATTGTCACGTCGCATCCCGTCGATGCCAGGACGGCGCCCGCGTACAGCGCGTCGCCGCCGTTGTCACCCGATCCGACGAGCAGCAGCACGCAGCCCGGCAGATCGCCGGCGCGGTCGACCAGCACGGAGCGGATCTCCTGCGCCAATGCGGCGGCCGCGCGTTGCATCAAGGGCTCGCCGGCGGCGAGGTGCGGCGCCTCGGCGTCGCGCATCTGCTGGGCGGAGTATCCGTTCACCATGCTTCCAACCTGGCACGATGCGGGTTGCAACGGTAGTGTGCCGGCGGATGCGTCGGCGCAGCATTGCCGGGCTCGACGGCCCCAAGCCGCTCAGCGGGCGACGCGGAACGTCAGCCGCGGCATGCCGACGACTGGCCGCTCGCGAAGTAGTCCAGCAGCGCGGCATCCAGCGGCGGCACGTCGAGCGCGCATTCGTCGCCCCGTAGCGATTCGGTGGCCCGGATGCCCGCGGCGACCGCCTGCCGAGCGGCCACCGGCGATGTGGCGGTTGTCGCCCCGGTGCGCACGAAACGCAGGAACTCATCGATGAGCAGTGCGTCGGCTCCACCGTGGCCGCCCTCCGCCTCCTGAACCACGAAGCTCTCGTCGGCCTGCGCGCTGCCCGAGTGCCGCCGGTTCCACAGCCGCACCTCGGAGCCGGAGACGTCGCCGGTGTTCTCGATGCGGCCCGTGGTTCCGATGACGGTGTAGTTGCGCCAGTAGTCGGGCGTGAAGTGGCACTGCTGATAGGAGGCGAGCACCCCGTTGTCGAGCACCAGGTTGACCATCGAGACGTCTTCGACGTCGACCACCGGATTCAGCCCTCGTTGTGCCGTCGGCGGCCAGTTGTCCAGGCTGTACCAGTCGAGCATCCGTTCGTCGGAACGGTCATGTCGATCGGTGATCGCGCCGTAGACGGCGAGCGCGCCGATGGCTTGCACCCGGGTGGCATACCCGCCGGAGAGCCAGTGGATCACGTCGAGGTCGTGCGCCCCCTTCTGCAGTAGAAGGCCCACCGACTTCGACCGGTCGGCGTGCCAGTCTTTGAAGTAGTAGTCGCCGCCGTCGCCCACGAAATGACGGCACCAGAGGGTCTTCACCTCGCCGATCCTGCCCTGTTGAATGAGATCGCGCATGAGCGTGATCACCGGCAGGTGGCGCATGTTGTGACCGACGTAGAGCTTGCTGCCCGTACGGTGCGCAGCGGCCAGGATCGCGTCGCAGTCTTCGATGGAGGTCGCCAGCGGCTTCTCGCAGAACACCGCGACCCCTGCCTCCAGTGCCCGGATCGCGACCGACGCATGCAGGTGGTCGGGTGTGAGCACCATCACGGCGTCGATGTCGGATGCCAGCGTCACCTCGAGCTCGTCGGTCACCGACGCACCGGGAAAGGCCTCGAATGCTTCGCGCCGGGAACGTTCGCTCGGGTCGCAGACCGCAGTGATCGCCGAGCCTTCCCCGGGTCGATGGGCTTCTCGTGCCACGCCGCCACGCAGGCCGTAGCCCACGACTCCGATCCTCAGATCCATGGTGACCCCCTGCGCCGTCAGGCCTTCGTCGACACGGTAACCGTGAATTTCGCGTTGCGGGCGATTTGACGCGTTGGCCCGACGCAACGACCCAGCGCCGCCCGGTAGCCCAAGTGCGAGTTGAACACCGTCCACAGTTCGCCGCCGGGTCTCAGCACCCGGCCGGCCGCCTCGATCAGTTTGAGTCCGGCACCGGCGTGCACCGAGGTCCCGAGGTGGAACGGCGGATTCAGCACCACGAGATCGGCCGAGGCATCAGCGCGCATCGACAGCGCGTCGTCGCGCTGCGTCTGCACGCGGTCGGCCACGCCGTTGGCCTGAGCGGTCGCCTGGGCGGATGCGATCGCCGCGGCCGACTGGTCGGTGGCGAGCACCTGGATGCCCGGGCGCCGCATCGCGAGCACGGCGGCAAGAACACCCGTGCCGCAACCGAGATCGATGGCGGTGGCGGCGGCCGGTTTCGCCTGATCGAGCACATTGAGCAGAAAACGGGTACCGATGTCGAGCTTCACTCCGGCGAACGCTCCTCCATGCGCGCACACCCACACGCCGACATCGTCATGGAAGGTGCAGGCCGGCCAATGGCGTTCCGTCGCTTCAGCCGCCGCGGTGCCCCGACCGGGAGCGGTGGCCGTCAGCACCCGGGCCTTCTGCCGGGCGAGCCCTGCCTGCACGCCACCGAAGTGCCGGCCGAGCACGTCGTTCATCGCGGGCGTCAGATGCTTGACCATTGCGCCGGCGAACACGGTCACGTCGGGCGCCGCGTGCGCTGCGACGGTGGCCGCGATCTCGTCGAGCGCGTCGAGACTCTTCGGCAGCCTCAGCAGCACGACGCGGGAACCGGCCAGCAGCGCGGCATCCAAGGGATGGGAGTGATAGGCATCCGCGTGACCGAGGCGCCCCGCGTTGGCCGCAAGGGCCCGCTCGGCGACGATGGAATCCTGGTGCACCCGGATGCCGCGGGCACCGTGCAGCGCCGCGGCACCGATGGTCAGGGCGCCGTAGCCGTCGTCGATCACAGTGACGGAGCCGTCGCCGATGGATCGGCCGGGCGCTGAAAGTGCGTCCGCTGCAGTCTGCAGCAGCAACCGATCGGCGGCATCCGATGCGAACAGGTTCGCCGCCTCCACGTCGGGCCGGCGGCGCAGCGCCTCGAACGCGAACTCGGGCACGGTGCTCAGTCGCGGTCGAGCGGACGCCACACGACGACCTGATTGCTTCGGCGCACCCGGGTGCCCGCGCGCAACGAGATGACCTCGCCCTCGCTGCCGGCCGCGAAGACCCTGCGGCCCGGGCGATTGAGCAACTCGTCGGCGAGTGCCGCCTCGAGCTCGCGCACCCTGCCGGTCAATTGCGCGACGTGGTTCTCGAGTTCGAGGATGCGTCGAATGCCCTCCAGGCTCACGCCCTCGGACCCGAGTCGCGCCACCTCGCGCAGTTGCACGACATCACGCATCGAATAGCGGCGCGACTTGCCCGCGGTGCGCTTCGGGCTCACCAGCCCCAACCTGTCGTACTGCCGCAGGGTCTGCGGGTGCATGCCGCTCAGCTCTGCGGCGACGGCGATCGCGAAGACAGGGGTGAGCTCGTCCATCGCGCTAGCCCCGGGCCTTCGCCAGCAGTTCGTCGCGCGGGTTCTCGTGCGGCAGCGTCTGCTCGAACTCCGAAAGCGCCTGCTCCGATGCCTTCGACAGATGCGACGGAACGACCACTTGCACGACCGCGAGCAGATCGCCGGTGCCCTTCGCTGTCTCCACACCGCGGCCCTTGACGCGCAGGACACGGCCACTCGGCGTGCCCGGCGCCACCCTCAGCTTGACGGGAGCGCCGCCCAGCGTCGGCACCTCGATCGTGGCACCCAGCGCCGCCTCGGTGAAGGTGACGGGCACGTTGACCCGCAGGTTCAGACCGTCTCGTTCGAACACCGGGTGCTTGCGCACCGCCACGGTCAGGATGATGTCGCCCGCTTCGCCGCCGTCGGGACTCGGTTCGCCCTTGCCACGCAGCTTGATCTTCTGTCCGTCAGCGACGCCGGCCGGGATCTTCACCTTGATCGGTCGGCCGTCATGCGTTTGAAGCGTGATGGTCTCGCCCCTGGTCGCGGTGACGAAATCGATCGTCGTTGACGCGGTGATGTCGCGTCCCCGCGTCGGACCGCCATAGCCGCGGTAACCGCCGGTCGTCTGCCCGAAGCGGCCGTTGCCGAACAACCCGCCGAGCAGGTCGTCGTAGTCGCCGCCCTGCTGGAAGGTGTAGTTCTGGCCGCGGCCACCGCTGAACATGCTGCCGAAGACATCCTCGAAGCCGCCCTGGCCCGCGCCGCTCGGCGCGGTGAACCGGGCACCGGACCCCATCGCCCGGATCTGGTCGTACTCCTTGCGCTGCTCCTCATCGGAGAGCACGGAGTACGCCTCGCTGATCTCCTTGAAGCGTGTCTCCGCCGCTTTGTCGCCCGGATTCGAGTCGGGGTGGTACTGACGCGCGAGCTTGCGATACGTCTTCTTCAGGTCGGCGGCGCTCACGTCCTTGGAGACGCCGAGGACCTTATAGAAGTCCTTGTCGAACCAGTCTTGACTTGCCACTCGGCACCTCCTTTCCTAACGTCATTCTGCTGGTCGAGTAGCGCCGCGCGGAACGTGCAGCGCGTATCGGTCTCGATACGGCTGCTCGCTCCTCGCGGCCTACTCGACCAGCGGTAGCCGGCCGACCGGCGGTTACGACTCTGGCACGGCGACGACGACCTTCGCCGCGCGCACCAGGGTCGAGCCGAGCGTGTAGCCGGTCTCGACGACCTCGAGCACGGTATCGGCGTCGACGTCTGGGCTGGGTTGCTGGAAGATCGCCTCGTGCACGTTGTGGTCGAAGGGCTCGCCCTTCTCACCGAACGGCTTCAGCCCCAGCTTCTCGGCTCCGCTGCGCAGTTTCGCCGCGATCGTCGTGAACGCGCTCTCGCCTTCCAGGTCGCCGTGCTTCTCGGCACGATCGAGGTCGTCGAGCACCGGCAAGAGCACCTTGACGGCATCCATCACCGCGCGCTCGCGCTCGACCTCGCGATTCGCCTCGGTGCGCTTGCGGTAGTTCGCGTATTCGGCGGTCACCCGCTGCAGATCGGCGAGCCGTTCCGCAGCGAGGTCTTCGGCGTCCGACTGCCCGGAGAGGAAGTCGAGGTCGGCGTCGGAGAGCGAGGTCTCCACATCCGGTCCCTCGAAGCCTTCACCCGTGTCCACGATCTGCTCGTGCTCGAGTCGCTCTGCGTCATCCGATGCAGAACTCTCCGGGCGGCGGACCTTGCCGGTCACCGGGTCGACCCGTCGCTTGTCGCGCACGATCGGTTCCTCGTGCTCCTCGGGACCCTCGGTGCCTGAACCTTTCGAAGGGTGCTCTACCATCAGATTCCGGTCCCCGAGCTTCTCGACGTGTCCTCGTCGTCGACGACCTCGGCGTCGACGACATCCTCATCGGATCCCGATGCCTGCTCGCCGGAGGGCTCTGCGCCCTCGCCAGGGTTGCCTGCACCGGCGGCGGATTCGGCCTGTGCCGCGGAGTAGATCGCCTCGCCGAGCTTCTGCTGGCTGCTGCTGAGCTTGTCGAACGCGGTCTTCACGGCCTCGTCGTCATCGCCTGCGAGTGCGGACTTCAGAGCATCGACATCTGTCTGCACCTCGTTCTTCACATCGCTCGGCAGCTTGTCTTCGTTGTCCTTGATCAGTTTCTCGATCGAGTACACGAGTTGCTCGGCGCTGTTGCGGGTCTCGGCGGACTCGCGGCGCCGCTTGTCTTCGGCGGCGTGCTCCTCGGCCTCGCGCACCATGCGCTCGATGTCCTCCTTCGGCAGCGACGAACCGCCGGTGATGGTCATGGACTGCTCCTTGCCGGTGCCCTTGTCGCGGGCGGAGACGTGCACGATGCCGTTGGCGTCGATGTCGAAGGTGACCTCGACCTGCGGGATGCCGCGCGGCGCCGGCGCGATGCCGGTCAGCTCGAAGGTACCCAGCGGCTTGTTGTCACGAGTGAACTCGCGCTCGCCCTGGAACACCTGGATCGCCACCGACGGCTGGTTGTCGTCGGCGGTCGTGAAGGTCTCGCTGCGCTTGGTCGGGATCGCCGTGTTGCGCTCGATGAGCTTGGTCATGATGCCGCCCTTGGTCTCGATGCCGAGGCTCAAGGGGGTGACGTCGATGAGCAGAACGTCCTTGCGCTCGCCCTTCAGCACACCGGCCTGCAGCGCGGCGCCGACCGCGACGACCTCATCCGGGTTGACGCCCTTGTTCGGCTCCTTGCCGCCGGTCTCCTGCTTGACCAGGTCGCTCACGGCGGGCATGCGGGTCGAACCACCGACGAGCACGACGTGCGCGATGTCGGCGACCTTGATGCCGGCCTCCTTGATGACGTCCTGGAACGGCTTCTTCGTGCGGTCGAGCAGATCGGATGTCATCTGCTCGAACTGAGCGCGGGTGATCGTCTCGTCGAGGTTGGCCGGGCCGTTCTCGGTCAGCGACAGATACGGCAGCTGGATGCTGGTCGACATCGAAGAGCTGAGCTCCTTCTTCGCCTGCTCCGCGGCCTCTTTGAGGCGCTGCAACGCGATCTTGTCCTTGGAGACGTCGACACCCGTGCTGTCTTTGAAGCGCTTGATCAGCCACTCGACGATGCGCTGGTCCCAGTCATCGCCGCCGAGGCGATTGTCACCTGCGGTGGAGCGCACCTGGATCGTGGAGAAGTCATCGTCTTTGCCCACCTCGAGCAGGGAGACGTCGAAGGTTCCACCACCGAGGTCGAACACCAGGATGAGCTCGTCCTCCTTGCCCTTGTCGAGGCCGTAAGCGAGCGCCGCAGCGGTCGGCTCGTTGATGATGCGCAGCACGTTGAGGCCCGCGATCTCGCCGGCCTCCTTCGTGGCCTGGCGCTCGGCGTCGTTGAAGTACGCGGGAACGGTGATGACGGCGTCGGTGACGGTGTCGCCGAGGTACTGCTCGGCGTCGCGCTTGAGCTTGCCGAGGATGCGTGCCGAGATCTCCTGCGGCGTGTACTTCTTGCCGTCGATCTCCTGCGTCCAGTCGGTGCCGATGTGGCGCTTGACGCTCGAGATCGTGCGGTCGACGTTGGTCACGGCCTGGCGCTTGGCGGTCTCGCCGACGAGCACCTCGCCGTCCTTGGTGAAGGCGACGACCGATGGGGTCGTGCGGAAGCCTTCGGCGTTCGCGATGACGGTGGGCTCGCCACCTTCGAGCACGGAGACCACCGAGTTGGTGGTTCCGAGGTCGATTCCAACTGCTCGAGCCATGTGAGTGTCTACTCCTTGAAAGTCCGGATGCTCGACTTGAGTCGAGCGATATCAAGTTTTCCAGCCTGTGGATAACTTTGTCAAGCGCTCGGGTCGAAAACTTGAGCGCACCTGGATCGTGGAGAAGTCATCGTCTTTGCCCACCTCGAGCAGGGAGACGTCGAAGGTTCCACCACCGAGGTCGAACAC
>DATMTS010000056.1:0-7685 GCA_035564555.1 Humibacter sp.
GCTGTGCGCTACGCGCACAGCCGCAACGTGTTCGGCCGATCGATCGGTTCGAACCAGTACATCGCGTTCACCATCGCCCGCATGCAGGCCAGAGTGCACCAGGCGCGGCTGGCTTACTACGACGCCGCTTTCAAGCTGGACGCCGGGCTGCCGTTCAAGACGGAGGCATCGATCGCCAAGCTCGTCTGCTCCGAGGCCGCGATGGACAACGTGCGCGCCGCAACCCAGATCTTCGGCGGATACGGGTTCTTGAACGAGAATCCGGTCGCCAGGCACTACCGTGACTCGAAGATCCTCGAGATCGGCGAGGGCACCAGCGAAGTGCAGTTGATGATCATCTCGCGCGCCCTCGGCTTCGCGGACTGACGATCGAGGGTAGGGGCACGGCATGAGCGAGGAACGCACCATCCTGCAGCGGGGCCTGTTCTACGAGGAGTTCGAGGTCGGAACGCGGTATCTGCACCGGCCGGGGCGCACGGTCACCGAAGCGGACAACGTGCTCTTCACGACCCTGACGATGAATGCTCAGTCGTTGCACCTCGATGCCGCGTGGTCGGCGACCCAGCCGTTCGGGCAGCGTCTGGTGAACTCGATGTTCACCCTGTCCACACTGGTCGGAGCCTCAGTCGCCCAGCTCACCCAGGGCACCCTCGTCGCCAACCTCGGGTTCGGCGAGATAGCCTTCCCGCACCCCGTCTTCCACGGCGACACGCTGTATTCCGAGACTCTCGTGACGGACAAACGCCTCTCGGTCTCCCGGCCCGGGCAGGGCATCGTGTCGCTCGCCCATACCGCACGCAACCAGCACGGCGACGTCGTCGCGACGGCCTCTCGAAGTGCTCTGATGTGGTGTGCCGGGGCGCAACCCGAGCAGCCGCAGCCCGAACCGGGTAGCACGCCGCGCCCGGTACCGCATCCCGTGCCCCATCCCGGCCCGCACGATGCGAGCGGGTCGGAGCGGCACCCGTGAGGCCGTTCGACCTCGGCCCCGCGTTGCTGTTCTGCCCCGCGGACCGTCCCGATCGCTATGAGAAGGCGCTCGCACGCGCGGATGCCGTGATCCTCGATCTGGAAGACGCCGTCGCGCCTTCCGCGCGCGAGGCGGCGCGGGAAGCGCTCCGCCAGCACCCGCTGGACCCCGCCCGGGTGATCGTACGGGTCAACGCGCCCGGGACCGACGACCAGGCGCGCGATCTCGTCGCCGTCGCCGATACCGGGTACGCCGCGGTCATGGTGCCGAAGGCATCGACCCCGGCCGGGATCGAAGCCGTGATCGCGGTGCTGCCGGATGCCGCCGTCATCGCGCTGTGCGAGACGGCGGCGGGAGTGCTCGCGGCGCCCGCCTTGGCGGCGCATCCCGCGGTCGCCGCGTTGATGTGGGGCGCCGAGGATCTCGTTGCATCGCTCGGCGGCACCGCGTCACGGCACCCCGACGGACGGTACCGCGAGGTCGCCGTCCACGCCCGTTCCAGCGTGCTGCTGGCGGCAGGAGCCTACGGCAAACCTGCGATCGACACGGTTCACACTGCGATCGGCGACATCCCGGGCCTTGCAGCCGAGGCCGAGGATGCCGCGGCCGTCGGTTTCACGGCCACCGCCTGCATCCACCCGTCGCAGGTCGACACGATCAGAACCGCCTATCGCCCTGATCCGGAACAACTCGAGTGGGCCATCGCCGTGTTGCACGGGGCCGAGGAGACCGGCGGCGTGTTCCGGCTGGGCACTCAGATGATCGACGAGCCTTTACTGCGGCATGCCCGTGCCCTGCTGCGCAGGGCGCGGTAGCCGTCCGAGGGCGCTGAACGCGGTGAATGCCAAAGATTTGGTAACGGTTCACGCAGTTCCGCGGGGTCGTGTCGGCGGGGTGACGTAGCCTCGATACCAGATGCACCGGCGCATGCCTTGCGGTGCATCTCGCACGGATCGCCGGTGGCGAGCGGTGCGGATGCTCGGGGGGCCGAGGAGAGCAGGGGAGGAAGGTGTCGTCAGTGTTTCCTCTCCGCGCGCGCGATCACCTGGGCACGAGCAGCAAGGGTGCCCCGCAGAACGATCCAGCCCCCCGGTCAGCCGAAGAGGCCCGATTCCGCGACGTCGAGTCCACCGAGACCATTCCGCTCTCGATCGTCGCGCCGCGCCGCATCGGAGAGTCGGAACTCGTCGTGTATCCGCTGGCACTGGGCGGCAGCGTGTTCGGCTGGACCAGCGATGCGCCGACGTCCGTCGCCGTGCTTGACCGATTCGCCGCGCTCGGCGGCAACTTCATCGACACCGCAGACAGCTATTCCGGTGGCCGCAGCGAGCTCATCATCGGCGGCTGGATGCGCGCCAAGCGCAACCGCGATTCCATCGTCCTCGCCACCAAGATCGGGCGCAATCAAGACAATCCGGGTCTCGGGCCGGTCAGCATGGTGCGCGCCGTCGAAGCATCCCTGGAGCGACTCGGCACCGACCACATCGACCTGCTCGGCTTTCACGACGACGACCCCGGCGTGCCGTTGGACGAGAGTCTCGCGACGGCCGAATGGCTCATCTCCAGCGGCAAGGTGCGCTATCTGACGTTCTCGAACTACTCGGCCGAGCGACTGATCGAGGCGCGCATCCTGTCGGCGACCGGGCTGCCCAAGGTCGTCGCCATCCAGACGCACTACAACCTGATGCATCGAATGGAGTTCGAGGGAGACCTTCGCATCGTCGCGTCGGCGCAGTCCCTTGCCGTGTTGCCTTATTTCGCGCTGGCCAGCGGCTTTCTGACGGGCAAGTATCGCACCAAGGTCGACCTTGCGACGACGGTTCGCGGAGCGCGCGCAGGCGAGTACCTCGGGCGACGGGGCAACCGCGTCATCTCTGCGCTGCAACGCGTCGCCGCCGAGCAGCGCACCAGCCCGGCGACCATTGCGCTCGCCTGGCTGCTTGCCAAACGCAACGTGGTCGCTCCCGTCGCAAGCGCGAGTCGGCCCGAGCAGGTCGACGCGTTGATGGCCGCGGCCGGCATCCGCCTGACCCGCGCCCAGATGCTCGAGCTCGACCGCGCCTCCGAATAGCAGGATCCCTCTCAGGCCTCCGCCAGCACCCGCTCCACGGCGCGGTGCAACGCGCCGTTCGCAGCGGCCGCGTCTCCGACGTTGCCGCCGGAGAGAGCGCCGTCCCTGGCCAGTAGCAGGTCATCGGCGCCCTCTTCCGGGCGAGGGTGGCCCGCCTCGGCGAACAGTTCGGAGAGCGTGGCGTGGTACCACTCACGGTGATCGGCGACGGCCTTGCGCACCGGATGCTCGGGATCGGAGAACTGTGCGGCCGCGTTGATGTACGGGCAGCCGTGAAAGCCGGGGCGCTGCGCTTCTTCGCCGATCTCGTCCACGAGCGCTCGCAGCACCGCCCGTGGATCGTCGAGCCGGCTGCGCAGTCCCTCGACATACTCGCGAGCCTGCGTGTCGCGTCGCTTCACGTAAGCGACGATGAGAAGCTCTTTCGCGCGGTAGTGCTTGTAGAACGTGGCCTTCGTGACGTGTGCGGCTGCGATGATCCGGTCCACTCCAACCGTGTGGATGCCCTCGGTGTAGAAGAGTTCGTCTGCGACGGCCAGGATCTTGACCTTGGCGGGCGCGGGCGGGCGCTGGTCACGGGTGAGGTTGGGCATGGCGACTCCTTTGGGGGCCGATGGGGACGGGGATGTCTACAGACTATTCGGTTTGTCCTCATTTATGCGGACAAGGGTCGCCGAGCGACGCTGGCGTAGGGTGGAGGGGATGAACGGCGCCGTTGACCTCCCGCTGACCCTGGCCGATCTCACCTTCACGGCGGCGGGCGACGCGCTGGTGCGCCGCACCGTCCTACCCAGCGGCGTGCGCATCCTGAGCGAGCGTGTTCCGGGTGCGCGCAGCGCCACGATCGGCTTCTGGGTCACGGTCGGTTCGCGGGACGAGCACACCGTGCCCGGCGCTTCCGGTGCGGCGGCTGCCAGCTTCGGCTCGACTCACTTTCTCGAGCACCTGCTCTTCAAGGGCACCACGTCGCGCAGCGCGCTGGACATCGCTGTGGCCTTCGACGCGGTCGGCGGCGAGAACAACGCGCTCACGGCCAAGGAGCACACCTGCTACTACGCCAAGGTGCAAGACCGCGATCTGCCGATGGCGGTCGAGGTCATCGCCGACATGCTCACGTCATCCGTGCTCGACCCGGAGGACTTCGAGAACGAGCGACAAGTCATCCTCGAGGAGCTGTCGATGGCGGAGGACGACCCCGCCGATGCGGCGGGGGAGCGGTTCTTCGAGGCGGTGTTCGGTTCGCATCCGCTCGGACGCCCGATCGGAGGCGACCCGCAGACGATCCGCGGTGCAGCGCGCGATGCGGTCTGGCTGCACTATCAGGCGAATTACCGTCCGGAGGAACTCGTGGTCACGGCCGCCGGCGCCGTCGATCACGATCTGCTCGTCGTCGGCGTCGAGCGTGCGTTGCGAGGCGCCGGATGGGATCTGGACCGGCAGGCGCCGCCCGTGCCGCGCCGCTCCAGCGAGCCCGCGCGCATCCAGCGCGGTGCGGCATCCGTACTCGTCTCCCGGCCGATCGAGCAGGTGAACCTGATGATGGGCGTCCCGGCGATCGTGGCTACCGACGAAAGACGGGCGACCATGGGGGTATTGAATTCGATCCTGGGCGGAGGGATGTCGAGCAGGCTCTTCCAAGAGGTGCGGGAGCGCCGAGGCCTGGCCTACTCGGTCTACTCCTTCGCATCGGCGTACTCGGATGCGGGGGTGTTCGGCATGTTCGCGGGGTGCACGCCCGCCAAGGCCGGTCAGGTCGCGGAGCTGATGCTCGACGAGCTGCGCGCGGTCGCCGACCGCGGCGTCAGCGCCCTGGAGGTGCAGCGCGCCGTCGGACAGCTCTCCGGCGCCTCGGCACTCGCTCTCGAGGACTCGGATGCCCGGATGTCGCGGCTCGGTCGATCCGAGATCGCGCTCGGGGAGTTCACCGATCTCGACGAGAACCTGCGTCGGCTCTCGTCGATCGCCCCGGCCGATGTTCAGGAACTTGCGCGTGAGCTCGTCGCCCGGCCGGTCTCCCTGGCCGCGGTGGGAAGCGTCGACGACGACACGTTCGCCGCGATCACCTCCTGACCGACACACGAAACGAGAAGAACCCAGTGCCCCATTACCTCTACCTCGTGCGACATGGCGAACAGCAGGATGCCGAACACGGCATGCCCGACGGCCCGCTCTCTGCGCGCGGCCAGCGGCAGGCCAGGCTCATCGCGGAACGCCTCGGCGGGGTGCCGTTCACGAGCGCGTTCCACTCGCCCTTGAAGCGCGCGGAGGAGACCGCGCGGATCATGGCCGAACGTATGCCGGCGTTGGCTCCCAGCCCATCGAGCCTGCTCTTCGACTGCATCCCGTCGGGTCCGACCCCCGACATGCCCAAGGCGTTCGACTCCTTCTTCGGAGCGGTCACGCCGGCCGAGATCGAGGCAGGCCGCGCCCAGATGGCGGATGCCTGCGCCGAGTTCCTCACGCCGGCACGCGGCGACCGGCACGATCTGCTGATCACGCACAACTTCGTGATCGGCTGGTTCGTGCGTCAGGTCTTCGACGCGCCGGATTGGCGATGGTTGGGGCTCAACCAGGCCAACTGCGGTCTGACCATCATCCGGGTCCGCTCGGCCAAGCCGCCGGTGCTGGTGGTGCACAACGACCTCGGCCACCTGCCGGTCGAATTGCGCACCGGCCTCCCGGAGGCACAGTCCGTCTGAACTCAGGACGCCACGGGCAACACCTTGCGGAACCAGTGCGTGGCGTTCGGGTTGTCGTTGTACGGGTCGACGGCGGCATAGCCGGCGCTGCGGTACAGCGCTCCTGCCGCCTCGAGGCTCTCATTCGTGTCGAGCACCGCGATGCGTGCGCCCATCCGCGCCGCCCGGGTCTCCAACTCGCCGAGCAGAAGCCGTCCCAGGCCCCGCCCGCGGGCATCCGGTCGAACCCACAGGTGCTTGATCTCGAACCGCGCCAGCGGCCCCGCGTCGCCTGCCTGCTCGTCGTCGATGCGGCGTACCCCGCCGCAGCCGAGGCCGATCTCCGTCTCGTCGTCGTACCCGATCACGAAGTCACCCGCGGGCGGACGGAAACGAGGCGGGTCGGGGAACACTGCGCGGTACGCGCCGGTGTGCGGAAAGGTGGCGTCGCGCTCGGCGAAGTACTCGGCGAGCATGCCCTGCGCGACCGGATCGTCGACCGGAGTGGAAACGAACGTGACCATGCGTGCCACGATACGACCTGGCAGTGCAACCGCGCCGTCAAATCCGAAGCTCGGGCGTTGCTATCGTGAACCCATGACGATTCGAGTGGCCGTCGTCGGCGCGACCGGCAAGCTGGGTGCCGTCGTGACCGCCCTGGTCGAGTCCGCACCGGACCTCGAACTGGTCGCAGCTCTCGGTTCCCGGTCGCCACTCGACGACATGCTCGGCCCCGCCGATGCTCGCACCGATGTCGTGGTCGATGTGACCCTTCCGGGCGTGAGCGAGAACGTCGTGGAGTTCGCCGTCGAGCATGGACGCAACGTGCTGATCGGCACCTCCGGCTGGTCGGCCGAGCGCATCGCAGCGCTCGCGAAACGCCTCGAGGATCGGCCCGAGGTCGGGGTGCTGGTGATTCCGAACTTCTCTCTCGGCTCGGCGCTGGGCTCCGCGTTCGCTGCTGCGGCGTCGAGGTTCTACGACTCCATCGAGATCGTGGAGGCGCACGGCGCCGGCAAAGTCGATTCTCCATCGGGCACTGCGGTTCGCACCGCTGAGCTGATCGCCACTGCGCGCGGCGAACGCGGTCCTGTCGCCGCTCCGCACACCGATCAACGAGCGCGTGGGCAGCAGGTGGCGAGCGTTCCCGTGCACAGCCTCCGGCTGCAGGGCGTCGTCGCTCGGCAACAGGTCATTCTCGGCGGTGCCGGCGAGACGCTCACGATCAGCCACGACACGATCGACTCGAGCGCCTACCGTGCCGGCATCCTCTTGGCATTGCGTGCCGCGGCGGATGCCACAGGGGTCACGGTCGGCCTCGACACGCTGATCGACCTCGGCATCTCGGCGCCGCACCCGACTCGATGAGAGCCAGGATCGGCGCGCTGCTGATGGCGCTGCTTCTCGTCGTCTACCTGATGCTCGTCGGGCAGCGTGCCGTGCTGCTGCTGCTCACCGGCACGCCCGTTGCGATCGTGATGGGCCTCGCGCTGATGCTGCTGCCGCTGGTCGCGGCGTGGGCGATCTGGCGTGAGATCCTCTTCGGCGTCCGCACCGAGCGGCTCGGCCGGATGCTCGCGGCCGAGGGAGCTCTGCCCGACGACGACCTTCCCACGCGGGCGAGCGGCCGCCCCCTACGTGATGCCGCGGACGCCGCCTTCCCCCGTTACCGCGCCGAAGTCGAACTCGACCCCGAGAGCTGGCGCGCCTGGTTCCGACTGGGCCTGGCATACGACGCCTCCGGCGACCGCAGAAGAGCCAGACACGCCCTGCGCGAGGCGATCAGGCTCTATCGCGCACACTGACCCGCCCCTCCCGCTCCCCACTCGCGCTGTCCGCTCCCTGCTCCCCGCTCTCCGCGCCCTGCTCCCCGCTCCCCGCGCCCTGCGCCCTGCGGCCGTGCGCCGGCGCTCCGCAGACCCCGCGCCCGTCAACGGAACCGCTTTTGTCCATCGGAACCGGTTAT
>DATMTS010000057.1:0-10012 GCA_035564555.1 Humibacter sp.
CAGACGGCGGCATCCTTGCGTTCATTGCCCCTCCCCGTCTCGACCCGGCACCCGGTGACCGACGGCCGCCCGCGGGCTCATACGATATACGGATGACGACCACCATCAGCGATGTGCGTCCCGGCCAGCGCACGCGCGGAGCGCGGTATCGTCACTCGCTCTGGCTGCTCACCAAGCGGGACCTGCATGTTCGCTACGCGACGAACGCGTTGGGCTACCTGTGGTCGATCCTCGACCCCTTGCTGATGGCCGGCATCTATTACTTCGTGTTCGTCGTCATCTTCCACCGCGGTGGCAGCGTCGGCGAGACGCCGTACATCGTTTTCCTGCTGGCCGCTCTGCTGCCCTGGACCTGGTTCAACGGAGTCGTCTCCGACAGCACACGGGCATTCAGCCGTGAGGCGAAGCTGATTCGCTCCACGTCGATTCCACGGACGATCTGGATCAACCGAATCGTGCTCAGCAAGGGAATCGAGTTCCTGCTTTCCCTGCCGGTGCTTGCCTTTTTTGCGATCGTCAACGGTGCCGCACTGCGTCTGGATGTCATCTATTTCCCGCTGGCGATCGTGATCCAAGGCATACTGATGGTCGGGCTCGGAATGCTCGTGGCACCGGTCTGCGTCTTCTTCAAAGACCTCGAGCGAGCCATCAAGCTGTTCCTGCGACTGCTGTTCTACGCATCGACCGTGATGTACCAGATCACCGACATCCCTGCGGGGCTCATGCGCACGATCGCCGAGCTCAACCCGCTCGTCGGCATCCTCGGCATCTACCGATCCGCCTTCTTCGCGCACAGCCTGGACTGGAAGCTCGTGATCGTCGCGGCGATCGGCAGCCTCATCGCACTGCTGCTGGGTATCTTGGTCTTCCGCCGGTCGATTCGCTCCGTGCTCAAGGAGATGTAATGACGATTCGACCCGATATCGATGTCGCCGGGGTCGGCATCCGCTTCACACGCAACCGACGAGTGCGGCGCAATTTCAAAGACCTCTTCTCGACGTCTCGGCGTCGCTCACGGCCCGACGAGTTCTGGGCGCTGCGCAACGTTTCATTCAGCGTTCAGCCGGGAGAAGCGATCGGCGTCGTGGGACGCAACGGCCAAGGCAAGTCGACGCTGCTGAAGCTGGTCGCGGGTGTGATCCTGGCAGACGAGGGCACGGTCACGGTGTACGAAGGTGTGGCTCCGCTGATCGAGATCACCGGCGGGTTCGTCGACGATCTGACCGTGCGTGACAACGTGTATCTCACGGCCGGGCTGCACGGCATGACTCGGCGCCAGATCGACGAGCGATTCGACGACATCATCGCATTCGCAGACATCGGCAACTTTCTCGATACCCCGTACAAGCATCTTTCCAGCGGGATGAAGGTGCGCATCGCGTTCTCCGTCATCGCGCAACTCGAAGAGCAGATCCTGCTTGTCGACGAGGTGCTGGCGGTAGGCGATCGCGCATTCCGGGAGAAGTGCTACCGGCGCATCGAGGAACTGCTCGCCGGCGGTCGCACGATGTTCTTCGTGTCACACAACGAGCGCGACCTGCGGCGCTTCTGCACCCGCGGGCTGTATCTGGACAAGGGCGAATTGGTGCTCGACGGTCCGATCGATGACGTACTGGAGGCGTACAACCACGACTACGGGTGAGCAGATCGGGCCGACTGACTCCTCCTCCACAGGATGACCATCGGCCCTCAGCTCACAGTTCGTGCCGATTCGTCGGATGCCACCCCTACTCTGCCGACATGTTGAAAGCCGCTGATCTCCTGCCTCTCGCTGACGCGCGTCAGCCCGCGTATCCCGTTCCATTCACGTTCGACCGTTCGCGCGCTCCTCGCTACGGATTGACCAATCACAGCCTCGAGACGCTCAGCGGGGTGCGCTTCGCGCTCCTCGGCGCGGGCAGCATGCCGGCGCAGGCGCCGGTCTCGCTCCCGCCGGGCGAAACCGCGTGGATCCCGATCTTCGGCGATGATCTCGCCCGCACCACCATCCTGATCGTGCGCTGGTCGCGCGCCAACGGCGACGAGTATCTCTGGCGGGCCAGCTTCTGACGCCACGCTTGCTGAGCACGTCGAAGGGGCATCCGATCCGAGCGCCTGGCAGGGCGAAGCTCCGCGACCTCCAGCCGACGCCGCTACCGCAGTCGGCGGTCCCGTTTCTCTCGCCCGTGGATGATGTCGGCCGGGGTCAACTGACGCTTGCGCTCGGGAACGCTCTCCTTCTGGATGCCCTTCACGAACTCCCCGGGATCCGCGGCCAACGCGTTCGCGATCCGAACGAGCGTCGTCAGGCTCGGATTGGCCTTTCCGCGTTCGATCTTGCCGTAGTTCGTGACGTGCATTTCGGAGACCTCGGCGACTTCCTCCTGGCTCATCTGACGCTTGAGCCGCACCGAGCGGATGCGCTGCCCGACGATGCGCGCGGCTTCGGAGTATCGCTCTTCGGGCATGGCTTCATGTCTAGGGCGACAGAGTGTTTGTTATCCAGAGCGTGAACACCTGGAGCGTTTGTGCCTTGTTAGCCGTCCGACCGGGAAGCTTCGCCGCTACTCCTGCGCGTGACGCGCCATGATCGCCCGCGCAGCAGCATCCAAGGCGTCCTCGGGCATCCCAGCGTTGCTGCGCACCCGCTGGCGGCCGATCAGCAGGCTCTCGTAGTCGAACTCCGATGCCAGGATCGATCCGCTGTCGATGGCGCGCAGACCCATCGCGTACCAGCGTTGTGCCTGCTTGTTCTCGCCGATCAACTCGAAACCGGAGCCCAGCAGGATGTAGTCCGTCACGCCGGCGGACCGTTCACGTCGCAGTTCGTCGGCGAGCGCGAAAGCGTCTTCGGTGCGTCCGGCCTGGAACAGTTCGCGAACGAGCATCACGCGGGGGCTGATCGCCACCGGACCGCCGTCGGCGATCGCCGCCTCGAACATGCGCACGGCTTCGTCGTGATCGTCTGCGTACCCGAAGTACTCCCCTGCGTCGGCAAGGAGCGCAGCACGGGAGACACCGTCGGCGAGCGTGTAGGCGCGCGCGTCGGTCGCCCAGGCGCGGAACCTCTCGGCCGCCGTCCGAGGGTCGCCGACCAGGGCGCTTTCACGGGCGTGGTCGACGTCGTCGGGGGTGATCGGTCGGGGCATGGAACCAGGGTAGCGGCGCGGCCGGCACGTAGACTCGAAAGCATGGCACGCAAGCGCAAGCCGATGGTCACAGTGAAGGGCGACAAGGTCGCGCACGGCAAGAAACTGCCTCTGACGGCCGATCGCGGCCTGGACAGACTCATGTCGGTTCAGCGCCCCGTCGTGCTCGCCCACCTACGCAGCATCCGCCGCAGGCATCCGGATGCCGTGTCAGCCGAAGTGATCAGGATGCTCGAGCGCCGTTACCTCGCCACGGTCACCACCAGCGGCGCTGCAGTGGGCGCGACAGCGGTGATCCCCGCGATCGGAACCGCGACGACCCTTGCTCTCTCCGGCGTCGAAACCGCCGCGTTCCTCGAGGCGACGGCGCTGTTCGCGCAGTCGGTGAGCGAGGTGCACGGCCTTCCCGTGAACGATCCAGACCGCGCACGTGCGCTGGTGATGGCGATGATGCTCGGCAAAGAGGGATCCGATCTCGTGCGCCAATGGGGCGCGGAGGCGCTTGAAGGCGACGTGACGCGCCGGGTCTACTGGGGCGAGGTCGTCACCACGAGCCTGCCTCGCGCGGTAGTCGCTCCGCTGACCGGGAAGTTGAAGAACGCGTTCCTCAAGAAGTTCGCCGTCACCGGGAGCACGAGCATCATCGGCAAAGCGATTCCGTTCGGCATCGGTGCCGTCATCGGCGGAACGGGCAATCATCTGCTGGGCCGCCGCGTGCTGCAGAGTTCGCGCGTCGCCTTCGGTGACGCGCCGATCGCGATCGCCGAAGCCGAGTCGCAGAGCTTCGCGACCTCCGCCGGCGGCGACATCTTTCGCATCGAGCAGTGACGGCTCGGGCCGGTCAGATGATCGGCGGCCGTCCGTGCCGGGTCATCCGCCACACGGTGAGCCATCGGATGGGACGACGCTCCCCCGGATCGGTGCGCCAGCCTTCGCGCCAGCCTGCGAACCATGCGCGAAGGTCCCGCGGCGAGCGGATGCCGCGCAGCACCTGCACGCCTGTCCACGTGCCGACATACACCGGGATGAAGAGCGCCGGCAGATTGCGGCGAGCGAGCCATACCCGGTTGCGTGCATTCATCCTGTAGTACTCGGCGTGCCGGGTCGTCTCGACGGCAGGGTGTTCGGCGACGAGGTCGCCGGCGTACCAGACCCGCAGGCCCTGGTCCCATACCCGCCACGCAAGTTCTATGCCTTCGTGGGCATAAAAGAAGGGTGCCGCCCATCCACCGGCGCGCTCGAAGACCGCGCGCGGCATAACGATCGCGCCTTCCAGCACAGAGAACACGTTGCTGGAGTGTTCGGGCGAACCCTTCCTCAGCCGAGGAACCCAGCGCCTCGGCGCCGCGCGGCCCGTCGGGTCCACGATGCGTGGCTGCACCATGCCGACATCCGGATGCCGTCGCATCAGCTCGATCGCATCGGCCACGAACCGATCGCTCGCCAGCCGTTCGTCGTCGTCCAAGAACAAGAGATAGTCGCCGGCCGTCGCCGGAACACCGGCGTTGCGTCCCGCAGGGATGCCGACGTTGCGGTCCAACGCGAGTCCACGTACGCCTTGCGGCAGGTCCCTCGGCCGCCATCCGTTGCCGACGCAGACCACGTCGACACGCACCCCGGTCTGGTTGAGGATCGACTGAAGCGAGGAGCGCAGCTCGGCAGGCCTCGTGCCCTGACTGAGCACGACGACTCCTACGGACGGCGCATCGCGGTCTTCTGGTTCCGTCGCCCCGGATGCGACCTCACCGCTCATGACCGTAGGCGCGACGAACTCATGATCGCCACGAAGTGACCGATCACAGCGAAGAACGCCAGTATCACCAGCACCACCAGGTACACGCGTTCCGTCGCCGGCGACCCGGTGAACAGCGCGAGCACCGCGACCGCGAACGTGACCAGGGTGAGCTCGACCGAATGGAACATGCGGTGGAACGGAAAGAACTTGACCGCCTTGCGGGCCAACGCGATGAATCGGTGCTGCGGCACGCCCTCGGCACGATCGGCGCCCAGTTTGCCGAGCCCCGCATAGGCGCGCGCCACGCGCACCAGGTCGTTGAGCGCCTTGTTGAACAGGATCAGCACCGCCAGCGACAACGCCAGCGTGGTCCAAAGCAGGTCTGCGGGCGCGTCGAACGGATACCCGAAGGCGCGCACCCCGAGCATCAACGCGATGAAGAGCTCCGTCGTGTAGTGGCCGACGGCATCCAAGAAGTGCCCGGATGGCGAGGAGGTGCGACGCCATCTCGCGACCTCGCCGTCGCAGCAATCGACGAGCATCTGCAACTGGCCGAGCACGACCGCGAGCACGGCGCCCCAGATGCCTGGGATGGCCAGGACTGCCGCGGTGGCCCAGCCGGTGAGGATCATCAGCGTCGTCACGCCATTCGCGCTGATCCGCGTCTTCAGCAGCAGCCAGGTCAGGTACGGCGAGAGGTCGCGTAGGTAGAGATGGGCCGTCCAGTGCTCTGCGTTCACTCGTTGACGCACCTCGGGCGGTTGCGTCACCTCACGCAATTCGGCGATCGACCTCGGGTGTGCATACGAGTCGGCCGCGCCTGTCTGATCGGAGGTCATGCAGTCCTTCCGGAGTGGCGTTGCAGGTCTCGGGAGAGTTCCAGGAATCCGCCGATGAACCCGGCGCCCCAACAGAAATGGATGCACGGGAGCACGATCAGAAAGCGCAGCACCACGGCGAATCCATCACGGGTGGCCGTCAACACGGTGGCGATCAGCACGAACAGCGCGTAGACGGCGGGAACCGCGAACGCGAGCGTGAACCAAGCCAGCCACGTTCCGGTCCCCAGTCCGATCAAGCCGAGGACGCCCAGCAGGATGCCAAGAGTCACAGTGATCACCATGACCGGCGGCGCGAAGTAGCGTGCGGAATTGGCGAGCGTGAAGCGTCGGACGAGTTCCCCGCGCCACATGCCGGTGGCGAAGAACTGGTTGGCGAGCGCGCGGATGCTCGAACGCGGATGGTAGGTGACGTTGAGGCGAGGGGTGAACCACACGGTTCCACCTGTTGCGCGCAGTCGGCGGTTGAGCTCCCAGTCCTGTCCGCGCCGGATGCCCTCGTCGAACAGCCCGACCTCGAAGAGACGGTGTCGCTGGAAGGAGCCGAGGTACGCGGTCTCGGCCGGCCCCTCCTTGCCTCCGACGTGATGCGGGGTACCGCCGAGCCCGACTCGCGACGTGTACGCGCGCGCTACGGCCTTCTCGAACGGGGTGACGCCCTTAGCGGCCATCAGGCCGCCGACATTGTCTGCTCCGGTGCGTTGCAAGGTCTCCACGGCGATGCGTGCGTACTCGGTGGGCAACAGCGAGTGCGCGTCGACGCGGATGATGATCGGATATTCGGATGCCCGGATCGCCGCGTTGAGCCCCGCCGGAGTCGACGCCTCAGGGTTCGGCACGACGCGGATGCGGGGGTCTGCTGCGGCCATTTCGGCCAGCACGGCATCCGTGCCGTCGGTGCTCGGCCCGACGGCCAGAGTGATCTCGAACGGACCTGCGTAATCCTGGGCGAGCAGGCTGTCGACGGCAGCCCGCACGTAGCCCGCCTCGTTGAGTACGGGCATCACGTACGAGACTCCGGGCAGGGAGCTATTCGTGCTTTCTTGCGCCATTTGTTCCACTCATCGCTGCGGTCGATCGAGCCTATCAGCCGAGTTCGACGCGCCCGAGGTCGGCCGGCGCCACCCGGCGCAGCGATGCCCGCGCCGTGGCGCGGGCATCGTCGGTCTCGCGGGATCGACAGGTCAGGAGTTCGCCGGCAGCGACCCCAATGTCACGCTGACCGTGTGGGACGCGCCGTTCCGCTGGTAGGTCAGATCGGCCTTACCCCCGGCAGGCAGGTAACGCACCTGAGCGGTGAGGTCGGTCGCGCTGGTGATCGGGGTGCCGTTGAAGTTGGTCACGATGTCGCCGGCTTTCACACCCGCAGCTGCGGCCGCGCCGCCAGGCGACACGGAAGCGATCTGCGCCCCGACCGTCGTGGCGGACTTGGAGGGATCCTTCACCGTCGCCCCGAGCAGGCCATGCGTGGCTTTGCCGTTCTTGATCAGCTCGTTGGCAACGCGTTGAGCCAGGTCGGAGGGAATCGCGAAGCCCACCCCGATGCTGCCTGACTGGTCAGTGGAGGCGCTGGACTGACCGGCGCTGGCGATCGCGACATTGATGCCGATCACCTGGCCCTTCGCGTTCAGCAGCGCGCCCCCGGAGTTGCCCGGGTTGATCGCGGCGTCAGTCTGGATCACCGGCAGCGAGATGTAGCTCGACGGCGACTGGCTTTGGCTGCTGCCGCCCTGACCGGGCAGGTCGAAGTTCCAGAAGTTGTTGTCGCCGTTGCCCGGCTGCTGCTGGTCGGGGCTTGTCGGCGCGGCCGAGGATGCGATCGAGATGCTGCGGTTCAGGGCGCTCACGATGCCGTCGGTGACAGTTCCCGACAGTCCCAGGGGCGCGCCGATCGCGACAGCCTTGTCTCCCACATTGAGCTTCGTCGAGTCGGCGAACGCCGCCGGCGTCATTCCGCTGGCACCGTTGAGCTTGATCACGGCGAGGTCGACGATCGGGTCGGTGCCGACGATCTTGGCGGTGTAGATCTTGCCGTTGTTATCGGTGACGGTGATCGTCGGGTGTGCGATCTCGCCGTCCAACGTGACCACGTGGGTGTTGGTAAGCACATAACCGTCGCCGGAGAGGACGACCCCCGAACCCGTGCCGGACTCCTGGGTGCCGTCGACCGAGATCGTGACGACGCTCGGAGATGCCTTCGCGGCGACCGCTGTGACGACCGTCGCGTCACTCGCATTGTTCACGGTGATGTTGCCTGCCCCGGTGGAGACGGCAGGTGTCGATTGCGGCTGCGATGCCTGCACGATTCCCATCACTCCGGCGCCGGAGGCACCGCCGATGATCGCTCCGATCGCCAGACCGGCGATGACCAACGCGGCGCCGCGCTTCTTCGCGCTCTTCTCATTCGACTCGTCGGTGCGCGGCAGTTGCGCCGTCTGCTGGGCTCCGGGGATCGGCGCCGTGGCGCCGTACTGCGGGTACTGACCCGATTGCTGCCCTGCGTAGTGCGGCTGCGGGTACCCGGCCTGTTGCGCGGCGTACGGGTTCTGCTGAGGCGCGTAGGGGTTCTGCTGCCCGACGTAGGGGTTCTGACCCGGGTAGGCGTTCTGCTCAGGCTGGGCGTTTTCGGGCCGGACGTTCTGCTGCGGCGCGATCGGCCGGGCGTCGTGCTGCTGACCCGCGTCGTGCTGGGGCGGGGCGTCGTGCTGCGGCGGGACACCTTCGCCGGAGACATTGGAGGCCGCCGCGTCGTCGGCGGGCAGGTTCTGCTGCGGCGCGATCGGCTCGCTCGACGTGGGCTCGGTCGGCTCCGGAGCGCCTGTCGGCTCGTTCGGGGTCTCAGTCATGTCGTGCTCCTTTCAAGCTCCTCCAGCATCCGACTTCTTGCTGGGCAATCCCTATGGGCGCTCTCAGAGCGAGCTAGGACATGCTCGCGACCGAAATGGTCCGCGGAACGATCGAACGATCAACCGCAGACGCGGGCGATCAACAGCCTGGTCCATTCGGGCTCTGCACGCAGTCTCGCCCGACGAGCACGGTCTGAGCGTCGCCCGCGATCACGGTGAATCGCGGGGCCGACAGGTCGAGGATGCCTGCGACCGGCTGCCACGCCGCATTGCCAAGGCGGTATTCGGGACTGTATCCGACCGTCAGAACGACCGAGTATCGTGCGGCATCTCGATAGACATGGCTCGTCGCCGTCGGCGAGAATTCGGGCAGACCGAGTTGCTTCCACGGCGCGCCTGGAGTGGCCGCCGTGCGTTCGGCGCCGTCGCCGAACGCCCAGCGAAAGCGCACCGGCGTGAACCGCACCTGAGCCGCATGCCCGAGAAGCGTTCCGTTCAGCACCTGAGGTGCAGCGCGCGCGACGAAATTGGCGTCCAGCCCGGTCACTGCCCAGCCACCCGGCTCGCTCGCGCTCGTGGGATGGGCAGGATGGAAGCTCGCCAGGTCGCGCAGGGTCACGGCGACCTTTCCCGGCTTCGCCTCGGGGTCAGGGCACGCGGGTGGTCCGCAGATCACGCCGTAACCCTGGTCCAACGCGTTCTTCGGCGTCCAGCCATCATCGGTCGGGGCCATGGAACTGTCCTCGCCGCCATCACCCGAGGTTGTGCGTGACTCGTCGTGACCGGAATGGCCCGGGAAACTCTGCTGCCCGCTCAGGTCGACGCCATTGCCGTTGATGGAGCCGCTGGTGGAGGGGCAGCCTGTTGTCGCTCGCTCAACTCCCGAACACCCTGTGTCTTCGCGCGTGGTGGCGCCAGCGAACGTAGAGGCCGCGACCATGACTGCAATGAACGCGCCCAGCAGTTCACGAGCCTTAGCAGACGCCATTGCCGCCCCAAGGGTCATTCGATGCAACCAGAAGCCTGTTGTCAGCCGGTGGTGCTTCCAGAGCGACGACTACGGCAGACCGTGCAGGTCGCTGTTCAGAAACGATCGACTTCCCGTCTGCGTTCACTACATCGACGCCGGACACGTCAACGCACGCATATACCCGCACGCCGTGAGCCGTAACAGACTGAAGCCGAACCCCATCGAACTGCGTCATGCCAATCTGTTTCCAGCCGCGCTTCTTTGCCGTCGCAAACCCTGCAATATCCGTCCTTAAGGTTTGGCCGATGGCGACAGTTGACATCCTTTCGGGGTCAATACCGCCTTCGGAAAAGATCGTGTCCGACATCTTGAGGTAGGCCGCATAAGCATCGGTCGCCGCTTTCAATGCTTCCTCGTCGGATGCGAACATCGGCGTGCGCGACGCTGTCGGCGAATGCGTCGGCTTCGGTGCGCTCGGCGTGCATCCGGCAAGA
>DATMTS010000058.1:0-8366 GCA_035564555.1 Humibacter sp.
CGCGCGGAGCGCGGCGCCTCGCGCGGCGCGGCGGCGCCTCAGGCGAAGGCGAGCACCAGCTCCACCTCGACGGGTGCGTCGAGCGGAAGCACCGCAACGCCCACCGCGGAGCGGGCATGCTTGCCGGCATCACCGAAGATCTCGCCGAGCACCTCGGATGCCCCGTTCAGCACCCCGGGCTGGCCGGTGAACGCGGGGTCGGATGCCACGAAACCGGTCACCTTCACCACTCGCGTGACGCGGTCTAGCGACCCGAGCACGCTCTTCGCCGCGGCCAGCGCGTTCAGCGCACAGATGCGCGCGTACTGCCGCGCGTCTTCGGCTGCGACCAGGCCCGGTCCGTCGCCGACCTTTCCCGTCGCGGGCAGTGTTCCGGAGACGAAGGGCAACTGCCCGGCGGTGTAGACGAGCGAGCCTTCCACGACGGCCGGAACGTACGCGGCCACCGGCGCGGCGACTTCCGGCAGTTGGATACCGAGGGAGGCGAGGCGCGCCTCGATCCCGCCCGACCTAGCATCTGAGGTCCCGCCCGACGCAGACCCCGACGCCGCACCAGGCATCCCGCCCGGCCCTGCTCCCGGCCCCGCACCGGCCATGCCGCTCAACGCTCCGCCCCGTCCGACGCGCCGTCGTCCTCCGCCACCGGCCGCTTCAGGTACGCCACGAGACCGCCCTCGGGCCCGGACACGACCTGCACGAGCTCCCAACCCTCCGAACCCCAGTTGTTCAGAATCGCCGCCGTGTTGTGCACGATCAGCGGTGTGGTCAGGTATTCCCAGCGGCGCATAACGCTCCTCGTTCGGGGGCTTTGTCAGAATTGTCAACTACCCTCGATTGTATGTCTGCCCAAAAATCCACGGCTAGAGGTGCGCTTGGTGCGTTCGCCGGTTTCATCGGCATGAGCGTCGTCGCCGGCCTCCTCGTCACCGCGGCCGTCACGCCTGCCATCGCCGTCACCGGCATGGCGGCGAACAACGGCATCGGAGCATTCGAAGGTCTTCCGGAGTATCTCAAGATCGAGAAGCCGGCTCAGAACTCCACGATCTACGCGAAGAAGAACGGCAAGAACGTGGCGATCGCCACGTTCTACGATCAGAACCGCGTCGAGGTGACCTGGGATGCCATCGGCCAGAACGTGAAGGATGCCGCGCTGTCGACGGAGGATCCGCGCTTCTACGAGCACGGCGGCATCGACATCATGGGCACGATCCGCGGGGCCACCTCGACGCTGCTCCATCCGGGCGGCGAAGTGCAGGGCGGATCCTCGATCACTCAGCAGTATGTGAAGAACGTGCGGCTGATGAAGTGCGAGGTCTACAACAAGACCGTCAACGATTCCAACCCGAAGACGCTCAAGGCCAAGCAGGCCGCGCAAGACAAGCAGTATCAGGACTGCCAGATTCGCGCCATCGAGCAGACGCCCGACCGCAAGCTGCAGGAAATGAAGATGGCGATCGGGCTGGAGAAGAAGTACTCCAAGAACCAGATCCTCGCGGGCTACCTCAACATCGTGGGCTTCGGAGGCCAGGTGTACGGCATTGAGGCCGCCGCCCGCTACTACTTCGGCAAGACCGCGGGCACGCTGACGCTGCCCGAGGCGGCGACCCTGATCGCGATCGTGAACAACCCGTCGAACCTGCGCCTCGACCAGAGCAAGGCCGTTAGTCCCGACAACAATGCATCCAACGGATACAAGCAGACGCTCGATCGCCGCAACTATGTGCTTTACCGCATGCAGGTCAACCACAAGATCACCCAGAAGCAATACGACGACGCGATCAAGACCAAGATCACCCCGAGCATCCACGCCCAGTCGAACGGATGCCTCGCGGCGGCCGCCTACGGCGCTGCCTACTACTGCGATTGGGTGCAGCACCTCGTGCAGGACGACACTCAGCTCGGCAAGACCGCCGACGATCGCGCCGAACTGCTGCGTCGCGGCGGGCTGAAGATCTACACGCCGCTGAACCTCAACCTGCAGAAGACGGCACAGAAGGCGCTCAGCAGTCGCATCCCCGCAAGCCACTCGGGCGTCGATCTGGGAGCCTCGAACGTCGCGATGGAACTGGGAACCGGCCGGGTCGTGACGATGGTGCAGAACACTCCGTACTACGACGCCGACCATCCGAAGAAGGGTGCGACGGAGATCAACTTCAACGTCGACAACAAAGACGGTGGCGGGCTGGGGTTCCAGACCGGGTCGACCTACAAACTGTTCACGTTGCTGGAATGGCTGAAGGAGGGGCACTCCCTCTACGACCGCATCAGCGCGCCGTCGTATGCGACGACATTCCCCTACTCGCGCTGGCACAGCACGTGCCCGGATGTCGCACCGGCGGTGACCTGGCCGACCGTGAGCAACGACGGCCCGGGTGAGGGCGGCAACCTGTCGATCATGAGCGCGACGGCCGCTTCGGTGAACACCGCTTTCGCCCAGATGGGCACTCAGCTCGACCTGTGCGGGATCCGGACCACCGCGATGGACCTGGGCGTGCACCTGGCCTGGCCGTACAAGTTCGACAACCAGAACAAACGTACACCGCGCGTTCTCTACGGTGGCCCGGCGAGCATCCTGGGTACCAATGAGCTCGCACCGCTGACCATCGCCGCCGCCTATGCGACGATCGGCAACAAGGGCGTCTACTGCAGTCCGATCGGAATCGACAGGATCCTCGATCCGTCCGGCAAGGATCTTCCGGTCAGCAAGAGCCAGTGCAAACAGGCCATCGACCCCAACGTGGCCGCCGGCGCCGCGCTTGCGCTGCGTGGTGTCATGACCGGTGGCACGGGCAGAAGCGCCAACCCGTACGACGGCGTGCCGCTGCTCGGCAAGACCGGCACCACCGACGACGCCGCGCAGAACTGGCTGGCGACCTCGACGACGAAGGTCGCCACGACGACCTGGGTCGGAAACGTTCAGCAGACCAAGGGCCAGTGGATCAACTTCGGCGACTGGTTCATGCAGGACATCGGCGGCCGGGACGCGAAACTGAACGTTGCCAAGCCGATCCTGGCCGCATTGAACAAGGTGTACGGCGGCAGTTCCTTCCCGCAACCCACCGGCTCGGTGCTGCAGGCCAAGCAGGTGACGGTGCCGGATCTCTCGGGCAAGTCGCCGGACGCGGCCAAGAACATCCTGCAGAACCTCGGGTTCACCTACATCGACGGGGGCGCCGTCGACGGCAGCCAACCGAAGGGCACCGTCGAGAAGACGAACCCGGGCGCCGGCGCGCAGACCTCGATCGGCGGCACCGTCACCGTCTACACGAGCAAGCAGAACCTGACCGCGATTCCGAATGTGGTCGGCCAGCCACTGGCTCAGGCGGTGGCTGCCCTGCAGGCAGCCGGATTCGCGGCAGACACCGGAGGCCAGACCGACCCGACCGCGGTCGTGCTGACGCAGAGCCCGGCAGCGCAGACCGCGGCGAAACCAGGCACCAAGGTCACCCTGACCTTCAAGGCGGGCACCGGCGGAACCGGAGGCGCCGGCGGCGGCAACAACGGAAACGGCGGCTGATGCCTCGTCGAAGCGCGGGCAGCGTCGTCGGATCGTCCATCGGCGGCACCGCCGGAGCGATCGCGGCGGCGGCCGCCGTGGCCTTCGCCTGGGGCTCGCTGGTCGAGCGCAAGGCGTACGCCCTGCGCCAGGTCAGTGCACCCGTGCTGCCCGCCGGGGCCGAACCGATCAGGGTGCTGCACATCAGCGACCTGCACATGGCTCCATGGCAGCGGGACAAGCAGGAGTGGATCCGCTCGCTCGCGACCTTCGCTCCCGATCTCGTCGTCAACACCGGGGACAACCTCGGTCATGATGACGCCTACGACGCCGTCCGATACGCGCTGGAACCGTTCGCGGGGGTCCCCGGTGTGTTCGTGAACGGTTCGAACGACTATTTCGGCCCGACACCGAAGAATCCGGTGAAGTACTTCACCGGACCGTCGAAGCTGCATCCGCGGCCCGCGAATCTCGACCTGCAGCGGCTGAAGGGCATATTCGGCGACCTGGGCTGGCTCGACTTGAACAACGCCGCCGCCGAGTCGACGGTTCGAGGCACCCGGCTGGAGCTGTTCGGGGTGGATGATCCGCACCGCCGGTACGACCGGCTCGACCTGGTGAGCGCGGCGATCGACGAACTGCGCGCCGAGGATGTGACGGAAGGCACCTGGCCGCGGGATGAGCCGGTGCGCTCTGCTCCGTCGGTGACGATCGGCGTCTCGCACGCGCCGTACCGACGGGTGCTCGACTCGTTCGTGACCAACGGCGCGAACATGATCTTCGCCGGGCACACCCACGGCGGCCAGGTGTGCGTTCCCGGATTCGGTGCGCTCGTCACCAACTGCGACATCCCGCGCTCCCAGGTGAAGGGGCTCAGCGTCTGGCCGCACGCGCTTCGCGCGGCGTACCTGAACGTCTCCGCCGGGCTCGGCACCTCGATCTACGCTCCGGTACGCTTCGCCTGCCGCCCCGAGGCGTCGCTCGTCACGCTCGTCTCGCGCGCGGGCTGAGCACGAGCGGCGCGCGGGCTGACACGCGCGGGACGACACGCACGTCCTGACACGGGCGTGTGAATCTCGCGTCCCCGACACGCGCACGGATCCGCGGGTGCCAGCGGCGGCACAGCGTAATCGCAAGGCCGCCCGTCCGCAACGCTCGGCACAATCGAGCGTCTTCAGAGGTGGCTGGCGTAGGGTGCCAGGGTGGGTACGCGGTCGCGATTGATGCAGGGTTTGGGTGCACTTCTGGGGCTGGTGCTGGCCAGCGCCCTGGCGGCGGTGCTGATCGTCAGCGGCATGACTCCCGCCCTGGCCGTGACGGGTATGGCGGCCACCAACAGCATCAATCTGTTCAACCAGGTGCCCGATTACCTGCGCATCCAGCCGCTGGACCAGACCACCACGTTCTACGCGAAATCCCACGGCAAGAACGTGGCGATCGCAACGTTCTACGACCAGAACCGCATCGACGTGGCATGGCAGGACGTGTCGCAGTACGTGAAGGATGCCGCGGTCGCCACCGAGGATCCGCGCTTCTACCAGGAAGGCGGCATCGACTTGATCGGCACCATCCGCGGTGCCCTGTCGACGGCGACATCCAACGATGTGCAGGGCGGCTCATCCATCACTCAGCAATACGTGAAGAACGTGCGCATTCAGCAGTGCGACGCGAAGTACACGTTGCGGGCGGATGCTCCGAAGAAGCAGCTCGAGCAGCAGACGGCGGCATTCCAGAAGTGCTACATGGAGGCCTCGGGAGTCACGATCCCGCGCAAGGTCCAGGAGATGCGGTACGCGATCGGCCTCGACAAGTCGTACAGCAAAGACCAGATCCTGCTCGGCTACCTCAACATCGTGGGTCTGGGCGGCCAGGTCTACGGTGTCGAGGCGGCTGCGCGCTATTACTTCGGCACCTCGGCCAAGAACCTGACCCTTCCCCAGGCCGCGACGCTGATCGCGATCGTCAACAACCCCGCCAACCTGCGCATCGACCAGACCAAGGCCGACAATCCTGACAACAACGCCTCGAACGGGTACAAGAGCACGCTCGACCGGCGCAATTACGTGCTGAAGCGCATGCTCGCCAATCACAAGATCACGCAGGCGCAGTACGACGACGCGGTCAAGACCAAGATCGTTCCGAAGATCACACCGTCACCATCCGGCTGCATGAGCGCGAACAAGTACAACGCGGGCTTCTTCTGCAACTACGTCGAACTGACGATGCTGCAGAACCCGGCATTCGGCAAGACCGCTGATGTGCGTTCGCAGAACTTCCAGCACGGCGGTTTGAACGTCTATACGACGCTGAACCTCGACCTGCAGAAGAAGGCGCAAGCAGCGTTGAGCGGATACATCCCCGCATCTCGCGCGGGAGTGAACCTGGGCGCCACGAACGTGTCGATGGAAGTGGGCACCGGCCGCATCGTCACGATGGTCGAGAACAAGAAGTTCAACGACAGCGCGAACTCGACCCCCGGAACGACCGCGCTGAACTATGCGACGGATTACAACTACGGCGGCTCGGGCGGATTCCAGACCGGATCATCGTTCAAAGCGTTCGATCTGATCGCCTGGCTCGAGGCCGGGCACTCGTTCAGCGACGTGATCAACGCGAACGTGCACTCCTTCCCGGAGTCGGAGTTCGCCTCGTGCCAGCCTCCGGCCGACGTCACCTGGAATGTCGCCAACGATGAGTCGGACGAGGGCGGTTACATGACCGTGCTGCAGGCGACCGAGGCATCCGTCAACAGCGCGTTCGCGATGATGGGCACCAAGCTCAACATGTGCGACATCTCGAATGCGGCGAAGGCGCTCGGAGTGCACCCGGCGAACCCGGCGCCGGTCAGCGAGGGCGGGCGCCCGTGGGACATCGTTCCACCGTTCATGATCGGCACGAACTACATCGCCCCATTGACGATGGCGCGCGCCTACGCCGGCATCGCCAACGGTGGCAAGATGTGCACCGAGGTCGCAATCGACAAGGTCTTGGATGCCAGCGGCAAGTCGCTGCCGGTTCCCAAGTCGACCTGCAAGCAGGCTATTCCGAAGAAGGTCGCGGCGAGCGTCACCTGGGGGCTGCAGCACGTGCTCACCGCCGGAACCGCGGTTGACGCCAACCCGAACGACGGCGTGCCCATCATGGGCAAGACCGGAACGACCGACTACCAAGAGGAGAACTGGCTGGTCACCTCGACCACCAAGGTCGCGCAGGCGACCTGGGTCGGTAACGTGTTCGGCCACGTCGACTTGCGCTACCTCGACTTCAAGGGGTGGGCGGGCAACGCCGTCAAATTCCCGATCGTGAAGGCCATCGATACGGCCCTCAACGCCCATTACGGTGGCGGCAACTTCCCGACTCCGGATCACGACATGATCTACGGAAAGTACGTCTACGTGCCGCCGGCGCCGTCGACTTCGAGCCCGGCGCCGAGCAGTGGCACGAAGAATCCGCCGTCGACGACCACGCCGCCGAAGAAGGGCAATCCCCCGAAGAAGCCCTAGCGCTGTCATTCCAGCCGCCTGGCACCATGTATTCTTATTGAGGCCCTCCGGGGCCAATCGGGGTGTGGCGCAGCTTGGTAGCGCGCTTCGTTCGGGACGAAGAGGCCGCAGGTTCAAATCCTGTCACCCCGACCATTCAGTTGGTCGACCCACGAACCGAAGCGTTACTCGAGTTCTGCGAACCGAAGCGTTACTCGACCAGCGAACCGGCGGGCGCGAAGATCTCGGCGACGATCTCGAGCGACCGGATGCGAGCATCCACCTGAGCGGCTCCGGATGCCACCATCAGCTCGTCGACCCGGGTCGACTTCAGCAGCGACGCGAGTCGCGCGCGCACCTCCTCGGGAGTCCCGATCGCCTGGCGAGCATTGCGCGCGGCGATGAAGTCCCGCTCCATCCTGGAGAACTCGTAGCCGAGCGCCTCCTCGATCGACACCGGTTGCGGCTTGAGCCCCTGGCGCATCCGCAGAAAAGAGAGCATCGACGGCAGCGACTGAGCGCGCACGACCTCCGGATCGGGGTCGCTGATCACATTCACCGCGATCATGGCATGCGGCGCCTCGAGCTGGTCGCTCGGCACGAACCGTGAGCGGTACAGCTCCAGAGCCGCCTCGGTGCCGTCGCCCGCGAAATGGTGCGCGAACGCGAATGGCAGCCCGAGCGCCCCCGCCACCTGCGCACTGTAGCGGCTGGATCCCAGCAGCCAGATCTGCGGCGGATCCCCCAGCCCCGGCACCGCGGTGATCGAGCCGAGCGGATCCTCGGGCGCGCGTCCGCCGTAGAAGAAGCCCATCAGGTCGAGCAGCTGCTGCGGAAAGTCCTCGACGCCGAGACCCTCCTCGCTGCGCCGCAGAGCGGACGCCGTGACCGGGTCGGTGCCCGGGGCACGTCCGATGCCGAGGTCGATGCGGTCGCCGTACAGCGCACGCAAGGTTCCGAACTGTTCGGCCACGACGAGCGGTGCGTGGTTGGGCAGCATCACTCCCCCGCTTCCGACCCTGATGCGCTCGGTTCGCGCGGCGATGCCGGCGATCAGCACCGGCGGGGCGCTGGATGCGATGGCGGGCATCCCGTGATGCTCCGCGACCCAGAACCTGTCGAAGCCGAGCCGTTCGGCGGCTTGGGCCAGTCGGATGCTGCCGGCCACGGCATCCGTGTTCGTCGCGCCGTGCTCGCGCGAGGCCAGGTCGAGAACGTTCAGCGGAATGCTGGGAGGGGTTTCGGTCACGTCGAAGTCAACCAGTGAGGTGGGCTGCTGATTCCCGTTCGCGACGCTGACGTGTTGCGCCGCGGCGTGGCGCGTGCGGCGTGCGCGGCAAGCGCGGTGAGCGCGGCAAGCGCGGCAAGCGGGGCGTGCGCCGCGTGCG
>DATMTS010000059.1:0-28450 GCA_035564555.1 Humibacter sp.
GCTGTGCGCGTAGCGCACAGCCTCCTCGAGACATCCCTGTGCGGCCCCCGTGGCGAGCGCGGCGAAAGCGATGCGGCCCTCGTCGAGGGTCTGCAAGAAGTCGGCGTAGCCCCGGCCACGTTCGCCGAGCATGTTCGACTCCGGAACACGCACGTCATGCAGCGTCAACGGGTGGGTGTCTGAGGTGTGCCAGCCGACTTTGTCATACGAGGGCTCGGCGGTGAACCCCGGCGTGCCGGTCGGCACGATGATGCTCGTGAGCTCTTTCTTCGCACTGCCGTCGGCTCGGGTCGACTCGCCCGTCACGGCGAGGATCGTGACGAGGGAGGTGATCGGACTGCCCGAGTTGGTGATGAACTGCTTGCTGCCGTTCAACACCCACTCGCCGCCGTCCAGCGTCGCCGTCGTCTTGGTTCCCCCCGCGTCGCTTCCGGCGGTCGCCTCCGTCAATCCGAATCCGGCGAGAGCGCGACCGGCGACCAGGTCAGGCAGCCAGCGGCGCTTCTGCTCGTCGCTGCCGTTGCGGTACAGCGGCATCATTCCCAGGCCGACGCCGGCTTCGAGCGTGACACCGATGGACTGATCCACTCGACCCAACTGCTCCACGGCAAGACACAGCGAGAGGTAGTCGCGCCCCTGACCGCCGTATTCGGCGGGGAACGGCAGCCCGAACAAGCCCAGCTCCCCCATCTGCGCGATGATCTCCACCGGGAGCCGGCGCTCGGTGTCGTACTGATACGCGGCCGGTGCAACGACGCTGTCGGCGAAGTCGCGCACGGTGTCGCGCAGCGCGCGATGCTGCGGGGTCAGTCGCGGATCGTCGGCGACGGTTTCGCGTGGCGCCGTCGTGTCGTGGGTCATGGGGTGTCCTCTCGTGGTGGATGCCGGATGCTGCCCTCGTCTGCGGTGTCGGTGCTCGGCTCCACCGTCGCGACGATCTGATCGCCCTTCACCGTCTGGCCCGGCGTCACGCACAGGCGGGCGGTTCCCGCAGCGGGCGCCACGAGCCGGTGCTCCATCTTCATCGCCTCCACGGTGAGCAGAGTCGTGCCGGCTCCGACCTGGTCGCCATCGCGCACCGCAACACCGACCACGGTGCCCGGCATCGGCGAACGCACCTCCGGAAGGGGTGCCGCATCACCCCGATCGCGCGCCGCCAGGTGCTCCTCGAGCAGGCGACGACGGGAGACCGGGACGATGCGCCAGGCAACGGCATCCGCGCCGAACCACAACGCCGCCGGTGCCGTGTCGGCAGCCGGACCATCGGCGAGCTCCCGAGCGAAGGAGACGGTGCGGCGTTCGCCGTCGAACTCGACCGAGACCCGGTCGCCGTCGATGCTCAGTGCCGCGGGCCCCGATCGGCGGGATTCGAGCCCATCGGCCGGCTCACCCGGAAGCCGGTGGAGCGTGACGGTCGCGGCATCCGGTGGCCCGATCACCTGAATCTCGACACGCCCCGGCGCATCGAGCGTGTACGCCGTCGGCACCGGGGCCCCGTCGATCCGCCAGCCCGTCGGCTCCGTCCAGGGCGCGCCTGCCCAGGGCGATCTCGCTGACCGCCAGCCGGCGGAGTGCAGCACGAGTGCCGCGGCCACCAGCACGTCGGCCGGCGGCGGACGGAACTCCATGCGGGGAAGCCGGCGCTCGATCAAACCGGTGTCCAAGCGTGCAGCCCGCACGTCGTCGTCGGCGACCAGGGCCGCAAGGTATTCGAGGTTCGTGCGCACGCCGAGCACGACGCTGTCGTGCAATGCTCTCTCGAGCCGTTCCAGGGCGACTGCGCGATCGGGAGCCCAGGCGACGACTTTCGCCAGCATCGGGTCGTAGTGCGCCCCGACCACGAGTCCCGGAACCAGAGAGCTGTCGACCCGGATGCCCTCGCCTACCGGTTCGTGCAGCGCGAGCACGGTGCCGGTCTGGGGTAGAAAGCCGTTCCGCGGGTCTTCGGCGTACACGCGCGCCTCCACCGCATGGCCGGTGATGGCGACCTCCGCCTGCCGAAGAGTGAGCGGTTCGCCGGCGGCGATACGCACCTGCCAGGCCACCAGGTCGACTCCCGTGACGAGCTCGGTCACCGGATGCTCGACCTGCAGTCTGGTGTTCATCTCCATGAAGAAGAACTCGTCGGGGTCATCGTCGGAGACCAGGAACTCGACCGTTCCCGCCCCCGCGTAGCCGACGCTGCGGGCCACTTCGCAGGCCGCCGCCCCGATGCGTTGCCTCGTCTGCTCGCTCAGCAATGCGCTCGGCGCCTCTTCGATGACCTTCTGGTGACGTCTTTGCAACGAGCATTCCCGTTCGCCGAAATGGATCACCGCGCCGTGCGCATCGGCGAGCACCTGCACCTCGATGTGCCGCGGTCTGGCGATCAGCCTCTCGATGAAGAGCGTGTCGTCGCCGAATGCCGCGAGTGCGACGCGACGCGACGCGACGAGCGCGGCGGGCAGCTCGGCGGCGTTCGCGACGGCCTCCATCCCCTTGCCGCCGCCACCTGCTGAGGGCTTGATCAGCACGGGGTAGCCGATGCGTTCGGCGGCCCGGATCAGGTCGTCGTCGCCGAGGCCGGGCTCCGCGATGCCGGGGGTGACCGGCACGCCGCGTGCGGACACGAGCGTCTTGGCCCGGATCTTGTCGCCCATCTGCTCCAACGCGTGGGGTGATGGGCCGATGAAGACCAGTCCGGCTGCCGCGCAGTCTCGGGCGAAGGCGGCGTTCTCGGCCAGGAAGCCGTACCCCGGATGAAGCGCTTGAGCGCCCGAGCGCATCGCCGCCTCGATGATCGCCGCACCGTCCAGATAGCTCTGAGTCGCCGGGGCCGGCCCGATGCGCAACGCGACATCGGCCATCCGCACATGTCTCGCATCCCGGTCGGCATCGCTGTAGACGGCGACCGAGCGGATGCCGAGCTCGCGGAGGGTGCGGATCACCCGGCAGGCGATCTCGCCGCGGTTGGCGACCAGCACGGTGTGGAACCCTGCGCCGGCTGCAGGGATCGCGACCGGCTCGGCTAGCGCGGACTCGGGCTCGAACATCCCCGTCACATCCGGAACAGGCCGAAGCCGGGATCGGGAAGCGGCGTGCGGGAGCAGACGTCCAGCGCCAGTCCGAGCACGGTGCGGGTGTCGGCCGGATCGATGATGCCGTCGTCCCAGAGCCGAGCCGTGGAGTAGTACGGGTTGCCCTGCGTCTCGTACTGCTCAAGCACCGGCGCTTTGAACGCGGCCTCGTCAGCCTCGCTCCACGGCTCGCCGCGGCCGTCGTACTGATCGCGTTTCACCGTTGCCAGCACGGATGCCGCTTGAGCGCCGCCCATCACGGAGATGCGGGCGGCCGGCCACATCCAGAGGAATCGGGGCGAGTAGGCGCGGCCGCACATCGAGTAGTTGCCCGCGCCGAACGAACCGCCGATGACCACGGTGAGCTTCGGTACCCGGGTCGTCGCGACGGCGGTGACCATCTTGGCGCCGTGTTTGGCGATGCCGCCGGCTTCGTAGTCGCGGCCGACCATGAAGCCGGAGATGTTCTGCAGGAAGATCAGTGGGATGCCGCGCTGATCGCAGAGCTCGATGAAGTGCGCGCCCTTGAGAGCGGACTCGCTGAACAGCACTCCGCTGTTAGCGAGGATGCCGACAGGATGACCGTGCAACCGGGCGAAGCCCGTGACGAGAGTGGTGCCGTACTCCTTCTTGAACTCGTGGAATTCGCTGTCGTCGATCAGGCGGGCGATCACCTCCCGCACCTCATATGGCGCCTGCACGTCGGTGGGCACCAGGCCGTACAACTCGACCGGGTCTGCCTTGGGCGGCCGGGAGGGGAGGGTCTGCCACGCGGGGGGCGCCGGCGGCGGGAGCGTTGCGATGATGTCTCGTACGATCTCCAGGGCGTGCTCGTCGTTGTCGGCGAGATGATCGGTCACGCCCGAGACACGTGAATGCAGGTCTCCGCCGCCGAGTTCCTCGGCCGTGACGACCTCTCCGATCGCCGCCTTGACCAGGGGCGGGCCGCCCAGGAAGATGGTCCCCTGGTTGCGCACGATCACTGTCTCGTCGCTCATCGCCGGCACGTATGCGCCGCCGGCCGTGCAGGAGCCGAGCACGGCCGCGACCTGGGGAATACCGGCCGCGGACATCCGTGCCTGGTTGTAGAAGATGCGGCCGAAGTGCTCACGGTCGGGGAATACCTCGTCCTGCATCGGCAGGAAGGCTCCGCCCGAGTCGACCAGATAGATGCAGGGCAGCCGGTTCTCCAGCGCCACCTGCTGGGCGCGCAGGTGCTTCTTCACGGTCATCGGATAGTACGTGCCGCCCTTGACGGTGGCGTCGTTGCTGATCACGAGCACGTGTCCGCCGTGCACCACGCCGATTCCGGCGATGACCCCGGCAGCCGGGCAGTCGCCGTCGTACATGTCCCAGGCGGCCAGCGGCGCGAGTTCGAGGAAGGGGCTTCCCTCGTCGAGCAGCCGGTCGATGCGCTCGCGGGGCAGCAGCTTGCCCCGCGCCACGTGACGTTCCCGGGATCGAACCGGACCGCCCATGGCCACCCGGCGCATCCGATCGCGCAACTCGTCGACGAGCGCCGCCTGCGCGGCACCGTCGGGGGCCGGGCCTTCGTCGGCACGCTCGAGCGAAGAGGCCTGTTGCGACATGTGACCGTCCTCATCGACGGCGCCTCGTTCAGCGCGAGACGCAATTTCGGTTAGCGATTCCTAACTGAACTCGATGTTAGCCGTCGTTAACCGAATCGCGCAAGCGGGCGCCGAGCGCATCCGCGATTCGTTCGAGCCCGTAGCGGTACGCGCGACCGGGATCGCCGCCGAGCTGGAACGCACCGGCGAGTTCCATGTCGACGAAACCGTGCGCCCAGGCGGTCAGCGTACGAGCGGCCTCGAGGGCGTCGTGCTCGCCCGCCAGTGCCGTGGCGACGCGCAGCACCGGGGCGCTCGCGGCGCGCAGCACGTCGGGCGAGGGCCGGGAGTCGGGCGGAAGGCGCGTGAACATCAGTGCGTAGACGTCGGGGCGCTCGTGCGCGAAGGACCGGAAGGCCTCGCCCAGCGATCTCAGCGCTTCACGCGGCTCGGCGTCGGCGGCGACAGCGGCTTCGAGTCGCTTGCCGAGCTGGACCGACGCCGCCTCGACGACGAGCCCGACGAGTTGGCTGCGGCCGCGCACCCGCTTGTAGAGCGAGGGCGCCCGCACACCGACCCGGTCGGCCACGGCCTGCATGGTCAAGCGCTCGAGGCCGCCTTCGGCGACGATGGCCAATGCCTCGTGCACGATCTGATCGCGGGTGGTGCGCTGTGGTGTCGGCATGGCGCCTCCGTCTGCCTGAGCGAACTCCTGATGGCTATTGACACTAGCCTTCATGGCTATGTACCGTAGCCTTGAAATCGAGACTAACAAAACGGTAAGGACTCCCGCCATGCGACTCGCACCCGATCTGCACCGCGTCGGCAACGACGTCATCGCGGCCTACCTCGTCGCCGACGCGACGGGCGTCACCGTCATCGACGCCGGCCTCTCCGGACACTGGAAGGACCTGCTTCTGGAACTGACCGAGATGGGACGGGGCCTCGAGCAGGTGCGCGGCGTCATTCTGACCCATGGCGACTCCGACCACATCGGATTCGCGGAACGGTTGCGCAGGGAGCGTGGCGTACCGGTGTACGTGCACGAAGACGACGCCGCTCGCGCCCGGGGCGAGGCGAAGTCGCAGGGCAAGGGCGGCCACTGGCGGCTCGGTGCGACAGCCGGCTTCCTCTGGTACAGCATCCGCAAGGGCGGCGCACGCACCGCACCGCTCTCGACCGTCGTCGCCGTGCACGACGGCGATGTGCTCGATCTGCCCGGCTCGCCCAGGATCATCGGGATGCCAGGGCATTCCGCCGGCAGTATCGCCGTGCACATCCCCGCCGTCGACGCCGTCTTCGTGGGGGATGCGCTGACCACGCGGAATGTGCTCACCGGGATCGCCGGACCGCAGCCGGCGCCCTTCACCGACGATCCGACCGAGGCGCATCGGTCGCTTTCGAGGCTCTCCGCGATCGACGCCTCCTGGGTGCTGCCGGGGCACGGCACCCCGTACCAGGCCGGCACCGCAGCCATCGTCGCCGAGATCGAGCGATTCGAGGCGAATCAGGGTTAGCGGCCGTTAACCGAACTGGCTAAGGTGGTCGTGCAGGAGGCGGGCATGACCGAGACATTGAACGGCGCGATCTCACGCAGCCAGGCCAAGGCGGACCGGCGTCAGTCGCTCTTGGACGCCGCAGCCCGGCTGTTCGCCGAGCACGGCTTCGGCGGGGTGTCGATGGAGGACCTGGGCGCCGCCGCCGGTGTCAGCGGTCCCGCGGTCTACCGGCACTTCCCCGGCAAGCAGGCCGTTCTCGGCGCTCTGCTCGTCGGGGTGAGCGAGAACCTGTTGCGCGGCGGCAAGGAGCAGGTCGCGGGAGCCGTCGACGCGGCGGCGGCGCTGCGCGCGCTCGTACGATTCCATGTCGAGTTCGCGCTCAAGAACCCGGACATCATCCGCGCGCAGGACCGGGATCTGGCGCAACTCACCGACACCGACCGCATCGCGGTGCGCAGTCTGCAGCGCAGCTACGTCGAGCTGTGGGTGCAGGTGCTCTCCGCGCTGCGGAACGAGGACCTGGCGACGTTGCGGGTGCGCGCGCACGCGGTCTTCGGTCTGATCAACTCGACCCCCTACTCGAGCCGGGCGCACGGCGTGGCGAGCCGGCCGCCCTTGCGCGCCGTCGGCGACCTGCTCGAGCAGATGGCGTTTGCCGCGCTGCTGCCCGCGTAGCGCCCGACTCCCTCAGACCATCGCGAGCGCGGTGCCCGGTTCGGCGAGGATCGCACCGATATCGGCCAGGAACCGCGAGCCCTGCTCGCCGTCGACGAGCCGGTGATCGAACGACAGACTCAAGGTCATCACCTTGCGCAAAGCGATCTCGCCGCGGAACTCCCAGGGCCGCCTCTGCACCGCCCCCATGGCGAGGATGGCTGCCTCTCCCGGATTGAGGATCGGGGTGCCGGCGTCCACACCGAACACGCCGATGTTGGTGATCGTGATCGTGCCGCCGCTGAGCGCCGCCGGCGTGGTGCGCCCTGCACGCGCCTCGACGGTCAACTCTGCGAGCGCATCGGCCAATTCGGGCAGCGCGAGCGAATCCGCATCCTTGATATTGGGCACCAGGAGCCCGCGGGGCGTCGCCGCCGCGATTCCGAGGTTGACGAAGCCGTACCGCACGATCTCACCGGCCGCCTCGTCCCAGTGCGCGTTGACCTCGGGCGTGCGCGCCACGGCGATGCACAACGCCTTCGCCACCACTGCCAGCGGTGTGAGCCGACGCTCGCGGAAGGCTCGGGTCGCGGCCAGGGCGGCGATCAGGTCCATCGTCGGCGTGACGTCGACCGTCAGGAACTCGGTGACATGCGGAGCAGTGAAGGCGCTGGTCACCATGGCGGCGGCCGTGTGCTTGCGCATGCCTGCGATGGGCACGCGGGTCACCCGGTCGGCCGAAGGGCCGTCTGCTGGCATCGGCTGCGAGAGGTGCGACGAGTTCGTCGCCTTCGCCGCGTTGCGAACGTCGTCACGGGTGATCAGGCCCCGCTCCCCCGTTCCCGTCATGCCGCCCAGGTCGACGCCCAGTTCGCGAGCCAAAGCCCGAACGGGAGGGGTCGAGCGAGGCCGCTCGGCGGGCCGGCGCGCGCCGGACGCGGTGGCACCATCGACAATCGGATCCGACGACGCGGCCGTCGGGGAACCCGCGACTGCCGACCCCGGCGAAGCCGCGGTACGACGCGGTCTGCGGTGCGGACGCTCCCCCGTTTCCAATGCCGGTCCCCGGCCCACCAGCACCGACTGGCGCTGCTCGGCCGGGGCCGTCGACCGGTCGGCGCGCGGCGAAGCGCTGCCCGCTGCGGCATCCGGAGCCTCCGCGACCGAGGTCTGCGGCAGCGGAGCATCCGCACCATTGCCGGTCGAGTCATCCAGTTCGAAGGCGACGATGGGGGCGCCGACGCGCACCGTGGATCCCGGTTCCACGTAGAGTTCGCGCACCGTGCCGGCGTACGGCGAGGGCAGTTCGACCAGAGCCTTCGCGGTCTCGACCTCGGCGATGATCTGGTTCAGCTCGACCGTGTCCCCCGGTTCGATGTGCCAGGAGACGATCTCGGACTCCTCCAGCCCTTCGCCGAGGTCGGGTAGGGCGAAATCTTTCACGCTCATCGCCTGGCGCCTTCCATCGACTCCTGCTGAACCGGCTGGCGCTCCATCTCGTCCCGTGAGTTGGGTCTGCCCAGCACTCGGTCGACGGTGTCGAGGATGCGGTCGATGCCCGGCAGATAGTGGTCTTCGAGTTCGCTCGGCGGGTACGGGGTGTCGAACCCGGTGACGCGCGCCGGTGCCGCCTCGAGGTAGTCGAAACAACTCTCGGTGATGCTCGCAGCCAACTCGGCGCCGATGCCGCCGGAGCGCTGTGCCTCGTGCGTGATCACGAGGCGGCCGGTCTTGCGCACCGAGGCCTCGACCGTCGGCAGGTCGATCGGCGACAGGGAGCGCAGGTCGATCACCTCCAGCGAGATGCCGTCGTCCTCGGCCGCGATCGCGGCATCGCGGGCCGTCGCCACCAGGGGTCCGTATGCGACCAGCGTGACGTCTGTACCGGGCGTCAGCACGCGTGCCCGGTCGAACCCCGTGGCGTCCGCGGCATCCGGGTCGACATCGCCCTTCGACCAGTAGCGCCGCTTCGGCTCGAAGAACAGCACCGGGTCGTCGCTGGCGATCGCGGCGCGCAGCATGCCGTAGGCGTCCTGCGGGTCGGCGGCCGTGACGATCTTCAGACCCGCGGCATGCGCGAAGAACGCCTCAGGCGACTCCGAATGGTGCTCGACCGACCCGATGCCGCCGCCGAACGGAACGCGGATCGTGATCGGCATCCGCACCGTGCCGGCCGAGCGGTAGTGCATGCGGGCGACCTGCGCGACGATCTGATCGAAGCCGGGAAAGATGAATCCGTCGAACTGGATCTCGCAGACCGGGCGATAGCCGCGGTATGCGAGTCCGACGGCGGTGCCGATGATGCCGGATTCGGCCAACGGGGCGTCGATCACACGCTGCGCGCCGAACGCCGCCTGCAGGCCGTCGGTGACACGGAAGACACCGCCCAGGGCGCCGATGTCCTCGCCGATCAGGACGACCCTGTCATCGGCGGCGAGCGCATCGGCGAGCGAGGTGTTGATCGCCTTGGCGAGGGTCATCCGGGTCGCGGTCACGCTGCCCCGTCCTCGACGTCGACGGCGGCCAGGAACGCAGCGTACTCGTCGCGCTGACGCGCGATCCGGGGTGTCTCGTTCACGAACACATGGTTGAACATGCTCATCGGGTCGCTCTTGGGCAGGGCGATGCATCCCGAGCGCAGACGAGCGGCCATGTCGTCGGCCGTCGCCTTCACACCGGCGCGCAATTCCTCGGTGAGCACACCGGCCCGCTCGAGGTGGCGTTCGACGCGCGCGATGGGATCGCGTCCCGCCCACTCCGCGAGCTCTTCCTTGCTGCGGTATCGGGTGGGATCGTCCGAGGTGGTGTGCGGGCCCATCCGGTAGGTGACGGCCTCGATGAAGGTCGGGCCTTCGCCCCGGCGCGCGCGCTCCAGCGCCTGACGCGTCACCGCCATCACGGCGAGCACGTCGTTGCCGTCGACCCTGATGCTCGGGATGCCGAACCCGGGTGCCCGGTCGGCGATCGCCCGGTGCGCCTGCAGCCGCACCGGCTCGGAGATCGCCCAGTGGTTGTTCTGGCAGAAGAACACGACCGGTGCGCCGTAGCTCGCGGCGAAGATCATCGCCTCGTTCGTGTCGCCCTCGCTCGTAGCACCGTCGCCGAAGTAGGCGATCGAGACCGAATCGGTGCCGTCACGCTGGCATCCCATCGCGTAGCCGACGGCGTGCAGGGTCTGGGCTCCGATGATGACCGCGGGCACCGCGACGTTGATGTCGTAGGGATTCCAGCCGCTCAGCGACGTCGCACGCCACGGACGAAGGATGCCGGTGAGTTCGGCACCGCGCAGGTAGGCCACCCCGTTCTCGCGGTAGCTGGGGAAGACGAAGTCGTCGGAGCGCAGAGCACGGGCCGAACCGACCTGTGCCGCCTCCTGGCCCAGCAGGGGCGGCCAGAGCACGAGTTGCCCCTGGCGTTGCAGGGCAGTCGCCTCGGTGTCGATGCGACGCACCAGCACCATGTCCTGGTAGAGCGCGAGGAGTTGCTCACCGAAGACGTCGGAGACCCATGGGTCGAAATCCGGGTCGGCCACCCGCTCGCCGTCGGGCGTGAGCAATTGGGTGAATCGTTCTTCTCGAGTGAGGAGTTCTGTTCCTTGGTCGGTCGTGGGCATCGTCGCACGCTACCTTCGTCTCGCCTTCCACGGGCTTCGCTTGTGGCAGCGCCCGCGTGATCGGCGTCGTCGCCGGATCTCTTCCAGGTTACGTCCGCTGCGCAGACGGCACAATCTCGTCCGCGGCGATTGAGCATTCTGACTTATCGTGCGGCCCCTACGCCTGGTAGCATTTGGCATTGTGCGCAAGTTGGATATGACCGATCTTCGGCTGCTGGATGCTGTCGCCGACGATCCGAAGGCGACCACCGTCGCGCTTGCGGAACGGCTCGCGCTCTCACGCAACACGGTGCAGGCCCGGATGGCCGCGCTCGAGGCGGCAGGCGTCTTCCTCGCCTTCGATCGGCGCATCAGCGCCGATGCACTGGGCTATCCGCTCGCAGCCTTCATCACGGTCCATGTGCAGCAGCAACGGCTGGCCGCGATCGTGGCGGAGCTCGAGGGAATCCCGGAGATCGTACAGGCGCACGGCACGAGCGGCGGGGCCGACCTGCTGGTGCGTGTGGTGTGCCGGGACAGCCAGGAGTTGTTCCGGGTCAACGGTGCGATTCTGGCCTGCGACGGTGTCGAGCGCACCGAGACCGCCCTCGACATGGGCGAACTGATTCCTTACCGGCTGCGCCCGCTGCTGCAACGCGACGCGCGCTGAGCCGGGCGCGATCGCGACGGCTCGCGCCACGCGCGTCCTGCGCCACTTCTCGCGCCACGCGCCACTATTTCTGGCGCACCTCGTGAGAAGTGGCGCAGGGCACACGGGTGCCGAGAACGACGGATGCCCGCCCCGCGTGAGCGGGACGGGCATCCGTCGATGCAAGGCGGTTACGCGATGATGTCGGCGCCTTCGGCCGGCTCCACCGGGCCCTCGGAGTGCGCGTCACGACCGTGCGTGTCCGCCTCGTCGGCGATCACCGGCTGCAGAGACAGCTTGCCGCGGTCGTCGATCTTGGTGATCTCCACCAGGATCTTCTGACCGACGTTGAGCACGTCCTCGACGTTCTCCACCCGCTTGCCGCCGGCGAGCTTGCGCACCTCGGAGATGTGCAGCAAGCCGTCCTTGCCGGGCAGCAGGGAGATGAACGCGCCGAAGGCGGCGATCTTCACGACCGTGCCGAGGAACTGCTCGCCCACCTCGGGGTTGGTCGGGTTGGCGATCGCATTCACCTGCAGGCGAGCGGCCTCGGCCGACGGGCCGTCCACGGCGCCGATGTAGACGGTGCCGTCCTCCTCGATCGAGATGTCGGCGCCGGTCTCGTCCTGGATGGCGTTGATCGTCTTGCCCTTCGGGCCGATCAGCTCGCCGATCTTGTCGACGGGGATGTTGACCGAGATCACGCGCGGCGCGGTCGGGGCCATCTCGTCGGGCTGGTCGATGGCGGCGTTGAGCACCGACAGGATCGTCGTGCGCGCGTCCTTCGCCTGCTGCAGCGCAGCGGCGAGCACGTGCGACGGGATGCCGTCGAGCTTGGTGTCGAGCTGGATCGCCGTGACGAACTCGCTCGTTCCGGCGACCTTGAAGTCCATGTCGCCCAGGGCGTCCTCGGCCCCCAGGATGTCGGTCAAGGCCGCGTAGCGGGTCTCACCGTCGACCGTGTCCGACACCAGGCCCATGGCGATGCCGGCGACCGGGGCGCGCAACGGCACACCGGCGTTCAGCAGCGACAGGGTCGATGCGCACACCGAACCCATCGACGTCGAGCCGTTCGAGCCGAGCGCCTCGGAGACCTGACGGATCGCGTACGGGAACTCCTCGCGGCTGGGCAGCACCGGCACGAGAGCGCGCTCGGCCAGGAAGCCGTGCCCGATCTCACGTCGCTTCGGGCTGCCGACGCGGCCGGTCTCACCGGTCGAATACGGCGGGAAGTTGTAGTGGTGCAGATAGCGCTTCTTGGTGACCGGCGAGAGCGAGTCGATCTGCTGCTCCATCTTCAGCATGTTCAGCGTGGTGACGCCCAGGATCTGGGTCTCGCCGCGCTGGAAGATCGCCGAGCCGTGCACACGCGGGATGACCTGCACCTCTGCGTCGAGCGGTCGGATGTCGGCCAGGCCGCGACCGTCGATGCGCACGCCGTCACGCAGGATGCGTCCGCGGACGACGACCTTGGTGACCGCCTTGTACGCGGCGGAGAACTGGTCGAGGGACTCGGCCGGGATCGCTCCCGCCTCGACCTTCTCGGTGATCGCTGCCTTGACGCGCTCCTTGAGTGCGTCGTCGGCGTTCTGGCGCTCGATCTTGTCGGCGATCTGGTACACGTTCACCAGGTCGTCGTACGCGAGGCCGGCGACGTTGTCGTACGACTCCTTCGAGTACGGCAGGAACACGGGGTAGTCCGCGATCTCCTTCGCCGCCTGCTGCGCCACCACGTTCTGCGCGGCGACGAGCTGCTTCAGGAACGGCTTCGCGGCCTCCAGGCCCTGAGCGACGACCTCTTCGCTCGGCTTGGTCGCGCCGGCCTTGATCAGGTTCCAGCTGTTCTCGGTAGCCTCGGCCTCGACCATCATGATCGCGACGTCCTCGTTGCCGTTCTTGTCAGTGATGACACGGCCGGCGACGGTGATGTCGAAGACGGCTTCTTCGAGCAGCGTGGCGTTCGGGAACGCGACCCACTGGTCTGCTCCGTTGCCGTTGCCCGGGATGAGCGCGAGCCTGACACCGGCGATCGGGCCGGAGAACGGCAGACCGGAGATCTGCGTCGAGGCGGACGCTGCGTTGATGGCCAGCGCGTCGTAGAACTCGCCGGGTGCGATCGAGAGCACGGTGATGACGATCTGAACCTCGTTGCGCAACCCGTCGACGAACGAGGGTCGCAGCGGTCGGTCGATCAACCGGCAGACCAGGATGGCCTCGGTCGAAGGGCGGCCTTCGCGACGGAAGAACGAGCCGGGGATCTTCCCCGCTGCATACGAGCGCTCTTCGACGTCGACCGTCAGCGGAAAGAAGTCGAAGTTGTCTCTCGGGTGCTTGCCTGCACTCGTCGCCGAGAGCAGCATGGTTTCTTCATCCAGGTATGCGGCGACGGCGCCCTGCGCCTGCTGCGCGAGACGGCCGGTTTCGAACCGGACGGTGCGCTTGCCGAACCTGCCGTTGTCGAGGACAGCCTCGGCGAACGTGATTTCGGGACCTTCCATTGAGGTCTTTCTCCTTAGCTTGTGTCGGCGCCCGTATGGCGCGCGACGCGTACGCCGGAGCAGGGGAAGAGGCAGAACGAAGCCGCCGGACTCATGTCAACCGGCTCGTGCTGGCCACCAGTAGAAAAACACCAAACCCGGTTTCGATACGGTCGCGAGCGACCTACTCGACCCGCAATGTTTGGGATTCCACCACCGAGGACCAGCTTCCTGCCAGCCTGCTCCGAAAGTTCCCACGACGGGAACCCCATCGATCCTAGCAGAACGCAGTGTTCTCGCCCCCGAAGACCCGGTGCATCTCACCGGTCGACGGCGAGAGTCCTGAGGGCCGCTTCGTGCAACGCGCTGCCGTAACCACGTCCGTAGGAGGCGGCGTGCACCGCGAGCGGATGCAACTGATGCATCGGAACGCGGTCCCGCCATCCCGCGCGAAGAGGCGACTCCTCGTCGTAACCGTCGAGCACGTCGTCAAGGTACGGGCAACCGAACAGCGCGAGCATCGCCAGGTCGGTCTCGCGGTGCCCGCCGTGCGCGGCAGGATCGATCAGCACGACGCCGTCGGCCGACCACAGCAGGTTGCCGTTCCACAGGTCCCCGTGCAGCCGCGCGGGCGGTTCGTCGTCATCGAAGGCGCCGGAGGCGATCAGCTCGCAGGCCTCGCGAACGTCGCGAGCTTCAGGATCGGTCACGCTGCCCGCGCTCTGCGCGATCGGCAGGTACGGAAGCACTCGATCCCGGGCGTAGAAGCGACCCCACGACGACTCGTCCGCGGCGGGCAAGGACCTCTTACCGATGAACAGCCCACCCGTCCACCTGGGCGGCGGCGCGCCGAACGCCGACGCGCCGGCGCGGTGGGTTGCCGCCAATCGCGCCCCGAAACGCCGGGCGGCCGCCGCGGATGGTCGCGTCTCGGCCACGCGCTCGAGTTCGATCCGTCCCGGTTCCACCGAGATCACACCGACCACGCGCACCCCACCGGCCTCCGCCAGCCAGCGCAGCCCCGCGGCCTCCGCTTCGAAGAAACCGAGTGGGGCATCCGTGCGCCTCTTGATGAAACCGGTCAGGCCATCGATGTGCGAGTCGCTCATTCGGCCGTGCGCGCCCGCAACCGCAGGCGTCTGGCCTTCGGGGCGGTGACGATCAAGCCGAAGACGACGCCGACGAGCGCGCCGGTCGTGTTCGAGATCACGTCGCGGATGTCGCTCACCCGCCCGGGGATGTACAACTGCGCTGTCTCGATTCCGACGGTGAGCGCGAAGCCGAGCAGAATCGCCAGCCACCACCGCCGCCTGCCGAGCAGCAACAGCAAGAACAGGCCGATCGGCAGGAACATCGCCACGTTCGCGCCGAACTCCAACCGGTCGTAGGTGATCCAGTCGGTCACTCGGTGGGCCGAGAAGAAGTCGAGAAGGCTGAACAGCCATCCGTCGGTGCCGTCGTCGAACGGCTGAGGGCCGAGTGTCACCCAGCCGACGAGACCGAGGTAGGCCAGGGTGAACAGGCTCAGGATCGGATGCCGGTGGAACATTCTGACATCCTCTCGAGATCGCTGGACAGGTCAGGGAGCGCTGCGACCTGGCCTCCACGCTAACGCGAAACGGGCCGCCACCTGAAAGGTGACGGCCCGTTTGCAAGAAGTTCGCGTTATCGACGAAGACCCAGTCGCTCGATCAACGAACGGTACCGGCTGATGTCGATCTCCTGGAGATAGCCCAGCAGACGACGGCGCTGACCCACGAGCAGCAGCAGGCCACGACGCGAGTGGTGGTCGTGCTTGTGCTCCTTGAGGTGCTCGGTGAGATCCTTGATCCGCTTGGTCAGGATCGCGACCTGAACCTCGGGGGATCCGGTGTCACCGGGGTGGGTTGCGTATTCTTCGATGATCGCCTTCTTGACATCTGCTTCAAGTGCCATAGATTCGATCCCCTTCCACTCGTTGCGCGGTGCCCTGGGCAGGATGCCCGAGCTCTCTTGATCCGCGGCCGTTCGACGGCAACCGAACGAGTCTACCAGCCCGGCGACGGCCTCGCAGACCCGCCCTTCGACGGTCACAGCAGCGCCTTGATCAGGCGACGGCGTCGCGTGTCCGCTCGATCAGGCGGTACTGCAGAAGCCCGAACCAGGCGAGGTACGCGATCGCGAGCGGCACGGCGGCGACCAGCCACAGCCATCCGTCGGCACGCCCGGCCAGGGAGAGCGTCGAGGCGAGGATGCCGCAGGCGAGCGCAAGCGTGAGCAGAGCCCAGCCGACCCACAACGCGATCTGCCACGGCAGGCCGACGACGGCCGCTCGGTCGAGCCGGGCCAGCGCGTACGGCGACTTCGCCCGCAGGTACGCGTCGGCGTCGGCGAACGCGCCGAGCGGCCGCATCAGATACCACACCGCGCCACCGATCAGCAGGACCGTTGCTCCCCCGGCCCAGGCGAAGGCACTCGCGTTCGCGCTGCCCACCGCGATCACCGTCGCGAATGCCCAGGATGCGAGGAGGCCGACGACCGCGAAGGCGACGACAGACCAGCGCAGCTTCTCCAGCAGGTCTGCGAAGACGTCGTCGGACGCCGACAGAAGCGGGTCGTTCTGCAGCTGAGTGGAAGTCAGTTCGATGACGACGACCTCCTGGTCGGTTGCGGCGTCCTCGGCATTCGGGGTGTCGGCGACCGGGGTACCGGCCGGGGTGCCGGAGACCGGGCTATCGGCGGCGACCGGCTCCGCAGGTACGGCGGAAGGCGCCGGCTGAGCGGCAGGCACGGGCGCCTCCGCAGTTTCGACCTGCTCGGCAGAGGCGGGCTCCTTCACCGGAGCCTTGCGCTTCGTCGTGCGTCGCGGCTCACTCATCGTTCGCGCTTCCTTCCTGCTGCGGCTCCTCCGGCTGCGCGGGCGGCTGCAGCACCGAGAATACGGCGCCCTGCGGGTCGCGGGCCGCAGCCCACGCGCCGATGCCCTCGAACGCGACGGTTTCGGTCAGCATCGAACCACCGAGTTCCTCGACCCTGAGGCGAGCGGCGTCGATGTCGGCGACCTTGAAGTAGACGCGCCACGCCGCTTGCTCGGGCGCGGATGCATCGACTCCCGCGAACTCGACGTCGTCGACGGCCAGCATCCGGTACTCGTCCTCCCCCATCGGCATCGTGGTGACCGAGAGCCCGAGCACCGTGGAGTAGAAGTCGATGGCATCCTCGGCCTCGGCGCCGACGAGCTCGAACCAATCGGGCGCGCCGGGTTCGTTCTGCGCCCAGCCGACGCGTTGGCCGCCTTCCCAGAATCCGACGATGGCTCCGGCCGGGTCGGCGACGATGGCGAGCCGAACGCCGCCGCCGAGGCGGCCCGGCGGCAGAATGACGCGACCACCGGCATCCGGAACGGACGCCACGGCGAGCTCGAGATCGTCGACGGCGAGATACACGGTCCAGGCCGAGCGAGCCCCCTGCTCGACGAGATCGGCGTCGAGCGGGCCGATCGCCGCGACGGGTCCGGCCGGAAGCGAAGCGAGCGCGAAGGCGCCCGTCGGCTCATGAGGCTCGGTGATCTCCCAGCCGAACAGTCCGGCGTAGAACGTCGCCGCGGCCTCCCGATCGCTGCTCTGCAGGTCGATCCAGACCGGTGCTCCCTGCGGAAAATCGGTTGTGGTTGGCACGTCGGTTCCCTTCCGTTCGGGCTCGGAGAGTCGCAGCAACGCTACGCCGTTCCGGACGACAAGTCACGGCACCGCCGCCCGGCCCCTGAGCATCATGGCACGGCGCTATCGTGATTCCGTGGCCGCCGATCGCATGAAGCGCACCCTGCTCGGTGACCTCGGTTACGCGCTGCGCGACACGGTCTTCCTGATCGGATGGCATCGGGCCGGGTATCGGCTGCATGCGGTGCGCGTGCGCCACCCGATCCGGCATCCCGAGGCACCGGTGCTCATGCTGCCGGGAGTCCATGAATCACCCCGGTTCCTCGATCCGCTGGCCGCAGTGCTGCGCGCGACGGGCCGACCGGTGCACACGATTCCCGCGTTGCGGCACAATCGCGCTGCTATCGTCGACACCGCGCTGCTGGTGCGGCGCTATCTGGAACGGGAACGACTGACCGGCGTCACGATCGTCGCGCACAGCAAGGGCGGGCTCGTCGGTAAACAGCTCATGATCTGGCCCGAGACCTCGCCGCGGATCCGCTCGATGATCGCCGTTGCCACCCCGTTCGGTGGATCCCGGTACGCGCGCCTGGCGCCCACCAGGGTGCTGCGCGCCTTCTCTCCGGCCGACGCAACGCTGCTGCAACTCGCCGCCGATCGCGACGCCAACGCGCGCATCGTCTCGGTCGCCGCCAAGCTCGATCCGCAGATCCCCGAGGGCAGCGTGCTGAACGGGGCGCGCAACATCACTCTCGACGTCACGGGGCATTTCCGTCCGCTCGGCGACCGCAGGCTGCACCTGTTGCTGCTGCGCACGTTGCTCGACGAAGTGGCCGAGCACCGGGCTGGGCAGCACGGGTTCGATTCTCGCTGAGCCGCGCAGGCTCGCCCAGAACCGAGCGACTCGATCCGGTCTGCGGAGCCGCCGATTCCCTTGGGGCTCAGAGTGTGAGCAGGCTCTGCGTACGGTAGCCAGACAGACGTTCTCTGCCGCCGAGGCCTTCGAGCTCGAGCAGCACTCCGAAGCCGGCGACCGTGTAGCCCGCGCGTTCGATCAGTCGTGCCGAGGCGCCGAGGGTGCCTCCGGTGGCCAGCACGTCGTCGAGCACCAGTACGCGCGAGGCGTCGGGCAGACGCCGGGGTTCGAGTTCGAGCGTCGCGCGCCCGTATTCCAGGTCGTAGCTCTCGCTGAGCACCTCCCCGGGAAGTTTGCCCGCCTTGCGCACCACGAGAACACCGACGCCCGCCGCATAGGCAGCGGCCGCCGCGAGCACGAAACCGCGGGCCTCGACACCGGCCACGGCGTCGAACCCGCCCTCGTAACGTTCGACGAGCTCGTCGACGATCGCCCGGAAGGCGCCGCCGTCGGCGAACACGGGGGCCAGATCACGGAACAGGATGCCGGGCCCCGGGAAATCCGGAACGCTCACCAGGAGCCGTCGCAGTTGCTGCACGGCGGAAGAGTCTTGCACCCGACAAGGTTACGGGCTCAGGCGCGGCCTGGGGCCACCACTCCGGTGCAGACGCAGCGCGGCTTCCGCGGCTACGACGCACATCCGTCGCCTCAGGGGCGAGGGTCACGCAGCGCACCCGCTCCAGGCATCCTGGGGGTCGATACGCGGCGCCCACTCGGGGCGGGGCCGTGAATCCTCGGTCGGCTGCCACTGCCCGTCGACCTGTTCGTACTCACCGGCGGGACCGTGCGCGAGAATCGCCGCGACGGCATCCAGCAGCACCTCGACGTCGGCGAGGCGCGATCCGACACCGACGCTCGCACGCAGCGCGGGAGCGGCCAAGCCGAGTCTGTCCATCAGCGGGTGGGCGCAGAACCGGCCGTCTCGCACGCCGATTCCGTACTCCCCCGAAAGCGCCACGGCCAGCAGCCCGGAATCGATGCCGTCGACCGAGAAGCTGACCACGCCGACCTGTTCGGTCGAATCATCGAAGATGCGATGCACGCTGACCCCGGGGATCGCGGCGAGGCCGGCGGACAGCCGGTTGTACAGGGCCGCCTCGTGGTCGGCCCAGACATCTGGATCGAGCTCGGCGAGCGCTTCGAGCGCTCGCGCCAAGGCCAGCGCGCCGAGCACGTTCGGCGAGCCCGCCTCGTGCCTGGCCGGCCCGGTCTGCCAGCTCGCATCGGAGGCGGTGACCCGGGTCACCGCTCCCCCGCCGCGCAGGTAGGGTTCGCCGTCGTTCAGCCAGTCGCTGCTGCCGACGAGCACGCCTGCACCGAACGGCGCGTACGTCTTGTGTCCCGAGAAGGCGAGGAAGTCGACACCCTCCAGTGCCATGTGAATGCGCCGGTGCGGCACGAGCTGCGCGCCGTCAACGGCGAGCCGCGTTCCGTGCCGGTGCACGATCGTCGCCAGAGCCCGCAGCGGCAGCAGTTCGCCGGTCACATTGCTCGCGCCGGTCACCGCCAGCAACGCGGCCGGGCGTGCCCTCAACTCGTCATCGACCAGGCGCAACGTCTGCTCGACGGAAGAGCCGGCCGCCAACAGCCTTCCGTTGCCCGCCGCCCAGGGCAGCAGATTCGCATGGTGCTCGATGTCGAGGTACACGGTCTCGCCCGGCACCACGCGGGAAAGCAGATTGAGCGAGTCGGTGGTGTTCCTGGTGAACACCACGAGGTCGTCCTGCCGCGCGCCGACGAACCGACCGACCACGGTTCGCGCATTCTCGTAAGCCGCGGTGGAAACCTGGGAGGCGTAGCCCGCCCCGCGATGCACGCTCGCGTACAGCGGGAGCGCCTCGGCGATGCGCTGCGCGACGACGTCGAGTGCCGGCGTACTCGCCGCGTAGTCGAGATTGATGTAGCGCGATCGGCTGCCGCCCGTCAGCGGCACCGTGAGCTCGGCGCCGACGACGGGCAGCAGCGGACAATCGGCTTGGGTCATGCATCGACCGTATGGACCACCGCGTCGTCCCGCCACTGCGAGCGCAACACGGCGTAAGAGAGCCTCTTGCGCCTCTGGGGCTAGCCGACGCCGATCAGGTCGATCACGAAGATCAACGTCCTGCCGGAGAGCTGGTGTCCACCGCCGGCGGGGCCGTATGCCAGGTGCGGGGGGATCGTGAGCTTGCGACGACCGCCGACCTTCATCCCGGGGATTCCCTCCTGCCAGCCCGCGATCAGGCCGCGCAGCGGAAATCGGATGCTCTCGCCTCGGCTCCACGAGGAGTCGAACTCCTCGCCGCTGTCGTACTCGACGCCGAGGTAGTGCACGTCAACCGTCGCGCCGGGGGTGGCTTCCGCTCCGTCGCCGACGACGATGTCGTCGATCTGCAGGTCGGTCGGCGCCGGACCGATGGGGGCATCGATCTCGGGTTTGGAATTCGTGGGATCCGTCATGTGCTCCATCCAATCCCACCGGACGACCGGGGTCAAAGCGAGCGGGGGCGCTCTTGCGCTTTCGGGCTTCCAGTAGCAGGCTGGGTAGTGATCAACTCGTCGTCCGGGAGAGCTGCAGGCATCGCCGCACCGCCGGACGACGAGTTTGTCTGCGGGCCGCCGACCGACGCAGCCGACCGATCAAGGCAACCGGGACAGGGCGTCGCGCTCTGCCGTGATGTTCGTCAGCAGCGCGGTCTCGTCGGCCCGCGCCTCGTCGATCCGATTGCCCGACACGATGCGTTGCCGCACCCACGCGAGGTGGGTGGCATCCCGAACGAATCGCTTCATGATCGCTGCGCCGTCCGGCCGGCCGCGAGCCCAGCCCAGTGCGTTTCGACGCCCTCGAGAGGTGGAGAGCATGCGCACCTCCTCGGGGCTGAACCAGCCCGCTCGGGCATACTCCGCGAGCCGATCGTGCGTCAGTACCCTCTCGCGACGACGAAGCACGACGACGAGCACGACGGCGATCGCGAACAACGGGACCTGCACCACCAGGTAATACCCCCAGAAGCCGCGAGCAAGGTACGCGGCGCTGTTCCAGAGGGAGTGCATCGTTGCTGCCGCAGCCAAGCCGCAGACGAAGAAGACGAGTATGCGCCACGCCCCCGGCCGTCGCACGGCGAGCCCGAGCGCGATACCGGTGCAGGAAGTGAACATGACGTGTGCGAACGGAGACAGCAGTCCGCGCAGCACGAAGGTGACGGCAAGGCCGACCCCGCCGCCGTGCACCAGAGCACTGCCGAAATAGGTGATGTTCTCCACGAACGCGAAACCGGCAGCCACGGTCGCGGCGTAGACGACGCCGTCGACGGGGCCGTCGAACGTGCGCCGCGCAACGAGGCAGATCAGCAGAACACCCAAGCCCTTCGCGCTCTCCTCCACCAACGGGGCCCGAACCACCGAGGCCATGAACTGGCTGGCGGGCGCCGAACCGTCCACGGCATCCACGAGCTGCGCGCCCAGGTCGATGATGAGCGCGATGCTCACCGCCGCCGCGGCGCCCCAGAGGAAGGCGAACCACCTCGCGGCCAACGGCTCCGGATCCCAGCGGTCGATCCAGCGAACGGCGAACAAGACGATGGCCAACGGCACGAGCGCCAGAATCCCGCACCCGATCACGGAGGCGACTCCGATTGCCGAGGCGAGGTAGGCGAACACCAAGAACAGCAGCTGCGCCAACACCACGATGCCGACGATCGTCAGCACGACGGTTGCCGTGTGCGCCTCGGGCCTGGCCGGCGGCGTCCGTACCTGTCGGCCCGGTAGACCGCCGGGAGCGGCGGGCGGCTGCGGCCGCTCCGTTCCCGAAGCCTTCGGTATGAACGTCACACGAACATCTTGCCCGGATTCAGGATGCTCTGGGGGTCGAAGAGCGCCTTGAGCCGACGTTGCAGGTCATACGCGTCATCACCGAGTTCATCGCGCAACCAGCGTCGCTTGAGCATTCCGACGCCGTGCTCGCCGGTCAGCGTGCCGCCGAGGCGCAGAGCCGCGGTGAAGAGCTCCCCGGCCGCCTGCCATACGGCATCCGGTACCTCGGGACCGTTGTGGATGAAGTTCGGATGCAGGTTGCCGTCGCCGGCGTGCGCGACCGTCGGAATCGGCACGCCGTAGCGTTGCGAGATCTGTGCGATGGCGTCGAACATCTGCGGCATCTTCGATCGCGGCACCGCGACGTCTTCGATCAGCACCTCACCGAGGGCGCTGAGCGCCGGATGGCTCGCACGCCGGATCGCCAGAAGCTGCTCCCCGTGGTCGGTGTCGGTCGTGATGTGCGGAGAACCGCCGTCCCGGCGGATCAGGTCGACGGCGCGCTCACCGACGTGCTCACCGGTTCCGGCGTCGAACTGCACAAGCAGGTAGCTGCCCGCTGAGTCGACCGCGGCGCCGGCCTCCACGCCCAACGACTCGTTCAGCACGTGAGCACCCAAGTAGTCACGGATCGCGCCGAGCGACAAGCCGTCGATGAGCTCGAGAACGGCGGGCCGCAGCCGGGCCGCCGTGATGCTCGCACTCGCCGCTGCGGCAGAGCGCACGTCGGGGAACAGGGCACCGATCGTCGTCGTCGTGCCCTGCGGCCGCGGCAGCGCTCTCACCGTCGCCTCGACGATCACGCCGAGAGTTCCCTCCGACCCGACGAACAGGCTCGTCAGGTCGTAGCCCGTCACGCCCTTCACCGTGCGGTGGCCGGTCTTGAGCACCCGGCCGTCGGCGAGCACCACGGTCAGGCCGAGCACCGCCTCCCTGGTGACCCCGTACTTGACACACAGCAGCCCGCCCGCGTTCGTCGCGATGTTGCCGCCGATCGACGAGATCGCCTTGCTCGCGGGGTCGGGCGCGAACCAGAGGCCGTGAGCGGCCAAGGCCTCATCGAGGTCGGTGTTGATCACACCCGGTTCGACGACTGCGAACTCGTCGGCCGCTGAGATCTCGAGCACCCGGTTCATGGCGGCCACGCTCAGCACGATCGACCCATCGGTGCCGTTGGCGCCCCCCGCCAGCCCGGTGCCGGCGCCGCGCGGCACGACTGGGATGCGGTACTCGGAGGCCAGCCGCATCGTCGCCTGCACGTCCGACACGTCGCGAGCGTTGACGATTGCGAGTGGCCGCCCGTCGGCGATCCAGCCCGAACGGTCGGCGCGCATCGCATCCAGTGCGGCGGCATCCTCTTCGAGCGCGTCGCCGAGCTGCGCTCGAAGGCGGGTGATGGCGTCGCGCCGTGACACCTCGTCGAGAACCGCGGGTGTGCGATCGTCGAGTGCGGCCATGGAACACCTCGCCTCTCTTCGCATCCAACCTAGTCAAAGGGCGCTCGGCCAGCGTCATCGGTGATGTCCGTTTTCCGCTACTGGCCCGGTGCGGCTCGTGTGATGCTTGATGCATGGGTCACAACGGATCGACCGCTCTGAGCGCATCCGATCGTGCTCGCCTGGCCGATCCGGTCTTCGCGGAGCGATACCGGGCGATGCAATCGCGCGACACGCGCTTCGACGGGCAGTTCATCACCGGCGTCCACTCGACGGGCATCTACTGCCGACCCAGTTGTCCCGCGGTGACTCCGAGACCATCGAACGTGTCGTTCTATCTGACCGCCGCGGCCGCGCACGAGGCCGGTTTGCGCGCCTGCAAACGGTGCCTGCCGGATGCCGTGCCGGGCTCGCCGCAGTGGAACGTGCGCGACGACCTCTCTGCCCGAGCCATGCGGTTGATCGCGGACGGTGAGGTCGAGAGATCGGGAGTGCCGGGCCTCGCCCGCCGGCTCGGGTACACGCCGCGCCATCTGAGCCGGGTGCTCGTGACGGAGTTGGGCGCCGGACCGCTCGCCCTGGCCCGGGCGCATCGGGCCCAGACCGCCCGATTGCTGTTGACCGGCACCGAGTTGCCCGTGACCGACGTGGCCTTCGCCGCCGGCTTCAACAGCATCCGGTCGTTCAACGAGACGATCACCGAGGTCTACCACGTCACGCCGAGTGCGATCCGTTCGTCGCGCCGCGGCGGAGTCGGCGCTCCGACCGGCGCCCGTCCGGCGGCCGCTCGCGCATCGGGACCGCCCGAATCGGGTGACGTCGACCGGCCGGCCACGCCGGGAGCGACAAGCGGGCGCGGGGCACCTCGCGGCGCGACGCTGACCCTTCGGCTGCCGGCCAGGGCGCCGTTCGACCACGCCGGTGTGCTCGGATTTCTCGGCGAACGCGCGGTGCACGGTATGGAGACGTACGCGAACGGGGTCTACACCCGCACCCTCGCCCTGCCGCACGGGTCGGCAACCGTCGCGCTGCGGGCCTCCGACGGCAGCCGGCCCGCCATCGAATGCGAAGCGGCGCTCGACGACGTCTCCGACCTCGCCCCGCTCGTCGAGCGGGTGCGCCGACTGCTCGACCTGGATGCCGACGCCGCCGCGATCGATGCCGCGCTGGCGACGGACCCCGCCCTGGCGCAGCGTGTCGCCGCTTGCCCCGGCATCCGGGTGCCCGGCAGCACCGACTCGTCCGAGACCCTGTTCCGCGCGCTGATCGGTCAGCAGGTCTCCGTCGCTGCGGCGCGCACGGCGCTCGGCCGTCTGGTCGACGCGCTCGGCGGCGTCGCCCCCGGCGCGACCGGCCCGCGGCGGCTGTTCCCCACGGCTGAGGCCATCGCGGTCGGCGGTCGTACCGTGCTACGCGGTCCGGCGAAGCGGGTCGCAGCCATCGTCACCGTCGCCGAGGCGCTGGCATCCGGTGCACTTACGCTCGACGTCGGCGAGACCCGAGCAGATCTGGAGGCGCGACTCGTCGCGATGCCGGGCATCGGCCCGTGGACGGCCGGGTACGTCGCGATGCGCGTGCTGGGCAGTCCGGACATCCTGCTGGTCGACGACCTGGCCCTGAGGCAGGGAGCCGGCCGCCTGGCTCTGCCGACCGAGCGTCGCTCCCTCGCGCATCGGGGGGTCGCTTGGGCGCCCTGGCGCAGTTATGGCGGGATGCATCTCTGGCGCGCCGCCGCCGGGTCGCCGCTCGGCGATCGCCGCCCGCCGGGCTCCGACGCGTAGCATTTCTTCGTGTCCTCGCCAGGTCTGCCACACGTCGCATGGAGAGAGGACCGGGCGGCGCCCGTCATCTCCGTGGTGATCCCCGCGCTCGACGACGCCGAGATGCTGCGCGTGGTGCTGGAACTGCTGCGCGACCAGATCCGCACGGCCGACGAAATCATCGTGGTCGACAACGGAAGCCGGGACGACACGGTGGCCGTCGCGGTCGCCGGCGGCGCACGGGTGATCTACGAGCGGTTGCCGGGCATCTGGCCGGCAGCCGCAGCGGGCTACGACGCCGCGGCGGGCGATCTGGTCGCCCGCCTGGATGCCGACTCACGACCACCCGCCGACTGGCTCGCCCACATCGAGGCCGAGTTCGAGACCGCTCCCGAGATCGACGTGATCACCGGACCGGGCGACTTCTACGACGGCAACCCGATTGCCGTGCTGCTCGGCCAGAACCTGTACATCGGCGGCTACTTCTGGGCGATGTCGATCTGGCTGGGCCGGCCGCCAATCTTCGGCTCGAACTTCGCGATGCGGCGGGAGATGTGGCAACGGGTCCGTCCCCACGTGCACCGCGAACTGCGCGCCGTGCACGACGACCTCGACTTGAGCCTGCACCTGCCGCCGGATGCGATCGTCGTCCTCGACGAGTCGCTGCGGGTGGGCATCTCGGCTCGGCCGTTCTCGTCATGGCACGGCCTGGGGAGACGACTCGGCTGGGCGTATCTGACGCTTCGGATGCACTGGCCGCAGAACGCGCCGTGGCGGATGCGCGCGGCTCGGCGCCGTGCTCGGGCGCGCGACGGAGCGTTGCCCGACGCGATCGGCTGAGGCCGGCGCAGCGCGGGCCGCTCCGCCTTCAGGTCGTTCACGACGTTTCCGGTCGCGCTCGTGCGAAGAGTTCGAGCATGTCGAGCGTCAGTTCATGCGGTGCCGTCTCGCACGGGCTGTGCCCCGTGCGATAGACCGCGAGTCGAGCTCCGATCTGCGTAGCGAACCGGGCGTGCCTGCGCACCGGCCAGAGGTCGTGCGTTCCGGTCGCCACGAGCGTGGGGATGCCGGCGGCGCGCAGCGCGGAGCGCAGATCGGGAGTCCGCATCATCAGATCGACGACGTCGTCCACGCTTGATCGCCGGGTGAGGGCGAACCTGTCGCGCACGAAGCGCAGCCGGTTCGGCTGAACGCGGTTCTTGTTCGTCACGATTCCCCAGATCATCAATGCCGCGCCGCGCCGCCCATCGGCCATTCGGCTGAGCGGTCCGATCCAACGAATGGTGCGGAACGCCTGACCCGGGTCCGGCGGCGTGGTGAGCAGGGTGAGCGTGCGCACCAGGCTCGGGTGCGCCACCGTCACTGCCTGAGCGATGATGCCGGCGAACGAGTAGCCGAGCAGATGTGCCGGTTCGCCCGATTGCAGGAAAGCCGCCAGATCGCGTTCGAAGAGGTCGTACCCGTAGTGTGATCCGGGAGGGGGCCCGGCATCCGCCGATTCGTACTGACCCGCGAGATCGTAGCTCTGCACGAAGTAGCCCTGGTCGGCGAGCAGGGGGCCGACCAGCGCGAAGTCCTCTTTCGACCCGGTGACCCCCGGAACCAGCACGATCCGCTCGTGCAGAGGATCGCCGAAGGCGAGCACCGCGAGGCGTCCGCTCGGGGCGTCGAACCATTCTCGTCGCGCGCCCGCCGGCGGCATCGCCCACTCGACATCGCCGAGCTGCGCGTCAAGAGCGCGCGCGCGCTCGCGGGACGCGTTCTGGTCGTCGCGCGGAAGCGGGGGGCGCGTCGTGTCGTCGATCGCCACGCATCAAGGCTACTGGCCCGGCACGATAGCCTTGTCGGATGAGATTCGCGCACCTGGGAGCCGGCGCCCCTCGACTCGCCGTGGTGCACGAAGGCGACGCCGTGTACGTCGACGAACTCATCGACGACGCCCCTCGCGATCTACAGGAACTGATCGAACGCGGGCCGGACGCCTTGGCGGAGTTGCGCCGTGCCGCCTCGGGCGCCGTCGGAAGCCACCGGGTTCACGAGCTCCGGCATCATTCGGCGGTGCTACGCCCCCCATCGGTCGTGGCCATCGGCGCGAACTATGCGGCTCACTCATCGGAGCTCGCGTTGAAGGTCGAGAAGGCTGCCACGATCTTCTCGCTCTGGCCCAATTCGCTCACGGGTCATGACCAGACCACGACGTGGCCGCAGGACCTGACCGGTCAGGTCGATTACGAAGCCGAACTGGGCGTGATCATCGGTCGCGAAGCCAAGGACGTTCCGGAACGCGATGCGCTCGACTACGTGTTCGGCTACACCGTGGTCAACGACATCACGGCCCGCGACCTGCAGTTCTCCGAGGCGCAGTGGTCGCGCTGCAAGTCGTTCGACGGCTTCACGCCCACCGGCCCGGTCGTCGTCACCGCCGACGAAGTGCCCGACCCTCAGGATCTCTGGCTCACCACGAACCTGGACGGCCGCATCATGCAGGATGCCTCCACCGCAGACATGGTTCGCTCGGTCGCGCGGATCGTGTCGTACCTCTCGCGTTCGGCGACCCTTCTGCCCGGCACTCTGATCTCCACGGGAAGCCCCGGCGGCGCCGGCTATTCGCGCACTCCCCCGGTCTTCCTGCATGACGGGTCGACGGTGACCGTCTCGATCGGCGGCATCGGCTACCTGACGACGCACTGCCGGGTGGTCTGACACCACGGCCCGGTTCTCGTCGAGGAACGCAGCACCCGCCGTCTCAGAGCCCGGCGTCGCCGTCTTTCGAGTGGGGTGCAGAAGCATCCGGATCGCCCGAACGGATCACCGGTATGGCGGTCGTGATCACTTCCAGACCGCTCAAGCGGGCGGGTGAGAGCAGCCGGTCGACCTGCTCGCGGCTCATCAGCTTCGCCTCCACGACCAGATCACCCACGTTGTGCCCGGTGAGCAACGCCGTCTTGGCGAGCGCTGCGGCCGCGGCGTAGCCGATGTAAGGGGTGAGCGCCGTGATGACGCCGACCGACGACCCGACCATCGACTCCAGCCGCTCCTCGTTGGCTGTGATGCCGTCGATGCAGTTGATCCGCAACGTTCTGAACGCCTGCCGCATCCAGGTGATCGACTGCAGCAGCGAGTGGGCGATCACCGGCTCGAACGCGTTCAACTGCAGTTGACCCGCCTCCGCCGCCATCGTCACCGTGACGTCCGCGCCGGCGACCGAGAACGCGACCTGATTGACCGCCTCGGGGATCACGGGGTTGACCTTGCCCGGCATGATGCTGGAACCTGCCTGCATCGGCGGCAGGTTGATCTCACCGAAACCCGCCTGAGGGCCGCTGGAAAGCAGCCGCAGGTCGTTGCAGATCTTCGACAGCTTGATCGCGCTGCGCTTCAAAGCGCTGCTGAACGACATGAACGCCCCGGCA
>DATMTS010000060.1:0-25337 GCA_035564555.1 Humibacter sp.
CCGGCCGACGGCCCACCGGCCGACCCGCGCCGGCGTGCGGCGTGCTCACGCCGGGTCGGCAGCGGGCGGCACGTCGACAGCCCGCGGCACACCCGCTGATCCGGTCGTGCGTCGCGGTCGGATGCCGCCCCGCTTCTCCGCTCGATGGAACCGGAACGACGCGATCCGCGCGCGCAGCCAGCCCGCGCTCCGTGTCGCCTGCTCCACGGCCGCGTCCGCGGCGGCCCAGGTCGTCTCGACCCGCTCGTCGCTGACGTGCGAACCGTCGAACACCGCGGCATCGACCTGGTTCGCGAGTGTGTCGAAACCGTTCGCAGGCTGCGGCAGCCCCTGCTGCTCCAACTGGGCGCGCAACGCCTCCGCCGTCTGCTTGCGGGTCGCCTTAGCCGGAATGGTGAACCCGAGTTCGGCATACCCGTCGGTGAGTTCGTCCCATGCCCCCGCCGACTGCCGGTGGGGCGGCCCCGTGGTGCGCCTGCGGCGTCGGCGACGCCGCTTGAGGCCGGCGATGATCAACAACGGCAGGAAATATGCCAGGAGTGGAATACCGATGATTCCGGCTACCCAGTACACCCAGCCCGGCAACTCGAATGCGCTCTTCTTGTCCTTGGGATTGTTGTCCTTGGTCTTGACCGGCGTCAGCAGGTCCTCGGCCTTGGGGTTCGATCGAGGTGGCTGGCGCACCTGGGGCTGGGGCTGCAGCTTCGGTTTGGTCGTCTGGTCCTTCGGCGCATCGGTCTTGGTCGGGGTGGGGAAGAACGGCACCCAGCCCACGCGGTCGAAGGCGACTTCCGCCCACGCCGTCACGTCATCACCGGTCACCGCGGCTGTCGCCGACCCGGCGCGCGCCTTCGGCGCGAATCCCATGACGACGCGAGCCGGGTAGCCGAGATGTCTGGCCATCAACGCGAACGCCGACGCGTACTGTTCTTGGTCGCCCACCATCGGCTCCTTGGTGAGCAGATCCGTCATCCGGTCTGCGCCTTCGCCGGCACGGGACGGCACGGGGTCGGATGCTCGTCCGTGACTGAGGTAGCCCAGCGACTTGAACGAGCGCTCGATGTTGCGAAGCTTCTGGATCGCGCTGGAGGAGTGGCCGGCGAACTCTTCCGCTTTGGATGCGACGATGTCGGGCACGTTCGACACGGGAGGCATCTCAAGGGTCGCCGGGGCGACTCGAGCGAGCTGCTTGTCGCTCGGCAGCTTCTGCGCCGTCACCGTGATGGTGTATTCCAGTCCGCGCTTGACTCCGCTGGTGACGGCCGTGGTGCCGGTGGCCCTGTTCACGCGCACGGTGGTCGTCGGGTCGGTACCGGTGTACTTGTCGAAGTGCAGGCTGTTCACATATCCGAGGTTCGGCAGCCAGACGTCGTTGTATCCGTCGACGGTCAGTGTGGCCTTCGAGTCGCTGCCCGGCGTGAACAGCGGCGGTCGCGGGATGGTGCTGCCGAGCAGTTCGAACCCCCCTGACCCATCGGTCTGCTGCTCGGGGTCGGTCACGCTCCACACGATGCCGTCGTAGCTGTCCATGGTGGCCAGCCGCACGAGGTCTCCCTCCCGGGCGCCGGTGATCGTGAACAGCTTCGTCTTCTGCAGATCCTTGGTGTAGTGCCGGAACCCGGCAAGCGGGCTCGGATAATCCAACGGATCGAACGGCGGCGTCACCTCCTGGCGCAGCACGAACCGGGATGCCTGCGCCGGCGCGACAACGCCGCCCACGAGCGCGCCGACCACCACGGCGCCGACCACCACGATCGCGGACCCGACGAGTTTGCGGGTACGCAATCCCTTGTCACCCTGCACCACCACGGCGGCGTCACGCCCTCGTCGCCAACCGAGCCAGACCAGGGCGACTGCGGCGAACAGCACACCGCGCACGGCAGCGAAATACGGGTCGCGGGTACCGAGCAGGATGCCGGCCAGGAACAGCAGCACCGGAGCGATCAACAGCGCTCCGGAACGCAACGTGGTGCGCCTCGTCCCCGCCAGCCACCGGCTGGCGAGCGAGACCGTGACGAGACCCACCAACCAGGTCGCGACGTACGGAATCACGGCGACGTACGGCGGGGCCTCCAACGGGGCTTGCAGGGTCACGGCATCCGACCAGCCGAAGACCGCGCCGAGCACGAGCCCGGCGAGGCTCTCGATCGACGGCAGCACCGCGAGCGTCGCCTGGGACGGCAGCGCCAGCGGCGTGCCGAGCACGAAGTAGGCGGCGAGGGCGATCAGCACGGTCACCGGGACAGAGAGCCGGAACAATCGCCCGACGAGCGCGGCCCCTCCCCCGACGATGAGGCCGCCGAGCGCGGCCGGCACGAATGCGTAGTGCCCGAATGCCGGTTCGAAGCCGACGACGGCCAGCACTGAAAGGCCCATCAGAACGCCTACGTCGGTCCAGGTCGTCGTGCTCAGCCCGCCGAAGCCCCCGCCGCGCCGATCACCGCCGCGCCTATCACCCCCGCGCCAGCCGGCCCCGGTGCCGAGGCTGCCGCCGCCTGATTTTGTGGCGCCTGGAGGTCGCAGCGCTGTCGTCGTCATCAGCGCCCCGCCCTCTCCAACAGAGCCGGCAGGTCGCTGAGCTTGCCGACGGTGGCGAGCATCACATTGCCGAGCATGTCGAGTCGGGCATCTCTGCCATCTTCCACGCGCACCGCGATCAGTTCGGCATCCGATTCATACAGGGTGGAGACCGAGCGGATGTCGTGGGTAGGGACTCCCGAGCCGACGATCAGGATGACCAGACTGGGCGCGGGGAGCTTGCGACCGGCGACCCTGGCGAACTCGCGCAGGCTCCGATAGCTGCCGCTGACCGGCTGCACGCGGCAGGAGTCGTCGAGCAGTGAGAGCGGGGTGCGGGAGCGGAGCGTCCCGCCTTCCCACAGCACGTTCAGGTCGGTCTCTTCCCGGATCACCTGGCAGGCGATGGACGCGGTGACGGAAACCCCGAGCTCGAACTCGCTGTCGGAGGCGTACTGAGCGGCTTCGGCGCTGAACAACAGCAGCAACTGCGAGCGTCGGGTCTCCTGGTACTGCCGGATCATCAGCTGCCCGGTGCGTGCCGAGGTGCGCCAGTGCACATTGCGGATGTCATCGCCCGGCTCGTACGGCCTCAGCGCGTGGAACGCGAGGTCGCTGTCGGTGATGACCCTCGTCGGCTGGCCTTCGAGGTCGCGCACGAGGCCGCGCGCCGTCGCGTTCAGTCGGATCGTCTTCGGATGCACGAAGAGCTCGATGGGTTCACTCCAGCGGGTCGTGCGCCGCAGCAACCCGAACTGGTCTCCGCGCACCGAGAGCGCCGGCCCCGCAACGATGACCGCTCGGTGAGCGGTGGGAACGGCGAACAGTTCGTCGGTCTCGGCGCCGGGCGCCAACCTGGGCACCATGAACTCGGCCATTCCGCTGCCGACCGGGAGCTCGAGGCGCGTCGGCAGCACGGGTCGGCCGCCGGAATTGACCACCTCGAGCCGGCCCATGGCACGGTCGCCGGCCACGACCCGACGCGGATTCAGCTCGATGCTCACGGCGTAGGTCGCCCTGCCGAACACGAAGCAGAGTGCGATGGCGAAGGCGGCGAGCAACGTCGCGGTCATGAAGGTGAACTCGGCCCAGCCGAACCACACGGCGAGCACGAACGATCCCGCTGCCGCTGCCAGCAGCAGCCAGCCGAGTGTGGATACCACCCGCAGCGCCGCACCGAGAACACCGGCCGCCGCCTCCCACGCCGGGCTCAGCACCCGTCCGAGTGCCGCGACACCCTGGATCACTGCGCGACCCAGTTCCCGGATAGCAAGCCGGGTCTGCTGAAGTGGCCTCTTCTGGGCGGAGTTCGTCATGGAGCGATCAGGCCGCGCGGTAGGCGGGCGGAGTCACCTCGGACATCGCGCGTGCCACGATCTCCTCGGCCTTGACCCCGGAGAACTCCGCCTCCGGGTCGACGATCACGCGGTGGGCGAGCACGGACACGGCAAGATCGCGGATGTCGTCGGGAGTCACGTAGGTGCGGCCGGAGGCGATCGCCCAGGTCTTGGCGGCACGCGCCAGCGCCAGAGCCCCTCGGATCGAGACGCCGAGCGCGGCATCCTTGTCTGCCCGGGTAGCCGAGATGATCTCGCTGAGATAGCCCATCACGGCGCCGTCGGTGTGCACCTCCGCGGCCAGCGCGGCCATGGTGTTCACCGACTCGGATGCGATGATCGGACTGACGCCGGCCGCGCGCGAGCGGTTCGACGAGTCGAGCAGAAGCCGCACGGTCGTGTCGTGGTCGGGATAGCCGAGTGAGGTCTTGATCAGGAACCGGTCGAGTTGCGCCTCCGGCAGTGTGTACGTGCCGGCCTGCTCGATCGGGTTCTGGGTCGCGATCACCATGAACGGGCTTCCGACCGGGTGACCGACGCCGTCGACGGTCACGACCCCTTCCTCCATCACTTCCAGCAGCGCGGACTGCGTCTTCGGCGATGCCCGGTTGATCTCGTCGGCGAGTACCACGGAGGCGAAGATGGGGCCGGGGTGGAACTCGAATTTGCCGTTGGACTGGTCGTAGATCGTGACTCCGGTGACATCCGAGGGCAGCAGGTCCGGTGTGAACTGGATACGCGACTGCGTGCCCTCGATCGTGTTCGCGAGAGCCTTGGCCAGCACGGTCTTGCCGGTGCCGGGCACGTCTTCCAGCAGCACATGGCCGCCGGAGAGCATCGCCGTCACGACCAGACGGATGCTGTGCTCCTTGCCGAGGATCGCCTTGTCGACGTTCGCGACGAGCTGCCCGAACGCGCCGGCGAACCAGTCCGCCTGTTCCTGTGTCACTGCCATGAAGACCTCTCTTATGTGTCGCGTTCTGGGTGGAGGGAAAAAGTTCAGAACGTCAACCGAACGGTACCAAGGGACTCGACACGCCATCGATGACGATAGAGCCGCTCTCGCGAGTGCCACAGTTGGGCTTCCGGCTCGTGTAGTAAGTGCTGGTGTCCACATCGCCGTTGCCGTCGCTCGTGACCCCGGGAACGGCCTCATCCAGTCCGGCCGTGCAATGCACGGTCACCGAAAGTGCCGCATTCGGTGTGAAGTGCTGCCCCTTGATCAAGAAGTAGTGGCAGGTGCCACCGCCGACCTCGCAGGGCACGGGGTGTGCATTGTCCGGACCGGTCTGCGCTGCTGGCTGCGGCGGCGGCTGGTCGGCGAAGTTGACGCCGTTCGACGGTGCCGACCAGTCGCTCCACACGCCGCCGTTGTTCTGCTGCCGAACCTGCACGGTCCACGTGTTGCCGCTCTTGCTCGCGCCTCCGGTGGAGGCGGAGGTGCCGGTCGTCTGCCCGGTCGTGCCGTTGCTCAGCTTCCACTGGTAGGTCCTGAGACCGCCCCTGGTGTCGGCTCCGTTCCAGCCCCAGCTCAGGTTGCCGTTCGGCGAGTAACCGCTGCCGCTCAGAGTGGGCGCTGCGGGGGCCACCGGCTTGCCGTAGGTGGTGACTGAGTTGCTCGCCGCCGACTGCACGCTCCAGCCGTCGGCGTTGTGGGCGTCCACCGTGAACGTGTACGCCTGACCGTTGCTCAGCCCGTTGATCGTGTGGTCGCCGAGGCCGTTCACGGTGCCGACGATGCTGCCGTTCGCGTAGATGCGGTACGAATCGATGGGCTTGCCGTTGTCGGCCGGCGCCCGATTGATCGAGACGATCATGCTGGAGTCGCCGTTCGCTTTCGCGGCCGGGGTATCGGGCCGCTCCGGAACGTCGTGGATCGTCACCCGGTACTGGCCGATCGCGGCGGCCGTGCGCTTCGGGTCCTTGGTGGCATCCTGCACGTGGTAGGTGATGTTAACCGATCCGACCGCTGCACCGCTGCCGACGCTCACCGAGATCGACGATGACGAGTGCGTGACCGTCACCCCGGCAGGCGCGCTGACGGCGGTGGCGTCGGTGATGGTCAACGGGCTGCCGGGGAACGGATTGATCCAGTAGTCGTCGCTCGCGGCGTTCGGCAGCGTGACGGTGTTGCCGCGCTGCACCTCGCTGGTCTGCGGCGGGTTCTTCTGCGTCGCGATGGGCCGCTGCGAGCTGACCACGTGCACATTGACGGACCCGGCGATCTTCTTGGTGCCGGAGCTGACCGTGAAGGTCAGCTTCGCGATGGCTCCCGGCTGCACTCCGAGCGGGGAGGAGATTCTCAGCGTCGATCCGCTCAGCGTCGCGTGCACGTCGGCGGTCGCGCCGCCGAGACCGGAGTATGTCAGCGCGCGCAGGATCGCCGGGTTCGGGTGGTAGCTGGATGCCCGCAGGTCGACGGCCGTTGCGGTCTCACCCGGCTGGATGCTGACGGTCGGCGGAGTGAAGGTGGGCGCGACATCCGATCGATCGGGATTCCCCACCGTGATCGGCAGCACGAGCTGCGTCACCCGGTCTTTGCTCTGGCCCGCTTCGTGCCCGTCGTTCACCTCGAACGTGACGGATCCCGGCCCGCGATAGCCCTTCTGCGCGCTGAAGCGCAGACTCTGATCACCGGCGTCGCCGGTGATGCCGCCGGTCGCCCTCAGCCCGCGCGCGTTGACGATCTTCGCGGGTCGGCCACTCGGCACGTCTATCACATCGGCGAGCCGCCAACTCTTCGAGGCGTTCATCGCGACGATCTGTTGCGGCAGGCTCGCCTTGATGTGGGGCGGCGCCGTGGCATCCCCGCGCGGAGGGATGATGATGAACGCGCTGCCGGAAAGCCCCGTCACGGGATCCGTGAGCCGGTAGGTCACCGCCATTCGTGATTTCGTCGGTCGCACCGTGACGGTACCGCCCGACCCGACAGTGGCCACCTGCGCGTTTGCGCCTTCGACCGAAACCTTCAGGTCGCCGACGAGGCCGGACGGGTTCACTGCGCCGCCGCGCACGTCGACCCGGACCGTCGTCTTACGCGCGACCTGGTCGGGTTCGATGAAGTGGTCGAGAGCCGACGGGTACTGCAGCTTCGCCTTGTCGGTGACGACGACCTGCACGTATGCACTCGCCTGCCCGCCCTGCCCATTGGTGATCGAGTAGCGCAGCACGTAGGCACCCTGCTTCTTGGGCGCCCGCACGAGAACGATCGGACCATGCACGGATGCCGTCAGTGCGGCATCCACCTGCGTGAGCTTTTTCGACAGGGCGATGGTGTAACCGTTCGGGTCCGAGTCGTTGGCGAGCACGGGCACCGCGGCCGTCTTACCCGGCTTCACCTGCACGGTGTCGTTCACAGCGATAGGCGGCGCAATCTGCGCCGGCCGCGGGATGACGCCGACGCGTACGGTGCCGATCGCCGACTTGCCGTACGTGTCGGTCACCGAGTAGGTGAACGTGTCGGTGCCGCCGGAGGTCTCGTATGCCTCGTAGTCGAATGACGTACTCGTCGATTTCGAGATCCGTCCGAGGGTGGGTTGCCGGGCGATACCGTTCAGCGTCACCGAGTCGCCATCGGGGTCGATGCCGGACAACGGCACGTCGACGGGGATCGTCGAACCCGCGAACGCACGGATCGTGATCGGCTGGGGTGTCGGGGCGCGATCGTCGCCCTTCGCGGCAGCGGTCACGTTGAACGTCACGGCGGCCTGGGCCTTCTGCCCGAACTTGTCGGTCACGCCGTACACGACCGAGTACTGGCCGGCCCTCTTCGGTGCCTGGTAGCGCACCGAACTGCCGCTGATGAACGCCGTGGACCCGGCACCGGCGCTGGAGGTGTTGTGCAGCGCGGGGTCGAGGCTGAAGGGCTCGTGGTCGGGCGAGTAGTCATTGTCCAGCACAGGAACCGTGACGATGTCGCCGACGCGCACGGTGGCCGCGTCGTCGACCGCGATCGGCGGCTGGTGATTCACCAGGGGCGGGATGGGCACGACGGTGATGCCCGCGGTCGCCGTGTGGACGCCGTCGGAGACGACGTAGCGCAACTGCACCTGCTTGTCGAGCACACCGGGAGCGGTCAGCTTCACCACCGCGTTGTCGCGCACCTCGATCTTCAGATCGGGCGCGTCATCGCTGCCGGAGACGGATTGCACGGCGAGCACCCGGCCGCTCGGCGACACATCGTTCTGCAGCACGTCGACCGTCGTCGACTCCCCCGGCCGCAGGTACGCGGTGTCGGTGACGGCGACCGGCGGTGCTTCGATGCCGTTGGTGACGAGGTTGACGCGGATCAGGCCGATGGTCGTCTTCGCGCCGGACCCCAGTGTGTATTTGATGTAGAACTCCCCGGCGGAGTTGGAGTCGAGGGTAACGGTCTGCCGATCCGCGTCGACGGTCACCCGGCCGGCGGGGCCGCTGTCGAGCTCGGCCCCGACCAACTGCAGCGGGTCCCCCGAGGGGGACACGTCGTTGTCCAACGGGTGCACGGTCACCGGTGTGCCGGTGAAACCGGTCGCATAGTCAGGTGTCGCGATCGGGTTCAGCGAGCCCTGCGCCTTCACGGTGACGATCAGCGTCCCGGTCGTCGAGAGATGCCCGTCGGAGATCGTGACGCGCACCTCTTTCGACCCGGACTGCCCGTTCTTGCTGGTGAAGGTCACCAGGCCGTCCGGGGTGAACTGCACGGAGTCGTCGGTCGTCGCAGCGGCCGCGACGAGGGAAAGGTCGTCGCCGTCGGGGTCGAGCCAGTCGTTCAGCACGTTGTATGACACCGACTGGCCGACCTCGACCTGGGCGGTGCTCAGGTGGATCGACTTCGGAGCCTTGTTCACGTCGTCGGGGTGGATGCTCGCATCGACCTGCGCGGTCGCGGTTCCGCCGCGTCCGTCGTCGACGCTGTAGCGGAACGAGATCGTTCCGACGACCTTCTTCGACGGCGTGAACTGGATGGCCCGGCCGCCGTTGATCAGGTCCAGCGTGCCTTGCGTCGTCGGGATCGGGGTCGTCTTCGTGATCGTGAGCACGTCGCCGTCGGGGTCCGTGTCGTTCTCCAGCACGGGAAGCACGGTCGAACGCCCGGCCCGCACGCCGAACGAGTCGTTCACGGCGACCGGTGGGCGGTTCACCTTGGTGCGCTGCGCGAGCATGTCGGCAAAGGACTGCAGCACGGGTTTCTCTTCGCCCTTGTCGCCCTGCTTGGTCGTCTGGTTCGGCTTCAGCATGGCCCAGTTCTGTACCAACTGCATGTGCGACGACACCACCCAGGAGTTGCCGTTCTGCAGGTCGTTGAGCGCGATCACGTCGTGGTTCACCCGGAACTTCAGGTCGTCGCCCTGCACCGATTGGTCGATGTCGAGCCCGATCGCCGGCTTGCCGTCGCAGGAGTACAGGTAGCGTTGCGCTCCCGCCCACGCCCCGTAGGCACAGCCGTTCAACCACACCGGAGCCGAAACCTGCGAGGAGTCGGACAGCGGCGTTCGGATGCCGGCGGCCACCTGGTCTGTGGCGCCGCCGCCCAGCGGCACCTTCAGCAGGCCCGAGCCGGAGGCCACGAGCACGTAGCCGTTGGCAGGGCCGGGCTGCTGCAACTGCAACCCCTTCTTCGGCAGCGCGACCGTCGAACCGTCCGCTTCGATGATGCGATCGGAGGCGCGGTCGAGCATCACCGGCTGATCGCCGACCGCGGAGAGCTGGATGCTGCGCGGCACCTCGAGTGGGGTGGAGTGCGCGACGGAGGCGGGACCGTCGACCGAGATCAAGGCGTTTTTCTGCGCCGAGGTGGCGAAGGTCTTTCCCGACTTGGTCACGACGACGTGCGCGCCCGATCCGAGCTTCGCCACCGGGTGGGTCCTGAGCGGGTCGAAGTCGAGCCGGCCGGAGGCATCCAGCACCCACAGCGAACCCTGCGGCGAGAGTACCGCGAGGGTATTGCCGCCGTAGGAGAGTTGCGCACCGGTGGGGATGCTCACCCGGTCTACGAGGGAAGAATACGCCTGGTCGATCCGGTCGAGCGTGCCGTGCTTCACATCCGCGAGAAAGTACGCACCGCCGTCTTGCAACACGTCGATGTCGGCCGAGGAGCCGACGACGGAGGCATCGAGTTCGCCGATCTGATGGTTCAGCCTGCCGCCCATCAGCGTGTCGCCGTTGGTGACCCACACGTCACGCGAGTCGAGGTTCACATCGCTGACCGGGAACCCGTCGTGCAGCACGGCGAAGGTGACGGGAACTCCGGCGACGAGCGCGATCGCCACGGCGGACGCCACAGTCTTGTGGCCGCGCACCCACGACGACAGTGCTGACAGCAACGGATCTCCCCCACGCACCGCGGGCCCGGCCGGGTATTTCTGCGGCCCGCGGAAAACCTTGTCTACGCTAACACGGCCCGATTCGCGGGGCGACGGGTAGTTCTGCCCATGGTCACGGGTGGAAGTCGACGGTGTTGCTCTTGTGACCGCCCACCGTCACATAAGTCTTGTACCCGCAGCGGAACTGAGACGTGCCTGAACTGCTCGAGCTGAAGGTGCCGGAGCCGTTCGAGCCGACGCTCATCCGGTCGGTGTACGACTCCGCGCCGCCGCCCGCAGGGCAGTAGTAGTGGATCGTGTAGGTGCCCTGAGGGAAGCTCGAGACCGAGATGTGGTAGTAGTAGCAGCCGACGCTGCAGCCGGCGTCTCGCACCGGACCCGCTCCCTTCGAGAGATTCACGTCGTAGGTCAACGGCTTCTTGGTGATCGAGACCTTGTTCGAGACGCCGCTCCAGGCCCCGTACTTGTCGCTGTTCGGGTTGTACGCACGCACCTGCCCGGAGTAGGTGCCCGAGGTCGAAGCGGAAGCGCTCGCGCTCAGTCCCGTGATCGTTCCGGATTTGATCACGTTCGAACCCTTGAGAATCTGGTACTGATAGCGCACGTCGCCGCCACCGGTCTGCGACGAACTCAGGGTCGGCCAGGTCAAGGTGACGGTCGCCGGATAGTACTGGCCGCTGGACCTCATGGTCGGCTGGCCGACCTCGCCCGGCGTTCCGTACGGGGTGACCGACTGGCTCGGTGACGACCATGCGCCGGGCCCGTCACCGTTCACCGCCCGCACCGTGAAGGTATACGACCTGCCGTTGGTGAGTCCCGTGAAGGTGTAGTCGCCGATCGATGAGGTCGAATGCGTCGCGGAGCCGTTGCTGATCTGGTACTGGGTGATCGAGCTGCCGTTCGACGCGGCCGCTGCGATCTTCAGCGTCACGCTGCCGCTTCCCCAGCTGACGATCGTCGGCACCGGCGGCTTGCCCGGCACGTCGTGGATGGTCAGCTGGAACTGGCCTGTGACGCGACGCTTCGGGTCGTTCGTGGCATCCTGCACGATGTACTGGATGTTCACCGTTCCGATTCCCGCGCCGCTGCCGGCGCTCACCGTGATCGATGTTCCGGTGTTGGTGACCGTGGCCCCGCTCGGTCCGGTCACCTCCTTGGCACTGAGGATGCGCAGCGGCTTGCCCGGGAACGGGTTGACCCAGTACGTGTCCGACGTAGCATCGCTGAGCGTCTCGGTCTGACCGCGTTTCATGTCCAGCTTCTGCGGCGGTTTCTTCTGGCTGGGCACCGGCCGCGAGGAACTGACGACCGTCACGTTCGCCCAGCCTTTGATGGTGTATGAACCGGAGTTCACGTTGAACGCGATCTTGGTCTGCACACCGGGTTGTGTGCCGAGTGGTGAGGAGACAGTCAGGGTCGACCCGGCGAGCGAGCCGTGGATCGCGCTCGTCGAACCGGTGAGGTTCGTGTAGGTGATCTTGCTCTTCACCGCCGCGTTGGGGTGGTACGTCGAGTCACGCAGATCGATCGTGCGGGCCGCCTCCCCGGGTTCGACGGTGAGGTCGGGCGGTGTGAAGGTGGGCGGCACGTCGGACTGGTCCGCGTTGCCGACCGTGACCGGCAACTCGATGGAGGTCAGCCGGTCCGTCTTGCCGCCTGCGTCGCGTCCGTCGTTCACAACGAACCGAATCGCGGCCGGGCCGCGATAATCCTTGGCCGGCGCGTAGCCGATCGCCGCCTGCCCCGAGCCCGGCGACGTGCCGTGGGTCGCGACCGGAGAGCCCGAGAGCGAGACCGGCCGGCCGGAGGGCACGACGAGGATGTCCGTCAGGCTCCAGGTGCGGTGCCCGTTCATCATCACGGTCTGCTTCGGCAGGTCCGGATTCAGGTAAGGGGCCTTGGAGTTCGAGTGCTTCGACCCGGAGCTGCGATCCTGGTTCTTCGGTTTCTGCGACTTCGGCGGCACGATGATGAACGCCTTGCCGCTCAGGCCCGTGGTCGGGTCGGTCAGCGAATAGGTTATGGCCATCCGGTGCGCCCCGGGACGAACCGTCACGGTGCCGTCATGGCCGACGGTTGCGGCATCCTTGTTCGCCCCCGAGACGGCGACCGTCAGGTCGTCGACCAGCCCGGACGGGTTGGCTGCGCCGTCGAACACGTCGACGTCGATCCGCGACGTGCGGTAGGTGCGGTCGGGTTCGACGATCTGGTCAGCCGCCGTCGGATACTGCGGCTTGGCGTCCTTGGTGACGTTCACCTGCACGAACGCATTCGCCTGGCCGCCGTGGCCGTTGACGATCTGGTATCGCAGCTGATACACGCCCTCCTTCTGCGGCGCGTGCACGAGCACGAACTGCCCGTGTACGGATGCCGTCAGCCCCTTGTCGACATCGGAGAGGGACCTCGACAGCTGGATGGGGAATCCGTTCGGGTCTGAGTCGTTCTTCAGCACCGGCACGGATGCCGTCTTGCCCGGCTTGACCTCGATCGTGTCGTTGACGGCGGCCGGCAGGGCCAGCGTCGCGGGTCGCGGAATCACGCCGACGCGTACGACGCCGGTCGCGGACCGCCCGTAGGTGTCGCTGACCCGGTATTGGAAGGTATCCGTGCCGGCCGACTCCGGATACGCCTGATAGCGGAAGCCCGTGCTCGTCGTTGCGCTGGTCTCACCGAGTTTCGGAGACCCGCTGACACTGTCGAAGGCGACCGAGTCGCCATCGGGATCGATCCCGTTCAGCGGCACGGTGATCGGCACAGTCGAGCCGGCGAACACGCGCACGGTCAACGGTTTCGGGCGCGGCGCGAGGTCTGCGGTGCTGCCGGTCGGCGGGGCGGTCACGACGAACACGACATCGGCCTCGGCTTTCTGGCCGAACTTGTCGGTGATGCCGTACGTCACCGAGTACTGGCCGGCCGTGCGGGGCGCCTGGTAGCGCACCGTCGATCCGCTCACGAAGGCGACTGCGCCCCGACCCGCGTGCGAGGTGTCGTGCAGTGTCGGATCGAGGGTGAACGGCTCGTCGTCGGGCGAGCGGTCGTTGTTCAGCACGGGCACCGTCGCGACATCGCCGGCGCGCACCGTGACGGTGTCGTCGGATGCGAGCGGCGGCTGGTGGGTGACGAGCGGCGGCACCGGCACGACGGTGATTCCCGCCGTTGCGGCGTGTTCGCCGTCGGACACGACGTAACTCAACTGCACCTGAGTCGACAGCACGGTCGGCGCCGTCACCTTGACCACCGCGTTGTCGAGCACCTCGATGCTGAGCGAAGCCGCGTCCGAGCCCTTCGTGACCGATTGCACCGCGAGCACACGGCCCGACGGGGAGACGTCGTTGTCGAGCACGTCGACCGTGGCCGACTCACCGGCGCGCACATACACGGTGTCGGTCACTGCAATGGGCGGCTCGTCCGATCCCGGCTCGGCGAGATCGACGCGCACCAGGCCGACGGTGCTCTTGGATCCGGCGCCGAGCGTGTACTTCACGTAGTACTCGCCCGGGCCCGTTCCGTGGATCGTCACGGTTTTCTGGTCGGTGTCGGTGGTGACCGTCGCCGCCGGTCCGCTGTCTTCGGATGCTCCGACCAGTGACAGCGGGTCGCCGGAGGGCGACAGGTCGTTGTCGAGCGGATGCACCACCACCTGGTCGCCCGCGAAGCCGTTCGCGTAGTCCGGGGTGGCGACGGGGGAAAGCGTTCCGGCCGGTTTCACGGTCACGGTGAGCGTTCCTGTTGCCGAGAGGTGACCGTCGGAGACGGTGACGCGCACCTGCTTGGATCCGGTCTGACCGTTCTTACTGGTGAACGTGACGGTTCCATCCGGAGCGAATTGCACATTGTCGTCGGTCGTGGCCTCGGCATCGGCGAGGGTCAGCCCGTCGCCGTCGGGGTCCGCCCAGTCGTTCAGAACGTTGTACGTGATCGACTGGCCCACCTCGACCTGAGTGCTCGAGAGGTGGATCGACTTCGGTGCCGCATTCTCGGAAGCGGGATGCACCGTCGCGTTCACCTGCGCGGTGGCGGTGCCCCCGCGGCCGTCGTCAACGGTGTAACGGAACGACACGGTGCCCGACAACGACTTCGCCGGCGTCAGCTGCAGCGACCGCCCTCCGTCGATCAGGTCGATCCTGCCCTGGGCCGCGGGGATGTGCGTGAACGAGGTGACGGCGAGCACATCGCCGTCCGGATCGGTGTCGTTCGCCAGCACCGGCAACTCGGTCGTGCGGCCGGCGCGCACACCGAAGTCGTCGTTCACCGCCTTGGGCGGCCGGTTCACCTTGGTGCGCTGCGCGAGGGTGTCGGCGAATGACTGCAGCACGGGCTTCTCCTCGCCCTTGTCACCCTGCTTGGTCACCTCGCTCGGTTTCAGCGAGGCCCAGTTCTGCACCAGACGCAGGTGCGATGAGACGACCCAGGCGTCCCCGTTGCGCAGATCGTTCAGCGCGATCACGTCGTGGTTGACCCGGAATTCCAGGTCGTCGCCGCTGACCTGCCTGCCGATTTCGACTGCGGACGCCGGTCTGCCGTCGCAGGCGTAGAGGTAGCGCGCGGCAGATGCCCACGCACCGTACGCGCATCCGTTCAGCCACACCGGCGCCGAGGTCCCGCTCGGCGAGGTGACCGGCTGCGTCATGCCGGCGGGTACCGACCGCACGGCGCCGCCGCGCAGCGGCGCTTCGAGCAGACCGGTGCCCGCAGCGATGAGCGCGTAGTCGTTGGTCTGCGACGGCTGCTGCAGCTTGAGCCCCTTGCGCGGCAGGGAGATCGATGACGCGTCGGCGGTGATGATGCGGTTGCGGTCGGTGTCGAGTACGACCGGTTCATCACCGACGGCACTCAGTTGGAAGTGCGCCACGGACGGGAATCGGGCCTTCGACGGCGCGGCCCCAGGGTGCTCGATCGTGACAAGCGTGCGCTGTTTCGGTGACACCGCGTAGGTCACACCGGACTTGCCGACCACGACGCGGGAGCCGTCACCGAGCTTGGCATCCGGCTTCGTCTTCGCCGGGTCGAAGTCGAGCCGGCCGGAGGCATCCACCACCCAGAGATACCCGTTGCCTGAGAGCACCGCGAGAGTGTCGCCTCCATAGGACAACTGCGACGAGCGCGGAACGGAGACCCGGTCGACGAGCGACGAGTATGCCTGGTCGATGCGATCGACCGTGCCGTTCTTGACGTCGGTGAGAAAGTAGGCACCACCGTCCTGCAAGACGTCGAGATCTCGGGACGACCCGGTCACGGATGCGTCGAGTTCGTCGATCTGGTGGTTCAGTCTGCCACCGAGCAGGGCGTCACCGTTGGTGACCCACACGTCACGGGAGGCCAGGTTGACGTCCTCGACAGGAAAGCCCTTGTGCAGCACGGCGAACGTCGTCGGAACTCCCACTACGACGGCGACCGTGACGGTTGCCGCGACGACGGTGTGACGGCGCACCCACGCGTTCAGCCCCCGAAACACCGCACCAAGCTAACACATGCCTTTCGTGCGACCTCACTCGGCCGCGATCGCCGCCTCATCGAGCAATGGCAGGTCTTCGGCGCCGACGAGATGCGTCGCCACGGCGTACTCCACGAGCCGGGCCCGTCGGTTCGTGGCGAGCTTTCCCCGGCCGCCGCGCAGACCGGCCACGCCCAGCTTGTCGAGCTTGTCGCACACGTTGTCGAGCTTGCGGTTGAACGTGGTCATCGACCAACCCAATCGCTCGGCTGCTTCGGCGGATGAGGGAATCGTGCCGCGCCCCGGCACCTGCTGCCGCAGCACGCTCTCGGAGAGCGCGAGGATCAACAGCCGCTGGCTCGTGGTGAGCGCCACGGGAAGGATGGTCGTCGTGCCGGCCTCCTCGATGCGCAACTGGGACGTGTTGAAGAAGTCCTCTTCGCTGTGGATGGCGAAGTCGTATGTGGTCGCGCCCGCGCTGAACATCACGTGCAGGTGCTGGAAAACGATCGGCAGGCGCGCGCCGGGCGCGAGCCAGGCCTGCACGGTCCCGGTTGCGTCGGTGATCGTCGCCGTCAGCAGGTTGCCGACGTTGGCCAGCCACCACATGCCGAAATCCTCGTAGATGCGCAGGAAACGCCGATGCAGGTAGGGGTTGTCGTCGATGGTCAGGTCGGACTCGCGGCCGATCGAAAAGTCGTTCGGAGACTCGACGTCGTACCATTCGCCGCAGAACTCCACCTTCAGCGGCCTCATCGAGAACACATCTTCGTCGCGTCGGAGGTGCGGCCGGCGCGCACCGTATTCACGTCGATGCAGACCGGCTCCCCGGCGGCAAGGCCGGTGACGGTCGCCGTGGTCTTGGCGGTCAGGACCCTCGGCGTGTTGGCGCCTTCCTGTTGCCACAGGTAGTGATCGTCGGGCTTCGGCTTCGGGTTCTTCCAACTGAACGTCACTGCGGTCTTCGACGCATCAGGCTCCGCGCTGACCTCGACCGGCGCGGGAATGATTCCCGTGATCACATCGCCGCCACCGCCATCGTCGGCGCCGCGGGTGTTCACGGGTAAGGGCGTTCCCGTCTGGCTGAGAACCGCGGCTGTCACTCCGCCGCCGACGATCAGCACACAGGCCACGACGAGCACGGCGAGCAGCGTGCGTCGCTTTCGGGACTTCGCGGCGTCGACTTCGGCGTCGTCGTGCCCGGCATGCTCGCCCGGATCGGCCGCGGGGTCGGGCTGCTGCACGGCCGGGCGGGCGGCGGGGCGCCGAACCGTCGCATCCGGTGCGTCGCGCACTTCGTCTCGTGCCGGCTGTGCTGCCTCGACGACGGGCACCATGCCGCGCAGTCTCGTCGGTTCCAGCGGTGCGTCGTGCGGCGTCGCCTGCGGTCGAGCGGCTGCCGGCGGCTGGGCGACGATCGTCGCGACAGGTCGAAGCCGCGTCTCGTCGGCACCGTCGCCGGTGCGTTCCGGAGTCCGCGGATGCTGAACGAGGTTCGGCACTTCGATGCTGGTCGGGTTGTAGCCGAGTTCGAGTTCCACGCGCTGCAGAGCTCGGGCGAAGTCGATGGCGGTCTGGAACCGATCATCGCGCCGCGCCGCCATGCCCTTGTTCAGCACCGAGATCAACGAGCGCGGCACATCGTCGCGGTTCATCGGCGTGACGACTCCGCGTTCGATGCGCCCGATCAGGTCGAGTGTTCCGTTCGACCGCCCGGGCACCTCGAACGGAGTGTGCGCGGCGAGCAGGGTGTAGATGGTCGCGGCGAGCGCGAACACGTCGCTTCGCACATCCGGCTTCGGGTCGTCGTCGAACATCTCCGGCGGCGACCACGGCACCGACATGCCGACCGATTGATTGGCGCTGGATCCCGTCGTCGATTCCGCACGGGCGCGGAGCGCGGCCGAGGTGGTCGTGGTGGTCGTGGTGTGCACCGGCAGTTCGCTCTCCAACGTCGAGGAGATGCCGAAGTCGGTCAGCGCCGGCCAGCCGAAATCGTTGGTGAGCACGTTCGCGGGCTTGATATCGCGATGCAGGATGCCTGCTGCGTGCGCGGTGGCGACCGCGCTGGAGAGCCGCACCCCGATGCGCAGCGCGTCCTCCGCCCCGAACCGCTCGCGCTTGTACCGTTCGGCCAGGCTCGGCCCGGAGCAGTACTCCATCACGAAGTACGGCCGGTCGTCACCGGCGACGTCGGCGTGATAGATCGTGACGATGTACGGATGCGTCGACAGTTGCGCCATCAGGTTCGCCTCGGCTACGAACTGGTTGCGCGCCTGCGGGTTGAGTTCGTCGGTCAGCAGCACCTTCACGGCGACTTTGCGGCGGGGCAGGCGTTGTTGGTAGAGGAAGACGTCGGAGAACCCGCCGGAGCCGAGCAGCTTGATGAAGTCGTAGCCGGGCAGCTCAGGCTCGGTTTCCGCTACTCGTCTGCTCATGATTGCCCGACGGCGATAGTGACCCCTCCGCCGAGGTCGACGACGGTGTCGGCGATCACCGACGTGGGTTCGCCTTGGCGCAGCTTCTGCGGCGGTTTGCCGGGCAGCACGATCACGGTGCCGTTGCGGGAGTGCAGATCGGTGACGACGACCGTATCGCCCTCCAACGCGAACTGCACATGGTTGCGAGAGATGTCGTGGTCGGGGGTGTCGACCGTGACCAGGCGCGGAACACGCGTGCCCGGCACCTTGCTGACGCTCGGCGCGCGGCCCACGATGACGGTGCCGGTCAGGGGCTCCCTGCTGCCGTCGGCCAATGTCAGGTGGAAGGTCGGCTCGACCGGCGGCACGGCCGGCTGCGTCAGCGGGGCGGCTGCCGGGCCGTGCGGTCCGGACGTCTTCCCCGCTGCGCCGTTCGCCCGCAGCGCGTCGATGTCGCCGCTGAGCATCGTGAATCCGTCGTGATCACCGGCCTGGGGCGCCTCCGGGGCGGTGATGAACGGCGGCGGCGCGATCGTCGCCGTCGGCACGATCGCGCTGGCGGGCAGAACGGGCGCGATCGTCTCGGTCGGCGCGATCGTTTCGGTCGGCGCGGTTTGGTCGTCCTGTTCGCGCGGCTCGCCGGGATGCCGGATCGCCGCCGCGTCGACCGGACGCATCAGGGTGGCGCCGAACAACTGATCGTAATCGGCACGCGCGACGGGCTCCGTGATGAACGACTCGTTGATCGTGACCTCTGGCAGAGCGGCATCCTGCGACTCGTTGATCGTGACCTCCGACAGGGCGGCATCCTGCGACTCGCCGTCCACGCCGAAGACGACGCTATGCGCCCAGGCGGCGCCCAGCCCGAGCGGCAGCGTCTGGCCCTCCGGGACTTCGGCGTCGTCGCAGTCGACGCGGAACGCCGTGACGCCGGTGAGCGGCTGCTCCAGCCAGGTCGATACGTCGCCGGCGTCGAGATGCCGGAGCCCGGCATCCGTCTCGACGGACACCCGCACCGACCCGCGCACGATGAACCGTACGGAGAACCCGTGGCGCAAGTCCCCCGACCATTCGGCGAGCGCGAAGGCCGGCGTGGCGAGCAGGCCGTCTGAGGTGAGCACGTCGAGCACGGGTTGGATGCCGCCGGCCAGCGCAGCCCACAGACGGCGAACGGATCCAGTGTGCGACGGAGCGACGCGCGTCACCACGAGGCGTCCGGGTGCGGTCGCCGCGAGCCAGTCCCCTGGCGCGGCCTGGTCAACGTACAACACGTTCGTGCTCCCCGGCTCTCGGTGTGGTGTCCTCGAAGAATGCGCGGGTCGCATCCGAGCGATCGACCGTCGCGTCGGCGCCGCCGAGCGGTTCCCCCGACTGGGATTCAACCACGATCACCGTGATGTTGTCGCGTCCCCCGGCGGCGAGGGCCGCCTCGACCAGGCGATCGGCGATGCCGACCTCCAACGCTCCGGATTCGGCCAGGATGCGGGCGATGTGCTCGTCAGGCAGTTCCTTGTTCAAGCCGTCGGAGCACACCAGAAACGTTTGCCGGCCGCCGACCGGCAGCAGCCAGACGTCCACGTCGACATCGTCCGCTGCGCCGAGCGCTCTCGTGATGATGTTGCGTTCCGGATGCCGTTCCGCCTCTTCCGGCTCGAGCTCGCCGGCATCCACCAACTCCTGCACGGCGGAGTGATCGACGCTGAGCTGAGTCAGGGTGCGCCCGTCCCAGCCGTACACCCGCGAGTCACCGACGTTTACGATCATCCACCGTGGCTCGTCGCGGTCTCCGGCCGAAATCCGCACGACTCCGGCGATCGTGGTGCCGGCGACCGAGACGCCGGTGTCGTGCTGGGAGGACAGCGCGCGCACCGCTCGGTTCGCGGCGTCGATGGCTGCCAGGACGTCGTCGGAGGAGACGGTCATCCCGGGTCCGACGAGGTCGCCCATCACCCGGAGGGCTTCCTGGCTGGCCTTGTCGCCGCGAGCGTGGCCGCCCATTCCGTCTGCGACGAGGAACGCCGGCTCGCGGGCGATGAAGCTGTCTTCGTTGACGGAGCGCACGGCGCCCACGTCACTGCATGCGCTCGCCGTGATGGTTTCGTTCACCCTCAGGTGCCCTCTCGCGTCCTCTCGGATGCTTCGTCCGCTGTGCCCCGATCGGGGGCGAACCGCATCTTCACCAGACTTGCAATCGTAGCGACTGCCATCGTCGCCACGATCACGGCCAATGACGTCCAGGTATCGATGTCGGGCGCCCACGTCACGGGATGTCCGCCCGCGATGAACGGCACCGAGTTCTCATGCAAGGCGTGGAACATCAGCTTCACGCCGATGAAGAACAGGATGAAGGCGATGCCGTACTTGAGGTATTCGAGCTTCTCGAGCAGATGCCCGAGAAGGAAGTACAGCTGCCGTAGCCCCATCAGGGCGAAGACGTTGGCCGTGAACACGATGAACGGGCTCGTCGTGATTCCGAAGATCGCCGGAATCGAATCGAGCGCGAACAGCAGATCGGTCGAGCCGAGCGCGATGAACACCATCAGCATCGGCGTGAAGGCGGCTCGGCCGCCCACCACCGTACGCAGCTTGCGCCCGTCGTACTGCGTGGAGATGCGCAAGTGGTGACGCACGAAGCGCACGAAGGCGTTGTCTGCTGCACCGCTTTCGCTCTCTTTCGAGAACGCCTGATGGATTGCCGTGTAGAGCAGAAAGGCGCCGAACAGGTAGAAGATCCAACTGAAACTCGCGATCAGTTGCGCGCCGAGCACGATGAAGATGCCGCGAAAGACCAGCGCGATCAGCACCCCGACCATCAGGGCTTCCTGCTGGTATTTCCGCGGTACGGCGAAGCGGGTCATGATCAGCACGAAAACGAACAGGTTGTCGATGCTCAGGCTGTATTCGGTCAACCATCCAGCGAGGAATTGCCCGGCGTGTTCGGCGTCGCCGATCGCAAAGAGCAGTGCGGCGAAGATCAGCGCAAGCAGCACGTAGCACGCGACCCAGAGCGCTGATTCGCGCGGTGACGGGATGTGCGGTCGCACGAGCACGAGCGCGAGATCTGCCGCGAGGATCAGCAGCAGCACGATCGAGGAGCCGAGTTCGAACCAGAACGGAAGGGCAAGGTTCATGAAGTGCGAGCCTCTCGGGAGCCGTAGAACGGCGATCGGACGCTGCTCACGGTCGAGGCAGCGCCGAAAGTCTCTCCCGCACCCGGGCTTCTGCACTGCTGAGCCGGTGTGCCGCCGCGCCCGGAACCGAATGGTTCGTGATGACGATCGCGGCGAATCGGGATACTCCCCTTCGCGTTTACAGTCTAAGGGGCAGGGGTAGCGAGGAACCGACATGCAGTGGTTCGATGCCGTTGGCTACGATTTCGCGCGGCAGGTGCTCCAACGCGGTACCGGTGCGATCTATCTCATCGCGTTCGCCTCCACGCTCGCGCAGTTCCCCGCTTTGCTCGGGGAGCACGGCCTGCTGCCGACACCGCAGTTCCTCTCGCGGACGACGAAGGCGGCAGGTCCCACGCTCTTCCGTCGCCGGTACTCCGACCGGTTGCTGCGTGCGGTCGGCTGGACCGGGGTGGTCGTCGCCGCATTGCTGGTGGTCGGCCTTCCGCAGTCGGGCCCTGCGTGGCTGCCGATGATCGCGTTCCTTGTGATCTGGGGGCTCTATCTGTCGATCGTCGATGTCGGCCAGACCTTCTACGCCTTCGGCTGGGAGAGTCTGCTGCTTGAAGCGGGATTCCTCGTCGCATTCCTCGGGTCGCGTGACGTGACGCCGCCGATCACTGTCATCGTGCTGACCCGCTGGCTGGTGTTCCGGCTCGAGTTCGGTGCAGGCATGATCAAGTTGCGAGGAGATCGCGCCTGGCGTGACCTGACCGCGATGTACTTTCACCACGAGACGCAGCCGATGCCGAACCCGCTCAGCTGGTTCTTCCACCATCTGCCGGCCTGGTTCCACCGATTGGAGGTGCTCGGCAATCACTTCGCCCAGCTGGTCGTGCCGTTCTTCCTGTTCGGGCCTCAGCCGGTGGCATCCATCGCCGCGGCGATCGTGATCCTCACCCAACTGTGGTTGGTGGCATCCGGCAATTTCGCCTGGCTGAATGTGATCACGATCATCCTGGCGTTCTCCGCCGTCTCCGATCCGGTGGCCCATGCGGTGATCCCGGGCATCCCGGCTCACGTGCCGACGCATCCCTCGCCGGTGTGGTTCATGATCGTCGTGCTCGCCTTCACGGTGTTCATGGTGGTGCTGAGTTGGTGGCCGTTGAGGAATCTGTTCTCGCGTCATCAGTTGATGAACGCCAGCTTCAACCGCTGGCATCTGTGCAATGCGTACGGGGCGTTCGGCAGTGTCACCAAGGAGCGCTTCGAGGTGATCGTGGAGGCTTCGATGGCCGACCAGCCGTCGACGGACGACGACTGGCAGGCGTACGAATTCAAGGGGAAGCCCGGTGACCCGAGCCGGATGCCCCGCCAGTTCGCGCCGTATCACCTGCGGCTGGATTGGCTGATGTGGTTCCTCGCGCTCGGCGCCCGCAACGACCAGTGGTTCCTGATGTTCGCGATGCGTCTGCTGCAGGCGGACCCGCCGACGTTGCGGTTGCTCAAGCGGGCCCCGTTCGGTTCCGAGCGACCGCGTTGGGTGCGGGCCAGGATGTTCCGTTATCGGTTCTCGTCCTGGCAGGAACTGCGCACCGACCATGTCTGGTGGGTGCGACATCCCGTCGCCGAACTGCTGCTGCCGGTGAGCCTGCCGCACGCACAGGCGCAGGAGTAGTGTGCAGCCGAGGGGTGATGTGGATGAAGAAGACCGCTCTTGCCGCTGTGACACGGGAACTGCTACGGGATGCCGCCGGCTCCACGAGCGGTCGGGCGGCTCGCACGATCCACGGCGGGCACGGGCTGATGTTGCGCCAGACCGTCATCGCGCTGAGCGCCGGCAGCGCCATGGCCGAGCACAAGAGTCCCGGCGAGGCGAGCCTGCAGGTGCTGCTCGGCGAGATCGTGCTGGTCACCGGCGACACGCGTTGGCAATTGATGGCCGGGGACTTCCTCGAACTGCCGCCTGACCCGCACAGCATCGAAGCGGTGAACGACGCCGTTCTGCTGCTTACGGTGAGCAACCATGGCTGAGCGAAGAGTTTGCCCGATCCAGCCGGATCACACGGATCGATTCCCCGCCAGCCCAACCTGAATCGTGCGAATCGTCGACGCGAGGATGCCGGAGGCGAGAAGACCCGAGCCGAGCGGTCCTGCGGGATCCTCGCCCAGGCGCGGCAAGCGCCGCAGTGCCTCCCGTGCTTCGGGACTCATCCGCTCCAACTGCCAGCGGATCTCTGCACTGACCGCTTCGGCTCGATCGGGGGACGTCAAGGCGACGGCTTTCACGGCATAGGCGGCCGCACCCAGGGCGTGCGCACCCATGTGTGCGACACCTGCGGCTTGGGCAGCAGAGCGGGCCGCCGCGGCCGCGGGCGCGCTCACCTGCCTCGCGGCACGCCCGGCGACGAAACGTCGCTTGATCTCTTCTGCGGCGCCGAGCTCGCCCCGAGAGAACGCGCGGGCGCGTGCTATCGCATCACGCGGCCGGTCATCCGCCGGTGCCTCCGCCTCGAACAAGCCCAGGACCCGCTCAGCGCAGTCGGCGGCCCATTTCGCCACCACGCGGCGATCCTGCTCGCTCAAGGTCTGTGGAGAAGCCAACACAGCATCGTCTCATCCGGCCCACGAGTGCAGTTCGAGCCACTTCATGGAGGGCTCGCGCGGAGACGCGGGCACAACCCCGATCCACGTTCAGTCGTCGGGAGCGGGTCACCGCTGATGGCGGATCGGCTGACGCTCCTGGTGCGGCCATCAAGGTTCGGTGAGCAACTGAGACCGGTCGTCGCTGAGGACTGCATCGCGATGAGTCGCCGATCGGGCAACCGCGATGGCGGCGGCGATTGCGAACGCGGCAATGAGGATCACGACGTACATCGGCGCGCGCCCGGACCAGCCATGAACGGTCGAAAGCAGGAAGAACGGGAAGCTCGCCAGCAGGATGATGGCGGCAAGCCCGGCTCGGTGCAGGGCCAGAAGGATGGCGGCCGTGAGGAGTGCCAGCAAGCAGCCGAAGTAGGTCAGCGCCGGCTGGATCACGTCGTCGAAAATGATCGACGCGCCGTACGGGTAGCCGGAGACCAAGTGCGAAAGCGGCAACGGCCCGAACAAAGACGGAGAGACAACGAGCACCATCAGCCAGACGCCGCCGCTGATGAGGACAGCGGTCCTGGGCGGGCGCGCAGAGAGAACGGCCAACGCTGCAAGCACGCAGGTGAAAAACGCGGGGGCAGCATGCAGGAACACGAAACCACCTGCCCCGTCATGTCCCATCACGGCCACAATGAGGCCGCCGACGACGGTGGCTGCCAGCAGACCGCGATACAGCCAGTCGGGCGCCACGAGACTCGCGAGCACAGCCGTCACGCCCGCCGCCGCCACGAGGGCAAAGGGGCTGAGGAACGGTCCGAACACCAGCCCGTTCATAGTCGCGAACGGCGCGATAATCTGCGCCCGCGCCGCCCCCGCCCACGGCGCCCATTCGAGGACGACTCCAGCGAACAAGCCCAACGCGCCAAGCAATCCGACGAAGATCGCAGCGACGACGCTTTGCACTGCCCGCGGTACCACGGCCTCGGCTCGGGCGGTGAGACCCCCGACGACCATCGCTGCCTTCTCACCACCGGTCAGTCGACCCCGCCCCTCGGCGTCGGCAACATCGAGGAAGGTACCGAGCATTGCCGCACCGTTGCGCTCGCACCACCGCTTTGGATACCAGCGAGACCAACGATGGAAGTCACGGCGAAGCAGCAGACTCATGCCGCACTCCCGGAGAGCCGTGCCGCGCCACGCGTCTTCAGCCGTTCTGTTGCTACGCGCGCCTGCACGGCTAAACGATCCGCTTCAGCCTGCAGCACGCTCGCGCCTGCGTCGCTCAGCGCGAAATAACGACGCAGTCGACCATCGACCGCCTCATCTCCGGCCCGGGTTACGAGCCCGTCGGCCGCCAATCGATCCAGCGCCGAGTACAGGGAACTCACCTTCAACTTCACCCGGCCGCCACTGAGTTCCTCCGTCTCGCGGATGATTGCGTAACCATGCCGACGCCCACCAGCCAGAACCGTCAGAATCGACAACGCGGGATCACGCAACGGATTAGTTCCCATCTGGCGATCATATTCCATCCTACGTAATATTACAATCACGGAGGCTGTTCCCTTGAACACTGCAGATCGTGGCGAGATCCGGGCGCACCCAGTTGTCTCAGATCAACC
>DATMTS010000061.1:0-8040 GCA_035564555.1 Humibacter sp.
CCAGCACCAGCACCAGCACCAGCACCAACACCACCAGCGGGTTCGACAGTCGTGGCCACCCCGACGCGGCGCTCGAGACGCTCGACACGGGCGAGTGCTCCGCGTTCTGTGGCGTCTGCGGCCGGCACAAGGGCGCGCGCGATCATCAACTCGAGGTGCAGGCGCGGTGACGTGGCACCGGTCATCTCGGTCAGCGCGGCGTTGACGATATCGGCGTTGCGCGACAGTTCCGCCTGGCCGAAGGCCGCTGCCTGAAGCGACATGTGATCGAGTTCATCCTGCGGCGTTCCGCGCAGCACGGCCGCAGCGCCTTCTGCACTCGTCGCGGCGACGATGATGAGGTCGCGAAGGCGTTCGAGCAGGTCTTCTACGAATCGGCGCGGATCCTGCCCGGTCTGGATGACCCGGTCGACCGCGGCGAACGCCGCCGCCGCGTCGCGTGCGGCGATCGCGTCGACGGCCTCGTCGAGCAGCGCGGCATGGGTGTACCCGAGCAGGGCAACGGCCCGCTCGTATTCGATCGTGTCGCCTTCAGACCCAGCCATCAACTGATCGAGCAGCGAAAGCGTGTCGCGGGGCGACCCGCCGCCGGCTCGTACGACGAGCGGCAGCACACCGGGAGCGACCGACATCTTCTCGCCCTCGCAGAGTTGCTGCACGTAGTCGAGCATCTGCGCCGGCGGAACGAGCCGGAACGGATAGTGATGCGTGCGCGATCGGATCGTGCCGATCACCTTCTCGGGTTCCGTCGTGGCGAAGATGAACTTCACGTGCTCCGGGGGCTCTTCGACGATCTTCAGCAGGGCATTGAAACCCTGCGGAGTGACCATGTGCGCCTCATCGAGGATGAAGATCTTGTACCGGTCGCGAGCCGGCGCGAAGATCGCCCGTTCCCGGATGTCGCGCGCGTCATCGACGCCGTTGTGACTGGCCGCATCGATCTCGACCACGTCGAGCGATCCCTGACCGCCGCGACCCAGCTCCACGCAGCTGGCACATTTTCCACACGGCGTATCGGTCGGACCCTCGGCGCAGTTCAGGCAGCGGGCGAGGATGCGAGCACTCGTGGTCTTTCCGCAGCCGCGCGGGCCGCTGAACAGGTAGGCGTGATTGACCCGGTTCGTGCGCAGTGCGGTCATCAACGGTTCGGTCACCTGCGACTGGCCGATCATCTCGGCGAACGTCTCAGGCCGATAGCGGCGATACAGGGCGGTGACCACGCGTCAATGCTAGTCGCGGCCACCGACATCGCGGTCCGGCATCCGAGACCTCACGAACCGTTCGGAGGGCCCGCTCTCTCGAACGGGCCCTCCAGTGCGCGCGGCGTCGAAATCGCCGGTTCCCCCCAAGTCCTGACGCCACGGTATTCGTCCCGGTTCATACCGGTCAACCCGCTTGACAACCATCGCCCCCGGACTGGGGGAAGCGACCGAGCGGCGCGAGCGGCCGGGTGCGAGCGGCGGTCAGCGCACCACTGAGAGGGTCTGTCGCGCGATTTCGAGCTCCTCATCGGTCGGCACGACGAGCACCGCGACGCGCGAACCCTCCGGCGATATCACGCGCGACTCCCGGGAATCCGCCTCGTTGCGTTCGGAATCGACGGCGATGCCGAATTCCTGCAGCCCGGCGAGCGAGGCCGCGCGCACCGGCGCGCTGTTCTCTCCGACGCCGGCGGTGAACACGATGGCATCGAGACCACCCATCAGCGCCGCGTACGCGCCCACGTAGTGCTTGATGCGGTGCGCGTAGACCTCCAGCGCCAGACCGGATGCCTCGTCCCCGGCATCCGCGGCCGCGATCGCATCCCGCAGGTCGCCATGACCACTCAACCCGAGCATCCCGCTGCGGCGATTCAGCAGTTCGTCGAGGTCGTCGACAGACATGCCCGCGCGCCGGCCGAGATGCACGAGCACACCAGGATCGATGTCGCCGGATCGCGTTCCCATCACGAGTCCCTCCAGCGGTGTCATGCCCATGCTCGTCTCCACGGAGCGTCCGCCGTCGACCGCGCACGCCGATGCGCCGTTGCCGAGGTGCAGCACTATCTGCTTCAGCTCGGCCGGCGTTCTGCCGAGGAAGCGCGCGGCGGCCTCGGAGACGAATTTGTGCGAGGTGCCGTGGAAGCCGTATCGGCGCACCCGATATTTCTCGGCGAGGTCTGCGTCGATGGCGTAGGTGTAGGCGGCCGGCGCCAGGGTCTGGTGGAACGCCGTGTCGAAGACGGCCACCTGCGGCAGATCGGGAAAGGCCTTCTGCGCGGCATCGATGCCCTGCACGTTGGCCGGGTTGTGCAGCGGAGCGAGCTCGGAGAGGTCTTCGATGTTGAGCTTCACGAGGTCGGTGATCAGCGTGGGCTCGAAGAATCGTCTGCCGCCGTGCACGACCCGGTGCCCGACAGCGATCGGCTGCGCGTCGCTCAGCGACGGCCCCTGCCGCGCGAAGGCCTCCACCATCACGGTGAAGGCGGCGGTGTGATCCGGGATCGACGACGACTGCTCCGACGATCCGTCCGGCCCTCGGTGGGTGGCATGGCCGCCGTCCTCGCCGATCCGCTCGATCAGTCCGCTGCCCAGGGTCCGCTCGGCATCCATGTCGATCAGTTGGTACTTGAGCGTCGACGATCCGCTGTTCACCACGAGGATGCTGGTCACGGCTGGACCCCCTGCTTCTCCCCGTGAGGTGCACACTTGTGTCGCTTCAGCACCGGCGCGAGCGACACAAGTGTGCACCTCGCGGGCGCGCTCATGCTCGCACCTGCGCCTGGATCGCGGTGATCGCGATCGTGTTCACGATGTCGTCCACGAGCGCTCCTCGCGAGAGGTCGTTGATCGGTTTGCGCAGGCCCTGCAGCACCGGACCCATCGCGATGGCACCCGCGCTCCGCTGCACCGCCTTGTACGTGTTGTTGCCGGTGTTCAAGTCGGGGAAGATGAACACCGTCGCGCGGCCCGCCACCTGCGAACGCGGCATCTTCGCCGCGGCTACCGCGGCATCCGCTGCCGCGTCGTATTGGATCGGGCCCTCGACCGGCAGTTGCGGGCGTCGCTCGCGCACCAGCGCGGTGGCGACGCGCACCTTCTGCACATCGGCTCCGGTACCCGATTCACCCGTCGAGTACGACAGCATCGCCACGCGCGGGTCGATGCCGAACTGCTCCGCCGTCTCGGCGGAGGAGATCGCGATGTCGGCGAGTTGGTCGGAGGTCGGGTCGGGGATGACCGCGCAGTCCCCGTAGACGAGCACGCGGTCGGCGAGCGCCATCAGAAAGACGCTCGAGACGACGGATACGCCCTCGCGGGTCTTGATGATCTCGAACGCCGGCCTGATGGTCTGGGCCGTGGTGTGGGCCGCTCCGGAGACCATGCCGTCGGCGAGCCCGGCGTGCACCATGAGCGTTCCGAAGTACGACGGGTCGGTCACTGTGTCGCTCGCCTGGTCGATCGTGATGCCCTTATGGGCACGCAACCGCGCGTACTCGTGCGCGAACTTCAACCGCATCACGTCGTCGAACGGGCTCAGCACGGTCGCCGCCCGGATGTCGATGCCCAGTTCGATCGCACGCGAACGCACCTCGATCTCCTCGCCGAGGATCGTCAGGTCGGCGATGCCGCGCGCGAGCACGATGGCCGCGGCACGCAGGATGCGGTCGTCACCGCCTTCGGGCAGCACGATGCGCTTGCGCACCGAGCGGGCCCGCTCGATGAGCCCGTAGCCGAACATCAGCGGCGTGACGACCGCGGAGCATTCCACATCGAGCACCCGCAGTAGCGCCTCCGCGTCGACGTGCCGTTCGAACAGCGCCAGCGCGCTCGCCCGTTTGATCGGCGAATCGCCCGCCAGCCGACCCCTGGTGTGCGTGATCCGAACGACCGTCTCGTAGCTGCCGTATCGGGTCGCCACGATCGGCAGGGACGATCGGATGCCGTCGAGCAGCCGGCTGATCGGCTCGCTGAGCTGGAATCCGCCGTTCAGCACGATGCCGGCGATGGACGGGAAGGTGCCCGACGCGTTGGCCATCAGCACGGCCAGCAGCACCTCGGTGCGGTCGCCCGGCACGACCACCACCGATCCGTCGATCAGCCGGGTGAGCACGTTCTCCATCGACATCGCGGCCACCACCACGCCCAGCGCGTCGCGGTCGAGCAACTCGGGGTCGCCGGCGACGAGAGTGCCATCGACGGATGCCATGATCGAGCGCACCGACGGCGCGACCAGCACTGCGTCCTCCGGGATCGCCCAGACCGGTGTCTGCCTGTCGAGCGCCTCGACCATCTCGTCGAGCCGATCCGGATCGGCTCGGTTGACGACCACGCCGAGCAGTGCGGCATGCTCGGCCCGCAGCTCCGAGAGCGCCACGTCGGCCAGTTGACGCACCTCCTCCGGAGTGCGGGCATCCGCCTGCCCGAGCCGTTCGTCCCTACCTTGACCGGAGCGCCCTCCGAGCACGAGCAGCACCGGCGCCCCGAGGTTCGCAGCCACCCGCGCGTTGTACGCGAGTTCGGTCGGCGTTCCGACGTCGGTGTAGTCGCTGCCCACGATCACGACGGCGTCGCTTCGCGCCTCGATCGCCTTGTACCGCTCGACGATGCGGCCGAGCGCGGCATCCGGGTCGGCGTGCACCTCGTCGTAGCCGACCCCGACGCAGTCCTCGTAGGCGAGATCCACAGCGTCGCTCTCCAACAGCAGATCGAGCACGTAGTCGCGTTCGACGGCCGAACGGGCGATCGGACGGAAGACCCCGACCCTGGGCACCTGCCGCGCCAGCGTGTCGAGCACGCCCAGTGCGACCGTCGACTTGCCGGTGCGACCCTCCGCCGAGGTGATGTACAGGCTCCTCACGCGTTGTCTCCGCCGGTCATGACCGTCTCATCGGCGCTGTCCTGCGCGAGTCCACCACCGCGCTCACCCCAGCGCCATCCCGCGACCTCCGGGATGTCTTCGCCGTGCTCCCGGGTATAGACGCGTGCCGCGAGGCGGGCATCCTGCATCTCCTGGCGCAGCATCGCGTAGCGGGCAGCCAACCCGGGCACGCGGTCGATCACGTCGATCACGAGGTGGTAGCGGTCGAGATCGTTGAGCATGACCATGTCGAACGGCGTCGTGGTCGTGCCGTTCTCCTTGTAACCGCGGGCATGGATGTTGTCGTGCCCATGCCGACGGTAGGTCAGCCGATGGATCAGCCACGGGTAGCCGTGGTAGGCGAAGATGATCGGCTTGTCGTCGGTGAAGATCGCGTCGAACTCGCGGTCGTTCAGACCGTGCGGATGCTCGTTCTCGCTCTGCAACCGCATCAGATCGACCACATTCACGACCCGCACCCTGAGCTCCGGCAGCTTCTGGCGCAAAATGGATGCCGCGGCGAGCACCTCGAGGGTCGGGATGTCGCCCGCGCAGGCGAGCACGACATCCGGCTCCTCCCCCGGCACCTCGGTGCCCGCCCACTCGAGAACGCCCAGCCCCCGAGTGCAGTGCGCGACGGCTTCGTCCATCGTGAGCCAGTTCGGCTGCGGCTGCTTGCCCGCGACGACGACGTTCACATAGTCCACCGAGCGTAGGCAGTGGTCGTACGTCGAGAGCAGGGTGTTCGCATCGAACGGCAGGTAGACCCGCACCACGTCGGCGCTCTTGTTCACCACGTGGTCGATGAAGCCGGGATCCTGATGGCTGAAGCCGTTGTGATCCTGACGCCAGACATGGCTGGAGAGCAGATAGTTCAGGCTCGCGATCGGCCGCCGCCACGCGATCTCCCTCGTGACCTTGAGCCATTTCGCGTGCTGGTTGAACATCGAGTCGATGATGTGGATGAATGCCTCGTAGCAGTTGAACAGGCCGTGCCGCCCGGTCAGCAGGTAACCCTCGAGCCAGCCCTCGCACTGGTGCTCGCTGAGCATCTCCATCACCCGGCCGGCTCGTGCCAGGTGGTCGTCGGTGGGCAGTATCTCAGCATTCCACTGCTTCTGCGTCGCCTCGTAGACCGCGGGGGCGAGACGGTTGGATGCCGTCTCATCCGGCCCGAAGATGCGGAAGTTCGTGGGGTTGTCCTCGATCACCGTTGCCAGCCACTGGCCGAGCACCTTGGTGGCCTCGGCGACCGTGGCACCGGGCGAGGGCACGGCGACACCGAAGTCGCGGAAATCGCGCAGCCTCAGGTCCTTACGCAGCAGGCCGCCGTTCGCAACGGGATTCGCGCTCATCCGGCGGTCGCCCTCCGGCGCGAGCGCGACCGTTTCGGGACGTGGCGCGCCGGCCTCGTCGAAGAGCTCGTCCGGGCGGTACTCGGCCATCCAGTTCTCCAGGATGCGCGTGTGCTCCACGCTGTCGCGCGCGTTGGCCAACGGAACCTGGTGCGCCCGGTAGGTGCCTTCGATGAGCACGCCGTCGACCTCGTGCGGGCAGGTCCAGCCCTTCGGCGTGCGCAGGATGATCATCGGCCACGCCGGGCGTTCGTCGTTGTCGGCGTAGCGCCCGGCAGCAGCATCCGCCTTGATCTCCGCGATCTCGTTCAGCACCTCGTCGAGGGTCTGGGCGAAGCGCTTGTGCACCTGGATCGGATCCTCGCCGTCGAATCCGCCCGAGACCAGATGCGGCTTGTGACCGTACCCCCGCATCAGCTCGAGCAACTCCTCCTCGGTGATGCGCGCCAGAACAGCCGGGTTGGCGATCTTGTATCCGTTCAGGTGCAGGATCGGCAGCACCACACCGTCTTGTTGCGGGTCGACGAACTTGTTCGAATGCCAACTGGTCGCCGCCGGGCCCGTCTCCGCTTCCCCGTCGCCGACGACGGCCGCCACCAGAAGGTTCGGGTTGTCGAACGCGGCGCCGTACGCATGACTGAGCGAATACCCGAGCTCGCCGCCCTCGTGGATCGAACCGGGTGTCTCCGGGGCGACGTGGCTGGGCACGCCGCCGGGGAACGAGAACTGCCGGAACAGCCGTCGCATCCCGTCTTCGGAGCGGTCGATGTGCGAATAGACCTCGCTGTACGTGCCGTCGAGGTATCCGTTCGCGACCATGCCTGGGCCGCCGTGCCCCGGGCCGGTGAGGTAGATCGCGTTGAGGTCGCGCTCGCGGATGACGCGGTTCAGGTGTGCGTAGACCAGGTTCAGGCCGGGCACGGTGCCGAAGTGTCCGAGCAACCGGGGCTTGATGTCATCTTTGCTCAGCGGCCTTCGCAGCAACGGATTGTCGAGCAGGTAGATCTGCCCGACGCTCAGATAATTCGCCGCCCGCCACCACGCGTCGAGCCGACGCAGCGTCTCGACGTCGATCGGCGCGGCGGGGCGATGTCGCCAGACGCCCCGAGCCGAAGTCCGCGTGGCCGTGGACGAGGACGTTGACGAGTTCGAGGACGAGTTCGACATGGCACCCTCCCGAGGGTCCAGCTATGCCGCCGAAGGATCGGCGGCCGTCTCTCCATCCTATGGAGGCATCGCCGGCCGGGCCGAGTCCTCCGCCGGGCCGCAGTCGTCCGGGCGCAATCGTCGGGCGCAATCGTCGGGCAAGAAAAAGGACCCCTCGCGCACCCGCCAGAGCCCGGTTACCCTTGCTACGTTTCCGTCCTGGGGGAATTGGCCTGGATGGCGCCACGCGAGGAGCCGGCATCCAGTCTAACCGGTCGGCTCGAGCGCGCCGCCCCCAGCCAGCAGGAATGGCCGCGATGGCAAGAACCCGATTCTCAAGAGGGGCGGGCGGACGTGGCAGGCGAGCGACGGGCGAGCGGGCCGACTCCGGTCCGCCATCCGGTAGGATTCTCTGAGGTCGATTCCGGAAGGGATGCGGCCGCCCGGAGGATTCGCCTAGTGGCCTATGGCGCACGCTTGGAAAGCGTATTGGGTGCAAGCCCTCGGGGGTTCGAATCCCCCATCCTCCGCTGTTTTATCTCTCTGTTGGAGGTCCCAACAGTCGTTGCGTGAACGAGTTGGAGTCGGGCCGTCCCAGCGTCATTGTCATCAGCGGCGCCATGGCATCAGGGAAGTCGACCCTAGCGCAGGCCCTTGCCGAACATCTCCCGAGAGCGGCACACATCCGGGGTGATGCGTT
>DATMTS010000062.1:0-63338 GCA_035564555.1 Humibacter sp.
TGGAAAGAACGCGGGTCAGCCTGCCTGCGCCGCCTTCGCTGTCGCGCGACCGGACGCGGCCCCAGATCGAGAAGACGAGTCCGGCCACGCCGGGGATCGCCAAGGGGTTGATCAGGAAGAGTCCCAGCAGGCCGAAACACAATCCGACGATCGTCATCGCCAGACCAGGATTGGCGACCGGTGTGCTGGAGGATCCCATTCTGCTCATACCGCCATCCTGGCAGCGATGGGGCAAGACCGCGTTCGTGCACGACGACCGGGAAGTGGAGGAGGGTTCGGATTCGGAGCAAAGGAGAGGGGATGACGGGAATCGAACCCGCGTAATCAGTTTGGAAGACTGAGGCTCTACCATTGAGCTACATCCCCGAGGGCACCGTGAGGCACGCCCGTGCAAGCATAATGCATCGCGATCGTGTCACTGCTCAAGGCACTGCCGGGAGCGCCACTCGCACTGCCGCCAGCACCACTCGCGGCCCCGCTTCGGCCCCGCTTACGGCTCTGCAGAGCGCGCATCGACTCCGCACCACGCCGGCGGCGCGAGGGCAGAGGATCTTTCGCTAGACTGTCTGAGGTCATTCGGCCTTGCCATGCGCGCATGCGTGTGCCCGGCCTCGACCCACGCGGGTTGAACAGCGATCCGGGGCGTAGCTCAGCTTGGCTAGAGCGCCCGCTTTGGGAGCGGGAGGTCGCAGGTTCAAATCCTGTCGCCCCGACCGGATCGCGCAAGCGGCGCCGAAGTGCACCTACATAAACAGGAGAATCCACCAACGTGAAGTCCACGGTCGAGAAGCTGAGCCCCACGCGCGCCAAGCTCACCATTGCGGTGACGCCTGAAGAGCTCAAGCCGAGCATCACCCACGCCTACGGGCACATCGCCGAGCAGGTCAACATCCCCGGCTTCCGCAAGGGCAAGGTTCCGCCGCCCATCATCGATCAGCGCGTCGGCAAGGCCGCTGTGCTCGAACACGCGGTCAACGAGGGACTCGACGGGTTCTACCGTGAGGCCGTCGAGCAGAACGAGTTGCGTCCCCTGGGCCGGCCCGCGGCCGACATCACCGAGTGGCCCAGCGACAAGGACTTCTCCGGTGACCTGCTCGTCACCATCGAGGTCGACGTGCGCCCCGAGATCGAGCTGCCCGGCTACGAAGGCGTCGAATTGACCGTGGATGCGGCGGAGGTCACCGACGAGGACGTCGAGGCCGAGCTCGACCGTCTGCGCAGCCGGTTCGGCACGCTCGTCACGGTCGATCGTCCGGCGAAGAAGGGTGATTTCGCCCAGCTCGACCTGATCGCGACCATCGGCGACGAGGAGATCGACACCGCCTCCAGCGTCTCCTACGAGATCGGCTCCGGTGAGCTCATCGAGGGAATCGACGAGGCGCTCGACTCGCTCAGCGCCGGCGAGACCACGACGTTCACCTCCAAGCTGCTCGGCGGCGACCATGAGGGCGAGGACGCGGAGATCACTGTCACGCTCTCCGCCGTCAAGGAGCGCGAACTGCCCGAGGCCGACGACGAGTTCGCGCAGATCGCCAGCGAGTTCGACACGATCGACGAGTTGCGTGAGTCGCTGCGCGTGGAAGCCGCGCGCGGCAAGACGTTCTCGCAGGGCACGGCCGCTCGCGACCAGCTGGTCGAGAAGCTGCTCGAGCTCGTCGAAATCCCGATTCCCGACCAGATCGTCGAAGACGAGGTGCACCGTCACCTCGAGAGCGAGAACCGTCTCGAAGACGACGAGCACCGCGCCGAGGTCACCGAGTCGAGCCGCAAGACGTTCCGCACCCAGATCCTCCTCGACGAGATCGCGCAGAGGGAGAACGTGCAGGTCAGCCAGGACGAGCTGACGCAATACCTGGTGCAGGGCGCCGCGCAGTACGGCATGGAGCCGAACGAGTTCGTGCAGGTGCTGGGCGACAACGGCCAGATCCCGCAGATGGTCGGTGAGGTCGCACGCAACAAGGCGCTCGCGATCGTGCTCGGTCGCGCGAAGGTCACCGACAGCAACGGCGGCGCCGTCGACCTGACCGAGTTCACCACCCCGCCCGCCGAGCTCGCAGAGGCCGAGGCTGCTTCGGATGCCGTTAGTTCCGTGTCGGTGGATGTACCGCAAGCATCCGACCCCGAGGTGTCCTCGGTCGACGAGGCGAAGCCCGCCGACGAGGAACCGGCCGAGAAGCCCGCGAAGAAGACTCCGGCGAAGAAGAAGGCCGCGAAGGCCGCCGACGCCGAGTAATTCGGATGCCTGGAAGGGTCGGACCCGTCGGGTCCGGCCCTTCTGCCGTCCTGCAGAGGCGGCCCGGAGCTTTGCCCACGGCGAACAGGCCGATGCACGTCTTCGGGCTCCGATAGATTCGATGCAGCGAACAGAAACGGAGCATTTCATGGCCGAACCGACACTGCAACCCAGTGTTTTTGACCGACTGCTGAGGGACCGCATCATCTGGCTCGGCTCCGAGGTGCGTGACGACAACGCCAACGAGATCGCGGCCAAGCTGCTGCTGCTCGCGGCCGAAGATCCGAAGCGCGACATCTACCTCTACATCAACTCGCCGGGCGGGTCGATCACCGCGGGCATGGCGATCTACGACACCATGCAGTTCGTGCCGAACGACATCGTCACGGTCGGAATCGGCATGGCGGCGTCGATGGGTCAGCTGTTGCTGACGGCAGGCACGATGGGCAAGCGCTACATCACCCCCAACGCCCGTGTCCTGCTGCACCAGCCGCACGGCGGTTTCGGCGGTACCGCGAGCGACATCCAGACTCAAGCCCAACTCATCCTCGACATGAAGAAGCGTCTGGCCGAGATCACGGCGGCGCAGACCGGCAAGAGTGTCGAACAGATCAACGCCGACGGCGACCGCGACCGCTGGTTCTCCGCACAGGAAGCCCTCGAATACGGCTTCGTCGATCACATCCGTGAGTCGGCGAGCGACGTGATCGGCGGCGGCGGCACCGAAGACCACCCGGCTTAGGCGAACGGCAGAAGGAACCGAACACATGCAAACCCCAGATTTCGCATCCCTCGCGGGCCGCTCGCAGACGCCGGCCATGCCCGGTGCCCGTTACATCCTGCCCAGCTTCGAGGAGCGCACGGCCTACGGTTACAAGCGGCAAGACCCGTACGCCAAGCTGTTCGAAGACCGCATCATCTTTCTCGGGGTGCAGGTCGACGACGCGTCGGCAGACGACATCATGGCCCAGCTTCTCGTGCTCGAGAGCCAGGACCCGGACCGCGACATCGTGATGTACATCAACTCGCCCGGTGGCTCGTTCACCGCGATGACAGCGATCTACGACACGATGCAGTACATCCGCCCGCAGATCCAGACGGTCGTGCTCGGTCAGGCGGCCTCCGCCGCGGCCGTGCTGACGGCCGCAGGCACGCCGGGCAAGCGGTTGGCGCTGCCGAATGCGCGAATCCTGATCCACCAGCCGGCGGTCGGCGAAGCGGGTCAAGGTCAGGCATCCGACATCGAGATCCAGGCGAACGAGATCATGCGCATGCGCACCTGGCTGGAGGAGACGCTCGCGCGGCACTCGAACCGCACGCAGGTGCAGGTCAACAAGGACATCGATCGAGACAAGATCCTCTCTGCGGCCGAGGCCCAGGAGTACGGCTTGATCGACCAGGTTCTGACCAGCCGCAAGAGCCTTCCGGCGCTCACCGCGAAGTAAAGCGGAAGTCACGCCCCGGACGCGGCGGGCGACCGACTGCACGACCAGTCGGCCGTCCGTCGCGTTCTTGGTTCCGGAAGTTGCGCAAGCGTTGTGCCGCATCTCGGCGTGCAGCCGGCTCTTCTTGCACCCGGATCGACGTGTTCATGGATCGCGGCGGATCGGTGCGATTCGTGCCCGCCGCTGCGCGCCTTTGTCGGTGCTTCGGGCTAGGCTCGTAAGCACAGCCCGATCGGTAAGAGGTGAATGATGGCACGCATCGGTGAGAGCGCAGACCTGCTCAAGTGCTCCTTCTGTGGAAAGAGCCAGAAGCAGGTGCAGCAGCTGATCGCGGGCCCGGGCGTTTACATCTGCGACGAGTGCGTCGAATTGTGCAACGAGATCATCGAAGAGCGCCTCGCCGAGGCGGGCGACGAGTCGGGCGGGCCGTTCGAACTGCCCAAACCGAAAGAGATCTACGCCTTCCTCGAGGAGTACGTCATCGGGCAAGAGGCCGCCAAGCGTGCACTGGCCGTCGCGGTCTACAACCACTACAAGCGAGTGCGTGCGCGCACCACGATCGCCCCGGCCGACGCCGTCGTCGATGACGTGGAGATCGCGAAATCCAACATTCTGCTGATCGGCCCCACCGGGTGCGGCAAGACGTATTTGGCGCAGACTCTGGCGAAGCGCCTCAACGTGCCGTTCGCGGTCGCCGATGCGACGGCTCTCACCGAGGCCGGCTACGTCGGCGAAGACGTCGAGAACATCCTGCTCAAACTCATCCAGGCCGCCGACTACGACGTCAAGCGCGCCGAGACGGGCATCATCTACATCGACGAGGTCGACAAGATCGCCCGCAAGGCGGAGAACCCGTCGATCACTCGCGACGTTTCGGGCGAGGGAGTGCAGCAGGCGCTGCTCAAGATCCTCGAGGGCACGGTGGCATCGGTTCCCCCGCAGGGCGGGCGCAAGCATCCCCACCAGGAGTTCATTCAGATCGACACCACCAACGTGCTGTTCATCGTTGCCGGCGCCTTCGCCGGGCTGGAAGACATCATCTCGCAGCGAGCGGGCAAGAAGGGCATCGGTTTCGGCGCCCCTCTGCACAGCAAGGGCGACGACGTCAACCTGTTCGGCGAGGTGCTGCCGGAGGATCTGCACAAGTTCGGCTTGATCCCCGAGTTCATCGGGCGGCTTCCCGTGGTCACGACGGTCACTCCGCTCGACCAGGAGGCTCTCATGCAGATCCTCACCGAGCCGAAGAACGCTCTCGTGCGGCAGTATCAGCGCATGTTCGAAATCGACGGTGTCGAGTTGGAGTTCGAACAGCCGGCCCTGGAGGCCATCGCCGATCTGGCCGTTCTGCGCCAGACGGGTGCTCGTGGTCTACGCGCGATCATGGAGGAGGTGCTCGGGCCGATCATGTTCGAGGTGCCCTCCAGCAACGAGGTCGCGCGAGTCGTCGTCACCCGCGAGGCCGTGATCGACAACGCCGCGCCGACGATCGTGCCGCATCGCCGTCCGCGTCGTGAAGAGAAGTCGGCGTAGCGGGCGAGGTGGCGCGACGGCGCTGCCGGTCTCATCCTGGTTGCACCCGTCGGTTGCCGGCGTCGTGGCGGCCATCACCGGGTTCGCGAGTTCGTTCGCGATAGTGCTCACCGGATTGACAGCGGTCGGCGCCTCCGCCACCCAGGCCGCCTCCGGCCTGCTGATCATCTGTCTGACCCAGGGCCTCATGTCGATCGCCGTTTCCTGGCGGTACCGGATGCCCGTGGTCTTCGCCTGGAGCACGCCCGGTGGTGCACTACTCGCCGGAGCCGGAACGGTCACTCACCACTTCGCAGAGGCTGTGGCTGCGTTCGTCGTCGCGTCCGCGTTGATCGTGCTGACCGGTCTCTGGCCAGCGTTGGCGCGGTTGATCGCTCGCATTCCCAAGACCCTGGCGAACGCGATGCTGGCGGGCATCCTGCTGCCGATCTGTCTGAGCCCGGTGACGGCCGCGGTGCGGGAGCCGTGGCTGGCGATTCCGGTGATCGTGCTCTGGTTGCTGCTGCTGCGGTTCGCACCGCGGTGGGCGGTGCCCGCTGCGATCGTGCTCACCGGCGCCCTACTGGCGATGACGACCGACGGAGGGTGGGCGAACGGCGTCTCGCTGGTGCCGCACTTCGCGTTCGTCGCCCCGCAGTTCAGCTTCCCCGTGCTGGTCGGCATCGCCGTGCCGCTCTACATCGTCACGATGGCCGGGCAGAACATCCCCGGCGTCGCGATCCTGCACAGCTTCGACTACGACGTGCCGGTTCGTCCCTCGCTGCTCGGAACCGGTGCCTTCTCGGCACTCGGCGCGATGTTCGGCGGCATCCCGATCAACTTGGCGGCGATCACGCAGGCCATGACGGCCGGTCCGGATGCCGGGGCCGACCGGGACCGCAGATGGATAGCGCCGATCGCTGCCGGAGCGACCTACATCGTGCTCGGGCTCGCGGCCGGCGTCGCGACCGGGTTCGTGCGTGCCGCTCCGCCGATCCTGATCGAGGCGGTCGCCGGTCTGGCGCTGATGGGCGCGCTGACCGGCGCCCTTGTCGGTGCCGTGTCCGTTGCCCAGCAGCGCATCCCCGCGATCCTCACCCTGCTGCTGACGGCGTCCGGTGTCGCAGTTCTCGGTATCGGATCGGCGTTCTGGGGACTCCTCATCGGCGCCGCCGCCTTCGCCCTGCTGAGCTGGCGGCCGCGCGATCAGGCACGCGGTGAGATGACGGCCCCCACAGCGGAGCTGCCTCGAACGAGTGCTCCGCTCTAGCCCCTGCTGCCCCGCCGACGTAGCATGGCCTCATACTGCGCTGCCGCTGTTCGGAAGGCGCCGCCCATCCGTCGGCGCGCGGGAAGACGGGAGCACCATGGACAGCATGACGGCCGAAATGATGAAGAGCATGTCAGCGGAGATGGCGGGCATGCCGCAGATGGACATGGCCGCGATGCAGGAGTGTATCGAGGCGTGCGCCGCCTGTGAGCAGGCCTGCACGATGTGCGCCGACGCCGGCATGGCCGACGGCATGGTGAAGTGCATGAGCATGTGCACGAATTGCGCCGACGTGTGCAACACGACGATGCGGATGATGATGCGTCCGAGCGGATTCGACATGCCCAGCATGATGGCCATGCTGCAGGCGTGCGTCGCCATGTGCATGGCGACCGCGGACGAGTGCAACGATCACTCTTCGATGAGCGAGACCTGCCGGATGTGCGCTCAGGCCTGCATGGCGTGCGCCGATGCCTGCAACGCGATGATGTCGGGGATGAAGACCTCCGCCTAGCCCGCGAGCCGCTCCGTCTGCTGGCCGACAAGAACGCTGACCCGGCGACGCCCGGCCGTCAACACGTTGTACAGCGTGTGAAGCGCCACGGGCGTTCCCGGCTGCAGTTCGGTCGTGAGGTCTTCGTGGTTCCAGACGTGAACGATCGCGCCACCGTCGAGCGGCGCCAGTTCGATCCAGCCCGACGCGGCGATCGACACCACGATGGCGTCACGCCACTTGGTGGTGGTCGCCGCCGCGAGGCGCAACTGCAGCAGGTGCACCGAATGCCCGGGTCGGTTGTCCGCGCACATGTCGGCCTGCTCCCACGCGCACGAAGCGGTGGTGTGCTGGTGGCCGGTGTGGACGGTCATGAGTCTCCCTGGGTCGGAATCGGTGCCCTCAGATTACGATTCCGTACGCGACGACGCACGTGCGAGCGTCACACTCCGAAACGAACCGGCCGATCAGGCGACCGAGTCCAATCCGCGGCGTTTCAGCAGCGGCTCGATCACGGCATCCCTGCCTCTGAAGTCCCGGTACGCCTCGAGCGGGTCTTTGGAACCGCCCACCCCCAGAAGGCGCTGCCGGAAACGGTCACCGTTCTGCCGAGTCAGTCCGCCGTTCTCGCTGAACCACTCCACCGTGTCGGCGTCGAGAACCTCGCTCCAGATGTATGAGTAGTACCCGGCGTCGTACCCGCCGGAGAAGGTGTGCGCGAAGTAGGTGCTGGCGTAGCGGGGCGGCACGAGCGGGTTGTCGAGCCCGGCCTCGGCCAGGGCTGCGGCCTCGAAAGCGGCGACATCGCCGACCCGGTCATCTGCGGTGATGCGATGCCAGGCCTGGTCGAGCAGAGCCGCCGCGAGGTATTCGCTGGTCTTGAATCCCTCGTTGAAGGCCTTGGATTCCTGGATGCGGTCGACGAGCTCCTGCGGCATCGGTTCGTCGGTTCGGTAGTGCCTGGCATAGTTCTGCAGCACCTCGGGCCAGAGCATCCACATCTCGTTGACCTGACTGGGGAACTCGACGAAGTCGCGGAACACGTTCGTGCCGGCGAACTTCGGGTACGTCACACGCGCGAACAGGCCGTGCAACGCGTGCCCGAACTCGTGGAACAGCGTGCCCACCTCGTCGTACGTGAGCAGCGTCGGCTCGCCGGCAGCGGGTTTGGGCACGTTGAGATTGTTGACGACGATCGTCGGGTTGCCGAGCAGCGCTGATTGCGAGATCAACGGGTTCATCCAAGCCCCGCCGCGCTTGGAATCACGCGTGTAGAGGTCGTTGAGGTAGAGCCCGAGCGGTGAGCCGTCCCCATCGAACACCTCGAAGACGCGCGCGTCCGGGTGGTAGGCGACCAGGTCGTCTCGCTCCGTGAAGGTGATGCCGTACAACCGGTTCGCCGCGTAGAACACGCCGTCGCGCAGCACCCGTTCGGCCTCGAAGTACGGTCGCATCGCCGCGGTGTCGACGTCGTAGGCGGCTCGGCGCACCTTCTCGGTGAAGAACGCCCAGTCCCAACTGGCCAGCGCATCGTCGCCGGCCTGGCGCTGCAGGTCGGCCTGCTCCCGGCGCGCGTTGCGCGCCGCCGGCGGCGCCAGCCTGCCCAGCATGTCGGCGACCGCTTCCGGGTTCTTCGCCGTCTGGTCGGCGGTGACATAAGCGGCGTGACTCGCGAAGCCGAGCAGGCGAGCGCGCTCGGCACGCAGTCGGGTGATCTCGCGCACCAGCTCGCGGTTGTCGTTGTCGCCACCCCGGATCCCGCGGGAACGGGATGCCGTCATGATGCGTTCGCGTAGGCCTCGGTCCGTGAGCGAGGCCAGATACGGGTGCCCGGTCGGCAGCACGAGCGTGATGAGGTGCTTTCCGTGCAGGCCCCGTTCCTCGGCGGCCGCAGCGGCGGCCGAGATCTCGGCGGCGTCGAGGCCGTCGAGCTCCTCGACGTCGTCGACGACGACGGCAAGCTCGTTGGTGTCGGCGAGCAGGTTCTTCTCGAACCGGGTGGTCAGCGTGGAGAGCCGCTTGTTGTAGTCGCGCAGCTTTTCCTTGTCCGATTCGTCCAGCGCAGCGCCCGCGAGGGTGAACTCGGTGTAATACCGTTCGAGCAGGTACCGCGATTCGGCATCCAGATCGAGCTGGCCGAGCTCTTCGAACAGCGTCTTGATCCGCCAGTACAAGGCGGAGTCAAGCCGGATGGCATCCTGATGCGCGGCCAGCAGCGGAGCGATCTTCTCCTCGAGCTCGTTCGTGACGTCGTTGGAGTCGGACGAGGACTTGTTGTAGAAGACCTCCGCCACCCGGCCCAGCAGTTGACCGCTGCGCTCGAGCGGGATCAGCGTGTTCTCGAACGTCGGCGCGCCGGCATTCGAGATGATCGCGCCGATCTCCTCCAGCTGCTCCTTCATGCCGCGTTCGAACGCCGGAAGGTAATGCTCGTCCCGGATCCGGGCGAACGGAGGCAACTGGTACGGGAGCGTGCTGGGGGCGAAGAAGGGATTCTGCTGATCGGCCATCGTCCCAGCCTACGGGCGCAGTATGCAAAGAAGCAATTGCAAAGAAAGTAATGCAAAGATAGTAATGCAAAGAAACACTTGCAACGGAACGTTTGCATTGTTAGTCTTTCTCCATGAGCGAGTCGGAGAAGATCACGGAGCCGGAGACGGCCGAATCCCCCGATGGCGAGCAGCAGTCACGAACGCTCGACATGACCTCGCTGAAGGCGCTCGCCCATCCGTTGCGCGTGCAGATTCTCGACACCCTCTCGCAGTACGGCGAGTCAACGGCGAGCGGGCTTGCTGAGCGGCTGGGGGAGTCCAGCGGCGCGACGAGCTACCACCTGCGGCAGTTGGCCAGGCATGGCTTCGTGCGTGAGGTCGCAGGCAAGGGAACCGCGCGGGAGCGCTGGTGGCAGCGCACCCCGGGCGGCATCAGCCTGAACCCGCGTCACGTCTCTGACACCGTCGCCGGGCGAGCCGCAGCAGATCTGGTCATGCGTCAATGGCAACAGAACAAGGAGAGCCTGGTCACCGACTTCATGATGCGCGGCGTCGACGTGTTGCCGGCCCGCTGGCTGGATGCCGCGATCACTTCGTCCGCGAACGCGCGGCTCACGACAGAGCAGCTCGAGGAATTGACCACGGACATCAGCCGGCGCATCACGGATTTCGTCGACGAGCACCGCGGCAAGAACCCGCCCGGCTCACGCCCCGTGCAGATCCAATTCAACGCATTCCCCCTCATCGATGGAGAGGAGACCCCGTCATGAGCACCATCACCGGCACCACCCGCTCGATCCCGGTCGTCGACCGCGCGGCGATCCGACTCGGCACCGTCCTCGTCGCCTGGGGGCGCGCCCACGCGGCCCGGCGCTCGAGCAGCGATTCGCTCGAGCGGTATCGCTCCGACTATGAAGAGCGCGCGCGCACCGCTGCCGCGATCGATCAGGCGCACCTGCTGCCATGACGACGTGGTTCGGCCGCTGTCGGTCGACCGCGAAAACAGTCAGTCTTCGTCGAATTCGTCGGGCACCGGGTTGGACTGCGTGATCGTCGCGGAGTCCTCGGTCGGGTTGTAGCGGATCACCGTGCCGTCATCGAGTTCGATCACCGGCAGGCGCTCGAGCCAGGTCAGGGTCCAGCGCCAGGTCGATGTGTCGGAACCCACGGCGGTGAGTTCATCCTCGACGGCCTGAATGGCGGCCGTCACCACCTCGGGCAGCCCATCCGGAACGGCGCCGCCGACCGGCCACCGGGTGCCGAGTTGCATCAGGCCTCCGCGGGCACGAGGACCCGCTCGTAGACGATGAGATCACTGGCCGCGGCGACCTCGTCGTACAGGGCGCGAGCGTCGGCATCGGTCGGCGCACTGATCCAACGCACCGTGTCGCAGCGCTGTTGCCCGGCCGCCTCGACGACGGCGTCGATCAGGGCCCGGCCGACGCCGTGGCGCCGAGCGTCCTCCTGCACGAAAACGTCGTCGATGAACATGCCGTAGGTCGACTGCAGCGGCCGGGGAAAGGTGTGGAAATGCACCAGCCCCACGAGGTCGCCGTTGTCGTCGACCGCGATCAGCGCGTTCTCGGTGTGCGCGGCGTCCGTCAACCAGGTCCACAGGCGCAACGCCTTCTCATCGGTCAACGCCACCTGGTAGGTCTGCGCGTAGCCCTCGTACAAGCCGAGCCAGGCGAAGAAATCACCCTCGTTCGGTGTGCGGATACTGATCGACATCGCTGCCTCCCCAAGCCCGTCCCCGCGGCAGGCTCATCGTGTGTTACCGGTTCAACCGTAGCGGTTCGCTTGGCAGAATGATGCGTCCACCGGCTCGCGCCGCCAGCGGCGGCCCGGTCAGGAAGCCAGCTCTATGTCGGTCACGTCGATCTGCTCGCCCGGCACGAACTCGATCCGCGCGATGCGTCCCACCGCGCACAGGTCGTCCTCAACGGCTCGCAGCGCATCCAACTGCTCGGCCGTTCCGCTCACTCTCGCGTGGGCGACCGGGGTCTTCTGCGAGGCCTTCGCCGAGGTCTTGGCACCGCGGATGCCGGTCAGGGCGGCGCTTGCGGCGTCGAGGACGCGACCGTCTCCGAGCTCGCCGAGCTCGGAGACCTGCGGCCACGCGGCACGGTGCACCGAGCCGGCGTTGAACCACGACCAGGCCTCCTCGGTGGCGAACGGCTGCACCGGAGCGAAGAGCCGCAGGAAGGTGGAGAGAGCCAGGCGCAGGGCGACAACGGCCGAGCGGGACGCGGCGGCATCCTCGATCTGCTCGGACTGTCCGTAGGCGCGCTCCTTCACCAGTTCGAGGTAGTCGTCGCAGAAGGTCCAGAAGAACCCCTCTGCGATCTCCAGAGCTCTGGCGTGGTCGTACGCATCCAACGCGGTCGTCGCGTCGGCGACGACCTCTGCCAGCCGGCTGAGCATCGCGCGGTCGACCGATTCGGTGACCTCGGCATCGCCACCCGGCTGCGGGAAGCCGAGGATGAACTTCGCCGCATTCAGCAGCTTGATCGCGAGCCGACGGCCGATCTTGATCTGCGTCGGGTTCTGCGCATCGAACGCGGCGTCCGTGCCCAGCCGGCTGGATGCCGCCCAGTACCGCACTGCGTCGGAGCCATGCTGCTCCAGGATGTCCGACGGTGTGACGACGTTGCCCTTCGACTTCGACATCTTCTTGCGATCCGGGTCGACGATGAAGCCGGAGATCGCGGCGTGCGTCCAGGGCGCCACGCCGTGCTCCAACTGCGAGCGCAGGACGGTCGAGAACAACCAGGTGCGGATGATGTCCTGGGCCTGCGGACGCAGATCGAACGGAAAGACGGCGGCGAACAGTTCCGGGTCGCGTTGCCACCCGGAGGCCAGCTGCGGTGTCAACGACGACGTCATCCAGGTGTCCATGATGTCGTGTTCGCCGACGAACCCGCCTGGCGTGCCGCGCTGCTCTTCGACGTACCCGGGGGGCACGTCCGAGGACGGGTCGACGGGCAGCTGGTCTCGGGTGGGCAGCAGCGGCCGTTCGAAGCGCGTCTCGCCGTGCTCGTCGACCGGGTACCAGACCGGGATGGGCACACCGAAGAAGCGTTGCCGTGAGATCAGCCAATCGCCGGAGAGACCGCCGACCCAGTTCTCGTATCGCACCCGCATGAAGTCCGGATGCCAGTCGATGGCGCGTCCGAGCTCGACGAGGCGGTCGGCCAGCGCCTGATCGCGGCCGCCGTTGCGCACGTACCACTGCCGCGTCGAGACGATCTCCAGGGGCTTCTCACCCTTCTCGAAGAACTTCACCGGGTGCACGATCGGCTTCGGGTCGCCGATCAGGTCGCCGGATGTACGGAGCAACTCGACGACCGCCTGCTTGGCGGAGAACACGGTCTTGCCGGCGAGCTGGGCGAAGGCTTCCCGCCCGGAGGGCGAGGTGATCGCATCCGGCGCCTCGGCCAGGATCCGGCCGTCGAATCCGATGATGCCCCGGTTCGGCAGATCCAGTTCACGCCACCACGTGACGTCCGTGATGTCGCCGAAGGTGCAGATCATCGCGATGCCCGTTCCCTTGTCGGGCTGGGCCAGATGATGCGCCAGCACCGGCACCTCGACGTCGAAGACGGGCGTGCGCACGGTGGTGCCGAACAGGTGCCGGTAGCGTTCGTCGGAGGGATGCGCGACGAGCGCGACGCAGGCCGGCAGAAGCTCGGGCCGTGTCGTGTCGATCTCCAACAAGACCTCGGGCGCATGGAACGTGATGCGGTGATAGGCGCTCGGCTGGTCCCGGTCTTCGAGTTCGGCCTGTGCGACGGCGCTGCGGAAGGTGACATCCCACAGTGTGGGGGCCATCGCCTGGTATGCCTCGCCGCGTTCGACGTTGTTCAGGAACGCGAACTGCGACGTGAACAGGGCCTCCCGGCCGATCGTGCGGTACGTCTGGGTCCAGTCGACGGACAACCCCAGCGAACGCCAGAGCGCCTCGAACTGCTTCTCGTCTTCGACGGTGAGGCGTTCGCAGAGCTCGATGAAGTTGCGACGCGAGATCGGCTGCTGATCCGCAGCCTTGCCGCTCTTGTTGTCGCCGCCCTCGTACGGCGGGGCGAAGTGCGGGTCGTAGGGCAACGAGGGATCGCAGCGCACTCCGTAGTAGTTCTGCACCCGGCGCTCGGTCGGCAGACCGTTGTCATCCCAGCCCATCGGGTAGAACACGTGCTTGCCGCGCATCCGCTGGTAGCGGGCGATGATGTCGGTGTGCGTGTAGCTGAACACGTGGCCGATGTGCAGCGAACCGGAGGCGGTCGGCGGCGGGGTGTCGATCGCGTAGATGCAGCTGCGGTCTCCGGCGGCCAGGGCTGCCGGACGATCGAACAGGTAGGTGCCCTCGGCCTGCCAGTGCGGACCCCAGCGTTGCTCGAGTCCCTCGAGAGCCGGTTTGTCGGGAACTGCGGTGGATCGGTGCCGAGGGGAACGGGTCGATTCGGGCTGCGCGTCGCTCATGGCGGTAACCGGCTTTCGCTATGTACGGCACCGTGTCAACTGGTGCCTGAGTGTCAGATCGCATCCATCGTACCCAACCGCCTCAACCGAACCGCCTTCGTCCATCCGAACCAGGAATATTCCCGGTTCCGATGGACAAAGGCGGTTCGGTCGGTCCAGGCGGACCGGTCAGGCGAGCGAGGCAGGCGAGCAGGGCACGCGAGCGGGTCAGGCGACCGGGGCGAGCACGTCCGCGGCGTCGGCATCCACTTCGTCGCGCACCCGTGCGATCCGCACGGCCGTGACCGCGCAGACGAGGGTGATCACCGAGAGCAGGCCGAGTACGACGCCCGGATGCCACCACGCGGCGTGGGTCGCTCCGGCCAGGGCCTCGGTGGCGAACGGGATCAGGCCGGAAATCGCCGCGGCGATTCCGTAGGCGATCGACAGTGCGCTGTAGCGGATCGACTGTCCGAAGATGTCGGCCATCAGCCCGCCCAGTCCGGCCCAGCTGAGGGTCGGGAAGATGCCGCCGACGACCATGGTTCCGACCAGGATCGGGAACGTCGCGAACTGCAACAGGAAGTACATCGGGAAGGCGATCAGCAACGTCGAGAGGGCGCCGATCCACACGACCCGTGCCGATCCGATCCGGGTGGCGAGCAGGCCGAACAGCGGAATGGTGATCAATTGCAGCAGACTGCCGATCAGAGTGGCCACGAACAGGTCCGGGTACGAGAACTTGAGCACGGCGACGCCGTAGTTCATCGTGTACGTGTTCATCAGAGAGTACGAGCCGATACCGAGCAGCGCGGCGCCGATCGCGACGACCAGCGCCACCGGCTGTCGGCGGAAGACGTCGACCACCGGCAGCCGCCGCAGCTTACGATCGCCGGCGAGCCGGGCGAACACCGGCGTCTCGTCGATGGTCAGCCGCAGGTACAGCGAGACCGCCAGCAGCGGGAAGGCGAGGAGGAACGGCAGGCGCCAGCCCCAGGCGGCCAGATCCGCCGGGCTCAGCGTGACGCTGAGCAACAGGTAGAGCGCACCCGTGATGATCGTGCCGATCGGCGAGCCGAGCTGGGGGAGGGCAGCGTAGAAGCCGCGCCGCTTCGGCACACTGTGCTCGACGCCGACCAGGATGGAGCCGCCCCACTCGCCGCCCAGCGAAAGGCCTTGCACGACGCGCAGCAGCACCAGCACGATCGGCGCGGCGACACCGATCTGGCCGTATCCCGGCAGCACGCCGATCAGGCCGGTCGAGACGCCCATGATCGAGACCGTGACGATCAGGGTGCGTTTTCGCCCGATCCGGTCGCCCAGGTGCCCGAACACGAGGGCACCGAGCGGTCGCACGATGAACGAGACGGCGATCACGGCGAACGCCGACAGCGTTCCGGCCACGCGGTCCTGCTGCGGAAAGAACACGCTGGCGCTGAAGATGGCGCTGAAGTAGGCGAAGACGTAGAAGTCGTACGACTCCAGCGACGTGCCCACCAGCGAGGCGAGCGTCACGCGGGTCGCGGTGCGGTTGGCGCGCGCGGCGGCGTCGAGGTTCGAGACGGCATCTGATTCGGTTGTGTCGGTCACGAACGTCAAGTCTTCTCGTCCGGGTGGCTGCGCGGGCGTATGTTACGTCCAGCGTTGCGGCGCGAAGGTTGTGGAGTTCGTCGCTGCCGCAGCGACCGCCGTGCGCTCGGCGGTGCTCAGTCCCGGTCGGGTGCCGGCACGAGGGCGGGGTCCTGCGGCAGCGAGGGTGTGAGCACGGCCTCGGCGATCGACGGGTTCGTGTCGAGATCGTGCTCGATGGTGCGCAGCATCTGCGCCACCGAACTCTCCACCGCGTTGCCGATCAGGTCTACCGCCGCGACGAGGAACAGACGCGAGGGGCCGACGAATTCGATGTGCAGATACGTCACGCGCTCGATGTCGTCACGCTGCAGCAGGGTGCGCAGCACGGCATCCCGCATCTGCGTGTCCACGGCCTGACCGACCAGGAACCGGCGATTGCGATCCATCAGGACGAGCGCCACGACTCCCAGCAGCACTCCGATCAGGATCGAGCCGATCGAGTCGTAGACCGGTGAACCGGTCAGCTCGTGCAAGAGGATGCCGCCGAAGGCGATCGTGAGGCCGACCAGAGCGGCCGCATCTTCGGCGAACACGGCGCGCAGCGTCGGGTTCGAGCTCCGCAGCACGTGTTCGAGGGTGTTCTTGCCCCGGCGCGTCGCGACGCGCCGCGCCTGCCGGAACGCCTGAGTGAACGAGATGCCCTCCAGCACGGCCGAGACGGCGAGCACGACGTATGCGATGGCAAAGTCGCCCGCCGACTCGGGCGTGATCAGTTCCTGCACGCCGTGCATGATCGAGACGGCAGCGCCCACGCCGAACAGGCCGAAAGCGGCGAACATCGACCAGACGTAGGCCTCGCGTCCGTATCCGAGTGGATGCGCGGGGTCTCGAGAGCGGGAGGAGCGTCGCTCGGCCACGAGTAGGAAGATCTCGTTCGCGGCATCCGCCCACGAGTGCGCCGCCTCGGCGACCATGGACGCGGAGCCCGTGATGACCGCGGCGACGGTCTTGGCGATCGCGATCAAGGCATTGGCGGCGAGCGCGATGACGACGGTGAGTACGCTCTGCTGCTTGTCGTTCGGCTGGGCGGACATGGATTTCAGTCTGGCACCAGGAGTGCGTGCCGGCTGTAGACTTGACGGCATCGACTGCGATCCGGCATCACCGGGGAGTCTTCGGAAGAACCACGAACTCGCGCGAGCCGTGAGGGCGTTCAGTAGAACCGAACGGGTGCGGCCCGTCACAGCCGGAATGAGCGGTCGCGGATTGCCTGCGGTCTCTGAAGTTCTCCGGTCTCTGAGCGTGCGAAGGGTCCGAAGGGTTCGAAGGCCCGAAGCGCACGCGGCAAGCGGGGTGGTACCGCGGTGCCCGGACGAGGTTCGGGCGGCGTCCTCGTGCAGAGACATCGTGCTGCAGGAGAATGCAGGGGAGAAGCATGCCGTACCCGAAACAGCATCCCGGTGACCCGTTCGACGAGTACGCGCAGGGCGTCACGCCCAGCCCGAGTTTTCCGCGGATCGAGACCGAGGTGCTCGCATTCTGGGCCGCGGACGACACCTTCCGCGAGTCGATCCGCCGCCGCGCGGATGCCGAGGAGTGGGTCTTCTACGACGGTCCGCCGTTCGCCAACGGCCTGCCGCACTACGGCCACCTCCTGACCGGTTATGCGAAAGACCTCTTTCCCCGGTTCCAGACCATGCGCGGCAAGCGCGTCGAGCGCAGGTTCGGCTGGGATACGCACGGGCTCCCGGCCGAACTCGAGGCGGAGCGGCAACTGGGCATCAGTGACAAGAGCCAGATCGAGGAGATGGGCATCGCCGCCTTCAACGCGGCGGCCAAGTCATCCGTACTGCGCTACACGACCGAGTGGCAGGAGTACGTCACCCGCCAGGCGCGCTGGGTCGACTTCGAGAACGACTACAAGACCCTCGACCTCACCTACATGGAATCGGTGCTCTGGGCCTTCAAGACGCTGTTCGACAAGGGACTTGCCTACGAGGGCTATCGCGTGCTGCCGTACTGCTGGCGCGACCAGACCCCGCTTTCGAACCACGAACTGCGCATGGACGACGACGTCTACAAGATGCGACAGGACCAGACCGTCACCGTGACCTTCCCGCTCGTCGGGGAGAAGGCAGAAGCACTCGGCCTCACTGCCGTGCGCGCCCTCGCCTGGACGACGACGCCCTGGACGCTGCCGACGAACCTCGCGCTGGTGGTCGGCCCGGAGATCGAGTACGCCGTGGTGCCGGCCGGCCCGAACGGGGCGGCCGACCGCACGGACGACTTCGCGGGTCAATACCTGCTTGCACGCGACCTGGTCGGCGGCTATGCCAAGGAACTGGGCTACGAGTCCGCCGACGAGGCGATCGCGGCCGTGGCTCGCACCGTGCCCGGGTGCGACCTGGAGGACGTGCAGTACGACCGGCTGTGGGACCACTACGCGGATGCCTCGACCTACGGCACCGAGAACGCCTGGCGCATCCTGGTCGACGATTACGTCACCACCAGCGAGGGCACCGGCATCGTGCATCAGGCGCCGGCATACGGTGAAGACGACCAGCGGGTCTGCGAGGCGGCCGGCATCCCTGTGATCATCTCGGTCGACGAGGGCGGCCGGTTCCTGCCGCAGGTGACCGAGGTCGCCGGACTCCAGGTGTTCGACGCGAACAAACCCCTTACGCGCTTGCTGAAGGAACAGGGCCGGCTGCTGCGCCAGGCGAGCTATGAGCACTCCTACCCGCACTGCTGGCGGTGCCGTAATCCGCTGATCTACAAGGCCGTTTCGAGCTGGTTCGTACGCGTGAGCGCGTTCCGCGATCGAATGGTCGAACTCAATCAGCAGATCGAATGGGTGCCTGAGAACGTCAAAGACGGCCAATTCGGCAAATGGCTCTCCGCCGCACGCGACTGGTCGATCAGCCGCAACCGCTACTTCGGTTCGCCCATCCCGGTCTGGAAGAGCGACGACCCGGCGTATCCCCGCATCGACGTGTACGGTTCGCTGGCCGAGCTGGAGCGCGACTTCGGTGCGCTGCCCCGCAATGCGCAGGGCGAAACCGACCTGCACCGGCCCTACATCGACGAGTTGACCCGAGCGAACCCCGACGACCCCAGCGGACGCTCGAGGATGCGGCGCATCGCCGATGTCTTCGACGTGTGGTTCGACTCCGGTTCGATGCCGTACGCCCAGGTGCACTACCCGTTCGAGAACCGGGAGTGGTTCGACGAGCACAACCCGGCGGACTTCATCGTGGAGTACATCGGTCAGACCCGCGGCTGGTTCTACCTGATGCACGTGCTGGGCACGGCGCTGTTCGATCGGCCCGCATTCAAACGCGTGATTAGCCACGGCATCGTGCTCGGCAACGACGGCCAGAAGATGTCCAAGTCACTGCGCAACTACCCGGACGTCAACGAGGTCTTCGATCGCGACGGCTCGGATGCCATGCGCTGGTTCCTGATGTCGAGCCCGGTGCTGCGCGGCGGCAATCTGGTCGTCACGGAAGAGGGCATCCGGCAGGGGGTGCGTGAGGTGCTGCTGCCGCTGTGGAGCACGTGGTATTTCTTCGCACTGTACGCGAACGCGTCGACGGAGCCCGGCGACCGGGTAGATCCGTCTTCGGTGCCGGAGCGCGCCGAAGGCCACGGCTACGATGCTCGCCGCCGCACCGACTCGACCGACGTGCTCGACCGTTATCTGTTGTCGAAGACCGGCGAGCTCATCGAAGCGGTCACCGGCGACCTGGAGAATCTCGATTCGACACTGGCCGCAGCGAAGCTGCGCGACTTCGCCGACGTGCTCACGAACTGGTATGTGCGGCGTTCACGCGACCGGTTCTGGGCGGGCGTCGGCGCCGACGGCCAGAACGCAGAGGCGTTCGACACGCTCTACACCGTGCTCGAGACCGTATGCCGGGTCGCCGCCCCGCTGCTGCCGCTCGCGACCGAACGCATCTGGACGGGCCTGACCGGCGGGCGCAGCGTGCACCTGACCGACTGGCCGCAAGCCGAGGAGTTCCCCCGCGACACGGCTCTGGTAGACGCGATGGATCGCATCCGGCAGATCAGTTCCACCGCGCTGTCGCTGCGTAAGCAGGCCGGGCTGCGGGTGCGGTTGCCGCTGCAGCGGCTCACCGTCGTCACCCCGACGGCAGAGGTGCTGGCGCCGTTCGAGGAGATCCTCCGCGACGAGTTGAACGTGAAGGCCGTCGAACTGGTCGAATTGCACGAGACCAGCGCGGCCGAATTCGGCATCACGCACCGGCTGTCGGTGAACGCGCGCGCCGCCGGTCCTCGGCTGGGCAAAGACGTGCAACGCGCGATTCAAGCGGCCCGCGCCGGCGACTGGACCGCCGACGACGGCGTGGTCACCGCCGGCGGCCTCCAACTGCACGACGGCGAGTACGACTTGGTGCTCGAGACCTCGCGGCCGAACGCGGGGGACGGCGCGGCTTCGGGGTCGGCGAGCGGTGCCGCCATCGCGTTGCTTCCCGGCGGCGGGTTCGTGCTGCTGGACACCGAGACGACCGACGAACTCGAAGCCGAGGGTCTGGCGCGCGATGTCGTGCGGGCTGTTCAGGATGCTCGCAAGGCTGCGGGACTCGATGTGAGCGACCGCATCCGGCTGCGTCTGGTGCTCGACACGGACGGCGCGGAGGCAGCGGGACGGCACGGCGAACTGATCACGGCCGAGACGCTTGCGCTGGAACTGGAGATCGCGGCCGCCGACGACGCCGCGAACAGCAAGGAGGCGCGGCCGGTCGGCGCGGCATCGGCCCTGATCGTGGAACTGGAGAAGGCATGAGCGACGACGACGACTTCCGCGCAGCGGGCGACGCGGTTTACGAAGCGATGCTCGGGCGTCTGGGTGAGCAGAGCCCGCGACCGCGGCTCGCCCCCACCCGTCGAGCCGTCGAACTGCTCGGCGACCCGCAACACGCGTACCCGATCATCCACATCACCGGCACCAACGGCAAGACGTCGACGAGCAGGATCGCCGAGAGCATCCTGCGGGCGATGGGCCTGCGCACCGGACTGTTCTCCAGCCCGCACCTGCAACGGTTCAACGAACGCATCATGATCGACGGCGAATCGATCACCGACGAGGCGCTGGCGCGCAACTGGGATGACATCCAGCCGTACCTGACGATGGTCGACGAGGAGCTCGTCGCCGCGGGCGAGACCCGGCTCACGTTCTTCGAGGTGCTGACCGTGCTCGCGTACGCGTGCTTCGCCGATGCGCCGGTCGACGTCGCGGTGATCGAGGTCGGCATGGGCGGCGAATGGGATTCGACCAACGTGGGCGACGGCCAGGTCGCGGTGTTCACCCCGATCTCCCTCGATCACACCGCGCGGCTGGGCAACACGATCTCCGAGATCGCGCGCACCAAATCGGGCATCGTGAAGCCTGCCGCCTCGGTCGTGACCGCGGCGCAGCCGGCTGAAGCCATGGTGGAGCTCGAGCGGGCGGCGGAGCTGCGGGAGGCGTCCCTCGCGGCTCAACCCGACCGGTTCGACGTGGTTTCGACGGCCGTCGCCGTCGGCGGGCAGCTGTTCAGCATGCGCGGCCTCGCCGGGCACTACGCCGACCTCTTCCTGCCCCTCTACGGAGCGCATCAGGCGCAGAACGCCGCCGTGGCCATCGCCGCCGTCGAGACCTTCGTCGGCGGGGGAGAGCGGCAACTGAGCCGGGAGGTTCTCGAGGAGGGCCTGTCCAATGCGACCTCGCCCGGGCGGCTGCAGCTGATCGGCACCGAACCGACCGTCCTGGTGGATGCCGCGCACAACCCCGCGGGCGCGCTGGCGCTGGCAGCAGCTCTCCCGAGCTTCTTCGATTTCGATGAGATCGCGTTCGTCGTCGGCATCCTGCGCGATAAGGACGCCAAGGGAATCGTGGATGCGCTCGCACCGCTGGCGGCGCGCATCCACGTCACGCAGTCGCATTCGGAACGCGCGGAGCCCTACGACGAGCTGGCCGAACACATCCACGAGTGGACCCACGAGAAGGTCGTCTCATACGACGATCTCGGTGAGGCGATCGAGGCCGCACGGGAATGGGCGGCCGAGACGCCGCGACGCGCGGTCGTCGTCACCGGATCGATCACGCTCATCGGAGAGGCGATGACGCTCGCCGGTGATCGTGCCTGGAAGGCGACCGCGTGAGCGCAGAGCGCGGCAGTGCGGGGGAGCCGGAGCGCGTTCGTCGCCTCCGCCGGATCCGATCGGTTCAGGAGAGCCTGGGCTCGATCGTGCTCGGGTTCGAGTTCGTCGTCGTGTTCCTCGGCGCACTCGTGATCTTCGGGCTCAAAGCGGTCGCCGCACCGCTCGCGCTCGGCGGCGGCGCCGTGCTCGTCGTTGCGATGCTCGCCACGATTCCACTGCTGCGTTACCGGTGGGGCTTCTGGATCGGCTGGCTGCTGCAGCTGATCGTGCTCGCCTCCGGCTTTCTCGTCGGCATGATGTTCGTCGTCGGCGCCATCTTCACCGCCCTATGGACCTACTGCATGATCACCGGCGCCCGGCTCGACCGCGCTGGTGCTCGTGCAGCCGCATCGGAGCCCGCACCGGGGCCCGATACCGAAGAAACGGAGAACCAATCGTGACCGCAGTCGAAGAGACCCTCGTGCTCGTCAAGCCCGATGGAGTGGCCCGCGGGCTGACCGGCGAGATCCTGCGCCGTATCGAGGCGAAGGGATACTCGCTCGTCGACATCCGGCTGCTGCAGGCCGGCCGGGATCTGCTCGCCGCGCATTACGAGGAGCACCAGGGCAAGCCGTTCTACGAGCCGCTCGTCGAGTTCATGGAGAGCGGCCCGATCGTCGCGATCCGTGTCGCCGGCAACCGCGTGATCGAGGGATTCCGCTCCCTGGCGGGCACCACGGATCCGACCACAGCCGCACCCGGCACGATCCGCGGCGACCTGGCGCGCGACTGGGGCCTTGCAGTTCAGCAGAATCTCGTGCACGGCAGCGACTCAGCCGAAAGCGCAGCGCGCGAACTGGCGCTCTGGTTCTAGCTCAGGCGATCAACGGAAGGCGTTCGGGATCCACTGCACCTGGATCTGCGCGAAGACCGCGACGATCACGTAACTGATCAAAGTGATCAGCGGTACCCACTCGTACGCGATGGCAGCGTAGCGCTGCACGGATGCCGGTACCGGAATGTTTCCGGTCTTGAGGTTGTAGAGACTCACCGACCAGAAGGTCGGGATGGTGACGATCCAGGTGATCATGCAGTACGGGCAGAGCACGAACAGCGAGTACAGGCTGGAAGTGATCAAGAAGACCACGAGCACCATCGCCCCCAGCACGCCCAGGTTGAACAGGATCCAGAACCATCGTCTGAACCGGGCGCCGGCGAGGATCGCGGTGCCGACCGCGACCGTCGACGGCCAGCACAGCAGGCCGATCAACGGGTTGGGGAACCCCAGCACGCTGCCCTGCCACGATTCGAGGTTCTTGCCGCAACCCACCAGGGGGTTGATGTTGCAGGTCAGCTGAGCCGCGGGATGCTGCAGCAGCGTGAACTTGTCGAGCGTCAACGCGAACGCCGCCCAGATGCCGATGAGGCCGGCGACGATCAGGAAGATCGCGAGGATCGTCGGGCGTTTGACCTGAACTGTTTCGGTGAGCGGCACCATCGGATTATGGCATAGCGACTCCGACGCTCCGCCGGGCATGCCGGCACACGGATGCTGCCATGCGATAATGATGGGAGTCGACCGGGCCGCGCCCGCGTCGGCGCCACGCAAAAGGCTTATAGGGGTGAAACGAATCGCCCCGAGCCCGCTCGATCAGGATGATCGAGCGGGAAGGAAGATCGACGCGGCCAGAGCTGAAAGCCGGCCGCCCGAGTGAAGGATTGGCAGGAGCGTCGCCACGGTGACGGCCCTGCACGAGACTACCCGTGAGGGTGGCGCGGCCACCTGACACGGTCGAGGAGTGCACCAGCGATGGTGGAAGACAACGACAATGCCAATTCAACGAACCAGGATCCAGCCGAACAGTCTCACGCGGACAGCGCGGCTGTGAAGCGTCGCGGTCGCCTGTTCGGCGGCCGCCGCGGCTCTCGCAAGGGAGCCGAGCCCGATCGGGTCGACCCCGCGACCGCGCAGGCGACTACCTCAGCCGGCGAGCCGGCCGGTGCGCCCCCCGCCCAGGCGGAACCGTCGACGACGGCCTCGGGTCCGGCGGCCGAGCCCCTGGCCGGGCAGCAGCCTGCAGCCGAGCGGCAGCGGCCCGCCACCGGGCAGCAGTCTGCAGCCGGACGGGGCCAAGCCCCACAGGAACCGGCCGATCCCGGCGCCTCGACGACATCCGAGACCGCGGGCGACCGGGTGATCTCGCATGCCGCGCAGGCGCCCGGGCTGCCCAGTTCGGCGATCCTCTTCCAGGCACCGCCTGTACTGCCGCCCGCGCCCGGGTCCGCAAGCGACGACGATGAAGAAGACGAAGAGGCCGACGAGACCTCGGCGACCCGTCGACGCACCCGGCGTCGGTCGCCCGAGAGCGGTCGCCAGGCATCCGAGGAACGGCAGCGCCCCCAGCGCGAAGAACCGGTGCTGATCACCGAGCCTCAGAAGGTCAAGGGCTCGACCCGCCTCGAGGCGAAGAAGCAGCGCAGACGCGACGGGCGCGATGCCGGCCGCCGCCGCGCTGTCGTCACCGAGGCCGAGTTCCTCGCCCGCCGTGAGTCGGTCGACCGACAGATGGTCGTGCGTTCCAAGAACGGGCGCATCCAGATCGGCGTGCTGGAAGACGGCGTCCTGGTGGAGCATTACGTGGCGCGTTCGCAAGAAGCATCCTTGATCGGGAACGTGTATCTCGGTCGGGTGCAGAACGTGCTGCCGAGCATGGAGGCCGCGTTCGTCGACATCGGCCGTGGCCGCAACGCCGTGCTCTACTCGGGCGAGGTCGATTGGGATGCGGCCGCCGAGAACTCGACCTCCGGCGGCAGCCAGCCCCGCCGCATCGAGCTCGCCCTGAAACCCGGCGACAAGGTGCTGGTGCAGGTCACCAAGGACCCCGTGGGTCACAAGGGAGCCCGTCTCACCAGTCAGGTGTCATTGCCCGGCCGTTACCTCGTCTACGTGCCGAACGGGTCGATGAACGGCATCAGCCGCAAGCTTCCGGACACCGAGCGGGCTCGGCTGAAGAAGATCCTCAAGGCCGTCCTGCCGGAGAACGTCGGGGTCATCGTGCGCACCGCCGCCGAGGGTGCCACCGAAGAGCAGTTGACGCTCGATGTGAACCGGCTGACCGCACAGTGGGCCGAGATCTCCAAGCAGGTCGAGAGCGTGCAGGCGCCGGCGATGCTGCACAGCGAGCCCGACCTGCTGATCAAGATCGTGCGCGACGTCTTCAACGAGGACTTCCAGAAGCTGATCATCGCCGGTGACGACGCTCGCTCGACGATCGAGAACTACCTGCGTCAGATGGCGCCCGACCTGCTCGATCGCATCGAGAACTACGACGGGGATCGCGACGCCTTCGACCAGTACCGCATCAGCGAGCAGATCGAGAAGGCGCTGGAGCGCAAGGTCTGGTTGCCCTCCGGTGGGTCGCTCGTGATCGACCGCACCGAGGCGATGACGGTCGTGGATGTGAACACCGGCAAGTTCGTCGGCTCGGGCGGCAACCTCGAAGAGACCGTGACGAAGAACAACCTCGAGGCCGCCGAAGAGATCGTTCGCCAACTGCGGCTGCGCGACATCGGTGGAATCATCGTGGTCGACTTCATCGACATGGTGCTCGAGTCGAACCGCGATCTCGTGCTGCGCCGACTCGTCGAGTGCCTCAGCCGCGACCGTACCAAGCATCAGGTGGCCGAGGTGACCTCCCTCGGGCTCGTGCAGATGACGCGCAAGAAGCTCGGTCTCGGGTTGCTGGAGACCTTCAGCGAACCGTGCGAGGTGTGCGCCGGCCGCGGTGTCGTGGTGCACCACGACCCGGTCGTCAAGCACCGTGCGGCTCCGTCGCAGAACGAGCGTCGCCGTGGCAAGGGCGGCACGAACACGGGCGGTGCCCAGCAGAACGGCAACGGCGTGACGCACGCGATCACCGACGACGCCAAGAACGCGCTGGCACAGATCGCTGCTTCGACGCTGGCGCACAGTCACGAGGCGGAGCACGCAGAGGCTCCGGCGCGAGAGGCCGTGCCCGCCGCGCAGGCCGTTCCCGACGCAGTGGAGGTGGCGAACGAGCCGAGCCGGGCGGGTGCATCCCGCCGAGGACGACGTGCCACGGGTTCCCGCGATGCCAGGGCGACGGGAGAGGAACGAGCCGACCCGGTGGGTCCCACCCGCGAATCAACCGGATCGACCGATTCCGGCTCGGGCGATGAAGATCGCGCTCCGGTGGCGATCCTGGACATCCCGGTCGCCTCGGTCGCTCCAGCGCAGAAACCGCGCATCGACACACGCGAGGCCGAGCAGCTTCTCGACTCCGTGCTCGAGGCACTGCCCGCGCCGAAGCAGCCCGGCCAGGGGCGCGGGCGCAGCCGCCGCGTCACGACCGCTGCGCTCACCGGCACGGTGATCACCCCGGAGCCGAGGCGCGACCGACCGGCCGAATAACACACCGGCGACCGACCGGCCCGGTTACCGACCGGCCCGGCGACTGCCGCGACCACGGGCTGAACTCCTGCGATGCGGGAGTTCAGCCTCTTCGGCGTTCGGCGCCGCTGACGCGCAGTCCGCTCGCCCGCAACCGTTCGACGAGTTCACGCATGCCCACGGGCACCGCGCCGCCGGCCACCAGTTCCTCGTAGCTGCGCTCCGGCACGTCGTAGTGATCCCGGTCGAACGCCCGACGGGGAATGTCGTGGGCCGCCGCGAAAGTGTGCAACTCCTGAAGCGAGGTGTCACTGACCAGGTGCGACCACAGCATCCCGTGCGCCGGCCACGCCGGCCGGTCGATCAATAGCGCCATGGGTAGATTCTAGGAATGCGTTCATCGTCAAGCGTGCTCGCCCTGATCGTCGCCGCTCTCTTCTTCGGCTACCAAGCGCTGACCGGCATGCTGTCATTGCTGATCAGACTCGTGGGACAGCCCGGCCCGTCCGATCGGTGGCTGATCGCCGTCTCCGGGCTGCTCGACCCGTTGCCGTACGCCGTCGCCGCGTTCGTGGTATTCCTGCTCTGGCGGCGGCCGGGCAGAACGGCGTTGAAGGCCGTGATCGCGGTTGCCGCCGGCGCGGTGTCGAGCGCAGTGATCGGCATGCTCCTGGAGATGCGGATCAGCGGGGCCTGGTTCACCTCGCTGCCGCGTCAGTACTCGTTTCCTTGGTCCTACCTCATCGCGCAGCTGCCGCGCGGGCTGGTCTCCGGCTTTTTGGATGCCTTGCCCGTGATGTTCGTTGCAGCCTTCCTCGCCTCGTGGCTGCTGGCGCGGAGAAGCCCTGCTGAGTTTGACCGGGCTGATGCCATCGAGTAAAGTTGACCGTTGGTGTGTGTTGGGCTGTGCCTGCACCATTTCAACGGTTTCCTGAGCATGACGACCGCCGGTTACGGCAGGCGTCGTGCCAGTGACTTTCCGAAAATGACGGATTCGGAGCCGAAGGCTCCATACGAGAAGTAGGTACCTAGAGTGGTTTACGCAGTTGTGCGCGCCGGCGGCCGGCAGGAAAAGGTCGAGGTCGGGACCATCGTGACGATGGACCGCGTCACCGCCGACGAGAACGGCAACGTCGAGCTGCCCGCGGTGCTGCTCGTCGATGGCGAGAAGATCACCTCCGACGCGAAGGCGCTCGCCGAGATCACGGTCACCGCCGAGGTACTGGGCGACCTGCGCGGCCCGAAGATCGTCATCCAGAAGTTCAAGAACAAGACCGGTTACAAGAAGCGCCAGGGCCACCGTCAGGAGCTCACGCGCGTCAAGGTCACCGGCATCAAGTAGCCCAGGCGAGACGGAGAGAACACTCATGGCACACAAAAAGGGAGCGAGCTCCACTCGCAACGGCCGCGACTCGAACGCGCAGCGCCTCGGCGTGAAGCGTTTCGGCGGCCAGGTCGTCAGCGCGGGCGAGATCATCGTGCGCCAGCGCGGCACGCACTTCCACCCCGGCGTGAACGTCGGCCGTGGCGGCGACGACACGCTGTTCGCCCTCGAGGCGGGCGCAGTTCAGTTCGGCGTCAAGGGCGGCCGCAAGGTCGTCAACATCGTCGCGGGCGTCTGAGCCGGTCGCTCGAGTCGAAAGGCACGAACGACCAGAAACGGTCTACCGGATGGGCGGGCTTCGGCCCGCCCATCCGTCGTTTCAGCAAGCCGCCCGGCGGTAGCGTAGAAGCGCATCCGCGGCACCGATCCGATTCGATTCGACAGGAGGGTTCATGGCTACGTTCGTCGACCACGTGACCCTGCATCTGCACGCAGGCCACGGCGGAAACGGATGCGTGTCGATCCGGCGCGAGAAGTTCAAGCCGCTGGCGGGTCCGGACGGGGGCAACGGCGGCAACGGTGGCGACATCGTGCTCGTCGCAGACCCGCAGGAGACCACGCTGCTCGGCTATCACCGCAGCCCGCACCGATCCAGCTCGAACGGCGGATTCGGCATGGGCGACCACCGCAGCGGCGCAACCGGCGGCGACGTCGAGCTCCCCGTTCCGATCGGCACCGTGGTCCGTGATGCCGACGGCGTCGAGCTCGCCGATCTGACCGAGCCCGGGATGCGTGTCGTCGTCGCACCGGGCGGTGTCGGTGGACTGGGCAATGCCGCTTTGGCGAACCAGAAGCGCAAGGCCCCCGGCTTCGCATTGCTCGGCACTCCGGGCTGGGAGGGCGACATCGTCCTCGAGCTCAAGACAGTGGCGGATGTCGCGCTGGTGGGCTACCCCTCTGCGGGTAAGTCGAGCCTGGTGGCGGCGCTGTCCGCAGCGCGGCCGAAGATCGCCGACTACCCCTTCACCACTCTGCATCCCAACCTCGGTGTCGTGCAGGCGGGCGAGGTGCGCTACACCATCGCCGACGTGCCCGGGCTCATCGAAGGTGCGAGCGAGGGCAAGGGGCTCGGGCTCGAGTTCCTGCGTCATGTCGAGCGCTGCAGCGCTCTGCTGCACGTGCTCGACTGCGCCACCCTCGAACCCGGCCGCGACCCGCTCACCGACCTCGACGTCATCCAGCGCGAGCTCGCCGCCTACCCCGTGCCCGAAGGGCAGAAGCCGCTGCTGGAGCGCCCCCAGCTCGTCGCCTTGAACAAGATCGACGTTCCGGATGCGCGGGAACTCGCAGCGTTCGTACGCCCCGAGCTCGAGGCACGCGGGCTGCGGGTCTTCGAGATCTCGACCGTCAGCCACGAAGGCCTGCGCGCGCTCTCCTTCGCCCTCGCCGAGGTCGTCGAACAATCACGTGCCGAGGCCGCAGCGGCGGCCGAAGCCAGGCCGCGCATCGTGATGCGACCGAAAGCGGTCGACGACGCCGGTTTCACCGTGCGAGTCGAGGGCGGCTCGGGCGGCTCGATCTACCGGGTGCTCGGCGCCAAGCCCGAACGATGGGTCGCCCAGACCGATTTCGCCAACGACGAGGCGGTCGGTTTCCTCGCCGACCGGCTCGCCAAGCTCGGCGTCGAGGATGCGCTCTTCAAGTCCGGCGCGGTCGCGGGATCGACCGTGGTGATCGGCAGGAACAACGGAATCGTCTTCGATTGGGAGCCGACCCTGACTTCCAGCGCCGAACTCATCACCACGCCGCGCGGCACCGATGCACGCATCGACGCATCCGCGCGTCCCACCCGCAATCAGCGCCGGGATGAGTACCACGAGCGAATGGACGCGAAGGCCGAAGCCCGAGCAGAGCTGGTTCGCGAACGCGATGCCGGGCTGTGGGAGGTGGAATCCGAGGAATGATCGCGGACCGCAGCCAGCTCGACCGCGCCCGCCGCATCGTCGTCAAGGTCGGATCGTCGTCGATCAGCGGCGAGAACGCGGGCCAGATCGGCCCACTGGTGGATGCCCTCGCCGCGGCTCACCGCACCGGAGCCCAGGTGATCCTGGTATCCAGCGGGGCCATCGCCACCGGGATGCCGTATCTGCGGCTGCAGTCGCGACCCACCGATCTTGCCACACAACAGGCGGCCGCGGCGGTCGGCCAGAACGTTCTGATCTACCGCTATCAAGACAGTTTCGACCGGTATGACATCGTGGCGGCGCAGGTGCTGCTCACCGCCGGCGACCTGGAGAATCCGACGCACCGCAGCAATGCACAGCGTGCGATGGAGCGACTGCTCGACCTGCGCATCCTGCCGATCGTGAACGAGAACGACACCGTCGCCACCCACGAGATCCGGTTCGGCGACAACGATCGGCTCGCGGCACTGGTGGCGATGCTCGTCGAAGCGGACCTGCTCGTGCTGCTCTCCGACGTCGACGCGTTGTACACGCGGCCGCCCCACGAGCCCGGCGCGGAACGTATTGCGCATGTGCCGGCCGACGACCCGCTGGCCGGCGTGGAGATCGGTTCGGCCGGGTCGGCCGGGGTCGGCACCGGAGGCGCGCTCACCAAGGTGTCAGCGGCCCGATTGGCGGCCGAAGCGGGCACCGCAGTGCTGCTGACCTCCACCGCACTGGCCGGCAACGCGCTGCGGGGCGAAGAGATCGGCACCTGGTTCGAACCCTCCGGAACCTTCCAAGGCGGGCTCGACGCGGCGGTCGCCGCCGGCTGAGCGGTTCCGCCGCTTTCGGCACCGTCACGGCCGCACCGTTCGGGCCGCGGCCGGCGGGTAAGCTCGAGGGATGGCCGGCACAACCCTCGACGAGCATTCCACGCGGCATCAGCAGGATCGATCCGGCCTGCACACGGGTTCCGCGGCGGACGCCGAATCCGGCACGCGTGAACTGCTCGCCGCTGCCAAGCACGCCTCGATCGCTCTCGCAACGACGACGACGGATGTCAAGAACCGTGCTCTGGAAGCCATCGCCGAGCTTCTCGTGCGACGCTCCGACGACATCCTGGACGCAAATGCAGAGGATCTGCGACGCGGCAGGGCAGACGGGCTGGGGGAAGGGCTGCTCGACCGGCTCACGCTGACGAGTGAGCGCATCGAAGCCCTGGCGGGTGCGGTGCGCGAGGTCATTGCGCTGCCGGATCCCGTCGGGGTGGTGGTACGCGGCAGTACACTGCCCAACGGCGTGAAGATCGAGCAGACCAGGGTGCCGTTCGGCGTGGTCGGGGCGATCTACGAAGCCAGACCCAACGTCACGATCGACATCGCATCCCTGGCGCTGAAGAGCGGCAACGCGGTCGCGTTGCGGGGCGGAACAGCGGCCGAGAACACGAACCGCGTACTCGTCGTGTTGATCGGCGACGCGATCGCCGGCGTCGGCCTCCCGCGTGACGCCGTGCAGACCGTGGATCCCTTCGGTCGCGACGGCGCCCGGGCGATGATGAACGCACGGGGACTCGTGGACGTGCTCATCCCGCGCGGCAGTGCCGCGCTGATCAACACCGTGGTCACCTCATCGACGGTTCCCGTGATCGAGACCGGCGCAGGGGTCGTGCACATCGTGCTCGACGAGTCGGCGCCACTCGATCGCGCGCTCGAGATCGTACGCAACGCCAAAGTGCAACGGCCCAGCGTGTGCAACGCGGTCGAGACGGTGCTGGTGCACGCGGCAGCGGCCGAACGGCTTCTGCCGACCGTCGTGTCGGCACTGCAGGCCGAAGGCGTCACCGTGCACGCCGATCGCCGCGTCGCCGCGATCGTCGCCGGCACGGTTCCCGCCACGGACGACGACTGGGCGACCGAGCACATGAGCCTGGACATCACGATCGGGATCGTCGACGACCTGAACGCGGCCATCGCGCACATCCGCACGTACTCGACCGGACACACCGAGTCGATCATCACCGACGACCTCGGCAACGCCGAGCGGTTCCTCGCCGAGGTGGACTCCGCCGTGGTGATGGTGAACGCCTCGACGCGGTTCACCGACGGCGGAGAGTTCGGCTTCGGGGCCGAGGTCGGGATCTCGACGCAGAAGCTGCATGCGCGCGGCCCCATGGGGCTGCCGGAACTGACCAGCACCAAATGGCTCGTGCGAGGCAACGGGCAGATCCGTACTTGAGGCGAGCGCTTCCCACGGACACACCCGAACGCGCGCCAGCGCCGAGCGATGCCCCGGACCGGTAAGCTCGTATCCAGACTTCATTCATCCCCGCGTCACGCGACGAAAGGAATCCAGGCATGTCCCTCCTGGCAGCAATCACGGCGCAAGCCGAACCGGCCGGCGGTTTGATCGCCGAGCCATGGGTGTTCGGCCTCGTCGCACTGTGCGTCTTCGCGTCCCTCGCGTTCGTGGTCTGGACCTACCGTGACGTCGCGAACCGGCACAGCCACAGGGCAGCCCCCGACGCCGCCGATCACGCCGCTGCTCCGGGCGCGACACACCACGGCGACGGGCACCCGGGCCGCGGGCACTGACCGTAGCGCAGCATGCGCCTGCCTGATGAAGGTCGCCCGCGCGTCGGCGTGATGGGCGGCACCTTCGACCCCATCCACCACGGTCACCTGGTCGCCGCGAGCGAGGTGGCCCAGTCGTTCGGACTCGAAGAGGTCATCTTCGTACCCACCGGTCAACCGTGGCAGAAGGGTGGAGTGACCCCGGCGGAGCACCGTTACCTGATGACCGTCGTGGCGACGGCATCCAATCCTCGGTTCACGGTAAGCCGGGTCGACATCGATCGAGCCGGTCCCACCTACACCATCGACACGTTGCGTGACATCAAGCAGCAGCGCCCGGAGGCCGAGCTCTTCTTCATCACCGGGGCGGATGCGATCGCCCAGATCCTCAGCTGGCGCAACGTCGAAGAACTCTGGGCGCTGGCCCATTTCGTTGCTGTGAGTCGTCCGGGACATGACCTGAGTATTTCTGGATTACCGCAGCAAGACGTAAGCTTGCTGGAGGTTCCGGCGCTTGCGATCTCATCGACCGACTGCAGGGGCCGGGTGAGTAGGGGGTTCCCCGTCTGGTATCTCGTTCCAGACGGAGTTGTTCAATACATCTCCAAACACCATCTGTATCGGAGTGTGGCATGACTTTGTGGCAAGATCCGCCGCCACAAACGCGGCGACAGGCTCGCGAGAGCGAGCGCGCCGCCGCAGAACGCGGAGACGCCACGACCACCTCCCGACGCGCCGCCACTTCCACGCCGACCGCGGCCGGCGAGATCCCGCAGGTCAGTACTCCGTACGTTTTCTCCTCCGCGCAGCGCGAGGCGGCGACCGACACGCTCCAGGCCGAGGTGCCGTCGGTGCCGACGGGTCCTGCCCCCACGAGGCCGCATCTGCCCCGTTACGACGCGCTGCCGTTCGACGCGGTGCTCAAGCAGGCACCTCAAGCCGAGAACGTGTTCCGTCCGCCGGCCGACACCTCCCAGCCCGAACCGGTCACCGCTCCTGTCAAGCTCGCCAAGCAGCCGGCGGCAGAACCGGTCTCCCCTGAGCCCGTCGCCGAACGCCGTGATGAGCCAACCGTCGAGCGCACTCTGACCCGTCGCGAGCTTCGTGCCATGCTTCAGGCCCAGCAGGCGGCCCAGAAGGCGTCCTCTGACGTTCGGGTCGAACCGGCATCCGACGCCGCGGCGTCCGTCGCCGACGCTTTCATCGGCGGTGCAGAGGCGCCGCGGGTCGCCGTCCCGGAGGCGACGCCCGTCGTAGACAGAGGGCTGCCGCCGGCAGCGGCGACGCCCATCACGGCCTCTCCGGTCTCGTTCGCGCCGCTCTCGGCGCCGCACCTGACTGGAACCGACGATGAGGCCGGCAACGGTTTCGGTGCCGGTGAGAACTTCGGTGCCGGTGAGAACTTCGGTGCCGGCGACGTGGGCGACTCCGCGATCCATCACCGCCGTTCGTTCCAGGCGCCGACGGGCCATTGGTCGATCGCCGCGGGGCAAGACGATGACGACGACCAAGCGACGCCCCCTGGCGGCATCTCGCGCAGCGCGGTCTCGTCGGGCGCGGCCACAACCTCCAATGCGCTGATCATGTCGGTCGTGCCGTCTGTCGCGGACGCGACCGGACCGCTCACCAGCACGGGAGAGGTGCTCGTCACGGGTTCCATCGATCTGCCGCGCGGCCTCGGATCGACCGGGCAGCATCCCGATCGCTTCGATACCTCGGACCTCGACCGGATGTTCGACCAGCCGGATCCGGTCGGCGACACCGGCGCCAACGTGGCGCCCGTGCGGGCGAGCCGAGCCGTGAGCACGCACACCTCGACACGGGGCATGATCACTCCGCCGAAGGGTCGCGGAACCAAGCTTCCTGTCGTGCTCGCCGTCACGGCTGCGGTGCTGTTCGTCGGCGTCGTGGGACTGCTGGTCGCGGGTTTCATCTTCCATGCCTTCTGATTCCGCACATTTCAACCCGACCCTCCTGGTGGTAGCCGCATGACAGCATCCGATCGCGCCCGCGAACTGGTCCAGCTCGCGGCGGCCGCCGCCGACGGCAAGGGGGCGACAGACCTGGTCGCGCTCGACGTGTCGGGGCCGCTGCCCCTGGCCGATGTCTTTTTGCTTGCGACGGGCAATTCGGAGCGAAACGTGATCGCCGTTGCCGGTGGCATCGAGGATCGGCTCGCCGAGGCAGGCGTCAAGACGCTACGCCGGGAGGGACGCGGCGAGGGAAGATGGATCCTGCTCGATTTCGGCGATCTGATCGTGCACGTCTTCCATGAGGAAGACCGCGCGTACTACGCGCTGGAGCGGTTGTGGAAGGACTGCCCCGTGGTGCCGTTGCAGCTGCCTGTCTCCCACCGCGCCGAGTAGCGGCGCGCCGTGCCCGGTTTCATTCGAGGGCCGGGCATGTAGTAATCTTGTGGAGTTGCTTGCGACGAGTTCGAAAGCATCCGGGTCTGTGGCGCAGCTGGTAGCGCACCTGCATGGCATGCAGGGGGTCAGGGGTTCGAGTCCCCTCAGATCCACCCATTGTGTGACGAGTTACGTCGGTATGCCTGGATGTTCAGTACCAGTGCGGATCGTGCGACATCTCGAAGTTCCATGCGCCGCACGGCGTTCCGTATGACGATGCGATGTACGTGAGCCCCCAGTTGATCTGCGTGTCCGCGTTCGTCATCCAGTCGCTCCCGGCGCTCGACATCTTGTTCGCAGGCCAGGCCTGCGGGATGCCGTAGGCGCCGCTGGAGGTGTTGTACGCGTCGGCGCGCCAGTCGGACTCCATGGTCCACAAATCGACGAGGCAGCCGAATTGGTCGCTTCCCCAGCCGTAGGCTCCGAGCCTGCCCCGCGCGTACGCTTGCGCGGCCGCGGGATCGACGACCACGCCCGAGGTGTCGATGTAACCGTTGGACCCTCCGCTGCTCGCCTGCTGAGCCCGGAAGGCGACACCCTGCTGGTACTTCTTCTCGGTGCTGACGGCGGTGTGCGCGAGCGAGGCCGCTTGCGCGGTGAGGGTGGCGCCGATGCGCCGCTGCTCGGCGAGCGCGGCATCCGCTTGCTGCTTGGCGGCCTCGGCCGCGGCGAGCTTGTTCTTCGCGTCGGCCGCGAGCCCCGTGCGCACGCGCTGCGCCTCGGCGGCCTGCGCGGACAACGAATCGGCGATGTTGCGTTCGGCTTTCTCCGTCTGCTGGAGGGTTGAGATCTGGCCGGTGAGTTGGCTCATCGCACCGAGCCGGTCGAGCAGGTCGCTGTCGGCGCCGGTGCTCAGCAGCAGCCGGGCGGTGACGTCGCTGCTGCCCGATACGTACATCTGGGCGGCAAGGCGGCCGAACTGAAGACGCGCGTGCTCCGCACGAGCCGATGCCTTCTCGGCCTGCGATGCCAGTGCGCTCGCACGACTCGTAGCGGAGGCGAGCTTCGCCTGCGCCTGCGTGTACGCGGCAGCTTTCGCCAACTGCAGGGCCATGGCCTTGTCCGCCGCCTGCTGCAACTGCGCGACAAGACCCCGGATCCGCTGCAACTCGGCGCGGGCAGTGGACGCCCGCTCCTTGGCCTTCTGTACCTGCGACCAACTCGGATAGTCGTCGGCGTGCACCGAGATCGCATGAGCGGTGCCCGATGAGACCGGAACCGCTGTCGCAGGAGTGGTGATCAGCATCGGCGCGGCAAGGGCGAGTGCCGCGGGGATCCCCGCCCATCGTCTCAGCATGCCCATCCTCTGCTTTCTCGGGACTCTGCCTTCTCGGGAATCCGTTTCCCGGGCACGACCGGAACCGCCGGCCCCTCCACGATACGGATGCCTGCGGCATTGTGGTTCGGCGACACCCGGGTTCGGCGGATCGGCGCCAGGGCCGCCGACATTGCCCGATGACGGCGGCGAGGCGTTTACTGGTGCGGTGACCAGCAGACAGCGCACCGTATTGATCGTCGCAGTCCTCGCGTCGTTCGTCGCCTTTCTCGACGGATCGGTGATCAACGTCGCGCTTCCCGCCATTGAGCGTGACCTCGGCGGCGGCCTGGTGCTGCAGCAGTGGGTCGTGGATGCCTACCTCATCACGCTGGGCTCGCTGATCCTCGTGGCAGGCTCGCTCTCCGACGTCTTCGGCCGACGTCGCATCCTTCGGCTCGGGCTGCTCGGCTTCGGCGTGTTCTCGCTCGCCTGCGCTTTCGCGCCGAGCGGCATCCTGCTGATCGCGGCGCGAGCCGCGCAGGGCGTGGCCGGTGCCCTCCTGGTGCCCAGTTCACTCGCGCTGATCATCTCGGAGTTCTCCGGCGCGGCGCAAGGCAAAGCCATCGGCCGTTGGACCGCGTGGACCGGAATCGCTTTCATTCTCGGCCCGACCCTCGGCGGCTTCTTCGTCGACGTCTTGTCGTGGCGGTGGGTCTTCGCAATCAACGTGGTCCCGATCGCCGTGACGATGATCCTGCTGGCACGTCTGGGTGGGACGGACGAGCGATCGAGCAGGCGAGTCGACTATCCGGGTGCGGCGCTGGGCGCTCTCGGTCTGGGCGCCGTCGTGTTCGCGCTCATCCAGCAGGGATCGCTGGGCTGGGCGGATCCGGCGGTCTGGGGTGCGCTGCTGATCGGCATCGCAGCGCTCGCCTCATTCTGGTGGGTCGAACGGCACAGCAGCGACCCGATGCTGCCCGCCGCGATCTTCCGGGTGCACAACTTCTGGGTCGGCAACATCGCGACGGCCGCCGTCTACGCGGCGCTCGCCTTCGGGCCGTTCATCGTGACGCTCTACGTGCAGCAGGTAGCCGGGTACCCCGCGACATTCGCCGGTCTCGCGATGACGCCGTCGACCATCGTGATGCTGGCGCTCTCCGGCACGTTCGGATCGCTCGCCGGCCGGTACGGCCCGCGTCTGTTCATGACCATCGGACCGCTGGTCGCGGCGGCCGGATTCGTCACGATGTTCGCCATGGGGCACAGCGTCTTCTATTGGACCGAATTGCTTCCGGGCATCCTCTTGCTGGGCCTCGGGCTTTCGATCACGGTGGCGCCGCTGACGAGCGCGATCCTCTCCGCCATCGAGCCCGCGCAGGCGGGCATCGGTTCGGCGGTCAACAACGCGGTGTCCCGCATCGCCGGGCTGATCGCCGTCGCATGCGCGGGATCCATAATCGGTGGAGCGCTGGACCATGCCGGCGTGCAACGTGGACTGCTGGCAACGGTGGTGTTGATGCTCGCGGGAGCGGTCATCTCCGCCCTCGGCATCCGAAACCCCGCGCGGGTCAGGCGAGAAGCGCCCGACCCGCGCCCAGCAGCATGACGACGTCGATCACGGCGCCGACCATGACCAGCCGCATCAGCACGCGGCTGTGCACGTGGCGCGCCGTGAGAACGAGCCCGATCGCGGCCAACGCGATCCCGACCGTCGCCCCGCCGATGGCGAAGACCACGGCATTCGTCGCGGGCCGCGGCACGGCGAGCATCCCTGCGGCGATCAGCCCGGCGACGCCGCCGAGCAGAGCGAACGCGAGGTAACCGCAGACATCGGCTCCGAGCCGGTGCGGCATGCCGCGGATGCCGGTGGCCGCGTCTGAGGCCAGGTCGGGTAGGGCATTGGTCAAGTGAGCCGCGACGCCGAGCATCGCGCCCGAGGCGATCACCCACCAAGAGGGAAAAGCGGCGGGATGCCGTGTGAGGGTCGCCACTGCGGGCAGCAGTCCGAAGCAGAGCGCATATGGCACAGCCGAGAACGGCGAGTTCTTCAGCCCGAGGTTGTACGCCCATCCGCATCCCGCGCAGACAAGATTGGCCACCGCCGCAGCCGGACCGAGCAGCACGGAAAGCACGACCGTCACGGCCGCCGCGAGGAACGCCGCGGCCCGTACCGTCGCGACCGAGATCGCTCCCCGCACGATCGGCTTGTCGGAACGTGCCACCGCGCGGTCTCGGGCGGCATCCAGCCAGTCGTTGCTCCAACCGATCGAGAGCTGACCGGCGAGGACGGCCGCGGTCAGCAGAACCACGCCCATGACCGGCACTCCCACGACGACGCACAGCAGCAGGGCGACGAGGGTGACGACCGCGGCCGGTCCAGGATGACTGCCGAGCAGCAGTTCTGCCGCCTTCGGCAACTGCGGCGTGCGCGCGGAGCGCGCCAAGCGAGCCATGCTAGAAGAACCGCCGCTGAGCCATACCGCACATGCTAGAGCAGGGCAGCTACCTCGTGCCGATCTGGCTCAGGCCGCGTCTCCCGTGAGCTGCTCGTGCACGCGCCGTAGGTCTTCGAGCAGGGAGCCGAGCAGCACCCAATGCCTGCTCTGCGGAGTCGAAACCACCAGCGGCGCGGTCAGAGCCGGCGGCTCCGGGTGCTCGTCTGCGCGCCCTGAGGTGTGCGTCAGCCGCCGAAGGTCGTGTGCCGCGCGCCGTAGTTCGTCGGCGATCGCGGGAACCAGGGGCTCATCCGCGACCGTGCCGTCATAATGGTCGCGAACGGACCGCGTCATGAAGATGGCCCGGTTCACCAGCGGGGAGACGACCCCGAGCAGTGCCGCATCCCGCTTCAGTACGTCGCTGTGTCGGGAGCGCCGGGGATTCAGGGCAAGGGATTCCTCGGCGTCGGTCATCGCCGTCGTCGCCTTCTGCTGCATCGGGCGCAGTAGACGGGCGGTGATCAGCAACTCCTCGAGCTGCGTCGGGCTGTACGAGTCGGAGAGGGCCGTGGCGAGTCGGTTGAAGGTGGCGCCGAGTTCGCCGACCAGCCGGATGATCGAATCGTGCGCGGGGCCGAGCAGCACAGGAGGCACGATCAGCAGATTGACGACCACGCCGATGCCGGCGCCGATGATGGTCTCCACGATGCGATCGAGTGCGTAGTTCGGGGTGCTGGCACCGACCGACAGCACGAGCATCGCGCTGATCGGCACCTGGTTCGAGGTGCCGGGTGTGAGCTTGAGTGCCCAGGAGACGAAGATCGCCAGCACGATCGCAAGCAGCACGATCCACCGACTCGATCCGAACACGAGTCCCGCGCCGTAAGCGACCAGCACACCCACGATGACGCCGATGCTGCGCTCGACGGCCTTGCCGAGCGACTGGTTCACGCTCGGCTGAACGACCAACAGTGCTGCGACCGCGCCGAAGACCGGCAACTGGGCCGGCAGCAGCAGCGACGCGATCAGCCAGGCAGCGACGGTGGCGATCGCGGACTTCGTCACTTGCAGAACGGGGGAGCGGCGCGCACTGAGCACCGTCTGGAGTCTGGGCACGATTCGCACCCACCTAGGGTATGCGGTGGCGGTGGTCAGGATGCCTCGGCGCTCCCGCCGATGATCTGCACTTCGTCCAGCCCGAGGAAGCCCCGGTGGCGTTCGGCGGCTTTCGTCAAGGCGTCGAGATCACGGATCGAGAGTTCGCCGAACGGACGCGGCGTGATTCTCAGGACGCCGCGCGAGACGGCGCGACGCCACGTTCCGACGACCTCGCCGCGAATGACGAGCAGCGGCTGGAACACCCCGTTGCCGCCGGGAATCACGGCGGCGGTGTGTTCGGCGGCGAGCACACGGCTCCGATCCCGATAGCCGAGGAGGTACTCGTCGAACCCGGGCAGCAGACTGACCGCGGGGGAGGGACGGGAGCCGGCGTCCGCGTCGTCGGCCGGCATCCAGAACCGCTCGCCGTCGAAGGGGATCTCGGCCAGCCGCGGGCGCGCCACGGCCAAGGCGGTGCCGGCATCCGTCTTGGTGATGCCCGCCCACCATGCGAAGTCGTCGAGCGTGGCGGGAGCATGGCCCGCCAGATACCGTTCGAGGAACCGGCCGAGCAGGTCCTCTCGTGGCAGTTCCCGCTCAGCGGGCTTCGGCAGCCATTCGTCGCTGAGCACGAGCAACTGCTCGACGCCGCGCATCGGCCCCCAGACCACCTTTCCGGTCATCGCGAGATGCCAGATGAGGTGATAGCCGCGCTGGCCGGCAGTGTCGATGCCGGCACTCTGCAGACACGAGCCGAACTCGGCACGATCCAGGGCTTGACCGCCGGCGAGCACCTCCGTGGCAACGGACGCGGCACGCTCGAAGACCGCGGCGTCCAACCCCAGGTCGGCATGTCGCTTCTTCGCACCCTGGAGCTGACGCGGCGCCGTGAGGCGGAGCATCCAGCGCAGGTCGCTTGCGCCGACCACGTGCAGGGTGCCTCGCAGCGGCCAGGACCGCACGATCGCTCCACGGTCGAACTCCGCGTGGATCTCGCCGGCGGAGACTCCCGCGCGCAGCCCGATCGCCCAGCAGACGGCACGGAAGTCCTGACCCTGCGCCGCGAGCATCCGCTGCACGACGGATGCCGGATCGCGGCTCGTCGGCGGTGAGAGCAGGTGGTGGGCGAGCCGCGATGCGCGCAGCCGGCCCGGTGCCGGGCTCACGGCAACAACTCGAGCCGTTCGAGTTGATCGAGCAGACCCGCGCCGTCGGGCGCGTACACCCAGGGCACCCCGCTGGTCTGAGAGTGCTTCTCCGCGGTCGAGCGGCCTCCGGCGAGCACTGCTTCACCCGAGGAGAGCTGGCGGATCGCGACGGCGGCGACCGATTCCGGATGGCTGCTGGCGAACCGATAGTAGATGTCTTCGTCGTGCTGTCCGTCGTCGCCGACGAGCAGCCAGCGCACGTCGGGGAACTCCTCGGCGAGCCTGACCAGACTGCTCTGCTTGTGCTCGGTGCCGCTGCGGAACCATCGGTCGTGCGTCGGACCCCAGTCGGTGAGCAGCAACGGCCCGGTCGGGAACAGGTTGCGGGAAAGGAACCGCGTCAGGGTCGGAGCAACGTTCCAGGCACCCGTCGACAGGTACACCATGGGGGCTCCGGGATGAGCCGAAACGGTGCGTTCGAGCATCACCGCCATGCCCGGAGTCGGCACGCGAGCGTGCTCATCGAGCACGAAGGTGTTCCAGGCCGCCAACAAAGGCCTGGGCAACGCAGTCACCATGACCGTGTCGTCGACATCGGAGATCACTCCGAACCGTGACTGCGGGTCGACGACGAAGACCGACGAACCGGTACGGGACTGATTGTCTGTCGCGGTCATCGTCACGTCGTGCCACCCGGGCCGCAGTTGCACGGGCAGCACCTCGTCGATCAGGCCGCCGCGGTCGGGGCTGACGAGGTGCCGCTCGCCGTCGACCTCGACCTCGACATCCACGTCGACGACCGGAACGCTGGTGAAGCTGCGCCATCCCCGCACCCGCTCCTCGCGCTTGCGGTTCTTGCGTTCCGCGCGACTTCCGGGGCGTGGATCCTTGGTGAGCACCACCCGGCCGAGCACGCGGATCCAGGTGGTCGAACCGTAGCCGGCGTAGGGAACAACGGTCGTCAAGTAGCCGCGCTTTCGCGCTCTGCGTGCGCGGAACCCGTGAAACGCATCTTCGATGCGCGCCGCTCGATGCGACACCGGCCTCACGCACGGCTCGTCGGTGGAATCGGGCATCGATACAGTCTGTCATGCCGAGGCGAGTGGCGTTAGGCGGCGAACGACCCGGCCGTCGGGACGAGAGCCTTGGAACGGCGATGATTGAGGTTCTTTCGCGAACGGGCCATAGAATCGGCTAAGCAGGTCGTCGGGCAAGGGGGCCCGACGTGCCACGTCGACATACGAGAAAGAGATCAGGGTGCCGATACACGATCTAGTGCCGGGTGACGCGCAGACCGCAGTGCCCGTCGTCAGGACCGAGCCGGTTCAGGAGCGCGGAGCCGCCCGAGTCGAAGCCCTGCTCGATGCAGCGGCCGCCGTCGTGGACGAGGTCGGCTTCGATCGCCTCACCACTGCGATGGTCGCCGAGCACGCCGGTTCGTCGATCGGCACCGTCTACCGCTATTTCCCCGACCGCATCGCCTTGCTGCAGGGGCTGCGCGACCGCGCAGTGCAGCGCTACCGCATCGCGGTAGTCGAGACGTTGAGGGCCGGCAAACCGGCCACGTGGACCCAGGCCATCGACCTCGCCATGGAGGCGTTCGTCGAGTTGTTCCGCAGCGAACCAGGGTTCCGCATCATCCGTTTCTTCGACGTGCAGCGCTCTCCCGGGGATTCCTCCGACGAGTACGACGTCGGATACTTCGCAGCCAAGCTGGGGGAGATCCTTTCGGACACATACGGGCTGCCTGCCGGCGACGAACTGGACTTCCGCATGGCGATCGCCGTGGAATTGGGCGAATCCCTGGTCGATCGCGCCTTTCTCATCGCTCCCAACGGTGATGAACGGTTCATCGCCGAGGCGCATGCGGTCGTGCGCGCGTACCTCGGAAGCTACTACGGCGAAAAGCCCTGAGCGCTTCTGCGCGGGAAGACGTTCTACGGGTCGGGAATGTCGGAGGCATCCGACAGGGTTGAAGAGCAAGAACCTTTGCCAACGGCACCGAATGGTGCTTCAGTGTATGCACCGTCTCCACGGTGATGGCACGTGTTGATCCGAAGTCCCAGCCTCGAGGAATGAGCCGCGCAGCATGATCGAGTTCCGTTCCGTCACGAAACGGTTCCCCGATGGCACCGTCGCCGTGGCGGACTTCGACATGGTGATGCCCTCCCGCAAGATCACCGTGCTCGTCGGCTCCTCCGGCAGCGGCAAGACGACGATCCTGCGCATGATCAATCGGATGGTCGACCCGACGTCCGGCTCTGTCGAGATCGACGGGCAGAGCGTGCGAGAGCTCGAGCCCGTGCGGCTGAGACGCAGCATCGGCTACGTGATGCAGAACTCCGGTCTGTTGCCGCATCGCAAGGTCGTCGACAACATCGCGACGGTCCCGCTGTTGCGCGGCGAGAAGCGTGCGACGGCACGTGACAGGGCACTCGAGTTGATGGACACCGTCGGTCTGGACCGTTCGCTCGCCGACCGCTATCCGGCTCAGCTCTCCGGCGGCCAGCAGCAGCGCGTCGGCGTCGCGCGCGGGCTCGCCGTCGACCCGAACATCCTGCTCATGGACGAACCGTTCGGCGCCGTCGACCCCCTGGTACGTGCGGAACTGCAACAGGAACTGCTGCACCTGCAGAAGGGCCTCGACAAGACGGTGGTGTTCGTCACGCACGACATCGACGAAGCATTCCTGCTCGGAGACAAGGTCGTCATCTTCAAGACGGGCGGTGTCGTGGCGCAGGTAGGCGCGCCGACCGAGATCCTGTCGAACCCTGCCGACGAGTTCGTGGCGAGCTTCGTCGGCGCCGATCGGGGCAAGCGTGCTCTGCACATCGAGCGCACCTCCGCCGGCGAGGTCGTCGTCGACGGCGACGGGCGGGCGGCCGGCGTGATGGTGCCGGAGGCCGGAGGCGGCGCATGACGTGGCTGTTCGCGAACGGGGACGAGGTGTGGCAGCTGACGCTGAGCCATATCGCGCTGAGCATTGCGCCGATCGTGCTCGGATTCCTGATCTCGATCCCGGTCGGCTGGGTCGCGAACCGTTACCGCGCTTCGCGGGGCACCCTGCTGTCGGTCAGCGGCATCCTCTACGCGATCCCGTCGCTCCCGTTGTTCTTCATGCTGCCCAGTCTGCTCGGCACGACCATCCTGGACCCGCTCAACGTCAGCTTCGGGCTCACGATCTATGCGCTGGCACTCATGGTACGCACGACGGCGGATGCCCTCGACTCGGTGTCGACCGACGTAACGTTCAACGCGACGGCCGTCGGCTTCTCGGCATTGCGCCGGTTCTGGTCGGTGGAACTGCCGCTCGCGGGCCCCGTGCTGCTGGCCGGACTGCGTGTGGTCTCGGTGAGCACGGTGAGCCTGGTGACAGTCGGGTCGCTGCTCGGCGTTCCGAGCCTGGGCTTCCTCTTCATTGACGGCTACCAGCGGTACAACCCGCCCGAGATCATCGTGGGCATCGTGGTCACCGTCGTGATCGCCCTGGTTTTCGACGCCTTGATCGTGCTCGCCGGGCGGGCACTGATGCCCTGGAACCGCGGTGCCGATGTCAGCAGAGCCCGGCGTGCCGCGGCCCGAGCGGTGAGCGCATCGTGAACCAGTGGGCAGCGGCATTCGCGTGGATCTTCGACCCCGCGCACCTCGGGGGGCCCGACGGGGTTCTGACCAGGGTGGGCGAGCATGTCTGGTACACGATCGTCACCCTCGTGATCGCCGTGCTGATCGCCCTGCCCGTGGGGCTCGCGATCGGCCACACCGGAAAAGGGCGCACGCTGGCCGTGCAGGTATCGGGTGGGCTTCGGTCGCTCCCCACCCTGGGCGTCGTGACGCTCCTGGGCTTGTGGTTCGGCATCGGTCTGACGGCACCGCTGGTAGCGATGGTGGTGCTCGCGCTGCCGCCGATCCTCGCCGGCGGATATGCCGGCGTCGACGCCGTCGACCGCAACACGATCGACGCGGCCCGCGCTGTCGGCATGACCGGCGGGCAGGTGCTAGTCAAGGTCGAACTGCCGCTTGCGCTGCCGCTGATTATCGGCGGCATCCGTTCGGCTTGCCTCCAGGTGATCGCGACGTGGACCGTCGCGGCCATTCTGCCGCTGGGCGGCCTCGGCCGGTTTCTCTACGATGCGCTGCCGCTTCGTGACTACCCGCAGATGCTCGCGGGATCGATCCTGGTGATCGCGCTCGCGTTGGTCGCAGACGGGCTGTTCGCCGTCGTGCAGAAGCTCGTCGTGCCGCGCGGCGTGCTCGCCGGGCGGGTGGCGCAGGTGCGGGTCAAGACCGCCCGTCCGCACGCTATTGCGTCCACCGTCGGTGGGCGTCCCTGATGAGAAAGAGGAAAGAGGAGACAAGAATGTCTATCAAGAAGAGGGGACTGATTGCCGCCGGCATCCTCGCCGTTGGTGCGCTCGCGCTCAGTGCGTGCTCGTCGGGCAATCCGCTCGCGCCCGGCAATTCGGCAGCGACCTCGGGTTCGTCGGGTCCGATCGTCGTCGGCTCGGCCGCGTTCCCGGAGAACGAGATCATCGCGCAGATCTACACGCAGGCGTTGCAGGCCGACGGCGTGCAGGCCTCCATCAAGCCGAACATCGGCCAGCGCGACGCTTATCTGGCGGCCTTGAAGGACGGTTCGATCGACCTCGTTCCCGAGTACACCGGCAACCTATTGCAGTACTACGACAAGAACTCGACCGCGAAGTCGGCCGACGACGTCTACGCCGGCCTGAGCGATGCGCTGCCGAAGGGCTTCGAGGTGCTCGACCGATCCAAAGCGGAGGACAAGGACTCCTATAACGTGACGGAGACCTTCTCGCAGAAGAACAACGTCACGAGCCTGGCCGACCTGAAGAACGCGTCGGTCCCGCTGAAGGTGGCGGCGAATCCCGAATTCGCCCAACGTCCGTACGGCATCCCGGGTCTGAAGAGCGTCTACGGGGTGAATGCGACCCTCGTGCCGATCAGTGACAGCGGCGGACCGAACACCGTCAAGGCGCTCGTCGACGGACAGGTGCAACTGGCCGACATCTACACCACGACGCCGGCGATCAAGCAGAACCATCTGGTGACGCTGGCCGATCCGCAGAACTTGATCGTGGCGCAGAACGTGGTGCCGCTGATCAACAAGAGCAAGGCGAGCGAACGGGTCTCGAGCGTGCTCGACAAGGTGCAGGCGGCACTGACCACCGAGGATCTGATCGAGATGAACATCAAATCCAGCGGCTCCGCCAAGGAGTCGGCCGAGCAGATCGCCAAGGAGTGGCTGGCCTCGAAGAAGCTGTTCAGCTGACGACGTCGCCATCGGCATCCGGCACCGGCGCGTTGCGGGAGCGCATCCACGGGTGGGTCGACCCCGGCGTCGCGTTCATCGAGCTGTTCGGCTCTGAACAGCACGCGTTCTGGCTCGACGCCGGTGCCGATGCCTCCGAGGGAACGACACGGATGGGCGCGGCCGCGGCCGGCCCGTCCGTGCTGTTCGCGACAGCACACCCGGCGGGTCGTCCGGAATCGTTGACGAGGTTCGATCCGCGCACCGGCAGGGTGCGCGCGGAGCAGGGCAGCCTCTTCGACGTGCTCAGGCGAGAGCGCGTCGCGGCGCCAACGGAGGTCGCGGGGTGGGTGGGCTGGTTCGGCTACGAGTTCGGTGCGGCCGCGTGCGGAGCACCGATCGCCGAGCGTGGTCCGCAGGAGCCGCCGGACGCGGCGTGGATGCGCTTCGATCGTTTCGTCGAGTTCGACCATGCAGCGCGATCGATCACGGTCTGCGTCGCGCCGGGATCCGAAGCTGCGGCCGCGGACGCCGCGGGCACCGACGCCGAGTCGCGCGGCTGGGTGGCCGCCGTAGTGACGACGTTGGGGCGTCTGATCCGTACGCAGCCCGGCGTGCGGGAGCATGCTGCGCGCCCGCAGCCGGCCGGGACCTTCGAGCAGCGAAAGGTGAACTGGCGGCACAGCGAGGAGCAGTACCTCGATCTGATCCGGCAGGTGCAGCGGCATATCTCCGCCGGAGACGCGTACCAACTCTGCCTCACGAACGCGGCGACGATCGAGGCGCGCCTGGACCCCCTCGACACCTACCTGCGGCTTCGCGCCGCGAGTCCGACCGCCAACGGTGGCTACGTACGGTTCGGCGGCTGGGCCCTGGCCAGCGCCTCACCCGAGCAGTTCCTCACCGTGTCCACCGACGGGCTCATCAGCACGCGCCCGATCAAGGGAACCCGGCCGCGCGGTGCGCTCCCGGCGGACGACGAGAGACTGCGCGCGGAACTGGCGGGCGACGAGAAGGAGCGGGCCGAGAACCTGATGATCGTCGACCTGATGCGCAACGACCTGGGCCGCGTGGCCCGACTCGGAACCGTCGCAGTGACAGGTTTGCTCGAGGTGGAGTCGTATCGCCAGGTGCATCAACTCGTGAGCACCGTCACCGCCCGGCTCGACGACGGAGCCGACGCCCTCGACGCCGTGGCCGCCTGCTTTCCGGCGGGATCGATGACGGGCGCCCCGAAGCTCGCGGCGATGAGCATCCTGCACCGGCTGGAGGGCGGCCCGCGCGGCCCGTACGCCGGAAGCTTCGGTCTGATCGCAGACGATGGATCTCTTCGGCTTTCCATGATCATCCGCAGCATCCTGATCGGTCCAGACATTGTTTCTCTGGGCGCGGGCGGCGGCATCACCGCGATGTCGGCACCGCGCAGCGAGGTGGCAGAGGTGGCACTGAAGGCGCGCGCGCTGCTGGCCGCCGTGAACCGTGCAGCCGAACGGCGACCGAGCATCCTTTAGTACTCTGGAGGGTGCGCTACCCACCCGATCAGCGCATCCCCTCGAGGGTTCCCCCGAACAGAATGTGAGCGACGTGGCAGAGCACGACGAAACGGCCGGCGCACGAAGCGACGACGATCGTTACGATTTCACGGCGATCCAGGCCAAGTGGCTGCCGGTCTGGGAGGAGTCGCGCCCGTTCCGTACAGACGAACCGGGTGACAAGCGTCCGCGCAAGTACGTGCTCGACATGTTCCCGTACCCTTCCGGCGACCTGCACATGGGTCATGCGGAAGCGTTCGGCTTCGGCGACATCGTCGCGCGGTATTGGCGTCAGCAGGGCTTCAACGTGCTGCACCCGATCGGCTGGGACTCGTTCGGGCTGCCGGCCGAGAACGCGGCCATCAAGCGCGGCATCGATCCGCGTGGTTGGACGTACGACAACATCGCGCAGCAGAAGGCCAGCTTCCGCATCTACGCCCCGTCATTCGACTGGTCACGCGAACTGCATACCAGCGACCCGGAGTACTACAAGTGGAACCAGTGGCTGTTCCTCAAGCTGTACGAGAAGGGACTCGCCTATCGCAAGGCGGGAAGCGTCAACTGGTGCCCGAACGACCAGACCGTGTTGGCCAACGAGCAGGTCATCGACGGGCACTGCGAACGCTGTGGCGCACTGGTCGAGAAGAAGAAGCTCACCCAGTGGTACTTCCGCGTCACCGATTACGCCGATCGGCTACTGGATGACCTGAATCAGCTGGAGGGCGCCTGGCCGTCCCGAGTGCTGACGATGCAGCGCAACTGGATCGGACGCTCCGTCGGAGCCGACGTGCGGTTCAGCATCGAAGGCCGTGACGAGCCGGTGAGCGTTTACACCACGCGGCCGGACACCTTGTTCGGCGCGACGTTCATGGTCGTCGCCCCCGACTCCGATCTGGCCGCGGAACTCGTCGAGGGAACCCCTGCCGAGGTGCAGCAGGAGTTCGCGGCCTACCAGGACCGCGTGAAGTCGATCAGCGAGATCGACCGGATGAGCACCGAGCGGGAGAAGACCGGTGTCTTCTTGCAGCGCTACGCGATCAATCCGCTGAACGGCGAACGCCTGCCGATCTGGGCGGCCGACTACGTGCTCGCCGACTACGGCCACGGCGCGATCATGGCCGTGCCTGCGCACGATCAGCGCGACCTCGACTTCGCTCTTCGGTTCGACCTCCCGGTGCGTGTCGCGGTCGACACAAACGCCGCCGTCACGGGCGCGCTTCCGGTGATCCCGGTCGATCCGGCCACCGGCGAGGCGCTTCTGCCCGACGACCTCCCGCCGCTGAATCCTGCCGACACCGGAGTCGCGTTGAACGGCGAGGGCCGCTTGATCAACTCCGGACCGTTCGACGGGTTGAGCAAGGCGAACGCGATCCGAAAGGTGACCGATGCGTTGAGCGCCTCAGGGCTCGGCGGCGCCTCCCGCAATTACCGGCTGCGCGACTGGTTGATCTCGCGGCAGCGGTATTGGGGCACCCCGATTCCGATCATCCACTGCGCGGACTGCGGGGAGGTCGCGGTTCCCGAGGACCAGCTTCCGGTGCGGCTGCCGGATGCCGCCGGCCTCGACCTGCGGCCGAAGGGCACCAGTCCGCTGGGCGCCGTCGACGACTGGGTGAACGTCGACTGCCCATCCTGCGGGGGTCCTGCCCGGCGGGACACCGACACGATGGACACATTCGTCGACAGTTCCTGGTATTACCTGCGTTACCTGTCGGCGAACGACGACACGCGCGCCTTCGACACGGCGGAGGTGGAGAAGTGGGCGCCCGTCGACCAGTACGTCGGGGGTGTCGAGCACGCGATCCTTCACCTGCTCTACTCCCGCTTCATCACGAAAGTGCTGTTCGACCTCGGCTATCTGACCTTCACCGAACCGTTCATCTCGCTGCTCAATCAGGGCCAGGTGATTCTGAACGGATCGGCGATGAGCAAGTCGAAAGGCAATCTCGTCGAGTTCGCAGACGAGTTGCGACAGCACGGCGCCGACGCGCTTCGCGTGACGCTCGCCTTCGCCGGTCCGCCGGAGGACGACATCGACTGGGCGGATGTCTCGGCCGCCGGAAGTGCGAAGTTCCTCGCCCGCGCGTGGCGTGTGGCTCAGGATGTGTCCAGCTCGCCGGAGGCGGTGTGGAAGGACGGTGATGAGGGACTGCGACGCGTGACCCATCGCTTCCTCGCGGATGCCCCCGGGCTGGTCGAGCAGTTCAAGTTCAACGTCGTCGTCGCGCGTCTGATGGAACTAGTGAACGCCACCCGCAAGGCGATCGATTCCGGTCCGGGCGGCGCAGATCCTGCCGTGCGCGAGGCGGCAGAGGTCACCGCGATCGCGTTGAACCTGTTCGCTCCGTACACGGCGGAAGACATGTGGCACCGACTGGGCTATGAACCGACGGTGGCGCTCGTGCAATGGCGCAAGCCCGACCCGGCATTGCTGATCGACGAGTCGGTCACCGCGATCGTTCAGGTCGACGGCAAGGTGCGAGACCGCATCGAGGTTTCGCCGAAGATCGGCTCGGACGAACTGGAGCAACGGGCCCGTGCGTCGGCAGGCGTGCTGCGTTCCCTCGCCGACCGTGAGATCGTGCGGGTGATCGTGCGCGCGCCCGGCCTGGTCAACATCGCGACCCGACCCGCGTAGTGGGTGCGCCCACTCGGCCTCCACAGCACGAGGTCGAGTGGGCAGTTCACATTCCGGTCGCTGGCGCCCGGGTCTTCGCACCCGGAGCCGTAACCTGCCGGGGTGAGATACCAGGCCGACGCACCTGCGGCCGGCGGAGCGTCCGAGGCGGCGGTCGGTGAGGATGCGACCGGCGACGTCACACCCGGCGGGACCGGGGCCGGCGGGTCCGAGCCGCCGACAGCCGGCGTCGGAATCGAAGCGTTGTCACCGAATGCCCGCACCCTGCCGCATGCCGCCCGGGTGCGAATCGGCATCGGTGCCGCACTGGTGCTGGCTCTGATCGGGCTCGGTGCAGCCGTCGCGGTGACCATTTTCGCGCCGCACGGTGCCACCTCAACGGTTCCGCGCGTCTCGGCCAGCACCAGCGTCGACGCCCCCAGCGGGGCGGCGCCGCCGGTTGCGACATCTGCGCCCGTCTTCGTGCACATGCTGGGTGCAGTTCGGCGTCCCGGCCTGTACCAGTTGCGCGGTGGGGCGCGGGTCGTCGACGCGATCGGCGCCGCAGGCGGCTTCGCACCCGAAGCCGAACAGGGCGGTGTGAACCTGGCGCGGGTACTGAGCGACGGAGAACAGGTGGTGGTGCCGACGAAAGGGCGCGCCGGCGCGCCGGGTGCGGCCGCCGCGCCGGGAACAGCGGGCGCCTCCGCCGGCGGCTCCGTCGGCGGCGCAGCATCCGGAGCCAAGGTCAACCTGAACAGTGCATCGCAGGCCGAACTCGAGACCCTGCCCCGCATCGGGCCGGCTCTGGCGCAGCGCATCATCGACTGGCGTACTAAGAACGGCCGGTTCGCGTCGATCCAAGACCTCGCCAACGTGACGGGCATCGGCGAGAAGACGTTCAACGGGCTGAAAGAGCTGGTGACGGTGTGACCGACCGCCGCCCGACGGCACGAGAACCGGTCGGGCAGCCCGCTCGAAGCGGCGTTGCCGCCGCCGTGCTCTCGACCTGGCTGCGGCCGGCTGGGGCGCCCGATGCGCGTCTGGCGATACCGGCGGCCGCCTGCTGGGCGGCGGCCGCGGTGCTGATCGGCGTTCCCGGCGTCGCTGGTTTCGTCGCGATGCTCTGCTGGTGCTCGGTCGCACTCCTGCTCGGCGGATGTCTGCTCGCTGCCCGGCGTCGGGGCCGGACGCCGGTGTCCATGCGCCGGAACCCGCGGCCATCCGAGACCGGCCGAGCGCGGCGCGCCGGCGGAGTCCTCGTCATGTGCGGCGTCGGGATGGCGGCTGTTGCCATTTCGGCAACGGCAGTCGCTGCCGCCGAACCCGCGAGACAGCCGGCCGGGCTCGCGGCAGCGCACGGGCATGTGGTGCACGTTGTGGCCCGCATCGACGGTGACCCGCGCATCGCGCAGACCCGAGCCGGCTTCGGGCCGGCGCGACTGCTCGTCGCCGCCACGGCATCCTCGATCTCGCTCGGCAACACTCGATTCACCGGCAAGATCCCGATCAGCGGCTACGTTCAGGCCGATGGCGGCCCGCGTCCCCGCATCGGCGAGCAATTCGCGTTCGACGGCACCCTGCGTGCGTATCCGCCGGGGGACAAAAGTGCGTTCGCGGTTTATGCGACGGGTCCACTCCGTCTTGTCGCGCCCGCTCCGCCGCTGTACTCGTGGGCCAACGACCTGCGCGCTGGACTGTCGAAGGCGGCCGGTCGTCTGCCGGGCGACGGCGGAGCTCTTCTGCCCGGGCTCGCGATCGGTGACGTCTCGGCGGTGAGCGGTTCCCTGTCCGCCGACATGAAGGCCAGCAGTCTGACCCATCTCACGGCCGTGTCGGGTGCCAACTGCGCCGTCGTCATCGCACTCGTGATGTGGGCGTCCGGCGCGCTGGGCATGCGCCGCGGTGCCCGGGTCGCATGCGCGCTGAGCGCGCTGGGCGGTTTCGTGGTGCTCGTCACACCGCAGCCCAGTGTGCTGCGTGCGGCAGTCATGGCGACGATCGTCGTGTTCTCCGCGGCGGCCGGGAGACCGGGGCGCGGGGTGCCGTCACTGTGCCTGGCGGCCATCGTGCTGCTGGTCGGCGACCCATGGCTCGCACTCGACTACGGTTTCGCGCTTTCGGTGCTGGCCACCGCCGGCCTTCTCGTGCTTGCGCCGCCGATGGCCCGTGTGCTGCAGCGTTGGTTGCCGCGGTCGCTAGCGCTGGCGCTGTCCATCCCGATCGCTGCGCAGGTGGCGTGCCAGCCGATTCTGATCCTTCTCAATCCGAGCGTTCCCCTCTACGGGGTCGCCGCCAATCTGCTGGCAGAGCCGGCAGCCCCGATGGCGACGGTGCTGGGCCTGCTCGCGTGCCTGATTCTGCCGGTGTTCCCCGCGGCAGGCACGGCGTGCACGTCGCTGGCCTGGGTGCCCTCGGCGTGGATCGCCGGGGTCGCGCGGGTGACGGCGTCGTTACCCGGCAGTTCTTTGCCATGGCTCACTGGATTCGCCGGGCTGGCGGTGATGGCGATGGTCACGACCTGCATCGTGATCGCCGTGCGGCCCTCGCCGGTGCGATGCCCGCCTTCTTCTCTCCGGCCGCGTGGGGGTTCTGCACGGTCCCTGCCCGAGCCGCGAGCGCGGAGGCAGTGGCGTCGCCCGGGCTCCCGTCTGGTCGCCACGGTGCTCTTGGCGGTTTTCGCGGTCTGCTATGCGGGAGGGGTAGCCGGCGGAGGCGTGGCTCAGGCGGTGGGGCGTCCGAGCGATTGGCAGTTGGGCGCTTGCGACATCGGCCAGGGAGATGCGCTGGTCGTTCGGGACGGCGCGGCGCACGGCCTCGTCGATGTCGGGCCCGATGCGAAATCGCTCTCGGGCTGCCTGACGACGCTGGGCATCGCCCGCATCGATCTGCTCGTACTCACGCATTACGACCTGGACCACGTCGGCGGGCTCGACGCCGTCGCAGGCAGAGTGAGCACGGCCCTCGTCACGGCACCGACCGACGCACACGGTCGAAGTGTGGTGGCTCGTCTTCGGGAGCGCGGCGCGGACGTGCGTGTGGCGCACGCCGGAGACCACGGCACACTCGGCCGGTTGCAGTGGCGCATACTCTGGCCGGTGACGGGCTCTGCAGCGGCCGATTCGAGCAACGAGCGCGGGCTGGCCGTCGAGTTCGGCGGCCGTGGCATCCGATCGCTGTTCCTCGCCGATCTCGACGAACGAGCCCAGAGCGCGCTGCTGGCAACCGGTACTGTGCGATCGGTCGACGTGGTGAAGGTCGCACACCACGGTTCAGCCGACCAGAGCGACGCCCTCTACGCCGCGCTGCACGCCAGAGTCGGCATGATCTCGGTCGGCGCCGACAACGACTACGGGCATCCCACCTCGAGTCTGCTCGCGACGCTACGGCGACTCGACGTGCGCGTGGTACGCACCGACGCCAACGGCGCGTGCCTGATCGGTTCGGCGGCAGACGGCGCCCTGTCGATCTGGACCCAACGCTCGGCGACCCCGGCGCAACTGGCAGCACCCGGCAGCAGAGGGCGCCGGTGACCTGGGTCATCCCGTGTCGCCGGCTGCGGCTACCCTGGTCAAGTGGCAGCACGCAAACCGTCCGGAACAGCAGCGAAGGCATCCATCCCGCAGCTGCAATGGCACGAGGTGCGGCCGGCTCCGATCGTGTTGATCACGGGCCCAGAGTCGCTGCTCGCCGAGCGCGCGGCGCGCATGCTGCGAGACGCGATGAAGCAGCAGGATCCGAGCGTCGAGGTCAGCGATCTGCGCGCCGGCGAATACGCCCCTGGTTCGCTGGCGACTCTGGCGAGCCCTTCGTTGTTCGGCGAGCCGCGGCTGATCCGTGTCGACGGGGTGGAGAAGAGCACTGACGGGTTCATCGCCGATGCGCTGGACTACGTCGCGGCTCCCGCCGACGGTGCCGTGCTCCTGCTGCGTCATGCCGGCGGCGTACGGGGCAAGAAGCTGCTGGATGCGATCCGTGGGGGAGCGGGCGGCGGCATCGAGATCACCTGTGCCGAGTTGAAGAAAGACGCCGACAAGTACGACTTCGCCCGGGCGGAGTTCGGCCGGGCGGGCAAGAAGATCACGCCGGGCGCGCTTCGCTCCCTGACGCAGGCCTTCACCGACGACCTGGCAGAACTCGCGGCCGCGTGCACGCAACTCATCGCCGACGCCAGCGCCGAGATCTCCGAGCAGGTCGTCGACCGGTATTACAGCGGTCGCGTGGAGACCAACGCGTTCCGCGTCGCGGATGCCGCCATCGCAGGCCAATACGGCGAGGCGCTCGTCACGTTGCGGCACGCCCTCTCCTCAGGAGCAGACCCGGTGCCGATCGTTGCGGCGTTCGCCAGCAAGGTGCGCACGATGGCCCGTCTGTACGGTGCCCGGGGCTCGTCAGCACAGCTCGCCGGGCAGTTCGGGCTCGCGCCCTGGCAGGTCGACCGTGCCCGTCGCGACCTTCAGGGCTGGACGGACGCCGGTCTGGCCCGGTCCATCGAGGTTCTGGCGCAGACCGACGCCGCAGTGAAGGGCGCCGGCCGCGACCCGGTCTTCGCCCTGGAGACGATGATCTCCGTGATCAGTTCTCGCGGCACGCGACTGCGCTGACGAGCACGGCCCCCGTCCCGAAGGGACGAGGGCCGGAAGCTGGTCGGGCGACGCTCAGAGCGCGGCGACCTTCTTGGCGATGGCCGACTTGCGGTTCGCCGCCTGGTTCTTGTGGATGACGCCCTTGCTGGCCGCCTTGTCGAGCTTCTTCGCAGCGACCTTCAGGGCGTCGTTCGCCTTGTCCTTGTCGCCGGAGGTGATGGCCGCGCGGGCCTGACGGATCGCCGTCTTGACCTCGCTCTTGACGGCCTTGTTGCGCTCCTGCGCCTTCTTGTTGGTGCCGATGCGCTTGATCTGCGACTTGATGTTTGCCACGAGTGGTTACGTCTTTCGGTTCGTAAGGTGGATGGTTCGGATGCCATCGGACGAAGAGGGCGCCCTCCGGCGTTCGTGCGGATGCACCACACGCAAGCCAACGGATAACTTTACCAGAGAACGGGCCGAACCCAGAACCCGCCGGCCCGGGCGTATCGTCGAAGAGGTGACCGACTCCACGAACAGCTTCGCCATCGTCAACGCCCGCGTCGTGCCCGTCTCGCACCCGGTCATCGAGAACGGGAGTGTCGTCGTCACCGACGGGCGGATCGCCGCCGTCGGCGCCGACATCGATCCTCCGCAGGGTTACCGGGTGATGGATGCCGGCGGCCGGTGGGTGCTGCCCGGTTTCATCGAGGCGCACGGCCATGTCGGCATCCACGAGGAGGCCAACGGCAGCGCGGGCAACGACACCAACGAGATGACCAATCCGAACACGGCGGGCGTGCGGGCGATCGATGCGATCGACATCGACGACGAGGGCTTTCGCGATGCGCTCTCCGGCGGCGTCACCTCCGTGGTGGTCAAACCCGGCAGCGGCAACGTGATCGGCGGCCAGACGGTCGCGATCAAGACCTGGGGCGGTCGCACCATCGACGAGCAGCTGATCAGCGACTCCGTCAGTGTGAAGTCCGCGCTCGGCGAGAACCCCAAGCGGGTGTACGGCGAGAAGAAGCAGCTGCCGAGCACTCGGCTGGGCGTGGCCTACATCATCCGCGAGGCGTTCGTCGAGGCTCAGAACTACGTCGCTGCCAAGCACGCTGCCGAGGCCGAGGGCAAACCCTTCGCTCGAGACCTGAACAAGGAGACCCTGGCGCGCGTGCTCTCCCGTGAGCTGGTCTGGGATCAGCACGTGCACCGCCACGACGACATCGCGACGGCATTGCGCCTGGCCGAGGAGTTCGGCTACCGGCTCGTGATCAACCACGGCACCGAAGGCGCCAAACTGGCCGACGTGCTCGCCGAGCGCGACGTGCCGGTGATCTTCGGGCCGATGTTCACCTCGCGTTCCAAAGTCGAACTGAAGGATCGCGCCATCGTCAACCTCGGCAGGCTCGCCGCGGCCGGAGTGCGCGTGGCGATCACAACCGACCATCCGGTGGTGCCCATCAACTTCCTCGTGCACCAGGCATCCCTGGCCGTGAAGGAGGGGTTGCCTGCGCAGACCGCGCTGGAGGCGCTGACCGTGAATCCGGCGTCGTTCCTCGGCCTGGACGACCGGGTGGGATCGCTACGCGTCGGCCTCGACGGCGACCTCGTCATCTGGTCGGGCGACCCGCTCGACGTGAACAGCCGAGCCGAGCACGTGTTCATCTCGGGCCGTGAGGTGTACCGCTACGAGAACGGCCGCGGCGTCACGGTGGAACGGTCCGAGCGGTTCGCCGCCTGATCGCCTCGGCCGATGACGAGCGCAAGCAACGCAGGCGCCTGCGCCGATCGTCGGCTGCAATGGGATCCCGCACGGTACGGCAGTTACACGAGCGAACGCGCACGCCCGTTCTTCGACCTTCTCGCACGGGTCGGGGCGGATGCCCCCGAGCACGTCGTCGACCTCGGCTGCGGCACCGGTGAGCTCACCGCGACCCTCGCCGGCCGCTGGCCCCGTGCGCAGGTGACCGGGATCGACTCCTCCGCACAGATGCTCGCGGCCGCCGGGCCCACCGCGGAGGCCTTCGGCAGCGGCCGGCTGCGGTTCGAGCTGGCGGACATCGTCACGTGGCGGGGCGCCGGCGTTGCCGACGTCATCGTCAGCAACGCCGTGCTGCAGTGGGTGCCCGAGCACCGCGAGTTGTTGCGCGGATGGGCGGCGGCGATGCCCGCCGAAGCGTGGCTCGCGTTCCAGGTGCCGGGCAACTTCGCAGCGCCCTCGCACCGGCTGATGCGGGAGCTCGCGGCCATGCCGCGGTGGCGCGACAAGCTCGACGGGGTGCTGCGGCACGAGGACGCGGTCGATGATCCGGATGCGTACCTTCGCCTGCTGCACCGGGCCGGGCTGAGCGGCGAGGCCTGGGAGACCACGTATCTGCATGTGCTGCATGGTGCCGACCCCGTGCTGGAGTGGGTGCGCGGAACAGCGTTGCGACCGGTGCTGCAGGCGCTGACACCGGCCGAGGCGGCGCGGTTCGAAGCCGAGTACGGTGCGCTGCTCCGTGACGCGTACCCGCGCACCGATCACGGCACGGTCTTCCCGTTTCGCCGCGTCTTCGCCGTCGGCCACCGCCCGAGTCAGTAGGCATCCGTCGCGATTCGCGGGCATCGAACGGCCGGTCGGAGTGCAATGCGCCACGGTTCACGGGGCCCTGAGGTGCATGGGAGAATTGCCGGACGATGTCACCACGTGCAACCCGAATCCTCGAGCCCGCTGCGACGGTTCCCGCGCGCATCCGCAACTTCTGCATCATCGCGCATATCGATCACGGCAAGTCCACGCTCGCCGACCGCATGCTGCAGATCACCGGCGTCGTCGACGACCGCGCGATGCGCGCGCAGTACCTGGACCGCATGGACATCGAGCGTGAGCGCGGCATCACGATCAAGAGCCAGGCCGTTCGGATGCCGTGGGCGCTGCGCACCGCCGCGGGCACGCAAGAGCCGTACGTCTTGAACATGATCGACACGCCCGGTCACGTGGATTTCACGTACGAGGTCTCCCGCTCGCTTGCCGCTTGCGAAGGCGCCATTCTGCTGGTCGACGCGGCACAGGGCATCGAGGCGCAGACCCTGGCGAACCTGTACCTGGCTCTGGAGAACGACCTCACGATCATCCCGGTGCTGAACAAGATCGACCTGCCGGCCGCCGACCCGGAGAAGTACGCCCGCGAGCTCTCCGACCTGATCGGAGGCAGCCCGGCCGACGTGCTGCGCGTCTCGGGCAAGACCGGAGCGGGAGTGGAGGAGTTGCTCGACCGGGTGACCGAGCTCGTGCCGGCGCCGACCGGGTCGGCCGACGCCCCGGCTCGGGCCATGATCTTCGATTCGGTCTACGACAGCTACCGCGGCGTCGTCACCTATGTGCGCATGATCGACGGCAAGCTCTCGCCGCGCGAACGCATTCAGATGATGTCCACCCGCGCCGTCCATGACATCCTCGAGATCGGAGTGAGCTCGCCCGAACCCAGTCCGAGCAAGGGGCTCGGCGTGGGCGAGGTGGGCTATCTGATCACCGGCGTCAAGGACGTACGCCAGTCGAAGGTCGGCGACACCGTCACGACGGCGGTGAAACCTGCGACCGAGGCGCTGCCGGGTTACACGGAGCCCCTTCCGATGGTCTTCTCGGGCTTGTACCCGATCGACGGCAGCGACTATCCGGAACTGCGCGAAGCGCTCGACAAGCTGAAACTCTCGGATGCCGCCCTCAACTACGAGCCCGAGACCTCCGTGGCTCTCGGGTTCGGCTTCCGCTGCGGATTCCTCGGACTGCTGCATCTGGAGATCGTCACAGAGCGTCTGGAGCGCGAGTTCGGGCTGGACATCATCACGACGGCGCCGAGTGTGATCTACCAGGTCACCACCGAGGACAAGCAGATCGTCACGGTCACCAATCCGAGCGAGTTCCCGACCAGCAAGGTCGCCGCAGTGCGCGAGCCGATGGTCAAGGCGGCGATCCTCGCCCCGAAGGACTACGTCGGAACGATCATGGAACTGTGCCAGGGCCGGCGCGGCACCCTGCTCGGCATGGAGTACCTCGGCGAAGACCGCGTCGAGATCCGGTACAGCATGCCCCTGGGGGAGATCGTGTTCGACTTCTTCGACCAGCTGAAGAGCCGCACGCAGGGCTATGCCAGCCTCGACTACGAGCCGGCCGGCGAGCAGGAAGCCGACCTCGTGAAGGTCGACATCCTCCTGCAGGGCGAGCAGGTCGACGCGTTCAGCGCGATCGTGCACCGTGACAAGGCGTACGCCTACGGCGTGCTGATGACCGAACGACTGAAGAAGCTGATCCCCAGACAGCAGTTCGAGGTGCCCGTGCAGGCGGCGATCGGCGCTCGCATCATCGCGCGCGAGTCGATCCGGGCGATGCGCAAGGACGTGCTCGCCAAGTGCTACGGCGGTGACATCACCCGAAAGCGCAAGCTGCTCGAGAAGCAGAAGGAGGGCAAGAAGCGCATGAAGATGGTCGGCCGGGTCGAGGTGCCCCAGGAGGCGTTCATCGCAGCGCTCTCCGGCGACACCGAGGCGAAGGACAAGGCCAAGTAGGGCTGCCGGCCAACGCCGTGCAGGCAGCGCCGTCACATATCCTGGATTCATCCGAGGGAAGGGCCCGAGCATCCGCGTGCGCAGATCCACGTTCACCGATCAACCCGTGACGTACGGGGCGGTCGGCGGCACGTTGGCGCCCGACCTGGTCTACTATCCGCCGAAAGGGTACCGTCCCGACGAGCGCAGCGTGCGGTTGGGCAGCGGATCCGAGCGGTTCGAGGCGTCAGTCGCCTCGCTGATGACCTGGGGGGTCCAAACCGGAAGCGGTATCGAGGTCACCGACGTCGACCCGGGAACGGGCGAGCAGTACGCGGGGGTGCGCTTCGACGAGAGCGGAAACCCGGCCGAGCTGCAGGAGCACCGCGGTGTCGAGGCCGTGTTCGACGAGAGCGGGGCGCCGTACATCGGCAACGGAGTCACGGCGACGCTTCGCGTGCCGTTCGGCCCGTTCCACAAGAGGGTCCGGGTTCGCGTGGTCTATGTGATCGACGAGCCGAACCGGGCCGGGTTCGCCTACGGAACGCTGCACGGGCATCCCGAGAGCGGCGAAGAGGCGTTCATCGTCGAGCACCGCGACGACGATTCGGTGTGGTTCGTGCTGCGCTCCTTCTCCCGCGGCGCCAATCCCTTCTACCGACTCTGCACGCCGCTGCTGCGCGCGCAGCAGCGCAAGTACACCAAGCGATACCTCCGGGCGCTGCATCCGGTCAGCGGAAGTTAGCATGCCGAGCGCTCTTCCGATCGCAGATCCGGCGCCGGCAGACGGGCGACTGCCCGCTTCGGTCGCGCACGACTCGGCGGCCCGGGACTTCGGCGTGTACCTGCACGTGCCCTTCTGCCGGGTGCGCTGCGGGTACTGCGACTTCAACACCTACACCGCCACCGAGTTGCGCGGCGTGACGCAGCGCGACTACGCCGCCCAGGCCGTGCGCGAGGTGCAGCTGGCCCGGGCGGTGCTCACGGACGCCGGCGTCGCAGAACGGTCCGTCTCGACCGTCTTCTTCGGCGGCGGCACGCCGACCCTGTTGCCGCCGGCCGACCTTGCGCGCATGCTCGACGCGGTGCGGGATGCCTGGGGGATCCGGCTCGGCGCCGAAGTGACGACCGAGGCGAACCCGGACTCGGTGGATGCCCGGGACCTGCTGCGGTTGAAGGCTGCCGGGTTCACTCGGGTCTCGTTCGGCATGCAGTCCGCGGTGCCCGAGGTGCTGCGCACCCTCGAGCGAACGCACGACCCGGCACGCGTGCCCCAGGTGGTGCGTTGGGCACGGGATGCCGGACTGCAGGTCAGCCTCGACCTCATCTACGGCACCCCGAGCGAGTCCCTCCTCGACTGGAATCGCTCGCTGGATGCCGCGCTCGAGTGCGAACCCGATCACATCTCCGCGTATTCGCTGATCGTCGAAGACGGCACGAAGCTGGCCAGGCAGATCCGGCGCGGCGACGTGCCGCAACCGGACGAGGATCTGCAGGCCGACATGTACGAACTGGCCGACGATGCGCTCGAGGCGGCCGGGTACTCCTGGTACGAGGTGAGCAACTGGGCCACGGATGCAGCCCACCGGTCGCGGCACAATCTCGGTTATTGGCTCGGCCACGATTGGTGGGGCGTGGGTCCGGGTGCGCACAGCCACGTGGGCGGGGTGCGATGGTGGAACGTGAAGCACCCGGCCGCTTACGCGGAACGGCTGGCGGCCGGGGTGTCGCCGGCGGCCGGACGGGAGACTCTCGACCGGGCCACGCGCGACCTCGAGCAGGTGCTGCTGCGGGTGCGCATCCGGGAGGGGCTGCCGATCGCGACGCTGTCCGGGTCGGCGCGCACCGAGGTCGCCGCGCTGATCGCCGAAGGTCTGGTCGACGCGAAAACCGCCCTGCGCGGCGAGCTGGTGCTCACCCGCACAGGGCGATTGATGGCCGATGCCGTGGTCAGGCGACTCGTCGCCTGACCGGGCCTCAGCTGAGGAACTTGATCGACAGCGGGTACGTGTAGCTCTCGCCGCGGTTGGCCGCGATCGCCGCGATGATGCTGAACACGATGACGAGCACCTCCACGGCGAACAGGATCAGGAAGCCGATGATGATGAAAGCCGTGATCCACCCGATGATCGCCGCGATCAGCATCGTCAACTGGAAGTTCAGCGCGCTCGCCGAATGCTGACGCACGAACGGGCCGCGATCCTTCAGAAGCAGGTACCCGATCAGTGCGGGCAGGAAGCCGAAGAAGATGCCCAGCACGTGGATGAGCGTCGCCCACATCTTCTCGTCCGCGGGGCTGAGTTGATTGTCGGCCTGATACGGATTCGGGGGCGGTGGTGTCGCATCGGACATGGGGTCTCCTTGACGATGATGGGTACTACGGTGATGGACGCGCCTCAACGGCGACGATGCCCACTGGCCCCCTACCCTAGGACACACCGAGTTCCCAGCAAAGAGACGTAGGGGCGTTTCGCGCCCTGCGTCCGATGCGGTCCAGGACTCACTTGACGAAGCGCAGCGCGAACGGATAACGGTACGTGCCGCCGTTGCGCACTCGAACACCGGCAACGATGGAGAATGCGACGTCGATGACGACGAGAGCCCATCCGACCAGTGCCAGCACGAGTGCGATTGCGAACCAGGCGCCGACGGCAAGCGAGAAGAACAACGCGGCCGTGATGATGGCGGCGATGATTGCCCAGACGATCATCGCCCCGACCATCGTGATCTGAAAGTTCAGCGCCTCCTTCGATTCTTGCGCCGCGAGCGCGCCTCGCTTGCCGTACGCGAGGTAGATCACCAGAGCGGGAATCAGCGCGAGCAGCCCCAGCCACCCTGTGAACAACGCGAGCACGGCCAGGATGCCGCCGAGGTGTGCCCACATCGCGTATTGGCGATCTTGCTCCTGAGTCAGCGGCGCACCGGGCTGTGCCGGCGCGTACGGCTGGCCGGACTGCTGCTCGGCATAGGGCTGCTGAGGCCGCGCGGTCTGAGGCTGTTGCGGCGGAGTGGTGTACGGGGGCTGACCGGCAGCGGGATCGACGGGCGGCTGAGCGTTGGGGTCCGACATGAACGTGCCTTTCGTCAGGGTGCCCGTCCACCGGTGCGAATGCGCACGTAACGTACACGCGGCGCCGGCAACAGTGCGAGCACATGCATAAGGTACTGCCGCCGAACTGCCGGGTGCAACGGATTCTTCGCTGCTTCGCGCGATATGATTAGCAGTCGGCTGTATGGAGTGCTAGCGCGGTGAGGAGGCGACGGACCCATGGTGTCTGAGCGCAGTCTGGAAGTGCTTCGCGTGATCGTGCAGGACTACGTCTCCTCACGTGAACCGGTCGGTTCCAAGAGCATCGTCGAGCGCCATTCCTTCGGCGTGTCCGCGGCCACCATTCGCAACGACATGGCCGTCTTGGAGGAGGAGGAGCTCATCGTGGCCCCGCACACCTCCTCCGGTCGGGTGCCGACCGACAAGGGATACCGGCTCTTCGTCGATCACCTTGCCGATCTGAAGCCGCTGTCCCGTGCGCAACGGCACGCTATCGAGATCTTCCTCGGCGAGTCGGTGGACGTCGACGATGTTCTGACCCGCACGGTTCGCCTGCTCGCCCAACTCACCCATCAGGTCGCACTCGTGCAGTACCCCTCGGTGTCCCGCGCACGAGTCAGGCACATCGAGTTGGTTCCGTTGAGCCCCCAACGCGTGCTGTGCGTGCTGATCGCCGATTCCGGCGTCGTGGAGCAGCGCGTCGCCGAGCTGCCGGTCGCCCTTGGCGAGACTCTGCTGAACTCGGTCAGAGCACGCCTGAACGGTGCGTGCGTCGGGTTACGGCTCGGGGATGCCGTGGAGCGGCTGCGCGGCATCGTCGATCAGTTCCCGGAGTCGGATCGCCCGTCGATCGCGGCGCTCGCCGGCGCGATCGCGGAGCAGATCGAGTCGACCAGGCACGAGCGACTGCTCATGGCCGGCGCCGCGAACCTGGTGCGCACCGAGCATGACTTCACCGGCAGCATCTACCCTGTTCTGGAAGCCATCGAGGAGCAGGTCGAGTTGCTCAAGCTGTTCGGCGAGATGGTGAACGAGCAGCATGGCGTCTCGGTCAGCATCGGCCGGGAGAACGCGCCGTTCGGCCTGGGCGAGACGTCCGTGCTCGCCAGCGGCTACGCGGGCAGCGGCAGCGGGGTCGCGCGGCTCGGCGTGCTCGGGCCCACCCGGATGGACTACTCGAACAACATGGCGGCCGTGCGCGCGGTCGCCCGCTATCTGTCTCGCCAGCTCGGCGAGTGACCGACCGCAACAAGGAGTGAGGCGCTGATTTTGGCCGACCACTACGAGGTTCTCGGCGTCGACCGCGACGCGACACCCGACGAGATCAAGAAGGCGTATCGCCGGCTCGCGCGCGAACTGCACCCCGACGTGAACCCGTCGGCCGAGGCGCAGGAACGCTTCAAGCTCGTCACGCACGCTTACGACGTGCTGAGCGACCCGCAGCAGCGGGAGCGATACGATCTGGGGCCGCAGGCGGGCTTCGGCGGCGCATCCGCGGGCTTCGGCGGCTTCGGCGACATCTTCGAGACGTTCTTCGGGGGTGGCGGCGGCGGGCGCGGTCC
>DATMTS010000063.1:0-10539 GCA_035564555.1 Humibacter sp.
TGGAAGACCCGGCACCAACGCGGCCAGTACGGCGGCGGCTCCGACTACCTCATCGTCAACGACGGCCGCGTCACGGCCGCCTCGATCGCGAAGCTCCTCGGCGCTGCTCCCCCGCCGGATCCGCGCTGGCGCGACCGGCGCGGCGACTACGCCCTCGTGGGCTGACCCCCGTACAGGCGGTTCACAGCTTCCCTGCGGCCGCGCTACCGTGGCGTGTGCCCTTCGACGCGTTCATAGCCGGCCTGGTCGCGGTTGCCGTACGCGGGCCGGTGTTCTTCTTTGTGAGCTTCGCGGTGATCGGTCTGCTCGTCGTTGTTGGCGCGGTCACCAGCCTCCGCTGGCTCGTCGCCCTCGAGCGGCGCTATCTGGGTGCGGTGTTCGCGCGGACGGCCCGACGGCGGGTGGCCCCAGTCAGGCGGAACGTGCTCGTGCGGCATCCTGCGCCCTCGGCTCGGCCTGTGGGCTCCGGCGGCCTGGCGGACTTCCTCGACGGGCCGCGTGCCAGGCCGTACAACCCGGAGCCGGGCCCGCGCGACTGGTGATTTATAGGAATCACTTGAAACGGGCAGGACCGCTCCCCCGTGGCGCGTCGATCGCCGCCTCAGCCGCAACAGCCGTTGATGCAGTTTGGCGGTAAACAGATCGGTTGATTTTCGATAGATAACCATCGATAATCGTTGGATGGGTAATAAGAGCAGCCCCTTAGACTTCATCGTGGCATTCGCTTGGGCTGCGCTCAGCTTGCTCGCGTTTCTGGTCGCCGTGGGCATGGCCGGCGTCGGAGGAGTCACGGAGCAGCTGGTCCAGTTCTTGCCGGAACTCGCTCCGACGCAGAGCGCGTTGACCGCGATCGCCCTCTCGTTCGGGCTGTGCGTGGAGGCCCTTCTCGTGGCCACAGGTGTCCTCGTCGGCTACATCCGCGCTGACCGGATCTTCCGCCCGTCCGCGTTCGGATGGGTCAATGTGCTCGTCATCGCTGTCGTCGTCGCCACGCTCCTCGCGATCGTGGCGCTCTTCTTCATCCCTGGGCCGCCTCAGCTCTTCATCCTCGTGGAAGCCTGCGTGCCGGTCGGCGCGACCGTCACACTTGTCCTTCTGGTGATGCGATCCCTCCTGGGTCGCGCGGTCGCTATGCACGTCGAACTCGACGAGGTGGTCTGAATGGCGGTCCAGATCCACATCGACCGCCTCCTCGTCGACCGTGGGTTGTCGGTCGGGGAGTTCGCCGACGCGATTGGCATCACCCCCACCAATGTGGCGGTGCTAAAAAACGGTCGGGCTCGCGCTGTGCGCTTCACCACGCTCGACGCAATCTGTCGCGTCCTCAACTGTCAACCAGGCGACGTCCTGAGCTGGACCCCAGACGAGACTTCGTCGAGCGCTGAAGGACTCGATACCTAGGAACACACCATCGTCGGCTCGATGCCTAGTGGTCGGTCGCGTCACGCCCGCTTTCAAAGAAAAGGCGAATGACCTCTGTGTCGTCGACTTCTGCGTGGTCGTCGGAAGGACAAAACGGGCATGAAGGCGGGCTATTCCGTCACCTGCCGATCACGGCACGAATCGCGTTGAGCCGGCGGTCAGCCGCTTGCAGATCAGCTGCAGGTGGGAACGGCTTGCCGAGGTACGATCAGTCCAGCTCGTCCTTCTAGCTGGACCAAGAGGTAGCACATGGGACAGCAACCGCCTTTGCGAACAAGGTGTATGCGCCGCGGGACCATCGTCTTGTGGGCCCGCCACCGGCCGCTACACCCAACACGACCCTGTCGACCGGTCCCCCGACCTCAACAGCGCCAACCGTTACGCTTACGCCGCAGACGACCCCGTCAACAACCTCCATTGCGCTGCCATTAGTCTTTGCGAGACATACCGGTCTCTCCGCCTCGTCCAGCCCAGAAGGAGGAATAGTGGGAATCAGCATTGGCGCGTTGGTAGCTGTTGCGGTGGCCTTATACATCGTGTTGGTCATACGCCGTAGGAAGTGATCCGCACTCACGCAGAGGCCAGGCGATGTGGACCTGGTCGATCTCGCCAACAACCCACGAGCCCGCTCGCCTAAACTGCGTGGCCGGTCTGCACGGCGTTCGAGCAGAGATCGCGGTCGTGCGGACTCGGGATGGCCACGGCAGGGCGAGGTGGAAGTATCAGGACAGCTACCAGTACTGCTACGTCCACGGCCAGAGGGCATCATCATCAGACTGGTCGGCGAACTCCGCCGAACGGCGGCGTGAGCATCGATCTCATCGCATGACGGACCGCGCCCGGTTACGACAACGGCAGGCAATGGCGACAGAACATAGGTCTTGGGCAGTGCCGACCCCCCACGCACCCGAGCGCATCTATGACACGAGCTGCCGGGCGAGGAACCGGGCGGCATCCTCGATCTCCGACCACGGCACACGCTGATGTGGGCCGGGGAACACGTGCAGCGACTTCACGCCCGAGCCGATCGCATTGAAGAGGGCCAGTCCGGATTCACGATCGATTTCCGGGTCGTCCCACGGCAGCAGGAACTGCACGGGCACGGTGACCCCCCGAGCGACCTCCAGCAGCGCGTCGGAGGCGAAGGCGGAGCCCAGCCCGGCGGCACCGATCCGCGGCTCAGCCGCCGCCAGCCGGAAGCCGATCTCGGTTGCGAGCGTCATCCCGCTGTACCCGACCGGACGGTCGATGTCGATCTCCGGCAGCGTCTGCAGTGCATCGAGCGCGGCTTGCCACTCGGGCACCGCTCGCTCGGCGATGGATGCATTGAACGCGGATACGATGGCGCCGAGCGGTTCCCCCGCCCCTCGGGCGCGCTGCATCTCGTCCACCCAGGACGCGTCCGCGGCCGACCTTTCGCGATCCCCGTGTCCGGGCGCGTCGATTGCCGCCGCGTGGAACCCGAACGCGGTCACGAAATGGGCGGCCCGAGCGGTAAGACCCGGTGCCTTCTTGTGCAGACCGCCCCCATGCCCCATGAGCACGAGAGGTGCAGGAGGGCCGCCGGCATCATCCGGAGACCACAGAACTCCTGGCACGTCGCCGACGATGAATGAGCGTTCGACGACGCCGTCGGACGTCGTCTGAGAAATGAATTGCATGAGCAGTGCCTTTCGCGGGTCACCTCGTCACGGTGCTCCCGATGACACTCACGTCAGTCGACCGCCCGTCGTAGAGACGAGGAGCACCCAATGGATACGACGAACACCGGGCATCACCTCCTCGCTACGTGGACATCGAGACTCTACCAAATCACCGTAGGCCCGGCGCGTCGATCCCGAACAGTGCGCGAGCATTGCCGGCGGTGAACTTCTCCCGATCCTCATCGCTGTCGAACTCGGTCAGGAACCGCTGGATCTCGGGCCCGGTCGGGCGCTGAAACGGGTAGTCGGTGGAGAACAGCAGGCGATCGATCGTCGTGGCCTGAAGGCAGTGCCGCAGCAGATCCGGATTGAACATGCCGGAACTCGTGATGAAGAAGTTCGAGCGGATGTAATCCGACACCTCGCGGTCCAGACCGGCGATACGGGAGAGGCTGTTCACCCTGTCCAGCCAGAACAAGAGCAATTCGCCCCAGTGCCCTAAGACGATCGTGAGGTCGGGGTGCCGGCCGAATGTGCCGCGGGTGATGAGTCGCAGCGCGGCGATGGCGGCCTCGACATGCCACCCCCAGCCGAACGTCGAGAGAGCGAGTTCCGTGATTGGGTCGAACCCTGCGTAGGTCGCTGCTCGAACGGCTCGAGACGGTATCTGCGGGTGAATGAAGATCGGCTGCCGAAGTGCCGCGGCCGCCGCGAACAGCTCGTCATAACACGGGTCGTCGAGCGCGATGGCGCCGGTACGTCCATAGACCATCGCACCGACGAAGCCGAGTGCCGTGGCACGCTCCAACTCACCCGCTGCCGCACTCGGCTGCCCCATCGGCAACGTGCACATGGCGCGCAGGCGCGACGGGTTGCGCCGCACGGCCTCGGCCGCCAGGTCGTTCGTCCGACGACTGAGCGAAACGGCATCCGCGGGGGCGAGCGGCCCCGTCGCGGGCGGAGCAAGCGAGATGATCTGCACGTCCACGCCCTGCTCATCCATCGCCGCGATGCGCCCATCGCCGAGGTCCTCGAGGCGCTCGAGATTATCGCCGAGCTCGTTGAGCGCCACACTGTCGTCCCGCTGTTCCTCCGGCACTGCGTTCAGCGCCGCCGTCAGCCCCGGTGTGGTCCAATGCTCCTCGATTGCGATGAACGCCATGTCGGTTACCTGCCTCTGATTGGTGTTGCGACATCGTTGCTTTGTCACTCGATGGGATGATTCGTGGTCACCGCCAGAATTCGGCGAGCGGTGCCGCGAGGGCGCGTCCCTGGTCGTAGCCCCCTCGCGCGGCCTGCAGGCGAGTCGAGGGATCCAACGCGTTCGCGTCGAAGACGTCACCAGCTCCGCCATCGGGGAAGACGGTCTCCACCCTGCTGCCTGCGGCGCGCAGCTCTGCGACCTGGGTCGCGAGGTCCATGCCCCAGTGCAGCGGCATCCGCGTCCTGCCGCCGAATGGCGAGAACACCAGCACGCGTGCGCATCCAGCCGCAAGGTCGGCGTTCTCGCTGCGTCGATAGCCACCGTTGATGTATCGGTTGTCCCCGATCCGGTATGGGGTCATCGCCGAGGTGCTGGCGGCGACCGCGTCCACCAGCTCGACCCCGCTGTGGCGGTCGAACACGACCGGCTCACCGGTATCCGCATCCACGGCCGCGATCAGCACCGGCTGCTGGGGCCAAGCGTTACCGGGAAGCCGAGCCGCGACGATGTCGCGCCAGCGCGTCTGGCCTGTGTCGCCTGAGTCGGCCAGTTCGAGCGCCGCGGCTCCCATCTTGCGGCGCATGTCCGACGCATCCTCGGCTGACCGGATGATGCCGTTCGACCACTCCAGGTAGCTCGGCCCCGAGATATGGGGAGCTCGACCCCTGTTGCGCCCCGCGTCCCCGATCCGCGGTCGAGGCACCTCGGCGAGAATTGCGGCGTACAGTTCGGCGGGGTGCGCGCCGCTGGTGATTTGGGCGGCAACCGTCGACCCTGCCGAGGTCCCGATGATGAGCTCGGCCTCGGTGAGATCGACTCCCGACTCGGACAGGCCGGCGACGAGGCCGAGCTCCCAGGCATTGCCTGCCGCTCCCCCGCCTGCGAGAACCAACGCCCGCCCGGCCGGATCGTCCGGCTGTCCTGTTGTCTGGAGCTGCCGCTGGTCATTGTCGGGTCTCGCGCGGCCGGAGGCCGGGGTGAAGCGCGGAGCTGAAGGGGATGTTGTGTTCATGGGAGTCGCCTTTCGCGGTCTGCCTTATCGGGCGCTCCCCCTGCCGATCAGCTTGTTCGCGCGATCGTGCGCTGACGGGAAGCACCCATTGCGGATACTGCGTACATGGGTGTCACCTCCCGTCGATGAACGCGATCACCGCCCTCGCCCTCGTGGCTGAGCCGATCGCACGCCTAATCTACCCGTTCGTCGTGTTCGCTCGCACCACAGGATCGCCGACGGACAGGTAGGTACCGTGCCCGCTCGTCACCGAACCGTTGTCGAACACCAGCACCTCGCTCACCAGACCGCCACGTTGATTGCGGTAGTTGATCACGATCGCATCCATTCCGCCGTAGACGCCGATCAGCTCGAAGTGCAGGTCGGGAATGCGGCGCAGGCCCTCCTGCCAGTAGGCCCGAACGGCGTCCTTGCCGCGCAGTACCCCGTCGCAATCCGGCACCAGGGCGGCCGCCAGGGGTGAGGAGAAGACCACGTCGTCCGCGAAGTGCGCCAGCACCGATTCGATGTCGTGCGCGTTCCACGCAGCCAGCCAGTCGTTCGCGAACTTCTCTGGATCCGGCGTCGTCACCGCGTCTCCTTGCCTGCGAAACCCGACTCGATGAGCTCCGCGAGCGCATCGACCGCCGTCGCGCCGTCGGGTTCGGCGGAGATTTCGACCGTCGCGCCCCTCATCAGCCCGAGCGACATGATGCCCAGCAGGCTTTTGGCATCCTTGCCGTTGATCATGACCTTGACCGGAAAGGTGGCGGCGAGACGCACGAACTCGGCCGCGGGCCGCGCGTGCAGGCCATCGGCGTTGGTCAGGGTGGCACGGCGCACATATCGATCGGCGTCCGCATCGGATGTCACCGGCACCGGTCCGCCGGTGGCGGAGGTCCGGGATCCTCGAGGCGAAGCGGGTCGCGCCGCCTCCGCAGCCTCGACGACGCCATCGAGTGATTGTCCCGTCTGAGCTGCGACGGCGGCTGCGATCGCTCCCTCGACGATCGGAGCGTCCGCGATGCGCACCCGAACGCGATCACGTTCGCTCATCAGATCGATCGCCGTCTCGGCAGTGAGCACCGCCGAGCCGATGTCGCACAGCACGACGGCGGACGACCCGCGCAGGGCCCGCTCGATCGCCTTGCTGACCAGGTCGAAGCTGGTGCCCAACTGATCCTCATCGGTGCCGCCCGCTTCTTCGAGCGCGACGTTCGGTGCCATCTGCCGAGCCAGGGCCGCCGTGCCCGCGGCGATCTGAGCGCTGTGAGAGACGATCACCACGGCGACTCGATCGTGCGTGGTCTGCTCCGCGTCAGTCATCAGCCGTCGCCACCGCGGCATCCGCCGCAGCGCGCAGAATCAACGCCGTCGATTGGGCGCCTGGATCGCGATGACCGATCGCGCGCTCCCCCAGATAGCTGGCGCGCCCCTTACGCGCGACCAGCGGCTCGGTCGCCGCCGCAGCAGCCTCTGCCGCGTCTGCAGCCGAGGCGAGCAGCTGAACGGGTTGCTCATCGCGCGCGGCCGACTGCAACGCCGCCTCCACGGCGAGAGTCCAGGCGTCGACCATCGTCTTCTCGCCCGGCAGCGCCTTGCCGCGTTGCACGATCCCCTCGGTGGCCGCCGCAAACAGTCCGGCGATCGCGGAGGAATCCAGCCGATCCCGGTCGGCAACCGACTCGGATGCCCGCAAGTACGCCGTGCCGTAGAGCGGCCCGGCGGCGCCCCCGACACTCGAGATCAGTGTCGTCGCGATGAGCCTGAGAACATCGGACGGGGTCGCATCCTGCGGCACGTCGTCGAGCTTCGCCATCACGGCCGTGAACCCGCGGTCCATGTTCTCGCCGTGGTCGCCGTCTCCGATCGCCCGATCCAGATCACCGAGCTCTGTGCGGTGCTGCGACAGGACGGCGGCGCTGCGACGCGCCCAATCCAGCACCCATTGCGTTCCCACTGTCATGCTCACCCTTTTCTCTACCGGCCCCAGCGCAGCGCGGCCGTGTGCACCGGAGCGTCCCAGAGCCGCACCAGTTCATCGTCCAGCGGAACCACCGTGATGGAGAATCCCTGCATGTCCAGCGACGTCACGAGGCTGCCCACGAGGCTTCGCTCGATCTCGATCCCGGCGGAGGCGAGTACTTGCGCGACTCGCCGGAAAGCGATGTACAGCTCCGACGACGGCGTCGATCCCATTCCGTTCAACACGACCAGCACGCGCGACCCGGCGGCTATCGGCCGGTCCTCGAGAATCGCCTCGAGCAACTCGTCGACGAGCCGGTCGACGGGCGCGAACGCGGTGCGCGCCCGACCGGGTTCACCGTGGATGCCGATGCCGAATTCCACCTCGTCGTCGGCGAGCACGAAGCTGGGCTCGCCGCTGTGCGGCACCGTCGGGGGCGTGATCGCCACACCCATCGACCGAGCTAAGCCGATGACACGCCGGCACAGGTGCACGATCGCGTCGAGGTCATCACCGCGCTCAGCGGCGGCGCCCGCGATCTTCTCGACCACGAGCGCACCGGCGACACCACGTCGCCCTGCCGTGTAGAGCGAATCGCGCACGGCCACATCGTCGTTGACCACGACCGTTCGCACCTCGACGCCGTCAAGCGACGCCAGTTCGGCGGCCGTCTCGAAGTTCAGCACGTCCCCTGTGTAGTTCTTCACCACGTAGAGCACGCCGGCGCCGCCGTCGACGGCCTTGGTCGCCGCGACTATGGGATCCGGGGTCGGTGAGGTGAAGACGGGACCCGGCACCGCGGCATCCAGCATTCCCGCTCCGACGAATCCCGCGTGCAACGGTTCGTGTCCGCTTCCCCCTCCGGAGAGGATGGCGACCTTGCCCGGCACGGGCGCGTCGGCACGCACGACGAACGCCGGGTGGGTGGAGATGCGCAGCAACGCGGGATGCGCGGCGGCCAGGCCCTCGAGGTATTCGGTCGTCACGGCGCGCGGATCATTGATGAGCTTCTTCATCCGATCCCCTTCCAGGTACCGAAGCGCGGTCGACGGCGCATCACGGGGCGGCCGCCGCCACCCAATCGTCGAGCTTTTTCGAAGCGGCGCCCGAGTCGATGGCCTGTGCCGCGACCGCCATCTTGTCGGTGAAGCGGTCGAGAATCGAACGCTGTGCCGAAGCGGGTTCGGTCGCCAGTTCGAACGACACCAGACCGGCGGCGGCATTCAGCAGCACGATGTCTCGCACGGCACCCGCCTCGCCGTCGAGCACCGAATGAACGACGCCTGCGTTGTGCTGCGCGTCTCCCCCGAGCAACTCGTCGATGCTGGCGCGGCGCAGCCCGAGTTCGCGTGGGTCGATGTCGTGCTCCGTCACCAGCCCCCGAGACACTTCCCAGATGTGGCTGTGCCCGGTGGTGGAGAGCTCGTCGAGCCCATCGTCACCGCGGAAGACCAGCGCTGTCGCGCCGCGGGTCTGGAAGACTCCGACGATCAGGGGCACCCGGTCGAGCTGTGCCACACCCACGGCGGATGCCTCGGGCCTGGCCGGGTTGCACAACGGGCCGAGGAAGTTGAACACGGTCGGAATGGCCAATTGACTGCGAACCGCGCCGGCGTTCTGGAATCCGGGGTGGAAGGCGGAGGCGAAGGCGAAGGTGATTCCGGCGCGTTCGAACACCTCGGCAACGCGTTCCGCCGACATCGTCAGATCGATGCCGAGCGCAGCGAGCACATCAGAGGACCCCGACGACGAACTCGCGGCCCTGTTGCCGTGCTTGATCACCGGTACACCGGCCGCCGCCGCGACGATCGCCGCGGTGGTCGACACGTTCACTGTGCCGAACCGGTCACCGCCCGTGCCGACGATGTCCAGCGCCATCGGGTCAAGCGGAAGCGGCACGGCATGCTCGAGGATCGCATCACGGAATCCGACGATCTCGTCGACCGTCTCACCCTTGGCGCGCAGCGCTACGAGAAACCCGGCGATCTGCGCCTGGGTGGCGGCACCCGTCATGATCTGCTCCATCGCCCACGACGCTTCGGCGACGCTCAGCGCCTCGCCCCCGAGCATCGAGGAGAGGATCGCAGACCAGGTAGGGGTTTCCGCCATGGCTCCGATCCTATGGGATCGTTTCCGACACACCATCGGCGATGCCGATTGGATTATCGGGCCGCGTTATCGGCCATAATGGAGATCGTGACGAGCACTTCGATATCCCCTGTGGCGTCCGCGCCAGGCATCAACCGCCCGAACGTGGTCGCCGTCGGCACGATCGTGTGGCTCGGCAGCGAGGTGATGTTCTTCGCGGGGCTCTTCGCGATCTACTTCACGCTGCGCACGTCGCTGCCGCAGCTGTGGGCCGAGAGCACCAAGCACCTCGACGTGCCGTACGCCCTCGGGAACACGATCATCCTGGTGCTCAGCTCGTTCACCTGCCAGTTCGGCGTGTTCGCGGCGGAGCGGCTCCAGGCCCGCGCGACCGGCTGGCGCCCGTCGGAGTGGGGCATGGTCGAGTGGTTCTTCCTCACCTACGCGATGGGTGCGGTCTTCGTCAGCGGCCAGGTGTTCGAGTACGCGACCCTCGTCAGCGAGGGCGTGATGATCAGCTCGTCCGCCTACGGATCCGCCTTCTACCTGACGACCGGGTTCCACGCCCTGCACGTCACCGGCGGCCTGCTCGCGTTCCTGCTGACCATCGGCCGGGCGTTCGCCGTCAAGAACTTCGGTCACCGGGAGGCGACGACCGCGATCGTCGTCTCCTACTACTGGCACTTCGTGGACGTGGTCTGGATCGGCCTGTTCCTCGTCATCTACGTGCTCAAATAGCGTGAGGACCTCAGTGATTCGAACCCGTCGCGCGGCCGCAGCCGGCTCCGTCCCCTCCCGCAAGCGCGGCCGTCGGTCGCCGCTCGCGTCCGTGGCGCTCGTCGCCGTCGGCCTGCTGATCACCGGCGGCGCCTACACGCTCTTCACGGCCTCGTCTGGCGCGTCCGCCGCCATCGACCTGAACAGCCCCCAGGCGATCGCGCAGGGCAAGAAGCTGTTCGAGGCGAACTGCGCCACGTGCCACGGCCTCGCGCTGCAGGGCACCGCTGCCGGCCCGTCCCTCATCGGCGTCGGCGCGGCGGCGGTGGACTTCCAGGTCGGCACGGGCCGCATGCCGCTCGCGCAGGACGCGCCCCAGGCCCAGGACAAGCCGCCGGTCTTCAACGACGACCAGACGAAGGAGCTCGCGGCGTACGTCGCCTCCATCGCCCCCGGCCCCGGCCTCCCGCCGTCGAAGTACCTGCAGCTGAACGGCGACGCCACCCGC